>NZ_CP108845.1:0-1007500 GCF_045207335.1 Nocardioides sp. NBC_00850
CGGTCCCGGGGCGCGCCAGGCGACGCAGGTGGTCGTGCTCCTCCGCGCTCAGCCGCAGCGCCCGGGCGAGCGAGTCGATCACCGAGTCGGAGGCGTTGTGGTGGTCGGCCTGCTCGAGCCGGGTGTAGTAGGTCGGCGAGACTCCGGCCAGCATCGCCAGCTCCTCACGCCGGAGCCCCGGCACGCGGCGGGCGCCGTAGGACACCAGCCCGGCGTCCTCGGGACTGATCGCCGCCCGGCGGCTGCGCAGGAACTCTCCGAGCTCGGTCGTCATGGTTCCTATAGTGCGGCCGGCCGGCGATTTCTTCCTGACCCTGTCAGTGACAGGCACGCGGGTGGGTGGCAGGACAGGTGTCTGGCTGGCGTACGTCATCTGCCAGAGCGTTGATGTCATGACCCTCACTACCCAGGCCGAGCCCGTACGCCCGGCCGCCATGACCCGCGGACAGCTGCTGGTGCTCCTGCTGCTGCTCGCCTCCCAGTTCACCCTCACCGTCGACTTCTCGATCCTCAACGTGGCGCTGCCGACCGTCGGCACCAGCCTCGGCTTCGCCGAGGCCGACGTGCAGTGGATCGCGACCGCCTTCGCGCTGTGCGCGGCCGGGTTCACGCTGCTCTTCGGCCGGATCGGCGACTACGTCGGCCGGCGGCGGGTCTTCCTGATCGGCATGGTCGCGCTGGGCGCCGCCTCCCTGCTCGGCGGCGTCGCCACCTCACCGGAGCTGCTGCTCACCGCGCGGGTAGCCCAGGGCCTCGCGACCGCCGCGGTCACGCCCGCGGCGCTCTCATTGCTCACCGTCTCCTTCCCGGAGGGGCCGCTACGGCAGCGTGCCCTGGGGCTGAACAGCGTGGTGATGTCGACCGGGTTCACCGCCGGGGCGGTGCTGGGTGGCGTACTCACCGATCTGCTGTCGTGGCGCTGGGCGTTCCTGGTCAACGTACCGATCGCGTTGCTGGTGGTCGCCGTCGCGCCGTTCGTGCTGCGTGACTCCGCCGACCGGGAGCGGTCGCGGCTCGACCTCCCGGGTGCCGTGCTGGTGACGTCCGGGCTGCTCGCGCTGGTCTACGGCGCGACCCGCCTGGGCGAGGCGGGCATCGCCGACGTGTGGGGGCTGGCTGCGATCGGCGCCGCGGTGGCGCTGCTGGTCGCGTTCTGGCGGGCCGAGTCCAAGCACCCGCACCCGCTGGTGCCGCTCCACATCCTCACCCGCCGCACCATCGGCTTCGGCAACATCGCCGGCTTCGCGACCTTCGCCTTCGAGTCGTCGCTGGTCTTCGTGCTGACGATGTACCTGCAGCACGTCCTCGGCCTCGACGCCCTGCAGACCGGCCTGATGCTCGTCGCGATGGGGGCAGGCGCGATCATCGGCGGAACCGTCGGCTCGCGGGTGATCGAGGCCTTCGGCGTACGCAACACCGTGGCGGGCGGACTCGCGATCCAGGCGGTCACCACCGGCGCACTCGTCCTGATCGGGCCATCGGTCGGCTGGCTGTGGTTCGTCGGCCTGATGAACTTCATCGGCGCCATCGGCCACGTCGCCGCGATCGTCGGGTTCATGGTCGCGGCGACCTCCGGGCTCACCGACCACGAGCAGGGCCTGGCCACCGGGCTGGCGATGATGACCCAGCAGGTCGCGATCGCGCTCGGCATCCCGATCATGTCCACAGTCGCCACCGCCGCCGGCGGAGTCGCCTCGCTCGGGGCACTCCAGGTGGCGATCGCGGTCAACGCGGTCCTGGTCCTGGTCGCGGCGCTGCTCGTGGCCGTCGGACTGCCCCGGGCGCGGTCCATCCTCCGAAACTCTCCACACTAAGTTGATGAAGTCAGTAGACTTTTACTCATGAGTGCGCCCCCATCTCGTCTTCGACTCGCTGTAGCCCTCGACGGCGCCGGGTGGCACCCGGCCGCCTGGCGAGAGCCGAACGCCCGGCCCGGTGATCTGCTGAAACCCGGCTACTGGGCCGGTCTCGTCCAGGAGGCCGAGGCCGGCCTGCTGGACTTCGTCACGATCGAGGACTCCCTCTCGATCCAGACCGAATCACCGTTCGGCACCGAGGACGACGACCGCACCGACCGGGTGCGCGGACGGCTCGACGCGGTGCTGATCGCCTCCCGGATCGCGCCGCTGACCAGGCGCATCGGCATCGTGCCGACGGCCGTCGTCACCCACACCGAGCCGTTCCATCTCAGCAAGGCGATCGCGACGCTGGACTACGTGAGCCGTGGCCGGGCCGGCGTACGTGTGCAGGTGGCGCCGCGACCACGGGACGCGGCGCTGTTCGGCCGGCGTGAGTTCCCGGAGATCTCGTACGCCGCCCTCGGCTCCCCCGAAGGGCAGGCGCTGATCCGGGAGGCGTTCGCCGAGGCCGCCGACTACATCGAGGTGCTGCGGCGGCTGTGGGACTCCTGGGAGGACGACGCGGAGATCCGCGACGTCGCGACCGGGCGGTTCATCGACCGGGACAAGATCCACTACATCGACTTCGAAGGACTCCACTTCGACGTGAAGGGGCCCTCGATCACCCCGCGGCCACCGCAGGGACAGCCGGTCGTGGCCGCCCTCGCCCACCGCGACCGGCCGTTCGAGCTGGTCGGGACCTCGGCCGACGTCGGGTTCGTGACGCCTCGGACGGCGGCCGACATCGCCTCGATCACCGCCGAGATCCGGGCCGCGCAGGACGCCGCCGGACGCGGTGGCGAGACGGTCCACGTCTTCGGTGACATCGTCGTCCTCCTCGACGAGACCGAGCAGGGTGCCCTGGAGCGGCTGGCTCGCCTCGATGAGGCGGCCGAGGCTGCGTACGCCTCGGATGCGCTGGTCTTCGCCGGCACCCCGGAGGGCCTCGCCGACCTGCTCGCGACCTGGCACGCCGCCGGGCTCTCCGGGTTCCGGCTGCGGCCGGCGGTGCTCCCCGACGACCTGGAGCAGATCACCCGCCGGCTCGTGCCCGAGCTGCAGAGGCGCGGGCTCTTCCACGATGCGTACGCCGAAGCCACCCTGCGGGGCGCGCTCGGTCTGCCGCGTCCCACCAGCCGCTACGCCACCACCGAGGGGACGCCCGCATGAGCACGCCGCGCAGCAACGACAGGCCGAAGAAGCAGATCCACCTCGCCGCCCACTTCCCCGGCGTCAACAACACCACCGTGTGGAGCGACCCGGCGTCGGGCAGCCACATCGAGTTCGACTCGTTCGTGGAGTTCGCGCAGATCGCCGAGCGCGGGCTGTTCGACTTCATGTTCCTCGCCGAGGGGCTGCGGCTGCGCGAGCAGGCCGGGAAGATCTACGACCTCGACGTGGTCGGGCGACCGGACACGTTCACGATCCTGGCCGCGCTCGCGGCGGTCACCGACCATCTCGGACTGACCGGCACGATCAACTCGACCTTCAACGAGCCCTACGAGGTGGCCCGCCAGTTCGCCTCCCTGGACCACCTCTCCGACGGGCGCGCCGCCTGGAACGTGGTCACCTCCTGGGACGCGTTCACCGGCGAGAACTTCCGGCGCGGCGGCTACCTTCCGCAGGGCGAGCGCTACGAGCGGGCCAGGACGTTCCTCGACGCCGCGATCCGGCTGTGGGACACCTGGAAGGGCGACGAGATCCTCGCCGACAAGACCTCCGGCGCCTTCCTGTCGACACCCGCGCCGGGCGCGTTCGAGCACCACGACTCGCAGTTCGACATCAGCGGCCGGTTCAACGTCCCGCGCAGCCCGCAGGGTCGCCCGGTGATCTTCCAGGCCGGCGACTCCGAGGAGGGCCGCGAGTTCGCCGCGCAGAAGGCCGACGCGATCTTCTCGCGGCACAGCCATCTCGAAGACGGTCAGCGGTTCTACGTCGACGTGAAGGGACGCCTGGAGAAGTACGGTCGCCGCCACGAGGACCTGCTGATCCTGCCCGCGGCCACCTTCGTGCTCGCCGACACCGACGCCGAGGCCGTCGAGCTGGCCCGGGAGATCAGGCTGCAGCAGGTCTCCCCCGCGACCGCGATCAAGCTGCTCGAGCAGCTGTGGAACCGCGACCTCTCCGATCACGACCCCGACGGCCCGCTCCCCACGGTCGACCCCTCGGAGAACGACGACCTGATCGCCAAGGGCCGCGCCAGCGCCCGTTCGCACGGCGACCGGTTGGAGCAGGCCGAGCACTGGCGGGCGATCTCCCGCGCGAAGGGGCTGAGCACCCGCGAGACGATCGTCGAGGTCACCGGCCGGCAGAGCTTCATCGGCTCGGCGGAGACGATCGCAGACACGATCGACACCTACGTACAGAACGACGCCGCCGACGGCTACATCCTGGTCTCCCACATCACCCCCGGCGGCCTGGCGCCCTTCGTCGACCACGTCGTCCCGCTGCTCCAGGAGCGCGGCGTCTTCCGCACCGCCTACGAAGGGTCCACGCTCCGCGAGAACCTCGGCCTGCGGGAGCCGACCAGATGAGGTTCCTGGCGATCACGCTCATCGTCCATCGTCCCGATCCGGTGACGGGGCAGCAGAAGGCGACGTACGACAGGTTCCAGGAGGTCGTCACCAACGCCGTCCTCGCCGAGGAGCTCGGGTTCGACGGGTTCGGGGTCGGCGAGCGGCACGAGCGGCCGTTCATCTCCTCCTCCCCGACGGTGGTCCTCTCCCACCTCGCCGCCCGTACGCAGCGCATCCGGCTCTTCACCGCGGTGACGACGCTGGCGCTGCTGGACCCGGTGCGGGCCTATGAGGACTACGCCACCCTCGACCACCTCTCCGGCGGCCGGCTCGAGCTGATCATCGGCAAGGGCAACGGCTCCGCGCAGCGTGACCTCTTCCGGGTGACGCCGGAGGACCAGTGGGACCGGAACGCGGAGTCGTACGAGATCTTCCGCAAGCTGTGGCGCCAGGATCGCGTGACCGCCTCGCCTCGCTTCCGCCCTGAGCTGGTCGAGGCGGAGGTGTGGCCACGGCCGCTGCAGCAGCCGGTGCGCGTGTGGCACGGGAGCGCCACCTCGAAGGAGTCCGTCGACCTCGCCGCGCGCTACGGCGACCCGCTGTTCTCGGCCAACGTCACCAACCCGATCGAGCCCTACGGCGAGCTGGTCGACCACTACCGCGAGCGCTGGGTCGCCTACGGCCACGACCCCGCCGACATCGCGATCGGCGCCGGGACCGCCGGCCTCTACGTAGCAAGGACGAGCCAGGAGGCGTACGCCGCCTATCGACCCGTCTTCGAGGGCCAGCTCGCCTTCCAGGCCGGCCTCGGGCTCGAGCCGGTCTTCCCAACCCTGGAGGACTTCGTCGAAAGATCCTCGGCGCTGGTCGGGTCGCCGCAGCAGGTGATCGAGAAGATCCACCGCTACCACGAGCGCTTCGGGCACCAGGTCGTCCACGTCCAGGCGGACGCCAGTGGCCTGACCGAGCAGCAGCACCGCGACAGCTTGGAGCTCTTCGCCACCGAGGTGGCCGCCCCGCTGCGGACCGCCCTCCCCGACCCGCCCTGGGGCTGGGGCTCCCCGGCCGAGGACATCCCCACGATCGGAGCACACCGATGAGCCGCACTCCCCTGTCAGTCCTCGATCTCGTGCCGGTGTCCTCCGGGGCCTCCGGCCCCGACGCCGTACGCAACGCCATCGCGCTCGCGCAGGCGACCGAGTCCTTCGGCTACCACCGCTACTGGGTCGCCGAGCACCACCTCAACCCCGGCGTCGCCGGCACCTCGCCGGCCGTGGTCCTAGCCCTGCTGGGCGCGGCGACCTCGCGCATCCGGCTGGGCTCCGGCGCGGTGCTGATGGGACACCGGACGGCGCTTTCGACGATCGAGGAGTTCGGGCTGCTCGACGCCGCCTTCCCGGGCCGGATCGACCTCGGCCTGGGCCGCTCCGGCGGCAGGCCCGGGGCCGCTGGCTCGGCGGTCATCCCGGTGGAGATGGTCGACGGACGCACCCCGGAGGGGCTGCTCGTCCCGCCGAAGTTCGATCCGAGCGGGCTGCTCGGGTCGCCGCGGTTCCAGCTCCAGAAGGAGCTCCTGCAGCTGCCCGGGGCGACCTCCGCCGACTACGGCGAGCAGATCGACACGATCCTCGCCTTCGTCGAAGGCACCTACCGGGATGCCGCCGGCACCCCGGCGAGAGTAGTCCCCGGCGAGGGCGCCCAGCTCGAGCTGTGGGTGCTGGGAAGCAGCGGCGGGGAGAGCGCCGAGGTGGCCGGCAAGCGCGGCCTCCGGTTCGCGACGAACTACCACGTCAACCCCTCCGGCGTCCTCGAGGCAGCGCACTCCTACCGCGCCGCCTTCGCGCCCTCCGACACCCTGACCGCGCCCCATGTCGCGGTCTCCGCCGACGTGGTGGTCGCCGAGACCGAGCAGGAAGCCCGCGAGCTCGCCACCGGCTACGGCCTGTGGGTCCGCTCCATCCGCACCGGCGAGGGCGCCATCCCGTTCCCGACCCCCGACGAGGCCCGCGCCTGGGAGTGGACCGAGGAGGACCGGGCTCTGGTCCAGGACCGCCTCGACACCCAGTTCGTCGGCACGGCTGCGCAGGTCGCCGATCAGCTGGAGATCCTCCAGCGCGCCGTCGAGGCGGACGAGCTGGTCATCACGACCATCACCCACGACCACGCCGACCGGGTCCGCTCCTATCAGCTGATCGCCGAGGAGTGGGCGCGGCGTGGTCGCTGAGGGTCGCGTGCTGGGGTAACACGGCGTCGGGCCGGGTAACACGGCGTCCGCTCGGGTAGCAGCGGGTTGCAGCACGCTGCTACCCGAGCGGACACCGTGTTACCCCCGCCGCGTCCGAGCGCCTACGGCTTCTTCTCCCCCGCCTCGACCGCGACCGGGAGCCGGTTGCCGGCCGGCGGGAGCGGGCAGGTGGCGTGATCGGTGTAGGCGCACGGCAGGTTGGTCGCTCGGTTGAAGTCGATCACCACGTTGCCGTCCGCGTCAGGAGCGCCGACGGAGAGCGAGCGGTTGGCGGCGTACGTCGTCTTCCCCGAGGTCTCGTCGACGAACAGCACGTGCAGAGAGCCGGGCGCGAAGCCGGGGAAGGCGATGAGGCTGTGCACGGCACCGCCCACCTCGAACTCGATCTCGCCGACGGCCTCGTAGACGTGCTCGAGGCCGTCGACGACCGAGCCGACGGTGGTCGGTACGGGCGTCTCGTAAGCGACGAAGCGCCCGGGCACAGCCCACGCCGGGTCGGGCGCGTACGACTCGGTCCCCTGGTAGCCGGTCAGGACCGGGTTGTCGGGGTGGCGGGGGCGGATGATGTCGTTGCCGCCGCGCTTGGCGATCTCGACGACCGCGTCGCCGAACTCGGCGGTGATCCCGCCGCGCTCGTCGATGACGCCGAAGGAGTGCCGGCCGGTGACCTCGACGCCGTCGACGACCAGCGACTCACCCGGTGCCAGCGAGACCACGATGCCCTCGGGGCCGCTCGACCAAGCGCCCGGCACGTCGTCGTACGTCTCCGGCTCCTCGCCGAGCCAGCGGATCGAGGTGATCGCGAGGAACCCATGGGGCGAGGCGCGCTTCCGCTCGTGCTCCTCGTGCCAGGCGGTCCAGTCCTGGACGAAGGTGTCGGTGTCGGTGACGGTCATAGGTCCTCCCGGAAGGTTCAGAATGCCGGCTTCGGATTGAACTCCGACTTGTCGAGCTTTATGTCCGAAACGTCCCATTTCGTGAAGATCTTGTTGTAAGTCCCGTCGGCGATGAGCGCATTGACGGCGTCGACGAGCACCTCGCCCAACGGCGACTTCTTGGCGACGACGAAGCCGACGTCGGTGAGGCTGAGCTCGCCGAGGTACTTCAGACCGGGCTGGTGGGAAACCAGGTACTTCAGCGACAGCGTCGGCCCGAAGTAGAGGTCGGTCTTGCCGTTCTGCAGACCGAGCAGGATCGCGGCGTTGTCCTTGAAGTACTCGACCTCGTAGGCCTCCTTGCCCGCCTTCTCGCACTCCGCGGCGCCATCCTCGAGGATCTGCTGGAAGCTGGAGCCCGGCGAGGTCGCCACCGTGTGCCCGCAGATGTCGGTCAGCGTCTCGACCTGGTCGAGGTCGCTGTCCTCACGGGTGACGAACGACTGCCCGTCGAGCAGGTAGGTGGCGTAGTCGACCACCTTGATCCGCTCGGAGGTGACCGCGAAGTTCGCCTGGCCGACGTCGTACTTGCCGCTCTGGGTGCCCGGGACGATCGTCTCGAAGCTGCCGAACTCCGTCTTCCAGGTCACCCCGAGCTTGGCCGCGAGCGCGTTGCGCAGGTCGATGTCGAGGCCGATCTGCTCGCCCGACTGGTCCGAGCCGCCGTGCGGGAGCCCCTGCTCGCCGGTCGCCTCGGTGGTGCCGAGGACGAGCGTCTTGGACTTCCGTACGTCGGCAGGCAGCCGCTCGGTCAGCGCCGGGTCCGCCTCGACGTCCGAGACGACGTCCTGGGTCGGGATCGCGGCCGGCTCGGCGGAGGCCGAGCCCGACGACCCGATCCCGCGCTCGGCGTCGCTGAGCGTATCGGAGGCGTTGCCGCAACCGGCGAGGGCGAGGGCCGCGATCGCGACCAGGGCGAGCTTGAGCTTCATGGATCGGTTCCTTGTCTGGGAGGTCACAGTCTGGGGGCTCACAACACAGCGGAGAGGAACGCCCGAGCGCGCTCGTGGGTGGGAGAGACGAGTACGTCGCCGGGTGCCCCGGCCTCGACCAGCCGGCCACCGTCGAGGAAGACGACCTGGTCGGCGACCTCGCGCGCGAAGCCGATCTCGTGAGTGACCACGATCATCGTCATCCCGGTCTGGGCGAGGTCCTTCATCACACCGAGCACCTCGCCGACCATCTCGGGGTCGAGCGCGGAGGTCGGCTCGTCGAAGAGCATCAGGTCGGGTTCGACCGCGAGCGCGCGGGCGATCGCCACCCGCTGCTGCTGACCACCCGACATCTGCCGCGGGTAGGAGCGCTCCCGATCAGCGAGGCCGACCCGGTCGAGCAGCTCGCGCCCGCGCGTCTCGGCCGCCCGGCGGCGTACGCCTGCGGCCAGCTGGCCCTCCAGGATGTTCTCCAGCGCGGTCTTGTGCGGGAACAGGTTGAACTGCTGGAAGACCATCCCGATCCGGCTGCGCTGCCGGGTGATCGCCCGGTCGGAGAGCTCCCGCAGCTGGTGACCGTCACGCCGGTAGCCGATGATCTCGCCGTCGACCTCGACGAAGCCGGCATCGGGCTTCTCCAGGTGGTTGACCGTACGCAGCAACGTGGACTTGCCCGAGCCCGACGGCCCCAGGACGACCGCCACCGAGCCCCGGGCGACGTCGAGGTCGATGCCGTCGAGGACCGTGTTGGGGCCGAACCGCTTGGTCAGGCTGCGGACCCGCACGAGGGGCTCGCTCATCGGAGCACCTCCAGCTCACGTCGCCGGGGCGAGCGCGGCACGAGCGGAAGCTGACCCCGCCACAGCCGCCAGAACCCTGTGCGCGCACCCTTGCCACGGGCGTAGTAGCGCTCGACGAAGAACTGGATCGTCGACAGGATCGTGACCAGGATCAGGTACCAGATGGTGGCGACCAGCAGCAGCGGGATGACCAGGTAGTTCTGTGCGTAGATCAGCTGGACCGAGTAGAGCAGGTCCTGCACCGCGATCACCGACACGATTGAGGTGCCCTTGAGCAGCCCGATCAGCAGGTTGCCGGAGGCGGGGATGATTGCGGGCATCGCCTGCGGCAGCACGATCCGCCAGAAGATCCGGGCCCTGGACAGGCCGAGCGCCTTGGCCGCCTCGGTCTGGCCCGCCTCGACCGAGACCAGGCCGCCGCGGATGATCTCGGCGGCGAACGCGGCGATGTCGAAGGTGAGTCCGACGAAGGCCGCGAGCAGGCCGCTGAACAGGTGAGCCGTCTCGATCGTGACGAACGGTTTCAGGAACGGGATGCCCAGGCTGATCTGCGGATACAGCGAGGCCATCTGGAACCAGAAGAGCAGCTGCAGCAGCGGCGGCACGCTCCGGAAGAACCAGATGTAGACGGCGCTGACCGAGCTCAGCACCGGGTTCGAGGAGAGCCGCATGACCGCGAGCACGATGCCGAGCAGGTAGGAGCTCACCAGCACCGCGGCGGTCAGCCACAGGGTCAGCACCAGCCCGTCGAGGATCGAGGGGCGCAGGAAGAACGCGCCGACCACGTCCCAGTGGTAGCGCGGGTTCGTCACCAGGCTCTTCACGATCCCGGCGACGACCAGCAGCGCGAGCACCGCCGAGATCCACTGCCCCGGTTTGCGGCGCCCGACGAGCCGGGCAGCGAGGAGCTCGTCGTCTCCGTCGCGAGCGAGCAGGGGGTGGCGACGTACGGCCTCATCAACACTCACGCGCGACCACCTCTATATGTCGAGTAACTTGCTCAACATTCTATCTGTAGAGAATGTTCCCGGGTGAGGCATCCGAGAAATGGGACGAGCCCCGAACCCAATGGGTTCGGGGCTCGACGCGCGAGAGCGTCGGTCGGTCAGGAGTGGTAGTTCGGCGCCTCGGCGGTGACCTGGACGTCGTGGGGGTGCGACTCCTTGAGTGAGGCCGAGGTGATCCGCATGAAGCGGCCCTGGGTCTGGAGCTCGGGGATGGTGCGCGCGCCGACGTAGAACATGGTCTGGTGCAGGCCGCCGGTGAGCTGGTGGGCGACGGTGGCCAGCGAGCCCTTGTAGGCGACCTGGCCCTCGACACCCTCGGGGACGATCATGTCGTCGTCGGTGACCTCGGCCTGGAAGTAGCGGTCCTTGGAGAAGGACTTCTTGCCACGGCTCGACATCGCGCCCATGGAGCCCATGCCGCGGTAGGCCTTGAACTGCTTGCCGTTGATCAGGACCGTGTCACCGGGGGTCTCCTCGGTGCCGGCGAGCATCGAGCCGAGCATCACCGTGTCGGCGCCGGCGACGATGGCCTTGCCGATCTCGCCGGAGTAGCGCAGGCCGCCGTCGGCGATCACCGGGACGCCGGCGGGCTTGCAGGCCAGGGAGGCCTCGTAGACCGCGGAGATCTGCGGCACGCCGACTCCGGTGACGACGCGGGTGGTGCAGATCGAGCCCGGACCGACACCGACCTTGACCGCGTCGGCGCCCGCGTCGACGAAGCTCTGCGCGCCTTCCTTGGTGGCGACGTTGCCGCCGATGACCTGGACGTGCTTGGTGGCCGGGTCGGTCTTGAGGCGGCGGACCATGTCGATCAGCATGCGTACGTTGCCGTGAGCCGTGTCCGCGACCAGCACGTCGACACCGGCCTCGATCAGGGTGGTGGCCCGCTCCCAGGCGTCGCCGAAGTAACCGATCGCGGCGCCGACGAGCAGCCGGCCCTGAGCGTCCTTGGAGGCGTCGGGGAACTGCTCGGACTTCACGAAGTCCTTGACGGTGATCAGGCCGGTGATACGGCCGTCGGAGTCGACCAGCGGAAGCCGCTCGAGCTTGTGCTGACGCAGCAGCTTGGTGGCCTCTTCGCGCGAGATCTCGGCAGGACCGGTGATCAGGTCCTTGGAGGTCATCACCTCGTTGACCTTCGTGGTCGCCCACTCCGCGACCGGGGTGAACCGGAGGTCGCGGTTGGTGATGATGCCGATCAGCTTCTGGTCGACGTCGACGACGGGGAAGCCGGAGATCCGGTATTCGCCGGCGAGCTTGTCGAGCTGCTCCAGCGTCGCGTCGGGGCCGATGGTGACCGGGTTGGAGATGATCCCGGTCTGGGTGCGCTTGACCAGGTCGACCTGGTAGGCCTGATCCTCGATGCTCAGGTTGCGGTGGAGAACCCCGATGCCGCCCTGGCGCGCCATCGCGATCGCCATCCGAGACTCGGTCACGGTGTCCATCGCCGCGGAGATCAGCGGGACCCGCAGGTTGATCTCGCGGGTCAGCCGGGAGGTCGTATCGATGTCAGACGGCGCCAGATCCGAGTATCCAGGCATCAGGAGTACGTCGTCGTAGGTGAGGCCGAGCGTCGCGAACTTCTCCGGGATCTCCATGGAGAAATGTTACGGCCGGGCCCCGAAGATCGCCGAAACGGCGAGACTTCTCTGGCTTTTCCTGCACTTCTCGGGTGTTGCAACGCCAGAGAAGTGCAGGAGTACCCGGTTAACCGGGTATTCCTTCCTACCTGCTCAGCGGCTTGAGATCCCGCACCGGCACCTTGACGGTAAGCAGGTCGCCGGCCATCCGGATCCGTCCGCGCATCCCGGCGGCGAGAACCATGGGCAGCACGGCCTGGTTGTCGGACTGGGTGGTGAGCAGGATCTCGTCGGCGCCGAGCATGTGCGCGAGCCTGGCGGTGTCGACCAGCAGGCGGGTGCCGATGCCGCGGCGCTGCCAGGCCGGGTCGACGCGCAGGTTGACGATGCGTACGTTCTCGTCGTCCTCGGTCGGGGCCAGGACCTCGCCGATGCCGACGGCGACGCCGTCGATCAGGGCGGTCACGGTCTCTCCGGTGACGACGAGGTCGGGGGTGCTTCCGGTGCCCAGGCGGCGTACGGGCGGGGTGGTGCCGATCGCCGCCGACTCGCGGCTGCGGTCGAGGACGTCGTTGACCAGGTCGGCCATCGCGGAGCCGCGGGCGTGCTCGGTCGCGGTGAAGGGAGCGGTGCGGTGCAACTGGACGTCGACGTCGGCGACCCGCAGCTCCATGGTGTCGTGGACGACCCCGGGCGGGGCCTCTGCCTCGGCGTCGAAGAGCTGGGCGACGATCTCGGGGAACGACATCGGCCGCTCCAGGACGTGCCGGGCCGCTTGCACGTAGCGCGTCGGCTGGTCGGCCAGGGACGCCTCGTTGGCCGTCTGGATGACCATGTCGCAACCACCGGCCGAGGCCAGCAGCTCAGCGACCTTCAGGTCGGTCCACCCCGGAGGCGTACGCAGCACGAACTCGTCGGTCACCTGCGCCAGCCCTGGGAAGATCTGCATCCCCAGGATGTTGACCCCGGCCTCACCACAGCGCTGCGCCAGCGCAGCCAGCGTGCCCGGTCGGTCCGGCAGCGTCGTACGTACTCTCCACAACATCGTCCCCGCCATGAGCCCTAGTCTGCCTGTTTCGCTGTTTCTGGTCCGTTACTCACGGTTAAACCTTCGATCCGGTCAGTCCGCGGGTGGTCGCGGCGGGGTCTGCTCGCCCGCTTCGACGAGCACGTCGATGTGGTTGGTCGCGGGCGGGAGCGGGCAGGTGGCGTGGATCGTGTAGGCGCAGGGCATGTTGGCGGCGCGGTTGAAGTCGAGGACGACGGTGCCGTCGACCGGCGGATCGACGGCGAGCTGACGGCAGGCGGCGTACGTCGTCACGCCGCTGGTCTCGTCGGTGAACAGCAGCCACAGCTCCCCGTCGCCACCGTCGAACGCGATCAGCCGCTGCGGGCGACCACCCACCTCGAACGCGACCTCCCCCACGGCGTCGATGACGCTCGAACGGCCCTCGACCACGGAGCCGACCGAGATCGGGCGGCTCGTCTCGTAGGCGGTGAAGGTGGCCCTGACCTGCCACGCCGGGTCCGGAGCGTACGTCGGCGTGCCGGTGTAGTCGCGCAGGAACGGCCCGTCGGGCTGCCGCGGCCGCAGCACCGGGGTGCCGAATCGGTCGGCGACCTCGACCGTACCGGCGTCGAAGGTCGCGGTCACGCCGACGGGATCCACGTGACCGAAGACGTGCCGACCGGCGAGCTTGGCACCGCCGAGCTCGAGCCACTCACCCTCACCGAGCTCGACGACGGCGCCCTCCGGCCCGGTCGACCAGACCCCCGGGATCCCGGGGAACCGCACCGGCCTGCGTCCCAGCCAGTGCAGGCCGGTGATCGCCAGGAAACCTTCGGGACTTCTCAGCTCGGCTTCCCGCTCATCGCGCCATCGTTGCCAAGCCCGCTCGAAAGTCACGCGCTGCACTCTACAAAGAGTTGCGTTGCCAGGTCTTGCAATGGTCGCTGACTTTTACCTCAGGTTTACCGTCGGCGCGCCTAACCCTTCACGCGAGCGAGCCGGGCCAGCCGGATCGCACCGCGGGCCGCGGTGACCAGGACGAGGTACCAGATCGCGGCCACCACCAGCAGCGGAATGATCAGGTGGTTGCGCTCCTCGAGCGCCCGGACGACCCCGAGCAGGTCGGTGATCGAGATCACCGAGACCAGGCTCGTGACCTGGAGCGTCGTCACCAGGAGGTCGCCCAGCGCGGTCAGTCGGTCACCGCCCGGGAGCGCCTTCGCCGCGTACGCTCCCATCGCCAGCGCCAGCCCCGCGATCGCCGCGTAGACCGGCGTGACCAGCCGGACCGCGTCGATGTGCACCCCCGGGATCCCGAAGGTGATGTCGGGAAAGATCAGCGCGATGTTGCTCCACAGGAGCAGCTGGACGAGCACCGGGATGCTGCCGAAGACCCAGACGTACGCCGCCGCGATCCCGCCCAGCACCGGGTTGCCCGACCTCTCCATCCAGATCGCGATGAGTCCGATCGCCCAGGCCATCGCGAAGACCAGCACGGTCAGCCGGATCGTGAGCCAGACCCCGGCGAGGACGTCCGGGTGGAGCAGGTAGCCGACCACTGCGCCCGGGAGCAGGTTCTCGTTCCTCATCAGGCTCCACAGGAGCCGCAGGAGAAGGAGCGCGAGGATCGCGGCGATCGCCCATTCGACCGTGTTGGTCTCGACACGGCTCGACCGGCGGGCAACGCTGGTCGAGCCGCCGGAGCCGCTGGGCGGAGGCGTGTCGAGACCAACACAGTCGTCATCCGCAGCCGTCTCGGTCATCGCGGTGAACCATGGCCTGGCGCGGTGACCAGAAGGTTTCTACGAGCTGGTCATCCGCTGAAATCGCCGAGTCGGCGCGTCCCGCCCCGGGGATGCGCCGACTCGGCTGTCAATCAGTAGGAGGGCTGAGCCTGGACGTTCAGCTCATCGAACCTGACCCGCTTCGCCGAGGCGACCCGCGGGTCGCGCAGGTCGAAGACGTCGAAGCCGCGCTGGATCTCGTTGGAGTAGATGTAGCCGTTGTAGTAGTAGGTCGACCAGGGTCCGGCGATCGTCGTGGTGTCCTCGAATGGACCGCGGTCGAACCAGGCGATCTCCTTCGGGTTGGCCGAGTCGGTGAAGTCGTAGACCGACACACCACCCTGATACCAGGCCTGCACCATGATGTCCTTGCCCTTGACCGGGATCAGCGAGCCGTTGTGGGCGACGCAGTTCTCGGTGTTGGACTGGGTGCGCGGGATCTTGTAGTAGGACTTGAAGACGAGCTGGCCGCCCTCGATGTCGTAGATGCCGTTGGCGCCCTTCTCCATCCCGGTCTCCGGGTTGCAGGTCGGCGCACCGCCGCCGCCGAGCTCGTCGGTGAAGACGACCTTGGTGCCGGTGTTGTTGAAGGTGGCCGAGTGCCAGAACGCGAAGTTCGCGGTGTCGGTGACCTGCTCGGTCACCACCGGGTTCTCGCGGTCGGAGATGTCCATCAGGATGCCGTCACCCATGCAGGCGCCGGCGGCGATGTCCTTGGACGGGTAGGTGGTGATGTCGTGACAGCCGGCGGTGTTGGTGTAGCCGCCGTCGGGGAACAGCACCGGCTCGTTGACCACCGCAGCGCGCTCGGGCGCCCGCTTCGGGATCTTCACGATGCTGATCTTGTCGTGCGGAGGCTGGCAGTCGGGGTAGGTCGCGCGGGGCCCGTAGGAGGAGACGTACGCGTAGACCGCCCGCCCGTCCTTGCTCGGTGCCAGCGAGTGGGTGTGGGAGCCGCACTTGGTCTCGACCGCCGCGACGTACTCCGGGTCTCTCGGGTTGCTGATGTCGAAGACGCGGATGCCTTCCCACGACTCCTTGATCTCGGCCGACTGCGCCACGTTGTCGCAGGTGTTGTTGCTGCGGCTGGAGTCGACGGAGAGGACCAGCAGGTCGTCGTAGACGGAGATGTCGTTCTGGGACCCGGGGCAGACGTACTGCTTCACGAGTCGCGGGCGGGCCGGGTTCTTGATGTCGATGACGTTGAACCCGTTGTAGTTGCCCGCGAAGGCGTAGTTGCCCTGGAAGGCGAGGTCGCTGTTGAGGGCGTTGGCGGGTGTGAAGGCACCCGACTTGGGGATGTTGGCGATCAGGTGCATGTTGGGTGTGCCGTCGGACTCGCCGGCGGGCACGACCGGATTGTTGGCGCCCAGCTGGGCGAGGTCGTTGCCGGCGACGCAGGCGGAGGCGAAGTTGTCACCGAGCTTGGTGATCGCCTGCTTCTCTTCGGCCGTGCAGCTCGTCTGGGCCTCGGGAGACTGGGTGCTCTCGGTGCTCTCGGTGCCGTGGGTGTGGGACTCGTCTGCGGAGGACGGGGCGGCGACGGCCAGCCCTCCTGCGACAACCATGACCACCGCGATGGGGGCCAGGTATTGGGTGGGTCGTCTAAGCCTCATGTTCGCAAGCCTTCCGAGTCGGCCGCCGTGGGGTGGCACGGGCAGGACCTCTCAACTTTAGTAAAAGTCGTACATGGGAGGCATGGAATATGAATAAATTGTTCACCTCTGCGGGATCTCGGAAGGAGACACGTGCGCGGTCGGCGGTTGGGTGTCATCACATCGGGTGTCGTGTTCGCGGCGATCTCGCTCGGCGGGTGCGGAGGTTCCTCCGACGACGCGCACGTCGGGCATGGTGAGCACGGCGGGCACTCGCCCAGCCCGGAGGCGGCCACCCAGTCGGCTCCCGTGGTCCAGGGCGGGGCGCCGGGTGAGGCTGCGGCGACGATCTCGCCCTCGGCTGCTGCCACGGACCCGTGGACCCAGACCGATGCCGACTTCGTGACGATGATGATCCCGCACCACGCCCAGGCGCTGGAGATGACCCGGCTGGCGCGCGAGCACGGCGTCCATCCCGAGGTCGTCTCCTTGGCCAAGCGCATCGAGTCGGCCCAGGGGCCCGAGATCGTGGCGATGAGCGGATGGCTCAACACCCGCGGGCTGCGAGTGCCGCGCGCCTCGGACCCCGCGCACACCATGGCCGGGATGCTCACGCCGGATCAGATGAGCGAGCTCGCTGCGGCCCGTGGCGAGGAGTTCGACCGGCTCTTCCTGACCGGGATGATCCAGCACCACCAGGGCGCCCTGGAGATGGCCGAGCCGATGGCCTCCAAGGGCAGCGACGCGCTGGCGCTCGAGATGGCGACGGACGTCGAGGCCACCCAGTCGGTCGAGATCGACATCATGGAGAAGCTGCTCGAAGAGCTCTGAGAACCGGTACGGTTCCGCGGTGCCCCTCGCCCCCGCCCGCCGTCGACGCGTGCTGATCGGCTCCGCCGTCGTCGTCTGCCTCGCCTTGATCATGACCGCGCTGGTCTACACCGGCGTCGTGATGCCGACCCGTCTGTTCGCGGCCAAGTACGACGTACGGGGCATCGACGTCTCCCACCACAACGGCACCGTCGACTGGCCCCGGATCGCCGAGCAGGACATCGACTTCGCCTGGATCAAGGCGACCGAGGGCTCTGCGCACGTGGACACACGCTTCGCCGCCAACTGGGCCCAGGCCCGGCGAGCCGGAATCGCGACCGGCGCCTACCACTTCATGAGCTTCGAGAGCCCGGGCGCCGACCAGGCACACAACATGATCGCCACGGTGCCCCGCGTGGCCGGCACTCTCGCCCCGGTCGTCGACCTGGAGCCCTATGGCTCCTTCAAGGGGAACCTGCCGCCCGCCACCGAGGTCCGCGCCATCCTGGACCCGCTGCTCGCCAAGCTCGAGGCGCACTACGGCATCGCGCCGGTCATCTACACCACCCCGTCGGCCTACCGCGCCTACCTGGTCGACCTCTACCCCGACAACCCCATCTGGTTCCGCTCCGTCGCCTGGCCGCCCCGGGTCCCCGACGGACGCGACTGGACCGTCTGGCAGTACTCCAACCGCGACCGACTCGACGGAGTCGGCAGCGCGGACGAGGCGTACGTCGACATGAATGTGCTCTCCGACGACGCCGACCTCGCCGACCTCACCGTCAGCTGATCGTCACGGTCTGGTCGTAGACCGTGCGCAGGGACCTGGGCCCAGGATCGCCTGAGTCCTTCTTCGCCCCGTCGTAGACCCGTTCGATCCGCAGGTCGCCGCCCTTGAAGCTCCAGTCCACCTCGAAGGCGACCTTCGCCGTCGTCACGTCGTCCCACGACCCCGACCGCTTCTCGACCTCCAACGTCTTTGTGGGCTTGAGCCCGTCGAGGGTGATGGCCGCCACCCCGGGCTCGGTCTCGTAGCCGGTCGTCGACCTGCCGGAGCCCCACGTGCGACTACTGGTCTCCAAGCTGACCTCGGCGATCAGCCAGGCGCGGTCCTTGCCCGGCCAACCGAGCTCGCCGTGGTAGGGCAGTCCCGTGCTCACTCGGAGGGCGCAGTTGAGCCAGGTACGCGTCCTGCCGCCGTCCACCGAGCCGTCCTTGGGCTCCGGGCACCCAGGGAAGGAGACCTGCGGGACGTCGTCCTCCAGGGTCATGTTCGGGCCGTCGGTGCCGACTCCCAGGACCAGGTCGTCGACCGTCTCGGTGCGTCCGTCGAACTCCAGGCTGACCCCGATGTCCTGCAGTCCGGTCTCCTCCGGCACGACCAGGTAGTAGCCGCCGGGCTGCGCCTCCCCGCCGGGCGCCAAGGCTCGATGCCAGGTCGCCAGGTCGGCAACCGTTGTCGGCTCGCCGTCGACCACCAGGGCCAGCGACTCGTCCGGGGTCCCGTCGAGCTCCATCGCGAAGGTGTCTCCGGGCATCCGGTGGATCATCCACGTCACCGTGATGAAGGCGGCGCCGTCGGGCGCCTCGGGAGCGATGCCGAGGTCCTCGGCGCGATACTCGCCGAGCTTCTTGAACGGCGAGCTCACCAGCACGGTGTAGCGCTGGCCGGGTCGGGTGATCTCGACCGGTCGGCCCTGAAAGTTCACATGCTCCGACCCAGCCGCGATGAGCTGCCCCATCCGCGCCGGCTGGTCACCGCCATCGTGATCACCGCTCGCACCGCAGCCGGCGATCAACGGCATCAGCAACGCCAGAACCCACAGCCCCCGAGATCTCATGGCCGATATTTACCCGGAACGGCCATGGTTGTCGAGACGCGGGAGGCCCGGTGTCACTCAGTGACACCGGGCCTCCCAGGTTGCTCAGTCGAGCGACGGATCAGTGGCCGTGACCGTGGCCGTGACCGCCCGCGGGTGCCTCTTCCTCTTCCGGCTTGTCGACGACCAGGGTCTCGGTCGTGAGCAGCATGCCCGCGATCGAGGTGGCGTTGATCAGCGCGGAGCGGGTGACCTTGACGGGGTCGATGACGCCCTGGGCGACCAGGTCGCCGTACTCACCCGTGGCGGCGTTGAAGCCCTGGCCGACACCGAGCTCGCGGACCTTGGTGGTGATGACGTAGCCGTTGTCGCCACCGTTCTCGGCGATCCAGCGCAGCGGCTCGTCGGCGGCCTTGCGGACGACGCGTACGCCGACCGCCTCGTCGCCCTCGAGGCCGAGGTCCTTCTCCAGGACGGAGACGGCGTGGATCAGCGCGGAGCCACCGCCGGCGACGATGCCCTCCTCGATGGCGGCGCGAGTCGCGGAGACAGCGTCCTCGATGCGGTGCTTCTTCTCCTTGAGCTCCACCTCGGTGTGAGCGCCGACCTTGATCACGCAGACGCCACCGGCGAGCTTGGCGAGGCGCTCCTGGAGCTTCTCGCGGTCCCAGTCGGAGTCGGTGCGCTCGATCTCGGACTTGATCTCGTTGACGCGACCCTCGACCGCGGCAGCGTCGCCGCCGCCTTCGACGATCGTGGTGTTGTCCTTCGTGACCGTGATCCGGCGAGCGGTGCCGAGCACCTCGAGGCCGACCTGGTCGAGCTTGAGGCCGACCTCCTCGGCGACGACCTGCGCGCCGGTGAGGATCGCGATGTCCTGCAGCATGGCCTTGCGGCGGTCACCGAACGCGGGCGCCTTGACGGCGGTCGCGTTGAAGGTGCCCTTGATCTTGTTCACGACCAGGGTGGAGAGGGCTTCGCCCTCGACGTCCTCGGCGATGATGAACAGCGGCTTGCCGGCGGCGATGACCTTCTCCAGCAGCGGCAGGAGCTCCTGGATGGAGCTGATCTTGCCCTGGACGAGCAGGATCAGCGGGTCGTCGATGACGGCCTCCATCCGCTCCTGGTCGGTCACGAAGTACTGAGAGATGTAGCCCTTGTCGAACTGCATACCCTCAGTGAACTCGAGCTCGGTGCCGGTGGTGTTGGACTCCTCGACGGTGATGACACCGTCCTTGCCCACCTTGGCGAAGGCCTCGGCGAGGATCTCGCCGATCTTCGCGTCCCGGGAGGAGATGGTGGCGACCGAGGCCATGTCGGACTCGTCGACGACCTCACGAGCGGCGGCACGCAGGGCGTCGCCGACGGCGGCCGCGGCGGCGTCCATACCGCGCTTGAGGCTCATCGGGTTCGCACCGGCGGCAACCGCGCGCAGACCCTCGTGGACCATCGCCTGGGCGAGGACGGTCGCGGTGGTCGTACCGTCACCAGCGATGTCGTTGGTCTTGGTCGCAACCTCCTTGGTGAGCTGAGCACCAAGGTTCTCGAACGGGTCGTCCAGCTCGATCTCACGCGCGACGGTGACACCGTCGTTGGTGATGGTCGGAGCGCCCCACTTCTTGTCGAGGACGACGTAGCGGCCCTTGGGGCCCAGCGTCACCTTGACGGCGTTGGCGAGGGCGTCGACGCCACGCTCGAGGGCGCGGCGGGCGTTCTCGTCGAACTCCAGGATCTTCGGCATTAGTATTTACTCCCTAGTACGCAGAACGCGGCCGGGGCCCAGGACTTGATAAACCCCGTCGGCCCGGCCGCGTTGATGCGAGACGGATGACGTCAGGCGATGACCGCGAGGATGTCGCGAGCCGAGAGGATGAGGTACTCCTCGCCGGCGTACTTCACCTCGGTGCCGCCGTACTTGCTGTAGATGACCTTGTCGCCCACGGCGACGTCGAGCGGGACGCGGTTGCCCTTGTCGTCGATGCGACCCGGGCCGAGCGCCAGGACCTCGCCCTCCTGGGGCTTCTCCTTGGCGGTGTCCGGGATGACCAGACCGGAGGCGGTGGTCTGCTCGGCCTCGACGGCCTTGACGACGATCCGGTCCTCAAGAGGCTTGATGTTGACCGACACTGTGTCGACCTCCCCATTTCTTTTCTACGGAGTCAGACTTCGGTGGGTGTTGCTACGTCTGTGCTTGCGATCTGCCACGTACGCCGTCGCGGGGGTCGCACCCGGCTCGCAAGCGCTGGCACACTCAGGGGGAGAGTGCCAGTGCAGACGTTAGCACTCGGCCGCAATGAGTGCCAGCAAGGCCGGTCTATCGCTGCCCGGGGATCCTCACCATCAGCGCGATCGCACCGGCGAGAAGCCCGACGACGATGATTCCGCCGACCACCAGGAACGACCAGCGATCCTCGCTGTCGTCCTTTTCCTCGAACGTGGTGATCTGGAGCTCCTCCCCGTCGCTCAGCTGGGACGGCAGCAGCGTGGACTCCCCCGGGGCGGCCGACTTCTCTGCAGGGGCCGAGTGGCTCGGTTCCGGCTCCGACTCCTCCGCTGTCGGCGTACGTTCGGCCTTCGCCTTGTCCTTCGCCTTCTCCTTCTCCGCCGTCTTCTCAGCCGCCTCATTCGCCTCGGGCGCGCTCGCGACCGGGACCTGCACGTACGTCACCGAGTAGCTCTCCAGCTGCTTGCCGGAGCTGTGCGCGACGACCGCGGTCCGCTGCGGCGCGGACAGGGTGTGCATCTCCGCGCCCGCGTTGCCGCGGCCGACCACGCAGAAGGAGGCGATCCGGTAACCCTCGGGCGCCGTCGCGGTGGCGGAGGTGGCGCCCACCGATGAGTAGGAACGGTCCCCGGAGGAGCACTGGCCGACCGGAGTCGCGGTGTCGGCCGAAGCCGGTGCGGCGAGCAACAGCGACAGCAGCGTGATGACGGCCGCGGCCGCCGAGAAGGTCAGAGAGGTCATGCGGGGGGATCTACGCACCCGGCGGATCCTAGATCACAAACACCCGATGGGGTAATGGAGTTTGCCCGGACCGGAAACCGGCCTGAGAGGATCGGTCGCATGGACCTCGACGCCTTCTCCTGGTTGCTGACCGATGACGGGCAGCGGCTGCTGGCGCGGGCCACCGAGATGACGGCGCCGGCGTCAACCGACGGCAAGGGAGATGGCAAGGACTCGGCGCTGGCGGTGCAGACCGCCCTGCGCAAGGGCGAGGCGGCCGAGCGCGTGGCCGTGGCGATGACCCAGGTCGACCTGCGCCGGAAGGCGGCCGCCAAGTTCGGCGACCTAGCACCGCGGATGTACTTCACCCCCGAGGGCCTCGAGCAGGCCACCCGCCTCGCCGTGGCCCACCACCGGGCGGCGCGGCTGCGCGCCTTCGATGCGACGAGCGTCATCGACCTGGGCTGCGGGATCGGCGGTGACCTGATCGCCTCCTCGCGCGCGGGGCTCACCGCCGCCGGGGTCGACAACGATCCGGAGCGGGTCGCCGTCGCCCAGGCGAACCTCGACGCCCTCGGCCTGCCAGGTGCCGTCACCGTCGCCGACGCGACAGGTGTCGACCATTCCCCCTTCGACGTCGCGTACGCCGATCCGGCACGCCGCGGCGCCAAGGGCCGGGTCTTCTCCGCTGAGGGGTGGACGCCGCCGTGGTCGTGGGTCGAGACCCTCTTCGCGCGCGATGCGTGCGTGAAGGTCGCCCCCGGTATCCCGCACGACCTCGTACCCGACAACGTCGAGGCCGAATGGGTCAGCGACCGCGGCGAGGTCAAGGAGGCCGCGCTGTGGTCGGGATCGTTGGCCAGCACCCACCGTCGGGCCACCGTGATCGGCGAGCGCGGCCTGGCGACGCTCACCTCCGAGGACGACCCCGGCGCCGAGGTCGGCCCGGTCGCCGAGTTCCTCTACGAGCCCGACGGCGCCGTGATCCGCGCGGGGCTGGTCACCGCCGTCGCCGCCGGGGTGCAGGGCCACCTGATCGACGAGCACATCGCATACGTCGCCTCCTCTGCCTCCTTCGAGACACCGTTCGCCCGCGGGTATCAGGTGCTCGAGGAGCTCCCCTACCGGGACAAGCAGCTCAAGGCGGCGCTGCGCGAGCGCGGGATCGGGAAGCTGACTATCAAGAAACGCGGCGTACAGGTCGTCCCCGAGCAGCTCCGCAAGCGGCTCGCACTGTCCGGCTCCGAGGAGGCCACGATCGTGCTCACCCGGGTCGCAGGCGAGGGAACGTGCCTGTTGGTGCGGCCCTTCTGAGCGTGGAGATCAGACCAGGACGGTCGTGATCGGCTGGGAGGAGTCCGCCGGGAGATCCAGCGCCGAAGGCGTACGTCCCCTGGCCACCATCTCCGCCCCCAGAGCCGCCACCATCGCCCCGTTGTCCGTACACAGGCCCGGGCGCGGGACTCGGACGCGGATGCCGAGCTTGGTGGCACGCTCCTCGGCGAGCACCCGGAGCCGGCTGTTGGCCGCGACCCCGCCGCCGATGATGATGTCCTCGATGCCTTCGGAGGAGGCGGCGTCGAGGGCTTTTCGCACCAGGACGTCGACCACGGCCTCCTGGAAGCTGGCGGCCACATCGGCAACCGGGACGGGTTCGCCGCTGCGCTCCTTGGCCTCGATCCAGCGGGCGACCGCGGTCTTGAGCCCGGAGAAGGAGAAGTCGAAGCGGTGTCGTTCCAGGTCGCGGCGACTGCTGAGCCCGCGGGGGAAGTCAATCGCGATCGAGCTGCCCGACGTGGCGGTCCGGTCGATCACCGGGCCGCCAGGGAAGCCGAGGCCGAGCAGGCGGGCGACCTTGTCGAAGGCCTCGCCCGCGGCGTCGTCGATCGTCGCGCCCATCGGGTCGACGCCCTCGGTGATGTCGGTGACCTTGAGCAGGCTGGAGTGACCGCCGGAGACGAGCATGGCAATGCACGGCTCGGGAAGGGGACCGTGCTGCAGCTGGTCGACCGCGACGTGCGAAGCCAGGTGATTGACCCCGTAGATCGGCTTGTCGAGCCCGAGGGCGAGCGCCTTGGCCGCCGCCACCCCGACCAGCAGGGCGCCCGCGAGGCCCGGTCCCGAGGTGACGGCGATCGCGTCGACATCGTGGAGCTTGATGCCCGACTCCTCGCAGGCACGCTCGATCGTCGGCACCATAGCCTCCAGATGCGCCCGGCTGGCGACCTCCGGCACGACCCCACCGAACCGGGCATGCTCCTCGACGCTGCTCGCCACCGCGTCTGCCAGCAGCGTGTGCCCGCGTACCACCCCGATCCCCGTCTCATCGCACGACGTCTCAATGCCAAGTACCAAGGGCTCGTCGGCGAGAGGACCAGCAGTCATAGGGGCATTCTGCCTTGTGAACGCTGAGCAACCGGAAAGCGGCCCGCGTGCCTTGGGACCGACGCGGCCAGCGAGAGAGTTGCTCCGTCAGTGGAAGGAATTTTCCTTCCGCTCGGCAACCGTCAGGTTGCGGCGTGTCCGGCAGCCACGCTGGACCCACCTTCTGGACCCACGTTCTCTCCGCGGAAGGAATTTTCCTTCCGCTGGCACCGCTAGGTCCCACATCAGCCGATCCGCCGGAAGGAATTTTCCTTCCGGCGACAGCCGATCAGGCCGCCGCAGCGTTGCTCGGGAACTCCGCCAGGGACGTATAGACCGCCTTCCACAGGCGATGCGCGAGATCTGAGTCGATCGGATCCGCTGCGCAGAGACCGTCCCAGAGTCCGCGAAGTATCGCCTCCACTCCTGCCGCCTCGAAGTCGGTGAGCTCGCGGCCGAGCACTGATCGGAACCAGAACCTCGCGTCGCGCCACAGCTCGCCCACTGCTTGTCCGACTCCGTCGTCTGAACGGGCAAGCTCCTCGAAGCCGAGCCACGCTCTCAGGAAGAACAAGTCGTCCTCGCTCGCTGGCAGAAAGCCGGCCCAGCCGGTCCCATTCACCCGATCCGCGATCCGAGTCCAGAAAATGTCCGCGAACGCAGCGGTTGCGTGCGGCAGCATCCCCTGCGTCCCGCCGAACCACCGGTGCAGCGTCGACACTCCCGTCTTCGCCTCCTCGGCGATCGTCTGAAGCGTGGGTGGACGGAGCCCGCTGCGCCCGATCGTCCGGGCCAGAGCGAGGCCTGCGGTCTGCGAGTCGAAGGCGTTGCGTCTGAGGTGCATGACACCCATCGCAGCACAGAGCACCGACAATTTTCGGGCTCGGTCAGTCTCGGGCTCGTTAGCCTCGGCCGCTCAGGACGGAGCAAGATCGAACGCCAGCACGATCCCCGTCGCCCCGTCGCGGTAGTAGCGCTCGCGGCGGTCGATCTCGATGAATCCGGCTTGGTGGTAGAACTCGATGGCCCCGACGTTGCCCTCACGTACCTCGAGCAGAAGTCGCTCGGCTCCCTCGCTCCGAGCAAGGTCGATAGACGCGGCGAGGAGCGATCCACCGATCCCGCGGCGGCGCTGCTCCTCGGCGGTCGCGATCCGCTGGAGCTCGGCGATCTCGTAGACGACGCTCACCAGCGCATGGCCGATGATCGTTCCCGCATCATCGACGGCGACAAGGATCCGGACCGTCGGCATCTTCCCGTCGATCGCCACCTGCAGGTACTCGGGGGTCCAGGCATCATCCGGGAACGCCTCGAGCTCGAGGGCGGCGATCGCGTCGACGTCGTCCGGGCCGGCCGGGCGTACGGTCACTGGGAGACCTTCTTCTGGACCTTCTTCTGGACAGCCTGCTCCACCGCATCCGGCCGACGCAGGTAGAGCGGCTCAGGATCCATCAGCTCGACCTGCTCCTCGGCGACCGCCCGGGCCAGCCAACCGGCGGACGGGCGTACCGGGCCGAGCGGCGTCGGGAACGCGTCGGGATAGAGCAGCGCCCCCTCGCCGACGACCGGCGCCGAGGTGGCGACCTCGGCGGGGCGGGCGACGACCGGGCCCTCGAGGCGTACGCCGTCGGGGTCGTAGGAGGCCAGGTAGACCTCCTTGCGCCGCGCATCCGTCGCCACGAAGAACGGGCCTCCGACCCCGGAGGCAACGGCCTCGACCGCCAGCACGTCCAGAGTGCACGCCGCGTAGACCGGGATCTCCAGCGCGAACCCGAGCGTTCGAGCGGTGACCAACCCGACCCGCAGGCCGGTGAACGGCCCGGGGCCTGCGCCCACGGCGATGGCGGTCAGATCCTGACGTACGATCCCGGCCGCCGTCAGGACGTCGGAGATCAGCGGCGCGAGCTGCTCACCATGCTTCATGGTGCGGTCGGAGACGACCTCGGCGACGACGTCATCACCGTCGTGGAGCGCCACAGTCACCTGGGGCGTGGCGGTGTCAAAGGCGAGAAGCACAACTCACACCCTAGAGCGCGCTGAGGTCCGCGCCGCGCCAGCGGGCCCCGACCGGGACGATCTCCACGCGCCGAGGATCCGCACCGTCGGGCGCCTCGACCAGATCCAGCGGTGCCTCGTCGGCCTCCGCGCGTACGATCCGGATCTCCAGCCGCGACTCGGAGAGCCCCTCGGCCAGACCCTCGCCCCATTCCACCACGGTCACCGCGTCATCGAGATCGGTGTCCAGGTCGAGGTCGTCGAGCTCCTCGATACCGCCGAGCCGATAGGCGTCGACGTGGACGAGCTCCGGGCCGCCGACGGTCGAGGGATGCACCCGGGCGATGACGAAGGTCGGCGAGGTGATCTCGCCACGCACCTCGAGCCCCGCCCCAAGCCCCTTGGTGAAGGTGGTCTTGCCGGCGCCGAGGCCCCCCGAGAGGACGAGTACGTCACCGGCGGCGACCAAGCCGGCCACCCGTCGGCCGAGCTCGAACATGGCGTCGGCGTCGAGCGCCTCGACGACATACTCGTTCAGCGGACGATGGAGCCGAACCGCGGGTGACTCACGGGAGATCTCTCGAAATCCTTGCCGCACCCAGAACCGCAGCGTCTCCGGAAGCTCCTCGCGAGCGATCACCGCGAGATCGTCGAAACCCTCCGCCCCCGCGACCCCGGCGGCGTACGTCACCATCTTGTGCGCCACCCCATGACCCTGCTGATCAGGCAGAACAGCGAAACGACGCAGCCACAGGGTCGAGTCCGCGGGATCCATGAGGACGGCCCCGACGCCGACCCCGTCCAACCGCGCCACCACTCCGCCGAAGCCGGAGAGGCGCTCCTTCATCGACCCTTCGGTCTCGCCGAGCGCATCCGCGGGCGGGTCCAGCGGCGGGCGGGCGGAGAAGGCCGCCCGGACGATACCGAGCACCTCGGTCGCGGCCTCCGGCCCGACCCGCTCGAAGACGAGCGTCATGCCGAGGCCGCATCCCGGGTGGCCGAGGCGAGCAGCTGGTCGAGCTCGGCGTTGACCTGACCGTGCCGCTCGAGGATGACCATGTGGCCGGCCTCCTCACACTCGACCAGCCGGGAGCCCGGGATGTAGGAGTGCAGCTTGCGGCTGTGGCCGATCGAGGTGAGCCGGTCAGCGGTACCGCAGATGATGGTGGTCGGCACTCGGCCGAGCGTGGTGATCGACGCGAACTTGTCCAGCGCCCGGAAGCTCGGGAAGAACTCCGCGACGACCTCGAACGGCGTCTGCGAGAGCAGCCCGTCCACGAAGTCGACGTACGCCTCCGGCACCTCGTCCCCGAAGGCGAACACGTCGGTGAAGACGGTTGCCACCGAGGACCCCATGGCGCGGAACCGGTCGACGATGCCGTGCCCCCTGGCCAGCGTCCGCATGGTGCGGTTGGCGATCCCGCCGGACAGCTTCGCCGGGAGCACCGGGATCAGCAGCCGGCTCGGGTCGAGACCACCGGCGGTCGTCGAGATGAGCGCGGCGCCGATGATGCGGCCGCCCTCGTCGTAGGGCGCGAACAGCTCGGGGTGGTCCTCGGCGAGCGCGGCGATCGTCATCCCGCCCATCGAGTGGCCGACCAGGATCACCGGCCCCTCCGGCACGACCGCGTCCAGCACCCGGAGCAGGTCGTCGCCGAGCTGGTCGATGGTGGCGTTGCCGAGCGAGGAGCGGCCGCTGCGGCCGTGGCTGCGCTGGTCGTAGAAGACCGACCGCACCAGGCCCCGGTACGCGGCGCGCTGGAAGTGCCAGCAGTCGAGGTTGAGGCAGTAGCCGTGCACGAAGACGAGGGTCACCCCGTTCGCACCGCCGGGGTGCGTGTGAGCCGGGTCGACCTCGTCGACCTCGACATGAAGAGGTACGCCGTCGGAGGTCACCACGGTGACCGGGCAGGACCGCAGCGTACCGAGCGGGGTCCGGTCCTCGGGGCGTTCCTCGATCGCGCGGCGGCGCTTCCTGACCACCACCGCGCCGCGGGCCGCGGCAGCGACCGCCGCCGCTCCCAGCGTCCCTGCCGCGATCTGGCCGATCCGTGCTGCGATGCTGCTCATCTGTCGCCTCCCTGTTCGGCCTGCTCGGTGTCGACGTAACGCCGCTTCATCCGTCCTCCGATTCTGGTGACGACCTCGTACGCGATGGTCTCGCTCGCCTCGGCCCAGTCCTGGGCGGTCGGCTCGCCATCGGCACCGGTGCCCCACAGGAGCACCTCCGCACCGCGTTCGACCGCAGCCTCCCCGAGATCGACGACGATCTGGTCCATGCAGATGGTGCCGCGCACGGGGTATCGAGCTCCGTCGATCCACACCTCGGCGCGATTCCCGGCACGACGCTGGATGCCCTCGGCGTAGCCGACCGGGATCAGCCCCACCGTCGTCGGCTCATCGGCCACCCAGGTGTGGTTGTAGGAGACACCCGCACCGGCCTCGATCGGCTTCACCAGCGCCAGCTCGGCCCGCACGGTCATCGCCGGGACGAGTCCGAGCTCGGCCCACGGCGATCCCTCGACGCCGGGCGCCGGGTCGATGCCGTACGTCGCGATCCCGACCCGCACCAGGTCGAGCCGCGCGCTGGGGCGCAGCAGCGCTCCCGCGGAGTTGGCCAGGTGACGTACCTCCGGCCGGAGGCCGGCATCCTCGGCGACCGCGAGCGCCTCGGCGAAGACCTTCTCCTGCAGGGCACTGGCCGGGTCGGCGGTGTTCTCGCTGGCGCTGAAGTGCGACCAGATCCCGGTGACCCGGATCGCTCCCTCGGCCTCCAGGATGCGCGCCAGCCCGACCAGCTTCGACCAGTCGGCGAAGGCCGCACCGCCCCGGCTGAGTCCGGTGTCGACCTTGAGCTGCACCCGCGGCGTACGGCCCAGGGTGTCGCCGGCTGCGGCGAACTTCTCCAGGTCGGCGATCGTGTAGGCGGTGACGTCGATGTCCGCGGCCACGAGCTCCTCGGCGGGCTCGCTGGGCATGATCAGCCAGGCCAGCAGCCTGCCCTCGTCGCCCGCCGCGCGCAGCGCGAGTGCCTCGTCGGCCGAGGCCACGCCGAGCCAGTCCGCGCCGCCCTCACGAGCGGCCCGCCCGGCCTCGACCAGACCATGCCCGTAACCGTCGGCCTTGACCACCGTCATGATCGGCGTACGCAGGTGCTCCCGCAGCCGCGAGACGTTGTGTCGGATCGCGGCGAGGTCGATGACGATCTCGGCTCGCCGAAGCGGAGCCCGAGGCGCTGGGCTCGGTGACATGGTGTCAAGGATAGTTCGTGCGCAGTGCTCAATTGCGCAGGGGGGAGACAGCAGGAAGGGACCGGATAACGGCGGGTATCGCGGCGGCGACCCCGCTCGCGGTGACCGGTCCGCCGGCGCTGGCGAGAGTGGCGGCCGCGCCGTGCAGCCAGGCGCCCGCCGAGGCGGCGTCGATGGGGGCGAGACCGGCGGCCAGCAGCGAGCCGATCAGTCCGCCGAGCACGTCCCCCGAGCCGGCGGTGGCCAGCCAGGAGGTGCCCGTGGTGTTGACCCGTACCGGTGTGTCGGGGTCCGGTGAGGCGATCGTGGTACGCCGCCCCTTGAGCAGCACCACCGCATCGAACCGCTTGGCCGCGAGCCGTGCGTAGTGCAGCGGACGTGCCTCGATCTCGCCGCGGTCCTCCCGGATCAGCGCCGCGAGCTCGCCGGCATGTGGAGTCAGGATCGCGGGCACCCCGAGCGGCCCGTTCAGCGCACGCAGGCTGTCGGCGTCGATGACCAGAGGTACGCCGCTCGCCCGGGCGAACGCGAGCGCGCTGTTGGCGCCGTCGGCGCTGCCGGAGCCGACCACCCAGGCCTGTGCCTGGCCGTCGCCGACGACCTCCGGGTTGTGTCGCTTGACCCACTCGGAGGCGGTGCCGACGTAGCGGACCATCCCGGCCAGTCCGGTGTTGGCGCCGGAGACGGCCAGCAGCGCGGCCCCGGGGTAGGTGGCGCTGCCGACCCTCAACCCCACCACGCCGCGGGAGTACTTGTGCCCGTCCGGCGCGGGACGCGGCACCAGGTCCGCCACATCGGCGGCCTCGAGGCTCTCGACGGCCGGCGTCGGAAGCCGGAGGCCGATGTCGACCAGCTGCACCGTCCCGCACGCCGAAGCGGCCGGGTCGAGCAGATGACACGGCTTGTAGGTGCCGAACGTGACGGTGAGGTCGGCGGTCACATGAGCCCCGTCGACCTCTCCGGAGTCGACGCAGACCCCGCTCGGTGTGTCGACGGAGACGACCGGGATCCCGGCGAGGAGGGCCAGTGCTGCCTCCGCGTCCGGCCTCAGCCCGGGCTTTCCCCCGATCCCGACGATCCCGTCGACGACGACATCGAAGGCACCGGTGGTCGAGCTTGTCGAGACCGACGACAGCGTCCCTCCGGCCGCCTTCAGAGCAGCGACCCCACCCGCATGCGCCCGGTCCGACAGCAACCATGCCTCGACCCGCGCCCCTCGACGCGCGAGCAGCGCCCCGGCGTACAACGCGTCTCCGCCGTTGTCCCCGCTCCCGACGAGCAGGACGATGCGTTTCCCGTAGGCACCGCCGAGACCCCGCCCGCGAAGGTGACCGATGACCGCGTAGGCCAACCCGGCCGCCGCACGCTGCATCAGGGCACCTTCTGGCAGGCTCGCCATCAGGGCCTTCTCTGCCGCTCTGACCTGCTCAACCGAGTGCGCACGCCGCATGACCCCAGCCTACGCGTGAGGGACGCCGGTTGGGGTCGGCCACAAGGCGCAAAACAGCGCTGTCAGTCCTCCAGGACGACCATCGCCGAGGCGATGCCGGCGTCGTGGGAGAGCGAGAGGTGGACGGTGGCGACACCGAGCTTCGTGGCCTGCGCCAGCACTGTGCCGCGGAGCTCGAACCGGGGCTGGCCGGAGGACTCCGAGATCACCTCGGCGTCGTGCCACTCCATCCCCTGCGGCGCGCCGAGCGCCTTGGCGAGCGCCTCCTTGGCGGCGAACCTGGCGGCCAGCGAGGCCATCGGCTTCGTGGCCTCGGCGGGCGTGAACAGGCGCTCGCGCAGCCGCGGCGTACGCTCCAGCGACTCCTCGAAGCGCTCCAGGTCGCAGACGTCGATCCCGACTCCGAGGACAGCCATCAGTAGACCGCCATCACTCGACCGTGACGGACTTGGCGAGGTTGCGCGGCTGGTCGACGTCGTAGCCGAGCTCGGTGGCGAGCTGGCAGGCGAAGAGCTGCATCGGTACGACCGCGACGAGCGGCTGCAGGAGCACCGGCACCTTGGGCAGCCGGATGATCGTGTCGGAGACCGAGTCGACCGAGTCGTCACCCTCCTCGACCAGGGCGATGGTGCGGGCGCCGCGGGCGCGCACCTCCATGATCCCGGAGCGCATCTTGTCGTGCAGGAAGTCGCGGCCGCGCGGAGGCACGATGCACCAGATCGGCAGGCCCTCCTCGACCAGCGCGATCGGACCGTGCTTGAGCTCGCCGGCGGCGAACCCCTCGGCGTGCAGGTAGGCGAGCTCCTTGAGCTTGAGCGCGCCCTCCAGCGCCACCGGGTAGCCGGCGTGGCGGCCCAGGAACAGGAACGCCCGGCGGTCCGCGTATTCACGCGCGAGGTCGTAGACCTGCGGCGCCGTCTCCAGCACCTTCTCGACCGCCGCGGGCATCGCCTCGAGCTGGGTCATCACGCCGTCGATCTCGTCGCCGTACATGGTGCCCTTGACCTGGGCCAGGTAGAGCGCGAGCAGGTAGCAGGCGACCAGCTGGGTGACGTACCCCTTGGTCGAGGCGACCCCGATCTCCGGGCCGGCGTGGGTGTAGATGACCGCGTCGGACTCGCGCGGGATCGTGGAGCCGTTGGTGTTGCAGATCGCCAGCACCTTCGAGCGCTGCGAGCGCGCGTGCCGGATCGCCTGCAGCGTGTCGGCGGTCTCGCCGGACTGCGAGATCGCCACCACCAGGGTGGAGTTGTCGAGGATCGGGTCGCGGTAGCGGAACTCGGAGGCCAGCTCGACCTCGACCGAGATCCGGCACCAGTGCTCGATGGCGTACTTCGCCACCATGCCCGCGTAGAACGACGTCCCCGCGGCGATGATGATGATCTTGGTGACCTCGCGCAGCTCGTCGTCGTCGAGCCGCATCTCGTCGAGGTGCAGAGACCCCGAAGGCGTACGCCGCCCCAGCAGCGAGTCGGCGACCGCACGAGGCTGCTCGAGGATCTCCTTGCGCATGAACCAGTCGTGGCCGTCCTTCTCGGCGGCCGCGAGGTCCCAGTCGACGTGGAAGCGGCGGCCCTCGGCGGGGGTGCCGTCGAAGTTGGTGACGGTCGCGCCGTCGCGGGTGATGGTGACGACCTGGTCCTGGTCGAGCTCCATCGCCTCGCGGGTGTGCTCGATGAAGGCGGCGACGTCGGAGCCGAGGAACGACTCCCCCTCGCCCAGACCGACCACGAGCGGGCTGTTGCGCCGGGCGGCGACGACGCGGGTCGGGTCCTGGGCGTCGATCGCGACGAAGGTGAACGCACCTTCGAGGATCGAGCAGACCTTCTGCATCGCGATGGTCAGGTCGGCCCCGCCGACGACCTCGCGCTCGAGCAGGTGGGCGGCGACCTCGGTGTCGGTCTGCGAGGTGAACTCGTGCCCGTCGGTCTCCAGCGAGGCCCGCAGCTCGGCAAAGTTCTCGATGATGCCGTTGTGCACGACCGCGACGCGGCCGGTGCGGCCGACATGCGGGTGGGCGTTGCCGTCGGTCGGACCGCCGTGGGTCGCCCAGCGGGTGTGGCCGATCCCGGTCATCGACGCCGGCAGCGGTGTGCCCGCGATCGCCTTCTCCAGGTTGGCGAGCTTGCCGGCCCGCTTGTCCACCGCCAGCCCATCGGCAGTGATCAGAGCGATCCCAGCCGAGTCATAGCCGCGGTACTCCAACCGCCGCAGTCCATCGATCACGACGTCCTGCGCCGACCGGTCTCCGACGTACCCAACGATGCCGCACATGGCGGATGATCCTACGGCTCTCGTGGACCCCAGCAGGAAGCGGCGGCGCATGTGCGTAACAATCGTTGCCATGTCACACCCCGGGCCACACGGCGATGACCGCGGCTCCTCGCCCTACGTCGAGCTCGACCGTAGCGCGTGGGCCGAGCTCGCGACCGAGACCGAGAGTCCGCTGACCGAGGCCGAGATCGAGTCTCTGCGGGGCCTGGGCGACCAGATCGACCTCAAGGAGGTCGAGGAGGTCTATCTGCCGCTCAGCCGGCTGCTGAGCCTCTACGTGAGCGCCTCGGACAAGCTCCACGACCAGCAGGAGCTCTTCCTCGGCAAGGCGATGCCGGAACGTACGCCGTTCGTCATCGGGGTCGCCGGATCCGTCGCCGTCGGGAAGTCGACCACGGCTCGTGTGCTCCAGCAGATGCTCGCCCACTGGCCCGAGCACCCCAACGTCGCCCTGGTCACCACCGACGGGTTCCTCTACCCCAACGCCGAGCTCGAGCGTCGCGGACTGATGGAGCGCAAGGGCTTCCCGGAGTCGTACGACCGCAAGGCCCTGCTCCGCTTCCTCGTCGACCTCAAGTCGGGCGAGGACGAGGTGCGCGCGCCGATCTACTCACACCTGACCTACGACGTCACCGACCAGACCGTGCTGGTCAAGAAGCCCGACATCGTCATCCTCGAGGGTCTCAACGTCCTGCAGCCCTCCCGGGTCCGCGCCGACGGCACCATCTCCCTCGCCCTCTCGGACTTCTTCGACTTCTCCGTCTTCGTCGACGCCGACTCGCGCGACATCAAGCAGTGGTACGTCGAGCGCTTCCTGCGGCTGCGTGAGACCGCCTTCCGCGACCCGTCGTCCTACTTCACGAAATATGCGGCCCTGAGCCACGACGAGGCCATCACCCGCGCCACCGAGATCTGGAACGAGATCAACGGCCCCAACCTCCGCGAGAACGTCCTCCCCACCCGCTCCCGCGCCACCCTCGTCCTCCGCAAGGACCGCGACCACTCCGTCCGCTACGTACGTCTGCGGAAGATCTAGGGTCGGGGCGGTTGGGACACCCGGTTAACCGGGTATCCCTGCACTTAAAGGGTGTTGCATTGCCCGAGAAATGCAGGAATACCCTGTTAACCGGGTATTCCTGGGGCCGGTGTGACGAATGATCAGAGAGCGAGCCGCGCGCGTACGACGTCGGCGAGCCGCTCAGCACAGGCCTCGGCCTCGTGATGGGTGGGGGCCTCGACCATGACGCGTACGAGGTTCTCGGTGCCCGACGGGCGCAGCAGGATCCGCCCGGAGCCGGCGAGGGCCTTCTCCTCGGCGGCGACGGCATCGAGGAGGCCGTCGTCGGTCTTGCAGCGGGCCTTGTCGACGCCCTTGACGTTGAGCAGGACCTGCGGGAGGCGGGTGACGACGGAGGCGAGGTCGGCGAGGGTACGCCCGGTGAGGGTCATCCGCTGCAGGACGTGCAGCGCGGTGAGGATGCCGTCGCCTGTGGTGGCGTGCTCGCTCATGATGATGTGGCCGGACTGCTCGCCACCGATGGCGTAGCCGCCCCGGCGCATCTCCTCGAGCACGTAGCGGTCACCCACGGCGGTCTGCTTCACGTGGACGCCCGCGGCGTCCATCGCCTTGACGAAACCGAGGTTGCTCATCACGGTGACGACCACGGTGTCGTCCGGGAGCCGGCCGGCGTCGTGGAGCCCGAGCGCGAGGATCGCGATGAGCTGGTCGCCGTCGACGAGGTTGCCCTCACCGTCGACGGCCAGGCAGCGGTCGGCGTCGCCGTCCCAGGCGAACCCGACGTCGGCGCCGTGTTCGACGACCGCCTTCTGGAGCATCTCCGGGTGGGTAGAACCGACCCCGTCGTTGATCGAGAGGCCGTCGTTGACGTCGTTGATCGCGATCACCTTCGCCCCGGCCTGGTCCAGAGCCAGCGGACCCGCGGCGGCGGCCGCGCCGTTGGCGCAGTCGACGACGACGGTCAGCCCGTCGAGGCGGCGCTCCAGCGTGGAGATCAGGTGGGCTGCGTACGTCTCCACGGGGTTCTCATGGGACGAGATCCGGCCCACCGACGCACCGGTGGGGCGGTCCCAGGGCTCGTCGAGGTGTGCCTCGATCCGGTCTTCGAGCACGTCGTCGAGCTTGTGCCCGCCGCGCTGGAGGAACTTGATGCCGTTGTCGGGCATCGGGTTGTGCGAGGCCGAGATGACCACACCGAGGTCGGCCTGGAGGGCAGCAGTGAGGAAGGCGACCCCCGGCGTCGGCAGCACGCCGACGTCGATCACGTCGCAGCCGGCCGAGGCCAGACCGCCGGCCACCGTGGCCTGAAGGAACTGCCCGGAGACGCGCGAGTCGTTGCCGACCACCGCCAGCGGCTTGCGTCCGCTGCCGGAGTCACGCAGCTCCTCGGTCAGGACCAGTGCCGCCGAGGTGGCCAGGTTCTGGGCGAGCGAGGCGGTGAGGATCTCGCCGTTCGCGAGACCGCGAACTCCGTCAGTGCCGAAAAGGCGTGCCACGTCCGTGTGACCTTCTTTCGTACGTCGGCCCCCGCCCGAAAAATGAGTCGGGGTGCCTCGGCGAGCCGAGGCACCCCAACAATGCTAGGCGATCTCCTGGGCGATCAGCGCTTGCTGAACTGCGAGGCCTTGCGGGCCTTCTTGAGACCGGCCTTCTTCCGCTCCACGACGCGGGCGTCGCGGGTCAGCAGACCGGCCTTCTTGAGGGTCGGGCGGTTGGCCTCTTCGTCAACGATGTTGAGCGAGCGGGCCACGCCGAGACGCAGCGCGCCGGCCTGACCGGCGATGCCGCCGCCGTCGATGCGGGCGATCACGTCGAAGCGACCCTCGAGCTGCAGCGCGGCGAACGGCTCGTTCGCGATCTGCTGGTGCAGCTTGTTGGGGAAGTAGTCCTCGATGGTGCGACCGTTGATGGTCCACGAACCGGTGCCCGGGACGATCCGGACGCGGGCCACGGACTCCTTGCGGCGGCCGGTCGCGGCGGCCGGGGCGATGGTCGCCGGGCGCTCGGGGGTGTCGGCGGACGGGGCGCTCTCGGAGGTGAAAGCAACGCCCTGCTCGTCGGTCTCGAAGGTCTCCTCGACCTCTGCGGTGTTCTCAGTCATGTCCTGGTCCTGGCTCACTGGGCGATCTGCTTGATCTCGAACGGAACGGCCTGCTGCGCGACGTGCGGGTGCGTCGGACCGGAGTAGACCTTGAGCTTCTTGAGCATCTGACGGCCGAGCTTGTTCTTCGGCAGCATGCCCCACACAGCGGTCTCGATCGCCTTGCGGGCGTCCTTCTCGAGGATCTCGCCGATCGGGGTCGCGGTCAGACCGCCCGGGTAGCCCGAGTGGCGGTAAGCCAGCTTGGTCTTGGCCTTGTTGCCGGAGAGGGAGACCTTCTCGGCGTTGATGACGATGACGAAGTCGCCGGTGTCCGCGTTGGGCGCGAAGATCGGCTTGTGCTTGCCGCGCAGGAGCTCAGCGGTCTGGACAGCGAGACGGCCGAGACGGACGTCGGTCGCGTCGATCACGAGCCAGGCCCGCTCGATGTCGCCCGGCTTGGGAGCGTAAGTACGCACTTGTGCCTTCTTAGTTCGTTGGACCCGGCGCACGGATGCGCACCGGGATGTTGCTGCGTGGCTTCTGACGAACACGGCCCGGCTTGCCCTGTCCTCTGGGTGGTCCCAGCGGCAGTCATCCGGATCTGCGCCCCTGACCGTGCGAAATGATCAGGACGCGGCAGGAGTCACGACCTCACAAGGTTACGAGCCCCCGCACGGCGGAGACAAATCAAGACGTACGCCGCCGGTCGGGGAGCCGGGCGGCGTACGCGATCTTGGGGCAGGTCAGCTCGGTTGACCCTACGTTTCAGTGTCCGTCCGGTTCCTGTGATGAGGCTGTGACAGGCCTTCAGCTCTCCTGAAAACCGCAGACGTACGCCGCCGGGACCGTGCCCGGCGGCGTACGTCGTCTTCTGCTCGATGTCGGCTAGCGGTCGGCTAGTGGTCGACGCCGACCTCACCCTCGGGGGCGTACAGGTCGGTGACCTCCTCCGGATCGAGGTGCTTCTCGGGCCCGGGCGGGGTGGTCTGGTTCTTCTCGACCACCGGTCGCTTCGGCTCGTCCTCGCCGGTGAGCGCGATGGCGCCGCCGAACGCGCCGCCGGCCACCAGCACCGCTGCGGCGGCCAGGATCAGCTTGCTCGACACGGTCACGCCAGCACGCGGTACTGGATGCCGACGGAGTACTTCCAGATGTCGTAGCGCGAGCTCGAGTTGAGCCCGGCGGTCCACCACACGGCGGGGCAGTACTGCGTCGACGTGCGGCTCTGGATCAGGCTGTTGGGCGAGGCGACGGACGCCATCGTCTTCCACTTGACCGAGTTGCCGAACTGGTGCTTCTGGAGGCTGGCCCAGTCGGACGGACGCAGGACGGTGGAGACCATGTAGACGTTCTTCGTGTAGCCCTTCGGACGACCGCCGTAGTGCTTCAGCGACAGGTTGCGGTAGTTGCCGTCGACCGACTTCGGCAGGCACTTGACGTTCTCGGTGTAGACGGTCGCCTTGGAGCTGGTGCCGGACGCCTTGCAGCGTACGTTCGAGCGCAGGCCGCGGGACTCGGACCAGTCGCTGCGAGCGGGCGCCTTGAGGGTCGAGCAGGAGCCGACGTACTTGTAGTTGAGGGCGTCCGCGGCGGTGACCGTCCTGCTGTAGGTCTTCCAGGTCAGCTTCTTGGCGGACGCGGCGACCGAGATCTGGGCGGCGGTGGCGTTGCCGGCCCTGTCCTTGGTCTCGACGCGGATGTAGTAGGTGCCCGAGACCCGGGTGCCGGCGTTGTTGTAGCCGTTCCACGCGTAGGACGTGGTGCCGGAGAAGCTCGAGGACGAGCCCAGGGTGCGGACGAGGGTGCCGCCGGCGGTGACCACCTTGGCGGTGAAGCCGACGGTCTCGTTCACGGTGAACTTCGCCGTGACCGTGTCGCGGTAGCCGTCCTTGTAGGGGTAGAAGGTCGTCAGGTTGCGGCTCAGGGTGACGACCGGCTTGGTGGCGTCGACGGCACCGAGATCGGCGGTGACGGAGTCGGTCGCGCCGCTCTCGCCCTCGATGAACGCGGTGATCCGGTAACTGTCGGTCGCGGTCGCCATCGTCGCCTGGACCGTCCCGACGCCGTCGGCGTCGAGCGTGATCGGCGCCGACTGCGGGCCGCTCGGCGAGGTGCCGTTCGAGCCGGTGATCGTCCAGTTGGCCACCGGGTTCGCCCCGAGCGCCTCGACGTTCTCGACGTCGTACGTCACGGGGAACGTCGCGCCCCCAGCTGGGGTCGTGGCGGGGACGGTGATCACGACAGTGGTGACCACGGCGGCGGTCGGCTCCTCCGCCACGCCCTCCGTGGCGGGCTCGGGCTCGGGCTCGGTCTCGGGCTCGGTCTCGGGCCCCGTCTCCGGCTCGGTCACGGTTCCCGTCTCGGTCTCCGTCCCGGGATCGGGCTGCGACGGGTCGGCGGGGGCCGTCTCCGACGGGTCGGTGGTGGTCGACGGGGTCTCCGTCGCGAAAGCCGGCACCGCCGGCACGATCAGGGCGACGGCAGCAGCCGCCACCAGTGCGCGGATGCGCATCTGTGGTTCCTCCGAGTCTTCTGCCCGAGACGGTCTGGGTCGCTTCGCAGTCAGAGAACGCGAGGCGGGCGGACGAAACCTATACCCCCGGACGCACCCTCGGCACCGGGATTTACCGCCGCGTTACCGACCGGGAGACAACGATGAGACATCTGGCGTAGCCTGATCGTAGGATTGTCTGACAATCAGATGATCTTGGCTCAGATCACCGAGAACGCCCCACAGATGGAGGAGTGCGATGACCCTGCTCAACGAGGCTCAGGCCACCGCTGCGACCAGCTTGACCCCCGCCGCTTTCGCGGCCGCCGAGGCGCACTCCGCGCACAACTACCACCCCCTCGAGGTGGTGATCAGCCACGCCGAGGGCGCCTGGGTGACCGACGTCGACGGCCGCCGCTGCCTCGACATGCTGGCCGGCTACAGCGCGCTGAACTTCGGTCACGGCCACCCCGCTCTGCTGTCGGCTGCCCGTGAGCAGCTCGACAAGGTCACCCTGACCTCGCGTGCGTTCGTGCACGACCAGTTCGCCGAGTTCACCGCCCGCTTGGCCGCGATGTGCGGCAAGGACATGGTGCTGCCGATGAACACCGGCGCCGAGGCCGTCGAGACCGCGATCAAGGTCGCCCGCAAGTGGGGCTACGACGTCAAGGGCGTCCCGGCCGACCAGGCCGAGATCATCGTGATGGCCGGCAACTTCCACGGCCGCACCACCACGATCGTCGGCTTCTCCGACGACGCCGACGCGCGCGACGGGTTCGGCCCGTTCGCCCCCGGCTTCGTGATGGTCCCCTACGCCGACCTCGCCGCGATCGAGGCCGCCATCACCCCCAACACGGTGGCCGTGCTGGTCGAGCCGATCCAGGGCGAGTCCGGCGTCGTCATCCCCGCCGATGACTTCCTGATCGGGCTGCGCGAGGTCTGCACCCGCGAGAACGTGCTCTTCGCCGCCGACGAGATCCAGGCCGGCCTCGGCCGCACCGGCTACACCTTCGCCTGCGACCACGCCGGCGTGAAGCCGGACATGTACATCCTCGGCAAGGCCCTCGGCGGCGGCATCGTCCCCGTCTCGGCCGTCGTCGCCGACCGCGACGTGCTCGGCGTCATCGGCCCCGGCCAGCACGGCTCCACCTTCGGTGGCAATCCGCTCGCCTGCGCCGTCGGCACCGCCGTCATCGACCTGCTCGAGACCGGCGAGTTCCAGGCCCGCGCCGAGGCGCTCGGCCAGGTCCTGCGCGACCGCCTCCTGGCGATGGTCGGCAAGGGCATCGTCGGCTTCCGCTCCCGCGGCCTGTGGGCCGGCGTCGACATCGACCCGGCCATCGCCAGCGGTCGCGAGATCTGTGAGCGCCTCCTGGCCCGCGGCGTACTCGCCAAGGACACCCACGGCTCCACCATCCGCCTCGCGCCGCCCCTGGTGATCGCCGAGGAGGACCTCCACTGGGCCCTCGACCAGCTCGAGGCTGCTGTCTCGGCCTGACCCCAGCGAATCTGTAGTTCTGGCGGGCCGAATCTGTAGTTGTGGGCGACGAAACTCTACTTTCGTCGCCCACAACTACCATCTCGGCCGTTTCGCCGTGCCGGGCTCAGTCGACCTCGGCGAGGTCGTCGATGAGCTCGTTCGCCGCAGCGACGGCCAGGTTCTGCAGCCCGCGGAACAGCTCAGTGCAGGACGCCGCATGCTGGTCCGGCGTCATCGTGACCCGGTCCAGGTTGCCGTTGGCCAGGACCTGGTTGACCGCCCGTTGCGCGGGAACCCCGACGGCCCCGTTGGTGGCAGTGTTCTTGGTGATCTCGTCGAGGGAGTCGCGCTGAGGTTCCGAGCTCGACGTGTAGAGCGCCGAGAGCGACAGGCGCCACTCAGCCTCGGCCCGAGCAAGCTCGGCGAACTCCTCCTTGCTGAGAGCATCCGCGCCCGCAGCGCCCGCACGCTGCATGGCCTCACGCTTGGCGAGTGCCGGCATCATGATGTTCCGCTGCGTACCGAGCGACCGGAAGGCCGGGCCCAGGTGGCCGAGCGCCTCGATCTCGTCGTCGATCTCGGCGTCACCGACATACGGCACGAGCGTCGAGATCGCGAGGAGGTCGTTGGAGAGCGTCGACAAGGCCAGCGCCCCCTGCAGCCGAGTCTCCTCCGTACGCATCATGGATCGCGTCTCCGGTAGGGCGGCCAACGACTGCTGGATCTCGGAGACGAGGTCAGCGAGCTCCTGGTCCCCGCCGTCGATCTGCTCTGCCTTCGCGGTCCAGGTCACGATGGCCTCGTCGGTCTGCTCCTGGATCGGCTTCATCACCACGTCAGGGACGTCCGCGAGGGCGGCGTCGCGCTCGAAGATCAGGTTGATCGCCAGGCCGAACGTGCTGGGCAGGGCCTGCGCGACCGACTCGGCCCGGCGCACCGACGAGGAAGATGTGGAGGTGGGCGACACGGCCGGGTCGGTGGCCCGATCCGCAACGAGAGGCCGCAGCGCGACCCCGGCGATGGCGATGATCCCGGCCGCCATGATGGTCCCGGCGGCGGTGAGCAGTCGCGCCGAGCGCACGCGGCGGCGGCCGCGGCGTACGTCCTCGGAGGGGTCCGGGAGCGGGACCGGAACCGTGGCGCCGATGCGGTAGAGGCGCTCGCGCAGCAGGGTGTCGTCGTCGAAGGTGTTCATCGCCGGCCTCCTCGGGCAGCGTCGGGGGCAACGTCGGGGACAGCGAGGCCGGGACGGAGGGCGCGGCGCAGGCTGGCCAGGGCGGCCGAGGTCTGGCTCTTGACCGTCCCGGTGCTGATGCCGAGGTCGGCAGCGGTCTCCTCGACCGACAGACCCCAGTAGTGCCGGAGCACGACGACTCGCCGCTGACCTGCGGGAAGCGCACGGAGCGCGGTCCAGAGCTCGTCGAGGTCCTCGGTGTCCGGGCCGCTCGGCGCCGGCCGGTCGACGATCTCGCCGGCCCGCTCACGCCGCCACGGCCGACGGCCCTCGTCCAAGTGGCTGTTGACCAGCACCCTGCGTACGTAGGCATCGACGCTGTCGGCCTTCCGCACCTTTCGCCATGCCGCGTACACCTTCGACAGCGTCAGCTGCACGATGTCCTCGGCGCGATGCTCGTCACCGCACAACAGGTACGCCGCGCGGTAGAGATGCGCGCGTCTGTCCCTGACGTAGGCGGTGAACTCCTCGTCCCTGCTCAACGTCTCTCCTCCTCCGGTTCCAACCCCCGACGCCCTATTGACGTAGCCGGCGCTGGATCGGTTGGGACACCGAACTCCTCGACGTAGATCGCGCACAGGACCGGGTCGCACTCGCCAAGACCGCCGACGGCGAAGCCTGACCTCAGCCCTGCGGCTGCCACCTCCGATCGAGTACGAAGTCGACGGCGCGGTCCACCGGGATCGCGCTGTCGCCGTACACGCTGACGGTGTAGACGGGGCCCTGGAAGACGACGAGGTTCACCGGGTCAGCGGGCTTGCCCATCCAGCGGCGGTTCTTGCCGAGCCCGATGAAGACCTCGTTGCCATCGACGGTGCGAATGATGCAGCGCTTGTAGACGGCGCGGTGGCACGCCTCGTCCATCTGGATCGGGTTGAACGTCTCCTCCAGCCGCACCTCGACAGAGCCCGGCTCGCCACTGGAGAAGCTGTCCGCCATGTCCTGCTTGACGTCGGTCAGAACGACGTACGCCTCGTGGTCGAAGCGCGTCGGCATGCCGTCGAACCACGTTGCCGGGGTTCCGGGCGGGACCAGCGTCTTCAGCGCGGTCCTGCCCAGCTCCTTGGCATCGACCTGAGGCGGCAGATCCAGTTCCGGGACGACCAGCCGGGGGTCGACTGCGGCCGCCATGACCTCCTTCTCCCCGAGGTCGACACCGGAGACGGGGATCGTCGAGTTGTTACCGAACAGCGAGTCGAGCGTGATCGCGACGACCGTCCCGTCGGAGCGCTCGACGGCATAGGTCCGTGCGCCGCCATACGTCGCGACTCTCGCCTCCTTCGCCCCCGGGTGGTTGGCGTCCTCACAGGTCCAACCGGGGTCATCGCACAGGAAGCCCACTCCATCCCAGCCGGACCCGACGGCAAGCTGCACCATCCCGAGACCGTCCTCGCCTTCGACGGTCCACCCCAGCTTCGTACCGATGGTGCGCCCACTGCCGGCCTCACCGCTCTGCATGTTGGAGACGGTCTCATCGAGATGCTCCCCGGCGGGATCCAGATGCTCGGCGAGGACGTCTCGGTACTTCTGAAGCACCGAGATGTCGCGAGACCACGAGACTCCGTGGCCGTTGAAGGCCGCGGGCCACAGCCCCGTGACGTCGTCCCCGGGAGCCTTCACCGGCGCTACCACCCGGTCGGGCACCGGCGACGGTTTCGCCGACGTCTCCAGCGGACCTGCGATCTGCTCGTCGCCCTTCAGCAACGACGTCCTCTGGGTGACCACGACACCACCGGCCGCCGTGATCGCCACCGCGGCGGCAGCCGCGACAGGTACCATCCACCTCTTCGTACGACTCTCCTGGGAGATCGCCTGCATCAGCTCCGCCTCTCGCCGCGCCTTCACATGGTGGCGCAGGCTGCGCTCAGGAATTCCAGTCATCAATTCTCCCCCTCACCCATCAGCGCGGCGACCCGCTTGCGTGCGCGGGAGAGCCGGCTGCGTACGGTCCCGACAGGGATGTCGAGAGCCTGGGCAACTTGCAGATACGAGAGGCCGTCCCAGGCGATGAGCATCAGGATCTGACGGTCCTTGCGACTGAGCCTGTCGACAGCCGCGAGGAGCTCGGACATCCGGCGCTCCTCGTCGAGGCGGCGTACGACTCCGTCCGCATGGTCCTCGGCGTCGTCGAACCGCACCAGCTGCAGCCTGCCCGCCAGCGCGTTCTGCCGGCGGGCACCACGGGTGGCGTTGCGGCAGACGTTCTCGGCGACGGTGAAGAGCCACGGCATCAGCGAACCGTCGTAGGCCACCGCCCGTTCCCGCACCCGCCAGACCTCCAGGAACGCCTGGGACATCACGTCCTCGGCGAGGTTCCAGGAAGCCACGCGGCGGAAGCAGAAGTTGTATACCGGATCCGCATAGCGCCCGAACAGCTCGGCCATCGCCTCGTGGTCGCCCCGGCGCAGACGCTCCGCCAGACCGCTGTCATTCTCCGTCACCACGAGTCCGAAGCTCTGGGACTCACTACCTCTCACGCACCCTCTATGTCCGGTAGGTCCGGAGGGGTTCCACTCCGGACGTACCTTTGTCAGGGCCTCAGCTGCGTGCCGGGAGCCTGGCCCGCGGAGCCTAGCCAAACCCCCACCGGGGTGTAGACCAACTCGTGTAACACGTCGTTCGTAGGACTGTTCGCCCTATCAGAACGACCGGATAGTCCTACGAACGACGTGTTACACCTCCCCCGAGCCGAGCAGCTCGAGCAGCACCGGCAACGACCCCGCCAGCATCCCCAGCAGATCCTCGCGTGACAGCCCCGCGGGATCGGCCTTCCACGACAGCACCAGCTCCTCCGACATCGCCTGCCAGCCCCTGACGACCAAGCGGGCGGCGGGGGTGTCGACGACGAAGTCGACATCGGCCTTGAAGATCCGGGCCCCGAGAGCGCCGAAGGCGTCGTCGTAGATCTGGCGCAGGACCGGGTCGCTGGCGGCGCCGCGGACCATCGAGACGTACCCCTCGTAGTTGGCGTCGACGAAATCCACATAGGCGGTCATCGACGCCAGCAGGCGCTCGACGGGCTCGCCGGTCTCGGGCGGGGCGGTCTGGGCGACGAGCGCGTCGGCGGCGCGGCGTACGACCGCCTCGCGAAAGGCCATCTTGTCGCCGAAGTAGTGGTAGAGCAGCCCGCGCGAGATGCCGGCCTCGCGCGCCACCACGTCGATCGATATCTCGTCGAGGGAGTGGTTCGCGAAGAGGCGAATGCCCAGATCGAGCAGCTGCTCGCGGCGTTGCTCGGGCGTCAGTCTCGTCCGTTGGCTCATGCCGACCATTCTATTGACATCTGTTCAATAGGCAAGAATACTCTCGGTATGACCACTGCTGACCTCACCCATGTCGACCACCTGATCGTCGGTGCCGGCTTCGGAGGCCTGTGCGCGGCGATCAAGCTCGAAGAGGACGGCGAGCGCGACTTCGTCGTCATCGAGAAGGGCTCCGGCGTCGGCGGCACCTGGCGCGACAACACCTACCCCGGCGCCGCCTGCGACGTCCCAAGCCAGCTCTACAGCTACTCCTTCGCACTCAACCCCGACTGGTCGATGAGCTTCTCGCCCCAGCCGGAGATCGAGGCGTACATCAAGAAGGTCGCCGAGCAGTCCGGCACGCTGGACCGCTTCGTCTTCGACACCGCGATGACCGCCGCCACCTGGGACGAGAGCCGGCAGCGCTGGCTCGTCGAGACCGAGGGCAAGGCCGGGAAGAAGACGTACGCAGCGACCACCGTCATCGCCGGCCCCGGCGCGCTCTCCGAGCCCAAGCTCCCGGACATCGCGGGCATCGACACCTTCCAGGGCGAGATCTTCCACTCCGCCCACTGGAACCACGACGTCGACCTCACCGGCAAGCGCGTCGCGGTGATCGGCACCGGCGCCAGCGCGATCCAGATCGTCCCGGAGATCCAGAAGAAGGCCGCTCGCCTCGACGTCTACCAGCGCACCGCGCCGTGGGTCCTCCCCCGCAACGAGCACCGCTACTCCAAGCTCGAAAAGGCCGCCTTCCGCCACGTCCCCGGCGTCCAGCGGCTCGCCCGCGCGGCGGTCTACTGGGGCCTCGAGGTCCGCGTCCTCGGCCTCGCCGTGCAGCCCAAGCTGACTCTGGCCCACGAGCTGATGGCGAAGAACAACATCCGCCGCGGCATCAAGGACCCGGAGCTGCGCCGCAAGGTCACCCCCGACTACACGCTCGGCTGCAAGCGCACGCTGATCTCCAACGCCTACTACCCGGCACTGGCCGCCGACAACGTCGACCTGATCACCGACGGCATCTCCCGGGTGAGCGAGAACTCGATCGTCGCCAAGGACGGCACCAGCCGCGAGATCGACGTCCTCGTCGTCGCGACCGGCTTCTACACCACCGACCTGCCGATCGCCCACGCGATCACCGGCAGCAAGGGCCGCACCATGGCCGAGCGGTTCGTCGAGACCGGGATGAGCGCCTACAAGGGCACCACGGTCCCGGAGTTCCCCAACCTCTTCTTCGTGGTCGGCCCCAACACCGGTCTGGGCCACTCCTCGATGGTCTACATGATCGAGTCGCAGGTGGCCTACATCCGCGACGCGATCCGCACCATGCGCACCAACTCCTACGCCACCGTCGAACCCACCGAGGACGCCACCTCCGCCTGGAACGACGACCTGCAGCGCAAGATGGACAACACCGTCTGGTCCGAGGGCGGCTGCGCGTCCTGGTATCTCGACGAGCACGGCCGCAACACCACCCTGTGGCCGACCTTCACCTTCCTGTTCCGCCACCTGACCAGCAAGTTCGACGTCGACAAGTACGCCGTCACCGCCGCAACCACGACCAAGGAGAGTGTCCCCGCATGAAGTCCTTCGACGACAAGGTAGTCGTACTCACCGGAGCCGGCTCCGGGATCGGCCGCGCCCTCGCGGTCAACCTCGCCGGCCGCCGCGCCCGGCTGGCGCTCTCCGACGTCAACGAGGCCGGTCTGGCCGAGACCGTCGAGCTCGCCAAGCAGGCCGGAGCCCGCGAGATCAAGGAGGACAAGCTCGACGTCGCCGACCGCGAGGCCTTCAAGACGTACGCCGAGGGCGTCATCGCCCACTTCGGCCAGGTCAACGTGGTGATCAACAACGCCGGCGTCGCGCTGTCGGGTCGGGTCAACGACCTCGACTGGGAGGACATCGACTGGATCATGGGCATCGACTGGTGGGGCGTCGTGCACGGCACGAAGCTCTTCCTGCCGGCCCTGATCGAGTCCGGCGACGCGCACATCGTGAACATCTCCTCGCTGTTCGGGCTGGTCTCGATGCCCGACCAGGCCTTCTACAACGCGGCGAAGTACGCCGTGCGCGGCTTCACCGAGGCGCTGCGCGAGGAGATGCTGATCGACGGTCACAACGTCGGTGTCACCTCGGTCCACCCTGGTGGCATCAAGACCGCGGTCGCCCGCAGCGCCCGCGTCTCGGCCAAGGACGACCAGGCCGCGACCGCGAAGTTCTTCGACGAGAAGCTCGCCAAGATGGAGCCGTCGCGCGCCGCCGAGATCATCGTCAAGGGCATCGAGAAGAAGCAGGCCCGCGTGCTGGTCGGCCTCGACGCCCACGTGATCCACAACTTCGGCAAGTTCACCGGCTCGCGCTATCAGGACCTCATCGCCCTGGGGGCCAAGTACGTGATGCCGAAGAAGAACGGCTGATCTCTAGACTGAGCGCCATGCGCTTCGAGGCCGGTCACCCTGTTCGTGTCGAGTTCACGAAATGGGGTGGCCGGCCTCATTGGTCCTTCACGGGCCTCTACCTCGGTGAGGACGAGCACGGCGAGTGGATCGGTCACCCGATCGGCACCGAGTTCGCCCGCCCGGGTCATGGCTGGGTCGCCGACTGGGAGTCGGTCAGTCTGGTCCCCCACCACGACGCAGCCCACTTCCCGGCGTTCAACCGGCCGAACGACCGGGTGAGCTCGCAGATATATGTCGACATGTGCACCCCGCCGGTGTGGCAGGACTCGACGGTCACCTGCATCGACCTGGACCTCGACGTGGTCAAGAAGTTCGACGGCTCGGTCTACATCGACGACGAGGACGAGTTCGAGCACCACCAGCTCGAGTACGGCTACCCGCCCGAGATCATCTCGATGACCGAGGGTTCCGCCGAGCGCGTCTTCCTTGCGGTCAAGGAGAGCCAGGCGCCGTACGACACGACCCCCGAGCGCTGGTTCGAGGTGCTGAGCGGCCTATGAGTCGATGTCGGCGGCAGGCACCGGGGTGGCCCGGTCCTTCCGCAGCGGACCGACGAGGCGCGGCCCGGACAGGCGCGTCTCGATCCGCCACGACCGGCGACTGAGTGGCTGGGCGATGTATTCGCCCAGGTAGACGCCGGAGGCGAGAGCGAGCGCGACCGAGGCCGCGGTGAAGAGGGCGACCAGGCCGACCGAGGTGGTCGTCGGCGTCTCCTGGGCCAGCATCGTCAGACCCCGGTAGATCGAGTAGCCGGGCAGGAACGGCACCACCGAGGAGACCACGACGACCAGCGGTGGCACCTTCAGCCGGGTGGCGACCGAGTAGGCGACCAGACCGATGAAGAGGGCGGCCACGGCCACCCGCCACGTACGCCCGACGTCGCCGGGCACGACGATCGACAGGATCACCGCGACGCCGGCGATCACCGCGATGGGAGCCAGCGTCCGCTTGGGCGCGTACGCCGCGTAGGCGAAGGCCGCAGCACCCACCGCACCACCAACGGTGGCGAGGGTGATCGACTGCAGCGACGTGACGCTTCCCGTCACCGCACCGCTGATCGGCACCCCGACCGCGCCCGCGAAGACCAGACCGCCGGTGACCCCGGCGATGATCCCGGCGGTGGAGACCAGCGCCTCCATGATCCGCGCGCTGGCGGTGACATGGAACCCGGTCAGGGCATCCTGGAGGGCACCCATGAAGCTGATCCCGGCCAGCATCACGGTGATGTTGGCGGTGATCGAGGTGGAGACGTCGAGGTCCAGCGGCAGCGCCGCGGCGACGACCGCGAGCAGTGTCGCCACACCCGCGCCGGCGACCTGCAGGTAGAAGAGCGGCAGCCGCCAGCGCCGGTGGAGGAAGTGCTGCAGCTGGTCGATCGCGGCGCCGGAGATGAAGGCGAGGACGACCACGCGGAACTCACCACCGACGTAGACGGTGAACGCGGCCGCCATCACCGCCATGCCGAGCGTCACCGCCCAGCGCGGCCGCCGGTGGCCGCCGGAGATGATGCGACCGAGCGCGATCCGGGCGCCCTGGAGGTCCACCTCGTCGCGTACGACCTGGCGGACCAGGTGGTCGACGGCGGTCAGGTGGTCGTAGTCGATGGTGCGGTTCTTGACCTGGCGGGTGGTGTGGATCGGGATGGCCTCGGGATCGGCCTGATAGCTCATCGAGAGGCTGGTGTACGTGACGTCGACCTCGGCCTCACGAAGGCCCAGATGTTGGGCGAGCGACCTCATCGTCGCGGTCACGTCAGCGGCCCCGGCGCCGGTCGAGATCAGCAGCTCACCGACGCGGAGGCAGAAGTCCAGAGTCAGGTTCACCTCACGCGCGTCCACCGTCACAGGGTGCCATCGGCCCGGTGAACGACAGGCATTCGCGATGCTCGACAAACGGGCCTGTGCAAGGAACGCTCAATACATGCGGATCGACTTCCATCCCTCCCCCCGACCGACGCTCGGCGTCGAGTGGGAGCTCGCGCTCGTCGATCGCGAGACTCGGGATCTGGTCAACGTCGCGGACCATCTCTTCGCCCGGGCCAAGCCGCGGGTTCCCCACCCGGGCCGGATCCACAAGGAGCTGCTGCGCAACACCGTCGAGGTCGTCACCGGGGTCTGTGGGACGGTCGAGGAGGCCATGGACCAGATCCGTGAGACGACCACCGGCGTGGTCCGTGCCGGTGACGATCTGGGCGTGGATCTCTTCGGCGCCGGGACCCATCCGTTCGCGTCCTGGACAACGCAGGAGCTGTCCGCGGGGCATCGCTACCAGGAGCTGATCAACCGCACCCAGTGGTGGGGCCGGCAGATGCTGATCTGGGGCGTACACGTGCACGTCGGGATGCCCGAGCGGGACCGGCTGCTGCCGGTGCTCAACGGGCTGCTGACCTACTACCCCCACTTCCAGGCGCTGTCGGCCTCGTCACCGATCTGGGCGGGGGTGGACACCGGCTACGCCTCCAACCGGGCGCTGATGTTCCAGCAGCTGCCGACCGCCGGGCTGCCGTTCCAGTTCTCGACGTGGCAGGAGTTCGAGGCGTACGTCTCGGACCAGTCCGTCACCGGGGTGATCGAGGACATCAGCGAGATCCGCTGGGACATCCGGCCTTCGCCCCGGATCGGCACCATCGAGAACCGGATCTGCGACGGGGTCTCCACGATCCAGGAGCTGGCCGCGATCGCCGCCCTGGCGCACTGTCTCTGTGTCGACCTGGACTCCCGAGTGGCGGCCGGGGAGCCGGTGGCGACGATGCCGCCGTGGCACGTCCAGGAGAACAAGTGGCGCGCCGCCCGCTACGGCCTGGACGCGATCGTCATCCTCAACGACGCCTCCGAGGAGCGGCTGGTCACCGACGACCTCGCCGACCTGCTGGTGCGCCTGGAGCCGGTGGCCGCGCGCCTGGGCTGCGAGAAGGAGCTCGCCGGGGTGCACGACATCATCCACAAGGGCGCCTCCTACCAGCGACAACGCGCCATCGCGGCCTCCACCGAGGGCGACCTGGTCGCGGTCGTCGACTCGGTCGTACGTGACCTGCGCGGGTCGCTCTAGCGCGGATGCTGACCGAGGTAACTCGGTCAGCCGTCACTTCCCTCGTGGAGTTCCGCGAGGGGAGTTCGCGTTCACCGAGTTACCTCGGTGAGCATTCAGCGCGACGGCAGCGGCGGCAGGGCGTCGGTCGCCTCGAACTGTCCCATCCCGGTGACGCCGAGCAGGTCCACGATGATCGACCTGATCTGGACGAGGATGACCTCGGCGTTGAGCGATTCCGTACGCTCCACCTGGGCCGAGTGCTCGCCGACCGCGAGCAGCACCGACCTGGCCTCTTGGCTCAGCCCGTCCGGGCTGCGGCCCGCGGCGAGCTCGGCCTCGACGACGTCGACGGCGTCGGCCAGCCCGAAGGCCAGCTGGTAGTAGCTCTCCGGCACCACATCACCGCGGTAGGCAGAAACCGCCGCCCGCCGCACCAGCACCCGGGTGCTCCGCAGGGCGCGGTCGAGCGGCTCGACGAGCTCGGCCATGCGATGTACGTGGCTGCGATGTCGGAACCGGAACGGCGAGATGGCCAGCACCGACATGCCCTCGTCGGAGGCGTCCTGCAGCTCGCGGATCAGCGGGTCGGTGGCACGCGCGTCGGCGAGGACCTTGAGCCCGTGGACCGCGTCCGCGTCGAGCATCACCTGACCTGCGGCACGCAGCAGCGAGGCGATCTTCTTGGCCACCACGGCCGCCTGCTCACCAGGCCGCCGCAGCGGCGCGGCGGGCACGATCGAGGCGGCCACCAGCGCGACCGCACCGCCAATGAGCGCGTCGGTCCAGCGCGTGAACGCCGCGCCGGGCGTCGGCAGCAGCCCCATCACGAAGATGGACTGCACCGCGGCCTGGTTGCGGAAGACCTGGCCGGAGGAGATGAAGATCCCCACGGCCATCGCCATCGCGACCACCAGGGTCATCTGCCAGGCACCGTCGCCGATGACCTGCACCACGACGTCGCCGAGGAACACGCCGAGCGCCACCCCGATGGTCACCTCGGTCACCCTCCTCAGCCGCTGGCCGTAGGAGGTGCCGAGGCTGACCACCGCCGCGATCGGCGCGAAGACGGGTTGCGCGTGGCCGAGCAGAGTGGCCGCGATGAACCAGGCCACCCCGGCTGCCCCGGCGGCCTGCAGCACGTGCCACCGCTTCGACTTCAGCCGCGCCAGCCGGCGACGTACGTCGGACTCCACCTGGTCACGTGTGACCCGTGGGGCAGAGAACGCCATGCCCGAGATCCTATCGGTCCCAAGCCCTGCCGAGGCGTCGCCCGCGTCGCCCGAGACGTCAGCCCCGCTGGCCGAGTGGGCACCACCGTGCCCGCTCGGCCGACGCAGGTGACGCCTCGGCCGACCTGAGTGACGCCTCGGCGGAGAGGGTCAGCGGGCGAGGGTCACCGAGACGGCCTGGCTACCGCAGCCGTTGGCGGAGGTGAGGTTGGTGAGGGCTGACTTCTCGGTGTTGTCGACGGAGAGGCGCCAGCGGATCTTCACCGAGACGTACTCCTTCAGGTAGCGGCACTTCTGGAGGTCGGGCATCCATTCGGCCGGGTCGGCGTCGGACTTCTCCTGGTTCTCGTTGTCGGTGACGCCGACCAGGGAGCCGTAGTAGCCGAGGTCGTTGGCGTAGTTCTTGCGCTCGGTCGAGGTCCAGGTGCGGGCGCCGGAGTCCCAGGCCTCCGCGAGCGGGACCATGTGGTCGATGTCGATGTCGCTGGTGGCGGTCCAGGACAGGCCGTCGTAATAGGAGTACCAGCGGCCACCCGAGAGCGAGCAGCTGGAGCCGACCGTGGGGGCCTCCTCGGCCTCCGCGATCAGCACCTCGTTGCGGGTGCTGCAGCCGTCGCCGTCGGCGTCGATCCAGTGCTGGAAGAGGTCACGGCTGTAGCCGGTGCGGTTCTCGGCCGCGACCGAGAGGTCACCGATGGCGGTCGAGAGCGGCTGGGAGTAGGACTCGGCGTGTGCTGCCGCCGGAATCGTGAGCGGCACGAGTGCGCCGCAGGCGAGGATGAACAGGCCACGGAGTTTCATGGGGGGGTCTCCCGAGGTGAGGTGTTCGGTCGCCCCAGACGATGCCGCGTTTTACGCGCCCTGTGTAACCCGGTTACCAGATGTTTCGAGAAGTTCACCGATGTCGCGCTCGACCAACGCTTTCGCGCCGCCGTTCCCGTGGGCCGCGACCACGGCCCGCAGCCGCGCGCGGGTGACGTCGGAGACGTACGCCATCTCGGCCTTGGCCGCGTTCGACCCCGGCCGGGTCGTCTCGGCGATCTGGACCGACCAGCACGTACGCCGCGCCCCGTCCTCCACGTTGGCCAGCGCGACCGCGTGGCCGGTGGTGCCGGAGCCCGCGAAGAAGTCGAGGACCCTCGCGTCGGTCGGCATCGTGGCCAGGATCCGCCGGATCAGGCCGGTCGGCTTGGGCGACTCGAACAACGGCCCCACCAGCGACTTCAGTTCCGCGACGGCAGAGTCGGTCGAGCCGATCTCCTCGGCCATCCAGATCGTGGTGAGCTTCTTGCGCCTCGCCTCACCGGAGGCGTCGCGGGAGAGCCAGTCGCGCTGGTAGACGTCGACCCGCTCCCCCAGCTTCCCGCGTACGCGACGGCACATCAGGTCGTCGGGACGGGCCGCGATCAGCGGGGCGCTCCACCGCCAGACCGCCGGGCGACCGTCGCCGAAGACCGGCCAGATCTCCTGGCCGCCGGCGAACGGCTCGACCGCGACACGACCGGTGTCCGGGTCTCCCCACACCGGGAAGTGGAGGGTCCGGGCGGTCGCCGGGTTGAACTTCTTGTTGGTGTTGCGCAGCGGCAGCCGCCGGTAGTGGCGCCCGTCGTCGGTGACGAGCGGGAAGTCCTGCTCGTTGACGGCCTCGGGGATGCTCGACTCCAGCGCGCAGGCCCGGGTGTCCTTGGCGTAGACCAGCAGATACTCGTGGGACGTCGCGAACCCGTTGCCGAGCTGGCGGCCCTTGGGGTTGAGGTTGACCACGATCTGCGCGAGCTGGTTGCGCTCCTCGAAGACCTCGTCCATCAGGACCTTGAGGTGGGCGGCCTCGTTGTCGTCGATGGAGACGTAGATCGCCGCGCGCTCTGACATCACGGTGCGCGCCGCCTGTAGCCGGGGCCTCATCATCGCGACCCAGGCCTCGTGGCGACCGGCCCGCCGACCGTCCTCACCGCGCCGGTCGTCGTGGTAGGCGAAGAGGCTGCCGGTGTTGTAGGGCGGGTCGATGTAGATCAGGTCGAACTTCTCCCCCGCCACCGAGAGCGCCCGAAGAACATCGAGGTTGTCGCCCTCGACGAAGGTGTTCCACGGCTCCCCCACGCGGGGAACGTTAGCCGACGGCCAGGTCGGTGCTCAGCAACGCGACCGATCGCTCGGCCACCAGGCACTGGATCTTGGTGCTCTTCGGCGGGGCGACGCTCAGGACCACGTCATCGCCCGTCGTGCCGGCGGTGATCGTCGCCGGGTCCGGAGCCTCGCAGCCGTCGTAGACCGTCTGGGCGTAGAGCCGCTGGCCCGACGGGACGTGCGCCAGCAACCTCGTCGCCTCGGTGGTGAAGGATGCCTGGAGCGAGGTGCCCAGCGTGGCCGCGTACGCCTTGACCGCAGCCTCGTCCGGGAGGGGCGTCGCGGTCTTCTCCAGGTCGCCCTCGGCCGCGCCGCCGGCGGAGACCAGGCCGCGTACGGGCTTCTCCGAGCTGGGCGGTCGGGACGGCTCGGGCTGCGGCTTCGGCTTCGCCGAACCAGTCGAGGACAGTGGGGTTCCGGAAGGCGAGGCCGACGGGCTCGAGCCCGGATCGGTCGCTTCATCGGTGGTGCCGCAGGCGGAGACCAGGAGCGCCGTCGCAGCGACTGCGAGTGGGAGAAGACGCGTGGGGTGCATATTTCACATACTCCCCACGGCACCCTGCTGTTGCACCCCCGGCCGGCACGTCGTTACTGAGATGGAAGGATCACGCCGTGGCCCGCTTCACCCAGGCCGAGCTCCAGACCTACTACGGCGCCTCGGTCCCCGACCTCCTTCCGGCAGACGACCAGCCCCTGCGCCTCCTCTTCGTCGGCATCAACCCCGGCCTGTGGACGGCAGCGACGCAGACCCACTTCGCGCACCCGCTCAACCGCTTCTATCCGGCGATCTTCCGGGCCGGGATCACCACGCGTCCGATCGACGCCTCGGCGGGGATGACGGCGGAGGACCGCGACTACTTCCGGGACCGGGGCATCGGCTTCACCAACATCGTCCGTCGCGCCACCGCGAAGGCGTCCGAGCTCGGCAACGCCGAGCTCAAGGAGGGCGGCGCCGAGCTGTTCTCCCTGGTCGCACGCCGGAAACCGGCGGTCGTCGCGATCGCCGGGATCACCGCCTACCGGACCGCGTTCAACCGCCCCAAGGCCAAGCAGGGCCTCCAGCCGGAGCCGCTGGCCGGCGCCGAGCTCTGGGTCGTACCGAACCCGTCGGGCCTCAACGCCCACGAGACCGTCCCGACCCTGGCCGCCGCCTACGCCGAGGCGGCCCGCGCCGCCGGCCTGATCTGAGGGCTCAGAACCCCGTCGGCGCTTCCGGCAGCTCCGGGACCCCGAGCTTCGCCAGCAGCGCGACCGCGTCGTCGGCCGAGACCCTCGCGGACTGGGAGTGGAGCATGTCGTCGACGGCGAGGTCGACCTCACCGGTGAGGCAGACGAGCACGTCCTCGCCCTCGGCCTCGGCGGGCCCCTGGAAGGCGAGCACGGGCAGGTAGGCGAGGTCGAGGGAAGCGGTCTTCTGGAGAAGGCGTACGGCGGCGAGCACGTCGGCCCGCGGATCGGCGACCTCCAGCGGGCGGCCGTCGACGGAGGCTGCACCCGAGGCAGGCACCTCGACCATGCCGGCGGTCGAGGGGATGTCGTGCTGCTCGATGACCGCGACCCCACCCGGATGCACCACGACCGCCTCGAGCTCCCGCGAACCGATGCTCACGTTGAGCACGACCAGCGCCGACTCGAGCTGGCCGAGCGCCTGACGGAGCTTCTCCTCGCCGAAGGTCTCCGGCGCACCGAGGTCGAGCATCCAGCCGCCAGCGGCGGTGGCGACCCACGAGGCGGTCTCCTGCTCCTTCAGCGCCACCAGCTTCTCGGCCTCCTGCCGCAGCCGGTCCCGCTCGAGGGCCGCGTCATGGGCCCGCCGCCGCTCGTCGTCGAGCTCGGCGCGCAGCATCGCGACCTCGCTCTCGGCCAGCTGCTGCAGCTCGCGGCGCCGCTCCGCCTCCCGGGCACGCTCCTCGGCCCGCTGCTTCTCTGCCCGCAGCCGGGCGACCTCGAAGCGGCGTACGCCCTCTTCGAGCAGCCCGAGCGTGCGGTCGGAGACCGCCACATCGGCGCCCGACTCGAGCCGGTCCCGCAGCGCACCCCAGTTGACCTCGGGGTGGTCGGTCACCAGCGCGTCCAGCACCTTCAGGAGTACGTCACCCTCGACCCCCGTGCGCGAAGCCAGCGAGGCCTGGTTGAACCGAGCCGGCGCGGGCGCCGGAGTCGAGGCCGGAGCCAGGCTCCACTGCCCCGGCGGCCCCTCGACGAAGCCACCCGAGTTCAGCACGCCGAGCAGCTCCTCCTCGGTCAGCAGCACCCGTTTGCCCTTCAAAGCGGCGCGCAGGACCTGCAGGCTCAACGGAGCCCGCAGGCGCAGGATCTCGGCGACGGCCGGCATGGAGGAATGAGGCATAGGGGCTGGTTAGGGGGTTGTTCTCGCAAGCGCCGCGATCGTACACCGCAGCACCGACATTCGAGGTCCGCCAGAGCGGTTCCGAACACTTGACCGGATTGCGGGGCGCGAAGGCCCCGGACACCGGCTGGTGCCCGGGGCCCCGCTGACGAGCTATTCGAGCGGCTTCAGGTCGAAGTCGTAGACAGTCGTCTGACCAGCCACGATCTGCGCCTTCTTGGTCGCCGGGACGAACCCGTCGGCCGCGACGACCACCTGGAGCGGCGCGTTGGACTTCTGCATCCAGTACCCGTAGGTGCCGTCCGCATCAGTCCGCAGCGTCACGTCGTACGACACGCCGTCGAGGGCCACCACAGCACCCTCGAGCGCCTCACCCGAGCCCGTCACCGTGCCCGTGATCTTGCCCCAGCCAGCGGGCGCCTTCACGATCATGGTCGCCGGGACCGGCGCCACGGTGTAGGGCGTGTTGTTCCCGATGACCACGTCGGCCGTGTAGGTGCCCGGCTGGTCGACCGTGGCAGCGAACGTGGCGATCGCGGTGACCGACTTGCCCGGTGCCAGGGTGAACGACGGCGGCTGGACGTCCAGCCACGCGACACCACCGCCGCCACCGGCCTCACCGGTCACATCGAGGATGATGTTGGAGTCGGGGAACCCGAGGTCCGCGGCGTCGGTCGGCTCCGGCGTACCGCAGGCGTCGGAGGCCAGGTAGGTCGGCGACGTCTCGGCGGCGGCGTTGCCGCCGAAGTAGACCGCCCCACCGGCGACGGAGACGACCAGGATGTCGTCCGGCGCGATCTCCGCCGACGCCGCGATCGGCACCGTGTAGGTCGCCCCGAAGTCGCCGGTCACCGTCGTCGTACCCGACCCGATCGGGGTCAGATTGGCGAAGGTGAACGCCGCACCCTCCGGCAACGTGTAGAGCGTCGCCGTCACCGGCGTGCTCCCGTTCGCGGACTCCTGGACCGCGAAGCTCACGCTGGTGGGCGTGAAGCCGCCGGAGATTCCGAAGTCACCGGGTGAGTAGGTGCGCAGGATCGTCGTGGTCCCCGAGGGGCACGCGACCGAGCTGGCCTGCACGACCTCGTGCGAGCTCGAGTGGGACAGGGTCGTCTCACCCGCGGGAGTCGGCGCGAGAGCGGTCACCGAGGGCTGCCCCGACGAACCGAGCTTGCTCCCCGACTTCGACGAGGTCAGGCCCGACGCCTTCGAGCCGGCGCCCGGCTTGGTCTCGACAGTCGTGGCCTTCTTGGTGACGCTCTTGGTGACACCGGCCGAGGCGGTCTTGTCACCCTGGATGACGACCTCCTCGCCGGTGGCACCCAGATCGACCTCGGCGGGCGCGGACCCGGTGTTGGTGATCTTCAGGTTGCGGGAGACCGAGCCACCCATCGCGAGGTTGGCGTTAAGCGCCGTCTGGGTGACGGCGAGCCTGCCGGCCTTGAGCTGGGCGTTGGAGGTGAGCGTGGTGTCCTCGGCGACGGTGAGGTTGCGGCTGATCGGCTCGTAGTCGGGCGCGGTGAAGCTCACGCCGTACTTACCGGTCACCAGGTCGACGCTGTAGGAGCCGTCGGCGCCGGTCTCGATCGTCTTGACGGACCCCCCGGCGGTCGGGGTCAGGGTGACCTCGGCGCCGTCGATGCCTGCCTTGGTGTTGTAGTCCTTGACGACACCGGAGACCGTGCCCATCGGGGCCAGGTCGAAGGTGATCGACTTGTTGTCGCTCAACGAGGCGGTGTTGAGCGAGAACTGGGTGCCGATCGTGCCGGTGGCGTTCTCGATGCCGATCGTGGCCGAGCCGCCCAGGGCCCGGTCCCCGGCGGGCAGGTCCCCGTAGCCCAGCTCGACCCGGCCGTCCTCGAAGAGGGTGACCGAGAAGTCGAGCAGGTCCGAGCTGTTCAGCGGGTAGACGTCGCGCCACTCGATGACGAACGCGTCCACGCCGTCGACCGTCGTCGCTGCGGTGAACACGTCGGCCTCACCTCGGGCGTCGAGGTCGTCCCAGAACGGGTAGATCGCCGCGTTCGGCACGGCCGTGGACGGGATCGCCCCGTTGCCGTAGGCCGTGCTGGACGCGAGGAAGTTCACGTGACCGTTCGATGCGACGTACGCCTTGGCGTAGCTGCCGCCGTAGAGCGGGAAGCTGAACGGCAGGTCCACCGAGGCGGCCGCGTCGTCACCTTCCAGCCCGAGCGCGGTGGTGCCGGAGCGTACGCCGCTCGAGCCCTCCGAGCAGAAGTAGCCGTAGTCGTCGTAGGAGAAGACCACCTTCACGTGGTGCGTCTTGGCGCCCGTGACCTCGATCTCGGAGCTCGTGGCCTCGGCACAGCCGGACCCCTCCGTGAAGATCGTGTACGTCCCCTCCGGGACACCCGCGATCGAGTAGGCCCCGTCGGCGCCCGAGGTCGCGGACAGGTTGCCCGGCGAGAGCTGGACCTCGGCCCCGGCGATCGGGGCGTTGGTGCTGGCGTTGGTGACCGTGCCGCTGACCGTGTGCTTCGGAGCCTCGGCGAGGTCGAAGTCGACGGTCGTGGTGGCGTCCTGGGTGACCGTCGCGGACCCCGTCTCGGTCACGAAGCCGAAGGCGGAGGTGGTCAGGTCGTAGTCACCGACGAAGACACCGGCCGAGAAGTGGCCCTCGGCGTCGGTCGTGAGGGTGCGGTCGAGAGCCTCGCCGTCGAGCTCGACGGTCGCGCCCTCGATCGGCTCGCCGCCGCTGGTGACGGTGCCGGCGACCGTGCCGCCCTCGGCCGGAGCCAGGGCGATCAGGCGCGCCAGGTCGAGGTAGCCCTCGCCGTACACGTTGTTGTTCTCGGCGGTGCCACCGCAGGTGGTGTCGTCGACGTCGGTCGCCGCCTCGTTGAGCAGGCGGCGGGTCTCCTCGAGGTTACCGATCAGGGTCGGGTTGTAGCTCCACAGCGCCGCGACGGCTCCCGCGAGGTGAGGGGCAGCCATCGAGGTGCCGTTGTAGCTGCCGTACGAACCACCCGGGAGGGAGGAGCGTACGTTCACACCCGGTGCCGCGATGTTGGGCTTGACCAGGCCGTTCTGGCCCGAACCACGGCCCGAGAAGGAGGCGACCGCGCCGGAGGAGTCGACCGCGCCCACCGAGTAGGTGAGCACGTTCGCGCCCGGGGAGGACGTCCCCTGGCACATCGAGCCCGGGTTGCCGGAGGCCCACGAGGAGAACTGGCCGGCTGCGTTCCAGGCGGCGTTCACGTCGTCGAAGAACGAGTCGATGTAGCCGACGCCGTTCCAGCCCCAGGAGTTGTTGATGACGTGCGGGCGCTTGGCGACGTCCGGGTTCTCACCGGCGGCGTCGGTCGGCTCCAGCAGCCACCAGCCCGACTCGAGCAGCCCCGCGTCGGTGCCGCAGCAGCCGTTGGTCTCGATCCACTCGGCGTCGGGTGCGACACCGATCTGGTTGCCGGCACCGTCGTCGCCGACCATGGTGCCCATGGTGTGGGTGCCGTGGCCGTCGAGGTCGCAGGGACCGCTGGAGCAGTCGCCGTAGGCGTCGTACCAGTTGTAGTCGTGGGTGAAGGTGCCGTCACCGTTGTTGCCGCGGTACTGGTTCACCAGTGCCGGGTGGGTGTAGTCGGTGCCGGAGTCGACGCTGGAGACCACGATGCCGGCGCCGGTCGCGCCCTGCTCCCACGCCTCGGGAGCGTTGATGAAGTCGATGCCCCACTCGATGCCCTGCGGCGCCTTGGTGGCCGTCTCCTCCTTGACCGGCTCCACGAGCGAGAGCTTGGCCCGCTCGTGGACGGTCTTGATCTCCGGGTCGGCGGCCAGCTTCAGCGCCAGGTCCTCGGAGCCGTCCTTCACCAGGATCGCGTTCGAGATCGCGTACGTCTTGTAGCTGACCTTGGCGGCGTCGAGCTCGGCGACCGCGCCGGCCTGAGATGCCTTCGCCGTCTTCTCGAGCGCGTCGACGACGTACTGGCCACGCTCGGTCCAGTCGTCGATGGAGGAGGCCGGGCCGAGGTTGGCCTTGTCGGAGAACCGGAGCCAGAAGTCGGTCGAGTCCGACTTCTCGAACTTCGACTCGAGGGTGGAGGTGAGCTTGGCCGCAGGGGCCTTGTCGTCGGCTGTAGGGGTGCCGGCGAATGCGGGGGTGGCAAGCATCGCAGCCGCTGCGGCGAGTATGCCTGTGGCTGCTACGGCCGATCGGCCGAGGCGTGAATATCTCAAGGTGGGTCTCCTTGCGGAAACCGTCGGCAGAACCCGCGAACAGAGATCGTGCACATTCCCGGGTAATGCGGACGGATCGATTATTGCCACGGGAAAGCGTTCTCTCGATTTGTTACAGCCGCAGTCATTCGGAGCGCTGGAGCGCGGCAGATACCTGCCAATGTCGTAAAAGCGTCACGGCTCTAGACAAGTTGGCGAGGCAAATATGACACGGCCGCGTCATTGACACCCGCCCCCGGTATCGGCTCTGACGAATGCTCCGTCAAAGGCCGGGTCGTTGACGTAGGTCCGCTTTCCGTTCGCTGTACGTTTTTGTAAAAGGAGGGGCATGTCTGCGATCAAACGCGTGACGAACACGTCCGAGGCCGAGGCGCTGGCGGCGTTGCTCAACGGCGACTCCCGGACGAAGCCGACCGTGGTGGTGACGGTTGCGTCAGGACATACCGAGCCCTACGCCGACGTCGAGCGGATCGCGGCCGAGATCGGCGACCTCGCCGACCTCTACCTGGTCACGACCGGCGGACACACCTGGGCCTTCTCCAACAAGATGACGCCGGGCACCCAGGTCTACGGCGGCGCCGGGCGGGTCTACCCGGTCGGCCTGGCGTGGAACATCGACCTGCTGCAGGCTCCGCTGCGGTTCGCGTGGAGCAAGTCCGAGGGCCGCAAGCTCACCGGGCAGCTCATCGACGACGCCCTCGACATGGCCGCGGCGGCCGGCCTCTTCGACAGCGCCCGCACCGCCTCGACCCGCGAGCGCCGTGCCGGCACGGTGCGCTCGATCATGAGCGAGCGTGCGCTGGTCGACCTCGTTGGTGGCGACATGGCCTCGATCCCGCCCCAGCTCGCCCAGGCCGGTGTGCCGATCGAGCGCGTCCTCGCCCCCGGGATGCACGTCGACGGCGTACTCGAGAAGAAGTCACGCTGGCTCGACATCCGGGAGAGCCGTCCCACCGCCGAGGAGGCATTGAAGACGTACGCCGCCGGGGACGTCGTCCCCGCCGAGGTCCGCTCCGTGCTGGCCGGCTCGGCCGACCTGCGCCTGCATCCCGACGTCACCGTCGAGCTCTTCCGATCGGATGTGACCGGCGACCCCGACGACGACCTCTCGGCGCTCCTCACGCCCGGTGAGGTCGTGCTCGCGCGGGTCGTCGCCACCGGACCCAAGTGGCGGCTCTCGCTGCGCGAGGTCCGCGAGCACGACACGGCCCGCGAGGCTCTCGCCCTGTACGCCGGTGGCCCGCCCTGGCTCGACCCGGATGCTCCGCCGCCTGCGGTCGTCGAGCATGTCGATCCCGAGCCCGCACCTGCTGAGGTCGCTCCGGTGGTCGACCCGGTCGAGCCGGTCGAGCCGGCTGTCGAACCCATCCCCGAGGCTCCGGCCAAGGCGGCGATCCCGAGTCCCGCGATGATGCCGCGGCGCAAGGGCGAGCCGGTCCGCGCGGTCCGGCCGGCGCCTGTGCCGTCGCCCGAGCCCGCGCCGATGCCGGACAAGGAGCACGCGCCGGCCAAGAAGGCCGCGGTGCAGTCGATGTCGCTGCAGGTCACCGCGATCAAGGCCGAGAAGGCCCACCTCGAGGCCGAGCTGACCGAGCTCCGCGACCAGGTCTCCGGGCTGCGCAACGAGCGTGTGCAGTTCGCCAAGGACCTCGCGCGCGCGGCCCGGCAGGTCGAGACCCGCGACGCCGAGCTGGCCAGGATGCGCTCCCAGCTGCGCCGCGCCAAGCAGCGCACCGCCCCGCCCGACGTCGCCCTGCCCGTCTTCGCCGACCGCGAGCGCGGCTTCCGTCACCTGGTCGAGGCCGCCTGGGCCCGCCGGATCCCGGTCGGCGAACAGCCGACCCGCCCGCTGCCGGACTACGCGATCGGCGAGCGGTTCCTCGACAGCGTCGACGCGCTCGAAGGCATCGCCGTCGACAAGATCGCCGACGTGGTCATGGAGGTGCTCACCGGCCTCGCGGAGCAGTCGACCGGCCGCGAGCTGCACCAGCTGCGTACCTCTGCCGGGGGCAACTCCGCGCCACAGTCCCGCACCGACGGCGCCGTCTGCTACCGCGTCTCGATGCAGATCCACACGCCCAGCGCCCGGCGGCTGCACTTCTGGAAGTGCCCCGACGGCACCATCGAGCTCTCCCGCGTCGTCGTCCACGACGACATGGAGCCCTAGCTCAGCCCCAGCACCAGGTCAGCAGCCCGATGAGCGGGTCCGGGATCGACTCGAGCTCGACGGCCTCGCCGAGGATGGCGCCATAGCGGATCTTGCGTCCGGAGGCGGTGCCGAAGAAGCGGTGCAGCTGGTCGGCGACCTCCTCGCCGCGGTGCTCGGGCTGGTTCTGCAGCGTACGGAACTTGCCGCCCTCGCCGTTGGCCTCGAGGATCTCGACGATCCGCGCCGCACCGATCGCCCGGATCATCTCGTCCTCGAGGTCGCGCCGGCACGCGAAGAACCCCTGCCCGGAGAGGTCCTCCCCGACCTGCCGGCCGAGCGCATTGGTGACGAAGTGCTCCTCGGCCTCGTCGTAGAGTCCGCCGACCCGGTGCCCCGCTGCCGTCGTCTCCCGGATGAACCGTCCGGCGTTCCCGGCGCCGCCCATGGAGACGACCTCGATGCCGAGCTCGGCCAGCTCGACCCCGTAGCGCGGAGCCAGCGCCTCCACCAGAGCCTTGTCGGACTCCCCCTCGACAAGCAGCGTGATCGGTCGCGTCATGGCGCACACCTTAGAAGAAGGTACGCCGCCGCGCCTGTTCCATATATGCAACAAGCCGTCTTAGGGTTGCAAATATGGAACAGGACGTCGGCCGCCTGGTCGCCGAGTGCATCGAGCACTCGGGGCTCAACGCGCGCCAGGTGGCGGCACGAGCCGGCGTGGCCGCGTCGACGGTCCATCGGATCCTCAACGACCAGGTCAGTCCCTCGGTCGCAACGCTCCACAACATCACTGCTGCCTGCGGGCTCGACCTGACGATGAGCACCTCACCTTTGGCCTCCTCGGCAGCGGCCGCGGCGGCACGAGCCATCCTCGACGAGCACTACCCAACCGAGGTTGACGCCGGGGTCGAGCAGTGGGCCGCCCGGCTCGACACCTGGACCGACGGCGACCCGGTCCAGATCATCGAGGAGGCGGCGCGCGCCTCCGGCGTCCTCCACCGCTCTGACGCGATCCGGCTCAGCGGCGAGGCCACCATCGGACGGATCGCCTCCGCCGGCGACGCCTCGGGCCAGCGTTGGGCGGTCTCCGGCGCGGCCGGCCTGGACCTCCCGTCCTTCGACGAGGCCGTCCCCCGGATCTCGGTTCTCTGGTGCGAAGATCCGAGCGCGATCCGTCCCCTCCTCACCGGCGGAAGCCTCCGTCCGGCGTCCGCCCCGCACCGGTCCACCGTGGTCGTCGCCGCCGCCGAGCCCGACCTGTTCCTCGGCACGTTCGAGCGCGATCGGGTCGTCTACGCGGCCCCGATCCAGATCGCCATCGACGCCATCTCGGTCGGCGGTGACGCCGCGGCCCGCGCCCGCGAGGAGATCCGGACATGGTGACGAAGCAGCCCCGCTGGGCACCGGACCCCGAGACGTACGCCGCCCGCAAGCCGACCACGAACGACGCCTACCGGGAGGTCGCGGACCGCGACGCCCAGGTGCGCGACACCGGCATCTGGTGGACCGAGGTCGACACCGCCCGCATCCTGCCGAGTGACACCGACCGCGCCTGGCGCCGGTTCCGCGCGAGCCTGCCCGAGCTGATCTGGAACGCTGCGAGGCTCGAGGGCAACAGCTTCACCCTCCCCGAGGTCCGCTCCCTCCTCGACGGCGTCACCGTCGGTGGCCACCGGACCGCTGACGAGCTGCAGGTGCTGGCGCTCAGCGAGGCGTACGGCACGCTCCGCGATCTGATCGGCTACGGCAGGTTCCAAATCGACAAATCGACGTCCGACCGTCTCAACCGGATCGTCGCCCGCCACGAGACGCTCGACGCCGGAAGGTTCCGCGGCGAAGGCACGCTGCGCCGCAATGGCAGCGAGCTGCTCCGGGCCCGCTTCGCCACGCTGCAGGAGCGACTTGCCGAGACCGGCGACCCACGGCTCCAGGCACTGATCTACCTCTGCTCCGCCGCCCGGACCCGGTTCTACGCCGGTGGCAACCTCCGCACCGCTCTTCTGATGGCGAACGGCATCCTGATCTCGAACGGCTTCGACGCCATCACCGTCCCGTACGTCCGGCGCCTCGAGCTCGACCACGCCCTCAACACCCTCATCACCACCGACGACGCCACCGAGCTGATGGCCTTCCTCATCGACTGCGCCGTCTCCGAGAGCTGACGGCTACAGCACCAGGTCAGCTCGATCCCGCGTTGCCCTCACCAGCGCGGCGTTGCGCAGATCGCTGGCGGCGATCTTCGCCTCCGCCTCCTCCCGCGACCTCCCGCCGGCGAGGAACCGCTCGAGCAACCTGGGCGCGAGGACGGCGTCCGGGACATCGACGAACCACACCTCGTCCAGCAGCCCGCGTACGTCCTTCCACGGCCCCTCATCCAGCAGCAGGTAGTTGCCCTCGGTGATCACGACCGGCTCGTCCTCGATCACGACCCCACCGGGGACAGGCTCGTCCGTGATCCGACTGAACGTCGGCCATTCGACGCGCCCCTCACGCACCCGCCGCAACGCGGCCACATATCCCTCAGCGTCGAACGTGTCCGGCTCGCCCTTCCGCGCCCGCGCGCCCATCGAGTCCAGCTCCGCGTTGCTCCGGTGGAACCCGTCCATCGGCGCCACCACCGCAACGTTCCCGGACTCGTTGAGTATGTCCCGCAGCCCCTCCGCCAGCGTCGACTTCCCGGCTCCCGGAGGCCCGACGATCCCGAGCACGAACCGGGCGCCCGCCTTGTCCCTGATCTGCTCCGCCAGCCGAACGAGTCCGTTTCCACTGAGGGTCAAGGCAAACCTCCACGACGCAGCTTTTACTAGACGATGACACATTGTGAACGGTTCACGAGGTGTCATCGTCTAGTAAAAGCAGAACCGAGCTACCCCTAGCCCGTCACGACACCGCGACCTCGAGCTCGACGACCGCCCACGACAGCGGCGGCAGGCTCAGACGCACCGAGCCGTCCTCGACCCCGACGTCGCGAAGCGGCACGAGCCCCACTCGGTCAGGCGCAGCCTCAACGTTGGACGCGTACCGATCGCCACCCTCGGGGATGGTGAGGATCTCGGCACTCGCCACCCGCTCCACCCCGAGCCCACGCAGGTCGACGGTGACATCAGACGCCTCGTCGAGACCTCGGTTGGCGACGAAGAGCGCTACCCGACCGTCGGCCTCGGACCACGTCGCGGCGGCGTCGATGACATCGACATCGCCGAACTTCTCGGTCGGGATCTGGTCGGCGGAGACGGCGAGCCGCAGGATCTGCCCGCGAGCCAGCGACGCCATCCGGGCGAACGGCCAGAAGATCGTCTGCCGCCAGGCCGGTCCGCCCTCCTCCGAGCGGATCGGGGCGATCACGTTCACCAGCTGGGCCTGGTTGGCGATACGTACGCGGTCACCGTGGCGCAGCAGGCTGTTGAGCAGGGTGCCGACGACGACGGCGTCGGTGACCGAGTACTCGTCCTCGATCAGCCGCGGGTGCTCGCGCCACTCCTTCTTCACCTGATCCGGCTGGTCCTCGGAGTCGAGGCCCTCCATGTACCAGACGTTCCACTCGTCGAAGGAGATGTCGACCTGCTTGGTGTGCTTGCCGGCGGCCTTGACGGCGTCGATCGTCGCCACGACGCCGTCGATGAAGGCGTCCATCCCGACGGCCTCGGCCAGGAAGGAGGCCGCATCGCCCGACCTCTCCTGGTAGTACTCGTGCATCGAGATGTAGTCGATCTCGTCGTACGCGTGGGTCAGGACGGTGTGCTCCCAGCTGCCGAACGTCTCCATGTAGCGGTTCGAGGAGCCGACCGCGACGAGCTCGATCGAGTCGTCGACGAGCTTCATCGCCTTGGCCGTCTCCTGCGCCAGCCGGCCGTACTCGTGTGCCGTCTTGTGGCCGATCTGCCACGGCCCGTCGAGCTCGTTGCCGAGGCACCAGAGCTTGATGTCGAAGGGCTCCTCGGCTCCGTTCTTCCGCCGCAGATCCGACCAGTAAGTCCCACCGGGATGGTTCGCGTACTCGACCAGCGCCCGCGCCTCCTCGACCCCACGCGTACCGAGGTTGATCGCCTCCATCACCTCGACGTCGGCCTCGCGGGCCCAGCCCATGAACTCGTGCAGCCCGAACTCGTTGGTCTCGATCGTGTGCCAGGCGCCGTCGATGCGGCGGGGCCGGTCCGCGACCGGCCCGATGCCGTCCTCCCAGCGGTAGCCGGAGACGAAGTTTCCCCCGGGGTAGCGCACCACCGTCGGGCCCAGCTCCCGGACGAGCTCGAGCACGTCCTTGCGGTAGCCACGGTCGTCGGCGGTCGGGTGGCCGGGTTCGTAGATGCCGGTGTAGACGCACCTCCCCATGTGCTCGACGAACGACCCGAAGAGACGTCGGGGTACGTCGGCGATCGTGAAGTCACGGTCGATGGTGATGCGTGCGCGGGTCATGGCACGAAACTATTACATCGTTGTAATGACACAGGCAAGAGTCTCCGCCTCCCCTATTCGGTGGATCCCTTCCGTCCCCGACCGACCACGCCTGGATCACGAGTGCCAATGGGAAGCATGAAGCCCCGAAGGACACGCTTCCGATGAGTACGACGCTGCTCATCGCCGCAGGTATCGGCTACCTGCTGGGCATCCTCGTCGGCGTCTGGATCGCGCACGGCCGCTGGACCGCGCACTAGACCGCCGCGGCCGAGCTATCGCGTCGTGCTCGCACGGACGACCAGCTCGTGCGGGATCGCCACTGCGCGAGGAGGGCTCGTACGATCCCCGATCCGGGTCAGCAGCAGGTCGACAGCCGCCTCGGCGAAGGCGTGCCGGTCCAGGGCGATGGTGGTCAGCGACGGATTCATGAACCGGGCATGCTCGACATCGTCGAACCCGGTCATCAGTACGTCGCCGGGCACCGAGATCCCGTGCTCCTGGAGCACGTGCATCGCGCCGAGCGCGATCGAGTCGGTGAACGCGACGATCGCGTCGAAGCCGGCGTCGCGGGCCAGCAGCTCGGCGGCCGCCTCGGCTCCACCCGCCATCGACCACTCCTCGACGTACACCTCCAGCCCCGGTTCAGCCTCGATCCCGTGCTCCCGCAGCGCCCGGTGATAGCCCTCCAGCCGCTGGATACTGGTCGCCGACGCACCGGTCGCGCCCGTCTTCCCGCCCAGCGCCGCCACCCGTCGCACGCCGCGCTCGAGCAGGTGCTTCGTCACCTCATACCCGGCCTGCCGGCTGTCGATCAGCACCCGGTCGACCCTGTGCTGCTCGACCTCACCGATGAGCACCACCGGCGGCAGCTGATCGTCGTGCACGACGATGCTGTCCTGGAGCCGGATCGGGTTGAGGATCAGCCCGTCGATCTGGTGCTCGCGAGCCCGCGAGACCAGGTCGTACTCCCGCTTCGGCTCGGCCCCCGTCTCCTCGATCTGGACCGCCATCCCCCGCTCGTGCGCCACCTGCACCACCCGGTGCACCAAGTCAGCCGAGAACGCCGTCGCCAGATCCGGCAGCGCGAGCGCGATCACTCCTGTCCGGCCGTTACGCAGGCTCCGGGCACTCAGATTCGGTACGAACCCCAGCTCCTCGACCGCCGCCAGCACCTTCTCCTGCGTGTCCGGACGTACGAACGCCGTCCCGTTCATCACGTTCGACACCGTCTTCGGCGACACCCCCGCCAGCGCCGCGACATCCTTCACCGTCGCCCGCCGCGGCCCCCTGCTCATGAGGTCAGCGTAATTCAACGGTGTGCCGTGCGTTGGCCCACAGAAGGCGGCACCTACCTGATGTCGGCGCCCCCAAGCCAAGTCGTGACTGTTCCGAACCTGACGGGTTGATCGGTCTCCCGGCACCAAACGGCGTCTTGTGCCAAGCTTGACTCCCCACCTCTAGCTTGCATCGATGGACGGAGAACATGGTCGACGTGCCGAATGTCTCGGCCTGGCTCCTCATGGCAGTGGGCGACGACCGACAGCACGGCGGCAACTCGGGTTACGACGACCAAGCAGACGTCTATTACACGTGGGATAGCACCGTTCCGAACCACGCCAGAATCAAGATCGGCGACCCGGTCGCACTCTGGGACAAGCATCGCCTGCTCGGCCTATCGGTGATTGAAGCCATCGATACCGAGGTCAAGGAGAAGTTGCGTTACAAGTGCCCGAGCTGCGGAAGGTCCGGTATCAAGGCACGAAAGACGAAGAGCCCACGGTACAAGTGTTCCCAGTGCGGTCACGAGTTCGACCTTCCCACGTCGGAAACGATCACGGTCACCGAGTATCGATCCCGCCACGACGCAGCGTGGACCTCGCTCGATAACCTCTTACCGCGCGATCAACTCCGGAAACTCTGCGCATCCCCGGATAGTCAGCTCAGCATGCGAGAGCTTCGCTGGGATGCATTTCAGGACGCGCTCAGTGCCCGCGGGGCAGAGCGCGCCGTCGACCGAGTCGCGCATCGGACCCCTGACCTGTTCTTCCCGCAGGGTCATCTGTTGGAAATCGTCCGGGTTCGTAGGGGGCAACGGAGGTTTCGCGAGCATCTCCTCGACTCGATGGGCGAAGTCTGCGCCTTCACCGGGGACGCACCAGCCAAGGTGCTTGAGGCGGGACATCTGTACAGCTACGCCAAACTTGGTGTTCACCACGAACACGGCGGCCTCATGCTCCGGCGAGACGTCCATCGCCTCTTCGATGACGGCTCACTCGCGGTCAACCCGAGCAGTCTCAGTATCGATGTCTCGGACCAGTTGGAGGCATATCCCCAGTACGCCGCCCTCCACGACCAGCAGCTGCGCGTCCAGCCCCACGACCAGCAGGTCGAGTGGCTCGCACGGCATTGGGCTGAGCATCGGGCCAGTTGAGAGCCCGTGCGGTGCGTCCGAGTGACGCAACACGCTCGACTACGGCGACGCCGGTTCCAGTCGTCCGAGCCACGTCTCCGTAGACTGCCCCTGAGGTGAACATATGAACGAAACGACTCACAGCCAGCCCGCAGTCTTCGACCGGGGCATGCCCCTTCGACTCGCGCCCCACGAGCACCACGTCGACGACGCCGACCGGCTTGCCGACCACTGTCGAACACTTCGCTCAGAACACCCCGGGACACTGCTCGCTGCAGACCTTTTCTCAGGGGCTGGCGGTATGAGTTTGGGGCTCGAGGACGCTGGCATGCGGGTCGTTTTCGGCGCTGACTTCGACGCAGATGCGTTGGAGACCCATGCCCATCACTTCGGTGGCATGGCAGTCGACTGGGATCTCGGCGACCCGATCAACGTCGACCGCGTCGGAGAGATCCTTCGGTCTGTCGAGATCGACGTTATTGCCGGTGGCCCGCCGTGCCAGCCCTTCTCCAAGGCCGGTCGCTCCAAGATGCGCCACTTGGTCCGGGAAGGTATGCGAGAGCCGCACGACCAGCGACGCGACCTGTGGCGTTCCTACTTGGAGATCATCCACACCGCGCAGCCGCGTGCGGTGATCATGGAGAACGTGCCTGATATGGCACTCGATCGCGAGATGTTCATCCTCCGAAGCATCGTGCAGGAGTTGGAGGACTCCGGATACGCCGTGCAGGAGCGCGTGGTCGAGACATCCTCATATGGTGTGCCCCAGTTTCGGCAGCGACTGATCCTTGTTGCGCTGAAGAACGGCTCGGACTTCACGTGGCCAGAGCCGACTGAGGAACGTGTAACGCTGAGCAATGCCATCTCCGACTTGCCGAGCGTTGATCCCAAAGCTGGCTGGCAGGTTGAGACGACCAGAACCGAATACAAGCCGTACAGCGGTCCGACCACGAGCTTCCAGCGTGAGATGCGAAGCGGGGTCTCCAACCTTCACCGCTTCCGCGTGTACGACCACGTCACCCGCAAGGTTCGTGACGACGATCTCGAAGCCTTCGAGCATCTGGACACGAAGACCAAGTACTCCGAGCTTCCTGAGAACCTCAAGCGCTACCGCGACGACATCTTCGACGATAAGTACAAGCGCTTGGACGGCGACGACCTGTCCAGGACCATCACAGCGCATATCGCGAAGGACGGCTACTGGTACATCCACCCAAGGGAGAATCGGACGCTCACCATCCGAGAGGCCGCGCGGATCCAGACATTTCCGGACGACTTCAGGTTCGCGGGATCACCGACGTCAGCGTTCCGACAGATCGGCAACGCCGTCCCACCATTCCTCGGACGTGCTGTCGGTCGGACCGTCATTCAGGCATTGAACGATGACTCGGGAGCGAAGGCCGTCCCGAGCGCTTGGACACGTTCCGCTCTCTCCACTTGGATCGAATCCAATCTCGACGAGTTCGACCCCTGGATCACCTCAGGATCGCGGTGGAAGGTCTTGGTCGGGGAGACCCTGTTCGGCGGCGAGAGTGATGTAGTGAAGCGGGCCCTCTGGCCGATTGTCGCTGACTTGGACCGGCCCAAACAGGTCTTGGATGCCAACGAGACGATCCGTGAGATCTGCGAGTGGATCGACCGCGCCGATGCCGCTGACACCCTTCTGGCCATGGCTAACACATTGGTGGAACATGGCGTCGACTCCACAATTCCTGATGCAGAGCTCCAGGTCCTCGTCGCGGACAAACTCGTCTCCAACGGAACAGCAGAACTATCGATGGTGGTGCAGTCCGACGAGGAAGAACCTGTCATCGCCACGGCCGGCGCACTGAGGGTTGCTGGGCGCTTCTTCCAAGGCAACGAGGGATGGCTGCGCAACCGCAACAGCGACGGGCGTATCGCGATCGCACGTCTGATCGGTAACTCCGAAGCCAGCCGGGCTGCCCAACTCGCTCTGATCGAACTCGGTCAACGGGTTTGCACACCGAAGGCGCCCGACTGTGCCGGTTGTCCGCTCGCGATGTCATGCCGCCGCAACTTCGACGACTCCGCCCGAGGTCGGCTACAGGCCCAGCGCATCCGCCAAGTCGGGGTTTCGTCGCCGTAGCGTGCCAACGGCGGTCTTGAAAGAGGGCAAGTCGTTCTCTTCAAGCAACGCCGCCTTGAGCGCCACACCGACCTCGTGCAACGCGACTTGGGAAGCGGCTGACTTAGAGGCTTCCTTACGGTCGCCTGCATTCGCCGAGCGTCGGTAGGCGTCATTGGCAAGGACCGAGAGTTCATGCACAGGTCGCTCAAGCATCTGCTTGAGCGAAGGCGGAAGCTCGACCTTCATCTTCGCGACGTTGATCTGGAAGACCTCATCGAGATTCGTGTCGAAATCGATAGACGCGCGAGCGAGCTTCGTGTGCTCATCGATTCCCCGAATCCCCGACCAACCGCCGTGCTGCACCAAACGGTCTGCCCGGTAGATATAGAGGCCTTGTTGCCGGTTCCACTTCAGCGGGCCCGACATACGATCGAACTCCTCAGAGGAGGAGAACCGGTCGCGGGCAGGCAAAATATAACCCCGAAACTTCACGAATGAGGATCCGCCATCAGCCTCGATCTCGAAACGCTGCTGCGGCAGTGCTTTCGTGTCGGGCTCTGCCGGCGCGAACGGGTTCCACGGCTGGAGCTTCTCACCATTGACCGCTATCACAACTTCGCTGCGGTGCGCGACAGATCCCTCGATGAAGCGGTGGAACACCATAGCCAGATGCTCACTGGTCTTTGATGCAAGGCTGGTGAGCCTGCGGCGCCCCCAACCGTTCTCTGCGTAACGATCCGGCAGCACTCGGTCGAGATCTTCCCAGACGACGACAGTCCCAGGTGCCTCTTGGAGCATGTCTACAGCGCGCTCGATCGCCGGCGACCTCTCATCCGCCAGCACCGCCCACGAGTCGTCGCGGGCGACACGATTCAGGTCCAGGGTGACTACGTGAACGTCGCACTTCGCCCTGTGGCTGCGGGAGACGACCGTCAGCCGTCGGCACTGGGAGAATGATCCGGTCTTGAGGCCGAGCCCAAACCGACCCAGCTCGTTGAGCTCGTAGCCTCGCCTAGTTCCGAAGCGCAAGGACTCGACCGCTTCGGTCTGGTTCATCCCGGAGCCATCGTCAGAGATGAGCACATACGACCCATTTGGCTCGAAGACCGTCTCCACGTTGATGTGGGTGGCACCGGCGGCGACAGAGTTGTCGACGATGTCCGCGATCGCAGTGTGGAAGTTGTAGCCAATGTCGCGCAACGACTGAGTCAGCCGCGCTGCCGACGGTGCCACATCGTACGATCGACTCATTACCACCGGGCATCTCCTCCTACACTGCGATGATGACACGTACGAGACCTCAAAATCGGTCACCCGAACACGTGTCTGAGGAACGTTACCGGGATGGACCGACAGGCACGGCATCCTCTGCGAGCGTGCCGCCGGTCTCGCCTGCCGCGGCGGCGACGATGCGGGCGAACCGCTCGCGAGACACAGGCCCCGAGATGGCGTTGCGGCGGGCTCTCCACTCCGCCGGGCTGCGATTCCGAGTCGATGTTCCGCTTCCGTTCGACCGGCGTCGGCGGGCTGACATCGTGTTCACGCGGGTGGGACTGTACGTCTTCGTGGACGGATGCTTCTGGCACGGTTGCAGCGAACACTTCGTCGTACCGAAGACACGACGCGAGTTCTGGACGGCCAAGATCGCCAACAATAGAGAGCGGGATCTCGACACAACCGGTCGGCTTGAGGCTACGGGCAACGCCGTCATCCGGGTTTGGGAACACGAAGATTCCTCGACAGCAGCAACCCGGATCATCCAGCTCTACTCCCAACGCCGAACCTCGTGACGCATACTGCTCACGCACTCTTGATCAGCGCATCGAGCTCTGCGTCGTCGAGCACGTCCAGCATCCGTGGCCCGGTCAAGAAGGTGACGCGCTTGTAAAGCCTTCGGGCCCACTCAGACCTCGCCTCGTCACCCGAATAGGACATCACCGCAACCGCCAAGCGGCGGGCGAGAGCACGGTTCCGGACAAGCGCGGTGCGCTCGAACAATCCGACAAGTTCGTCCTCGCCAAGTGGCCTGCTGGATCCTTGCATGAGATCGCCAAGGAGATCCTGTCGCTGCCAGGGTCGCCTCAGCGCATTCCTTCCAGTGCCGACGAGGCGGTCCTCGTGCATGTTCGGGAATCGCAGTAGCACCACATCCGGCAGCACGACCAGGGACAAGAAGCTCCACGTCCCTTCGTGCGCGGCATCGGCAGGGAGGATCTGCAGACTGTCATGGAGCGCTGCACCGAGAGCGTTGTCGAACAGACTGACTGCCGAACGGCCGAGTTTTCCACTCTGGTACCAGGGCGAGACCGCACCCAACACTTCGTCGCGGACGATACGGATCCGCTCCGCAGTGGCGATGGTGGCTCCAGTTGCCACTGGCTCCGCCCTCGGATGCTCCGCGGCTGCAGCATCTGCAAGCCCCGAGAGTCCTCGTTCACGGCTGACAGATGCGAGCTCGTCGATAACGCCCCTGGCTGCTGACAACGGCAGGCGTGGGTAGGCGAATCGCCCCATCAGAAGACTCCTGCCCAAGGTTCGAGAACAGACTGGAGGATGCGTTCGAGCCTTGCGGGGTCTTCGCGATGGATCTGCACCGCGACCTCCAGACTTCGCTGAAGGAAGAGCAGACACATTCCGTCAAGGACGTCCCCCACCGAACCCTCGATGTACTCCTGACGTACTTCCTCCTCAGACCGGGCAACCTCTGCGATGAGAGTCCGCAGAATGTCTGCTTGGAGGAAGCCCTTGACCGAGGACGCCGTTGCGGGATCTAACGCACGCCTCCCGATGGGGTGTTCAGTGTTGACGAAGAGCCGAACACCGCCCATGAACGAGTCGTTCAGATCGTAGAACGTCCGAGTCACGGTCCACGGCGACTGCTCCATGCCCAGTGTCGAGAAAGGGACAGCCTCAGTCGGGAACCGAGAAGCATCCCCCTCGAGCACGACCGAGATGCGCTGGCTCGTGGCCAACCGAGCGCCCTTGACACGTGGCACGTCGAAACCGGTCGGCTCCCATGTGGAGGCGAGAACGAGGTGGGCTGATAGGTCCAGTTTGTGGGCGGCTTCGCCCGCGGGGATCGTCAGGGAAAGATCGACCGGTCCGATATGATTGTTGCTCATGCGCTGTCTGACGACGAACCGTCGGAGGACCTCGCGGCATTCAGCGATCACGACGATCTCGACTTGGTCGAGCGAGACGAGACCGGTCGACGTGAGCACTTCGTTCGGATCTAGGTCCAAGGTCAGACCGATGACCTCTTCCTTGGCGTAGTCCCAGCCATCCATCAGGTAGGGCAACGGTTCCTTGGCATTGCCGTTCATGTGCCACCAGCCGCGCCATATCAGTGCCGCGTCCGGGACGACTCGATGTGGGTAAAGGCGTAGCTTCGTCATACCGGCTCGTTCACCACGCTCGCATCCACGTCGATCGCGAGGTCTTCGCGAGATTCATAGACGAAGCGCGACTTCGCTCCCGGGAGGAAAGTTCGGTCGCTTCCGGCGGTTGAGTCGCTCCACCCAACCACTCGAATGACGTCGTCGCCTTCCTCGCTCCCCCCGTCGATTCCCACTCTGAGGGTGACTCGGACCGTCGCACCTGCGGCCGGTAGGTCGTCGGCGGTCAGGGTCAGCGTCGTCCGGCTCCAGCCAGGCGACGCATGCTCCCGCTGGACCGATTCCACGACTGCTCTAGGCCGTGCCGCACGCTTTCCAGCTCCGCTCTTGGCTTCGGGGGTCCTGGTCGAAGGACCAGGTCCGTCGATGCCGGCAAGCATCCCGGCGAGCATGTCTCCAACGGCCGCCGCGGACGTCGCCGCGTCCGGGGACGCTGCGGATGGAGGTGCTAGGAACTGGTCGACAGCCTCCTTCATCCGAGTGAACGAAATGTTCACGTCTCGCTTCATTCTCGGATCCTTGATGTGTTGGGTGAGCCAGTCGTCATGAGCAGGAGGCTCTGCCTTCGCGAAAGACGCGTCCACCTCATTCACGGGTTTGAACACGCCTGCCCATTGGAAGCCCGCCGTGGTCAACGCCTGTTGGAGCGACGTCGTCACCACCAGTTCTGCCTCGTGGCGCATCATTGTCACCCCACGTCCCGGATCAACCCCCGCTGAATCGGCAGCACGCTGGTCCAGCGGATAGCGTGTCAGGGCCAGATGACCCAACAGCTTGATCGGACGCTGGCTACGGATCTCATGGACGTCCACCTTCCATGCAGCGCTCGGCGTGGGCGCTCCGGCTTGCGCCGCCCGCACCGCTTGCAGACAGTCCGCATAACCTGAAAGGACTGGGTGCGTCTCAACCGCGGGTACCGGCACTTCTGCGCCGTCGATCTGGATTCGGATGTCCATCCGCGGGCGATCCCGCTGATCTCTTAGCAGCTTCGGCCAGAGGTTGTACAAGGTGGCCCTGACAAGCTTATCTACGTCCTCCTCGCGGTCGGCGCCGCCGAGAACCGGGCTGAGGATGAGTTGGCTAGTGCCCGCGACACCATCGTTGAAGCCGTGACTGAACACATGGCTTCCGACGGTGAACGCCTCCTGCCCAATGATGGGCTCGATGCGATCGCCATCGATCGCACGGCCCCACCAGTGGCGGCCGGTGTATCGCTTACCGCCTCGGTCGAAGGCCTCACCGATCGCAGAGCCGATGAGGCGATCCTGAGTCTCGGGTCCGTCTCGATATCGGGACCAGATGAGCACGGCTCCGACCTCACTCACGGAGTAGGAGATCGTCTTGCCGAAGCCATAGTTCCCGCCAGCGTGCGGGTCGCTCTTCGTGGACCCGACATTGAAGACGAGATCGATGAAGTTTGTGCTCACACCGGGAGCGACCGCCAAGTCGTTTCGGATAGGTCCCCCCAGTCCAACGGTTCCCCGGTCTGAAATCTCCAACGCCCAGACTTCAGGGCGGTCCAAGAGCTCGCGCAGGCCGGTTCCGGTGGCGGCCCCAGTGAACACCTGATCGCGAAGCACTGAGACGACCGCCGGGCTCAACTTCCGAAGGTTCATCGTGAACGCGATCTCCGCAGCATCGCCACGTGCGTCCCAACTGTTCTGCGCCATCTCCCGAACGAGAACATCCGCCGGAGAGACAGCGGGCGTACCTAGCAGCTTCTTCGCACCCTCGCCGTTGATCGCGCCGGCGTCGAACTGCTTAGGGAACCAACTGAGTGGTGCCGTGTCCACGCCCATCAGGACTCCTGCAACCAGGACGCCAACAAATTGCCGAACTCCATGGCACCCATCCGAGGCGGGGCACTGTCAAGTACAAGGTCGTATCTGAGTCGACTCACGCCGCGTCGGCGTTCTTCGCTCAGATCCGAGGACCGGATGCCGGGGAAGTTCTGACCAACGCGCCAAGCACGGACGGTCCGGACGGCGTACCGCGTGTTCACCGTCGGATCCGACTCGTACACATAGCCCGCGTTCTTGACCTTGCCCAACAGCTCGCTGCGCGACATCCCGGAGAGAAGGAGGTCATCGATCCTCTCGTCAAGCGAGGGAGCGGTCTCGTCCTCCCGCGCATGAACGACGACCAGATGCAGTTGGTCGACCAAGGACGGATCCAACTGGTCGATGTTCGAGATCGAAACGTATGTCCCGTCGACGGACGCAGTCGTCTTGACCTCGATCTCGGAACCGCCCCGAACGAAGTCGTGCACCGACTTGGTGGGTCCACGCCACGACGCAAGTGCGGCGTGGGGGTCGTGCGGCACCAATAGCCGCAGGAACTCCAACTCTCCGACGAGCCCGACGATCGTGTCGCGGTCCACGTCACGGCTCGCTGCCCGAAGCAGTGAGCGCCAGTCCTCAAGAGCTTGTCGAAGCGTCTGAACAGGCTTTTCTGGTAACGGCTCCAGCCGAACGACCACGTCCGAGACCAAGCGCTCAAACACCAAACCGAGTCTCGGAATCGTGCAGTAGAGATCCGCGTACGAAATATTGTTGCCGCCGATGGTGACGGTGCGTTCCCCCAGCACGACACCTTGGCTGCTTCGGTCCGAAGAGATGTTCTCGGATCGAGCCGGCACGAGCAGGTGCTTCTGCCCAAGGCTGTCGATCCCGACGAGGACTCCCCGATCACCGAAACTGATGCCAAGCGGCCGCGTGAGGATCTTGGTCTCGGCCTCAGGTCGGGGCCCATTGCCCAGCAGCACGAAGGTTTCGGAGACGTCGATCATCAGTTGTCCCCCGCACCGGCAGTTGCACCGTCGACTTGAGCGCCGGGCTCGGTGTCTCGTGGCAGGTCCTCATCCTCAGCCACCTCGACTTCCCAGTCGGGGTGCACCGAGTAGTAGGTGCCTTCCGAAGCGACTCCGTCACGGTCGACGTCTGGGAAGATGATCCCAAGGCCGATCATGTGCTCTTCAGCATCCATCCGTCGGCGACTCTTCGCTTTGGTTTCGCCTCTGGCCATCGGCTCGGAATCCTTGCTCACGGGGTAAACGATGATCAAGCCCCGACCGTCGGCATGTTCCCTGCGGACGCTCTGCGGCACCTTCCTCGCCTCCGCCGATAGTTGACTTACGACGGCGTGGTCCAGATCCCTGAACCAGTCCTGGTGCGAGAGAAGAGCCTTGATGTTCGCCACGCCGGGCGTCGACTTCACCAGTGGGGCACGGTTGACCGCCGGAACTGGCTCGTCCAGGCCAAGGTCGACCGATCCGAGGTCGATGACCTCACCTGTTGACCGCCGCTGAGTCCGCGACTGGCCGATGACGACGACGTTCCACAGAGCTTCGGGCGCAGCCTTCTCGATCCATCCAGTCATGAGGTCGGCGCCGAGTGAGACCTGATCCGGATGGAAGGCGTAGGCCCCGAGATACTCGGTCACTACTTCGCGAGGCACGTCAGCGAAGTGCCAACGCTTCGAATTACGCGAACGGACGGGATCTGCGACTTCCTTGCACCGTTGGATGAAAGTCCGGGTCGCCTTGATGTTCCGGTGCGCCGTCGCTTGTCCCGGGTCGAACATGAACGTCTGTAGCCGTTGTCCGCTGAAGGACACGCGTACGACGTCAGCATGCTGCATCTTGTTGCGTGCCACTATCGAGAGCCGCCCCGGGTGGGAACGGACCCGCACACCCATCTCCTTCGGGGTAACGCCCATCCGTTCCATGTGACGCATGTCGAGCCGGATCTCTTCCTCGACGAGCGCCAAGAATCGAAACTCCTCAGCAAGCGACTCTTGCATCCAGATGCGCGGCAGGTCCTCATATCCCGGGCGGTACCCGAACCAACGTCCCATCTGGAGGAGCGTGTCGTAGGTGTTCGAGGTACGCGTGAAGTAGGAGACGACCAAGCCCTCCAACGTGAGTCCCCGCGACAGGGTGCCGCCACCGATCGCGATGACGGTCTCAGGGAGGGGCTGTCCCTGCTCGTCAGTCTTCTCGTAGTCCAGCCGGTCCTCAGAACTTCCGTTGTCAACGACGACCCGAACACTTCCGAGCACCTCACCCAGTGAGTCTGCGACGAGGTCCCACCCAGGCAGTGGCCTGGTCGCTACCTCCCTTACCCGGTTCGCTTCGCTCGCGTAACTCGTCTCGAACCGGACCGTCCGTGACCTCGACCACTCATCGCGAAGTTGACTCACAAGCGTCGCAATGCGGTCACGCATCGCAAAATGCGGGTCCGTGTAATGCGTCGTGTGAACAAGCATGGAGCTGTGTGCTGCCACCTGACCGCGGGCACGGCGAATCGCCGTCGCCACGAGAAACCAAACGACGGCGTCAATCAGCGACTTCGGTACATCAGGATCGAAGTCGGAGCGGGCATCCTTGGATGACGGAGGGCTCAGAGCATCTGCATCCAATTGCGGGATGTCACGAACCATGTCCAGACCGCTGTCCGGCGCGTCGTCGTCATCGACCGGCTCGCGGCCGAAGACCCTCTCAGCACCGAAGTACGCCTCTGGCCGGGGCAAGTCGAGGATGAAGTCCGACGGGTAGAGTTCGGTCTCGTCGTTGGGGTCCATGAAGATGTTCGCGAACGGTGTCGCTGTATAGCCGAGATACGTCCCCGTGGGAATCTCGCCCCAGATTTCCCGCAGCAGCTTGTTAATCGCCGTGCGCTGCTGCCGACCGGTTGCTGAGTTCGGAGTGGCCTGATCGGCCTCGTCGTCAAGTAGAAGAACCGGAACCCGTGCGCGGATGTCAGGTGGGATGTCATGCAACCAGTTGCGAAGCTTCTTGAGGCGGGTCGGGTTCTTCTTGACCACCGCAACCGCATGCACCCCGCGCTTGAGCATCGCGGCGCCGTTGATCACGTTGCCGAAGTCCGCATCGTTGGTGGTGAGGCCAGCCCAACTGTCGTCGACGAGGTCTTTGGACAGCCTGACCTGGGTCTGCCGACGCAGGTTATTGTGCAGCCCAGCGAGCACGATGAATAGTTTGAATCCCGCGTCCGCCGCCTTGGCCATGACAGCTGTGTAGTTCGCCGTCTTCCCTGACTGCACGTATCCAACGACCATGCCGCGCTTCTTGAGGCGCATCACGTTCGGGTTGCTCAGTTGCGCGACTACCTTCGTCGAAGCTTGATCAATCTCATCGATGACATCGCTCATCGATCCTGAACTGAGATGTTCACGCAGTCGTGGCCAAAACTCGTCCCCGTCCTCTGGGCCCGAATACCAAGCGGCAAGCCGCGCCTCATCCTCAGTTCGCCGATCCACCACGCCAGTCGGCGTGTCGAGCAACTGATTCTGATCGATGTCGGCCCGAATGCTGTCGATCGCTGACTGGAAGGTGGCGACAGGTACACCTAGACCCTCCGCCGCCGATCGGGCCGCTACGTCGAGTGTCTCTCCGCGACGGCGCATACGGTCGATCAGCATCTGCCGGACGAAATCCGGATTCATAAAGCGGGTCTCCTGATAGGGAAGAGCGGCAGCGTGTCCGAACAGTAGACATTAGTTGCCGCCACCGAGAGTTTCTGACGATTCAGGGGAATTTCGCCACCAGATCCCCACCCACGGCCTCCCCTGCACACATCTGCCTAAGGAGCGTTGGGACCCGATGCCGATCGACCGAGCCACGCCTGAGAAGGCCAATGCAGCCCACTTGAGCGCGGCTAGTTCGCCGACGACCTCTCGGGCCGATGTCCAACTTGAACCGCCACTGATCAACCTGGCCCGTCAGGGAGCGCTCTACGCTCATCGCGACCGAGATCACCGGCCTCTCGCGCAAGCTGTCTTTCAACCGCAGTTCTCACTCCATGCTGTCCGAGCAAGAGCTCGTCGTCGAACGCCCCGACGGCACCTTCGACGAGTCCGAAGGCGTCCCCTTCGAGGTCGATGACCTCCTCAACGAACTCCGCAAGGTCATGTACACACCCGGCGCCGGCACCTGGATTTCAGCCCATTGGACCATCACTGACCTAGGCGACGGCCACGCCGACGCGCGCACGACGTTCAACTACGACGAAGAACCCCGATGAGCATGCCCGTCCGCGTTCAACTGCGCCATCGACGCACGCGACTTTCCGCGTGAGGCCGAAAACATCCCCGAGTGACTGAGTGAGCACCTCGATGAGGCATCTGTCTAAGCAAGTCGCGTAAGGCGCCTTCTGCGCCTCACGCCTCCCGGCGCCAGCGGTCGGGGGTGGTGCCGTATCGGGACTTGAAGCGACGTACTAGGTAGCCGGGGTCGGTGAGGCCGGTACGGGTAGAGATGACCGACAAGGGCAGATCCGTTTCGCGGAGGAGGCGGCGGGCTTCGGTGAGGCGGCGCTCGGTGAGCCAGTCGAGGAGGGTGCGGCCGGTGCGTTGGCGGATGACGGTGGTGAGGTGGCCGGGGGTGTAGCCCAGGGTGCGGGCTAGGTCGCCGGCGGAGACCTTGGTGGCGTACGTCCTCTCGATCTCGTCGAAGACCCGGCTGACCAGCGGGTCCGGGGCGATGGGAGCACTCGGAGCAAGGCGGGCGGAGGCGACCAGGAGGTTCGTGAGGATCGCGGTGACGGCGTCGTGGGAGCCGAGGCGTTCGGGGTGGCGTAGTTCGTCGTCGAGCTCGGTCAGCCAGGCCCGCCAGCGGGGGCGCTCGGCCTCGGGGACCATGCCGCGGCGGCCGTCGGCGGCGAAGAGGGCGAGCAGCGGGTGGTGGGCCCAGGTGAGCGGGGAGATGGAGGCGAGGGAGGGGATGGCGTCGGGGGTGAACGCCACCGACCAGGCCCGCGCGTGGGTGAGCTCAGCGACCGACTCGGCGGCCACGACCTCGCCGGGAGCCACCGCGTGGACCTCGCCGTCACGCAGCGCCACCTGCTCGCCGTCGAGTCCGACGGCGCCTCCGCCGCGCTCGACATAGGCCAGCACCCAGAAGTCGTGGGCGTGCCGGTTGTCGGGTGGCAGGTGCTCGGTGTCGCAGTCGGGATCGAGGGGTACGACTCTGACGGCAGGTCTGCCCGGGCGCTGGTCCCAGGCGTAGACCGGGGTGCCGTCGGCGCGCACGGTACGCACGGCTCGAGCGAGCACCGAGGTCGGATCCGAAGAACGTCCCATGTCGACCGACTTCCCTCCCACTGTAGATCCACAAGATGTCCCATCGTGGATGTATGACCACCATACAGATCATCGACGGCCGCGCAGAGGGCGAACGGGACCGCCCGTTCCTTCCCGGCATGGGCCGCACCTGGCTCCTTCCCCTCTACGACCTCTTCACCCGGTTCGCCCGCGTGCGCGCGCTCCACGAACGGACGGTCGAGCTCGCCGGCATCTCTCCTGGGCAAACGGTGCTCGACGTCGGCTGCGGCACCGGCAACCTCTCCTTCTCGGTGCTTCGCGCCGTCCCGGGAGCCGTCGTCACCGGACACGACCCCGACGACGCCGCGCTGCGGATCGCCGCTCGGAAGGCGGGCCGGCGAGGCGTACGTCTCTCGCTGGTGCAGGGGTACGCCGACCGGTTGCTGCCCGAGGACGGCAGCGTCGACCACGTCGTCTCCTCGCTCGCGCTGCACCACGTCGACGACGCCGGGCGCGAGGGGTTCGGACGCGAGGCCCACCGGATCCTCCGGCCCGGCGGGCGGGTCACCATCGTCGACTTCGGCGCCCCCGACCACGGTCACGGCGGGCACGGAAAGGGACACGGCCACGAGGGCCACCGGCATCGCGGGATGGACGCCCATACCGAGCGCAACCTCGACAACGGGATCGTCACCCTGCTGACCGACGCCGGGTTCACAGACGCCCGGGAGATCGACCACATCGCCCACCGGTTCGGTCCGATCACGATCGTCCAGGCGACTCGCTGACGGCCCGGGGGTTAGACCCGCGCCTCTTGGGCGGGCAGTCTGGCCCCATGTACTTCCTCGGAGTCGACCTCGCCTGGGGCGTGCGCCGGCCTACCGGCCTGGCCGTCCTGGACGAGGAGGGCCGCCTCGTCCACGTCTCTGCCGTCAAGACCGACGACGAGATCGTCGCCGCCCTCGAGCCCTACGTCGACGACTGTCTCGTCGCGATCGATGCTCCCCTGATCGTCACCAACTCGACCGGGAACCGTCCGGCCGAGGCGGCGCTCAACAAGGACTTCGCTCGCTTCGACGCCGGCGCGCACCCCTCCAACACCAGCAAGCCGGAGTTCAGCGAGCAGCCTCGAGGCGCCCGGATCGCGGCGCGGCTCGGGCTCGACATGAACCCCCGGTCCGGCCGGCGGCGCCGGGCGATCGAGGTCTACCCCCACCCCGCGACGGTGGCCCTCTTCCGCCTGGGACGGACGCTGAAGTACAAGAACAAGTCAGGGCGTGACATCGATCAGCTCCGCGCCGAGCTGATCATGCTGTTCGGCCTGCTCGAGGGTCTCGCGAGCGCCGACCCGCCGCTGCTGCTCGACGACCCGTCCTGGCACGCCCTGCGAACGGCCGCCGAGAACGCCGTACGCAAGAGCGAGCTGCGCGTGGTCGAGGACCAGGTCGACGCGGTGCTGAGCGCCTATATCGGCCTGTTCGCGACCCGCGCACCGGACCGCACCACCACCTACGGAGACTTCGCCACCGGCTACATCGTCACTCCGACGCTGCCCGACGACCTCCGCCCGACACCCCGCGGGCGAGCCGGGGCCAGGATCCACGACACCGCGACCGCGGTCCGTGAGTACGCCGCGATGCAGCCGACGCTGCAAGAAGCAGCCGACCAGTACGTACAGCTGGTGACCTCGATCCTCGACGACGCAGGCATCAACTACCTCACCGTGACCTCTCGCGCGAAGTCGGTCGCCTCGTTCGCGGCCAAGGCGGCTCGTACCGTCGACGGACGGCAGGTCTTCACCGACCCGCTCCGCCAGATCACCGACCAGATCGGGCTGCGGGTGATCACCTACGTCCACAGTGACGTCCAGGCCGTTGCCGACCTCCTCGACGACCAGGTGGTGGTCCACGACGACCGCGACATGGGCGAGGAGACCGCGAGCGAGGGCCGGTTCGGGTACGCCAGCCGCCACCTGCTGGTCAGTCTCGACCCCGCGCGCGAGGGCCAGGCGGCGTACGAGCTGTTGCGAGGGCGACAGGCGCAGATCCAGATCCGAACCGTGCTGCAGCACGCCTGGGCCGAGTTCGAGCACGACATCCGCTACAAGGGCACCATCCCCAGCGAGCACGTACCCGACTTCGACCGACGGTTCACGCTCGCTGCCGGCCTGCTCGAGCTCGCCGACCGTGAGTTCTCCACGATCAGGGACCGGCTCCGGGAGGGCGGGACCGCCGCCAGCACGGAGGCTCCCGACGACGACCCGCGGATCAGCCCCCGTGAGCTGGCGGCGTTCCTGGCCGGGCAGTACGCCGACGCCGGCTGGTCGCGAACCGACCACTACGGGTGGATCTCCGGCGTCATCCTCGAGCTCGGCATCACCTCGCTGAGCGAGCTCGGCGACGCGTTGCGCTCGGTCGACGAGGAGACCCTCATGGCGCGGATGGACTACCGCTATCCGCCGGGCGCGGTGCGGCGGCTCGACGACGCACTGCTCTGGGTCTACGGCGACGCCTATGTCGAGCTGCGTGCCAATGCGCACCGGGCGCCCGGTCTGAGAGCCAGGCTCGCCAAGATGCGCGACTCCGACTGAAATCCGATCCGGGGGCGGGCGCGAATTCCCGCTATGAGACACCTGGATCGCCACACCCTCGCCCATGCCGCCGCCGGTGTGCTCGCCGGAGTGGCCGGAATGTCGGCCGCGCACCTCACCGCTGCGCTGCTCACCCCGGCCTCGTCCCCCGCGCTCGCGGTCAGCACCGCGGTCATCGACGCGACGCCCACCCCCGTCAAGGAGTGGGCGGTACGCGAGCTCGGCAGCGCGGACAAACCGATCCTGATCGGCAGCGTGCTGCTGGTCACGATCGCGTTCGCCGCCGTGATCGGGGTGGTCGCCCGAAGACGTCTCTGGCTCGGCGGCGGGCTGATGGCGGGCCTGGTCCTGCTCGCGGGCGCCGCCGTGATCCGCCAGCCGCTCTTCGAGGTCTCGAGCCTCGTGCCCACATTGGTGGCGCTCGTCCTCGGACCGGGCGTGCTGGTGCTGCTGACCCGCGCTCTGACCGCCGAGCGCACCCCTGCTCATAGGCAGGACGCGCCGGACGAAGGCGCGGCCACCCGCCGCAGCGTCCTGATCGGGTTCGGGGCCCTGGCCCTGCTCTCCGCCGCTGCCGCGACCGGCGGGCAGATGATCGTGCGCGGACGTACGGCGCTCGCCGACATCATGCTGCCGCGCGTCCGCAAGCCGTTGCCGGCGCTCCCGGCAGGGCTGGAGGAGACGCACCAGGGGATCTCCCGGTTCATCACCCGCAACCGCGACTTCTACCGGGTCGACACCAAGCTGGCCGTCCCGATCGTCGACCAGAACAGCTGGTCGTTGACCATCGACGGTGACGTCGACCGCAAGCTCACCTTCAGCTACGACGACCTGCGCGCGCGGGAGAACGTCGAGTACGACATCACCCTGACCTGCGTCTCCAACGAGGTCGGCGGCAAGCTCGTCGGCGCGGCGCGCTGGACCGGCGTACCTCTGAAGGAGCTGCTCGAGGAGGCGGGTGTCGGCAGCCGCGCCGACCAGATCCTCTCGACCGATGTCGAGGGCTTCACGATCAGCACCCCGCTCGAGGCCGTGATGGACGGCCGCAACGCGATGGTCGCCCTCGGCATGAACGGCGAGGTCCTCCCCCGCACCCACGGCTTCCCGGCCAGGCTGGTGGTGCCCGGGCTCTACGGGTACGTCGGTGCCACCAAGTGGGTCACCAAGCTGACCCTGACGCGCTACGACGAGGCGACCGCCTATTGGACCGACCGCGACTGGGCCATCGATGCCCCGATCAAGCTGTCCAGCCGGATCGACACGCCCCGGCCGCTGAGCAACATCGAGGGCGGCCGCACCGTGATCGGCGGTGTCGCCTGGGCCCAGCACCATGGCGTCGCCAAGGTCGAGGTACGCATCGACGGCGGCCGCTGGCAGCCCGCCGAGCTCGGCCCGGACGCCGGGATCGACTACTGGCGCCAGTGGTTCATGCCCTGGGACGCCGAGGCCGGGAGCCACCAGCTGGCCGTTCGGGTCACCGATCGCGACGGCAACGTGCAGCGCGAGGAGCGGGCCACTCCGTTCCCCGACGGGTCCAGCGGCATCCAGGAAATCGTCGTCACCGTCACCTGATCACAAATTGGCGAAATCCGATCTGGCCACCGTGCCGAAGCCCTCATGACAGCAAGAGACCAACCCTCGAAAGGCTCTTCCAATGAAGCTCAACACGATCACCCGCACCGGCAGCGTCGCCGCGTCCATGGCGCTCCTGCTGGGTCTCGGTCTCTCGGCATGTGGTTCCGAGGACTCCGCGTCCGGCAGCGAAGGCGGGTCCAGCACCTCCGAGTCGACCGAGGCGGCGGCACCCGAGGAGTCCGAGAACATGGAGGCCGGTGCGCAGACCTTCGGCGAAGGCTGCAAGCTGATCCCCGCCGACGGCGCCGGTTCGTTCAACGGCATGTCGACAGCGCCGGTCGCCTCCGCGGCGAGCGCCAACCCGCTGCTCAAGACGCTGGTCTCGGCCGTCGGCCAGGCCGAGCTCGTCGACACCCTCAACAGCGCCGACGCGCTGACCGTCTTCGCCCCGACCGACGACGCCTTCGCGAAGATCCCGAAGGCCGACCTGGACGCGGTGCTGGCCGACAAGGACACGCTGACCAAGGTCCTCACCCACCACGTGGTGGCCGGTCAGCTCGGCCCGGACGAGGTCGCTGGTGAGCACGAGACCCTGGCCGGCGACATGATCACCGTCGAGGGCGAGGGCGAGGAGTTCACCGTGGGCAAGGAGAACGCCAAGGTGCTGTGCGGCAACATCCCGACCGCCAACGCCACGGTGTACGTCGTCGACACCGTCCTGATGCCCTGATCGGGACATCGGACCGGATCTCCGCGAGGATCGACACATGAGACCGCTCAGCTCAGTTCCCTCCGGCGACTCGTCGCCGGAGGGAACCGGGTCCCCGGGGCTCGCCGAGCTCCTCCGTCGCGTCGCCCGAGGCGACGAGGCCGCCTTCGCTGCCCTCTACGACGCGACCTCCGCCCGCGTGCACGGACTGGTGCTGCGGGTGGTCCGAGACCCGGCTCAGGCGGAGGAGGTCACCCAGGAGACGTACCTCCAGGTGTGGCGCACCGCCAGCCGGTACGACGAGAACCTGGGCAGCGCCCATTCGTGGCTGCTGACACTGGCCCATCGTCGTGCCGTCGACCGGGTCCGATCCGCGGAGTCCGCCGGCCGCAACGACACGGCCTACCACGGCACCACCCAGACCCCGCCCCATGACACGACGGCCGAGGCCGTGGAGACCTCCTTGGAGGCTCACCGCGTCCACACTGCCCTCGAAACCCTGACGGCAGTTCAACGCGAGGCGCTACAACTGGCGTACTTCGGCGGTTACACCCACACTGAGGTCGCCGCCATGCTCGATCTGCCGATAGGCACTGCAAAGACCCGTATCCGGGACGGACTGATCCGGTTGCGCGACGCGATGGGAGTGAGCCGATGAACGCGCAAGACATTCACGCCCTCTCCGGCGCATACGCGGTGGACGCCCTCGACGACATCGAGCGCATCCGCTTCGAGGAGCATCTCGCCGTCTGCGCGGACTGCCGCGACGAGGTGGCCAGCCTGCGTGACAGCGCCTGGATGCTCGGCGGCCTGACCGACACCGCACCTCCGCCTGAGCTGCGCGACCGTCTGCTCGCCGGCATCAAGGAGATCCGGCCGCTTCCGCCCGAGACTGCGCCGAGGCACAGGGCCGTCGAGACTCCTGAGCCCTCGGACGCGTCGCCCGATCGTCGCCGGTTCGGTTGGCGTACGTTCGCCGCCGCGGCCGCGGTGCTGGCCGTCGTCGGCACCGGAACGGTCACCGCCGTCGAGCTGCTCCGCGACGACTCCAGCCAGACCATGACGACCGCGGAGCGGGTGCTGAACGCGAAGGACGCCACGACCGTGGCCGTCGATCTGCCCGGCGACGCCCGGGCCCGGGTGGTCCGCTCGGTCTCGGAGAACAGGGCCGTGCTGGTCACCTCCGACATGCCGGCCGCGCCGACCGGCAAGGTCTACGAGCTCTGGCTCCAGCACGACGACGTCATGGTCCCCGCCGGCTTGATGCCCGCCGGCAGCGACCAGACCGTCGTCCTGGAGGGTGACGCCGGGGACGCGAGTGCGGCCGGGATCACCGTCGAGCCCGAGGGAGGCTCCGATGAACCGACCTCGGCCCCGATCGCGTTGTTCGACTTCGCGCAGGCCACCTGACCTGCGAGAAGTGGGGAGCCGGCCGGCTCAGGCGTAGGGGTCGAGGGAGACCCCGGCCGGCTTCCCGCCCGCCAGGGCGTTGCCGAAGCGCGCGTCGGTGAGCTTGAACGTGGCGGCGCCGAAGTCGGCGGCGACGAGGCGGTCACGGATGCCGGCCGGGTAGTTGTCCCAGCCGACCAGTCCCTTGACCTGCCAGACGCCCTCGTGGTTCTCGGGCGGCTCGTCTCCGCCGCCGGTCTTGGGGAAGCGGAAGCAGTGGGTGCTGCCGCCGTCCTTGTGATAGACGGCCTTGGGGTGCGTACCGCCCTCGAACTGCAGCTCCGCCTCGGGCTTGATCTGGTAGCCGGAGTGCTGGGAGACGGACATGTATCTCGCGTGACCGTCCTGCACCCACACGATGATGTGCTCCCAGTCGTGGCGGTGGCCGGCCGAGCCCGGGCCCCAGGAGACCTGGTCCTTCTCGAAGTAGTAGCCGTAGAGGTACGCACACCAGCCGTTGTTGCACTTCGAGCGGGAGTAGACGTTGGTGTTCTGCAGGTCGGAGAGGTCGCGGCACTGGCCGTTGACCGTGCCGCCCATCGCGAGGCCGCCGTTGAGCGTGCCGTCCGGGCCGATCGCCGGGGTGCTGTAACAGCCGTCGGTGTCGAAGTCGAGGGCCGGCTGCCAGGTGCGGTCGCCCTCCGGGGCCGAGGCCGGCAGCGCCGGGGGCGGGGCGGCCCAGGCGGCCGCCGGGATGACGGATAGGAGGGCGGCGAGCGGGAGCGCGAGGGCGAGCTTGCGCGTGAGTCGTTTCCCGAGAGTCATGGTGGGGGTCCCTTGTTCGTGGGGGAAGGGGGTGCACAGATGCAACCAGTGCCGCGATCGCGTGACAACCCCTTGTGTGTGAACGCGCCGGTAACGCCGCTCTCCCGCCCTGGTTGGATGGACCGGTGGACGCAACGCAGTGGCAGGAACGGATCACCGCCGAGCTCGCCGGTCTCGTGCAGCAGGAGTTCGTGATCATCGCTGAGCCCTCGCCGCCGGCGCCGGAACCGACAGGCCTTCTGGCTCGGCTCAGGTCGAAGTCGTCACGGACCGTGCCGTCTCGCTGGGGGCAGGTGCTGTGCGTGGACTCGGTTCTCTACGCCGAGTTCGCCGGTACGCAGCACATCGGCGGCAATTGGGAGGCCACCGCCGAGCAGCACGAGGCGCTTCGCGCGGCCGGCTGGCTCACCCCCGACGAGACCGACCCGATCGCCCCGGCGCCGGCCGTGCCGCACTACTGGCGCACCGTCCCCCGGGCCGAGGCAGCGCTCGTCGCCGGGCTCGTCGTCGACGCCTTCCGCATCCTCGGCGCCGACTTCGCGACGCTCACTCTCCGCCGGGATCAGTAGGCGCCGAGCTGCTGGCAGAGCATGCGGTAGAAGGCGGTGTTGGTCATCGGGGTGAGCCTGTCCTCCAGCGCGAAGTGGACGCCGTCGGGGCCGTTGATGCCGGCGAGCTGCCAGGGGCCGACCGTGACCGACCAGGCGGTGCGGGCACCGAGCTCCTTCAGCACCACGTCGCGAGCTTCCTGGTCCTCGCCCAACAGCTCGGCCATCCGGACGGTCGGGAACGGACGCACCGACCCGGCTGCGCCCTTGACCGGGCGGATCTTCAGCGTGCGCACCAGGCTCGGGACGAGGTGACCTCGTGGCAGGTCGAGGGGCTGCGTACGCGTGCCGTCGACGCCGAGCTCGAGGTGGATGCCCGTGGGGTCGACCGCGGCACGGTGCTCGAGGCGTCCGCCCGGGCCGGCAAGGACCCAGACGACCTCCGTCGCGGCGGCGCTCATACCGGGCTCCAGGTCGCGGCAGCGGCGTCGATCTGGGCAGCCCAGGTCGCATAGTCGCTGGTCAGGACGGTAGCGGTCAGGGTGTGACCGACTCCGTCGATCGCCACGAACCACTGCTCCATGGTCAGCGCGGAGCCGCCCGGCCCGTCGTACATCGCCAGCCGTCGCCCCGCCTCCTGCCCGGCGATCGTGAGGCGCTCGAGGTCGATCGGCGTGTAGCCCGGCATCATCTCGGTGAACGCCATCTCGGATCCGACCTGCCAGTCACGGAACCCCAGCTCGCCGTTGGTCTGGGCGGTCACCGTGAGGTTGGAGCGGAACGTCCCGCTCGCCGGCGCGAGCGCCAGGAAACGTACGCCCTCGGGTGGCTCGACGCTCTCCCAGCCTTCCGGGAGCGTCATCATCGTCTGATCAGACATGGTCACTTCTTTCCTGCGGTGCGCTTCTTCTTCGGGCGCGACTCGCGATACCACTTCGGCTTGATGAACGACGGGGTGGGCACGATGACCAGCAGCGGATAGACGAGGCAGGTGAGCAGGAAGAGCCCACCGATGACCGTCCATGCCGCGGTCTGCTCCGGCACCAGCCCGAACGCCGTCGAGCCGGTGATGGCCAGCGCGGAGATGCAGGGCAGATGGATGAGTACGACGTCCTCGCCCACACCGCCCCGGTTCCATGCGGTCGCCCACGAACGGGCACGAGCGGAGAGCCCGAGATGTTGCCAGATGCTGACCCCGGCGCCGATGACACCGACGGCGAGGATGAGTGCGGCCCAGATCATTGCGGTCCTAGTCCCAGAAGGTGATGGCGTCGCCGACATCGGAGGCTACCTCGCCGGCGCCCTCGGCGAAGTCGCTGACCCCGTCGACCACGGCCTCACCGAGCTCGCCGGCCTCGTCGACCACGAAGTCAGCGGCCTTGCCGGCCAGCCCGGAGCCGATCGCACCACCGATCACGCCACCGACGACACCGCCGATGACCGTGCCCGGGCCGGGGAAGATGCTGCCGATCGCGGCACCGGCCTGAGCGCCGGCCCAGGCCCCACCCGCGGCACCCGCGGTCGTGATCGCGGAGGTGCTCACCGTCCGGCTCACTCGCTCCGTCGTCGACAGTGACGGGTCATCGGCGTCCTTCTGCCACTGCTCCCACGCCGAGGTGCCGGCCGTGACCACCCAGCCGGCCCGGGTCGCCCACTTGCCCGCGGTGAGCCACTTGCCGCGTACGGCTGCCTGGTTGGCCTTCGCGTGCCAGTTCTTGTCGCTGAGCACCTTCGCGGCGCGCTCCAGCTTCGTCAGGCTCGACGGACTGGCGAACCGGCCGTTCACCCGCGGCTGGAACGTGCCGTAACGGCTCTTCACCATCCAGTCGACACCGGCGCCGGCGCCCAGACCGGCCAGCCCGAGAGCGTACGCACCGATCTGCATGCCGTCGGAGAAGTCCTTCGGCAGCAGGCCCAGGTCCTCGAGGCGATCCTCGATCCAGCCGTCGCCGGTCGACTTCGAGATCGCCTTGCCGAGGTCCTCGTGGGCGTTGTCCTCGTCCTTGCGAGCCGTCTCGACCCGGCTGACCAGGTCGTTCCACTTCTCGACCTTGGTGTTGTGGGCGTTGACGTCGCCCTCGGAGGCGTCCTCGCCCGGATCGGTCGGCGGCGAGATCATCGTGCCGCTGACCGTGAGCCCCGCACCGCTGGCCTCAGTGCGGATCGTCGACATCTTGGTCTCGACCGCCTTGAGGTCGCCCGAGAAGGTCGATAGGCCCTTGCCCATGGCCTCGATGCGCGACTCGAGCTGACGCAGGTCGCTCTTCCGCTTCTCCGCCTTCGATTCGAAGGCGGCGCCCGCCTGGCCCTTCCAGGAACCGGCGGTCTTGATCGCCTTGCCGAGGTCGTCGAGCGCGTCACCGACCGCGTCCTTGGCGGTCGTGCACGCGTCCGCCGCGGTCTGCGCCGCCGACGCGTCGCCGTAGACCTTCGTGTCCATCGCCTCAGCCATCAGTTACCCCTCACCCTCTGCTCGTGGCGCCGGCCCGCGTCGCCGGCCCCGTGATCGGCCGTGGTCGCGTGGTCGAGAGCGTTCTGTACGCCGTCGCTGAGTGACCCGAGGCCTTCCGCCATCCCGCCGACGGCCGCCGCCAGCGACGCCAACGCGGTCGCGACCTCAGAGGACGACTCGCCCACGTCAGGTGTCTTCTGCAGCGGCTTGGCCTGTTTGAAGAGGTCACCGCCGGCGGTGTCGAGGGTGCTCTTGATGGACCTGAGATCGTCGGGATTGACGTGCATGTCGTCGTCACTCATGCCTTCGTCCTACCCGCTTTCGCCGATTTCAAACACGACGAAAGTAAAAAGCCCTATGCGGCGGCCTCGGCGGGGCTCCGCACGTCCTGCTCGCCCTCGACGATCCTGCGGGAGAGCGCGGCGAGCGCCTCGTCGAGCTTGGCGTCGTCGGCGCCCCAGTCGGAGAGCTCGGTGGCCAACCACTGCTTGAACGCCGCGACCAGCTTGGCGAGCTCCTCCTTACCCGCCTCCGTCAGGGCGTACGCCGTCTCGTCGCCGTAGAGGTAGCCCTCCGCCGCGGCGGTGGCGAAGGCCGGCGCCAGCACCGCGCCCGGCATCCCGAGGCGGTGACCGATGGCGACCAGCGAGGTCTCGCCGCCGACCCACTCGCGGATCCCGATCTGGCGTACGCACCACGCGGTCGCGGCGTCGAGATCGACCGCCGACTCCCGGATCATCGTGAAGGTCTCCGGCGGCTGGCGGCGGACCAGCTGGGCGACGGCGGTGTCGAGGCGCATCGCGCTGTCGGAGGAGTTGGGCATCGCGAAGCCGTCGCCCGTGTCGGTCGCGGCAGCCCTCGAGGTGCCGCGGAGGGGCACTTCCTTGAGGAGGAGAGCGACCACGAATGCCAGCCCGGCGACAGGGACCGCGGCGAGGAAGACGATCTGCAGCGTCTCCGCGTAGGCCCCGATGATCGGTGCGCTCTGAGCGTCGGGCAACGCGTGCAGAAGGGCTGGTGTCGCTACCTCGTCCGCGGAGACTCCGGCCGAGGCGAGAGCGGCGGGGAGCCGATCGGAGAGCCCGTTGGCGTAGACGGTGCCCATGATCGAGGCGCCGAACGAGCTGCCCATCGTCCGGAAGAAGGTGACGCCCGAGGTCGCGACGCCGAGGTCCTCGTAGGCCGCGGTGTTCTGCACGATGATCGTCAGGATCTGCATGCTCAGGCCGACACCCATGCCCATGATCAGCAGGAACAGCGACATCATCAGGGTGCTGGTGTCGGCGTCCATGGTCGAGAGCAGATAGAGGCCCAGCGCCATGATCAGCGAGCCGGCGACCGGGAAGAGCTTGTAGCGGCCCGTCCGGCCCACGATCGAACCCGCCACTGTCGATGTCACCAGCAGACCGATGACCATCGGCAGGGTTCGGATCCCGGACGACGTCGCGGAGACGCCATGGACGTACTGCATGTAGGTCGGCAGGTAGGTCATCGCGCCGAGCATCGCGAAGCCGACGATGAACGAGAGCACGACGCTGACCGTGAACACCCGGTCCCGGAACAGCCGCAACGGCAGGATCGGAGAGACCGCCCGCGACTCGACCCAGACGAAGATCGCGAACGCGACCGCCGAGCCGATGAACAGACCGATGATGGTCGCCGATCCCCAGGCGTACTCGGTCCCGCCCCAGCTGACGGCCAGCGTCAGCATCGAGGCGCCGAGTCCGACGAAGAGGATGCCGAGGTAGTCGATCGAGGGTCGTTTGCCGCGGGCGATCTGCGGCAGCGTGAGGCTGGCGATCGCGATCACGGCGATGCCGAGCGGCAGGTTGATGTAGAACGCCCAGCGCCAGGAGAGATGGTCGGTGAAGAGACCGCCGAGGAGCGGTCCGAGGACGGTGGTGGCGCCGAAGACCGCACCGAGGGCGCCCTGGTACTTCCCTCGGTCGCGCAGCGGGATGATGTCGCCGATCAGCGCCGTCGCGGTCACCATCAGGCCACCGGCACCGATGCCCTGCACGGCTCGGGCGCCGATCAGCCAGGCCATGTCGGTCGCGAACCCGCACGCGGCCGAGGCGAGGATGAAGAGCCCGGCGGAGACCTGCAGCATCAGCTTGCGGCCGAAGAGGTCGCCGAACTTGCCGGCGAGCACGGTCGCCACCGTCTCGGCCAGGAGGTAGGACGACACCACCCACGACAGGTGGCCGGCACCTCCGACATCGGCCACGATCGTCGGCAGCGCAGTCGACACGATCGTCTGGTCGAGCGCCGCGAGCAGCATGCCGAGGAGCACGGTGCCGAAGATGAGATTGATCCGGCGCCGGCTCAGCTGAGGCTCGGCGTCCGACGTCGCCTGCGGTGCTGCCATTGCGACCCCCACGGTCTCGACTGGAATCAAACTAAGCCAAACTCCAGGTCGGGGCGAGGGGCCTCGCGGAGTGTCAGGCAGCCTCCTCGTGGTGGTCGGCCAGGTCGCGGATGAGCCTCGCTGCCGGCTCGTGGACGAATTCGGCGAACCCGCCGAGCGCGGCAAGCCCATCGGGCGGTGTGCCTGAACTGAGCGCCGTGATCGTCTCCGGTCGTATCAGCCACGCGGCCAGACACGCGGGATAGTCGGCCGGATGGTTGAACAGCTCGTCGAGCTCGACCAGGCCATCGTCATCGGGATTCCGGAAGGCGTGCAGACCCGCGTCCATGGCGAGGTTGACCAGTCCGTACGGAATGTCGGTGAGCAAGCCGTAGTCGCGCAGCCCGCGGTGGGTCCAGATCTCCCCCGGCTCGTGACCCGGCCTGCCGGTCCTGTCACGCAGCGCGTCGATCCACCGCTCCGGCTCATCCGCGACGGCGTACGCCACTTCCTCAGGCACCCGCAGCGGCGCCGTCTCGAACATCAGGCCTTCATCGATCGGCACGATCCTGCCGATCACACACTCCCCGTCATCGACGAGCAGTCCGGCCCCGATATTGATCGTGGTCAGCTGCTCTCCGGTTCTCGGATCCTCCCAGAGCAGGTGTCGCGGCTCGTGTCCCAGCAGCCGTAGGCCACGCATCGGCGCCCGCACCCACTCCCAGATCCGGTCGGCACCGGCGATGAGGTCGCCGGACGCGTTGTGGCGCAGGAAGGCCTCGAGCCCGCCGAGCTCGTAGAGGAAGGTCTGCCGGTAGACCCAGTCGCGATCCAAGATCTGGATCCGGTCGTCCTCCCGGTCACGTCCGGGGTCAGGGCCGCCACGGACGTCCAGCGCGACACGGATGGCCTTCGACATCCGCCACTGGTTGCGCGCGTGGGTGCTCTGCATCGCCTGCGCGACGATCCATCGCGAATGCGCCCACCTCGGCATGAGTGCCTCGAGCAGCCGCAGCTGTTCCAGCCGCTCGAGGCGCGACGGATGCCAGAACTGCTCCTTGTCGAGCTGATCGCTGGTCGTGTGGATGATCTCCAGGGCCGACTTCACATCCCCGCGGGCCTCGGCGTCGTTCACCGCGAACATCGCCGGCCAATAGGGACTGTCGACGACCTTCTCCGCGAACGACCGCCGCCGCGGATCCCCGGGCCTGTTCGGTGGACGGGGCGACTTCTCACGCTTCTTTCGTTTGGGCATGAACCCAGCAGACCCCGGATCCCTACGCCCCGCCAGCGCCTATCAGCGGCCTGTGGATAACCCGGTCCCGGAGCCCGCCTGTGGACAGTGATCGGCCCGTCGATCAGGCAAGAGCGAGGAAGAGCTTCTCCATCTTCTTGGTGTCGACGCTGTCGCGCCCACCCTCGGCGAGGCACTTCTCCAGCCCGGTGGCGACCAGCGCGTAGCCACCTCGACTGACCGCCTTGTTGACCGCCGCGAGCTGGGTCAGCGCGTCTTCACACTCCGAGCCCTCCTCGAGCATCCGGATCACGGACGCGAGGTGTCCGTTGGCCCGCTTGAGTCGGGTGATGACGGCCTTGATCTCGTCAGGCTCGAGCTGCATCGGTGTCCATCTTCTTTCCTGTGAGTGTCTCCAGCCTGCCGGGAAGCCGCTGGCATCCAGGGATTCTATAACCCCCCGGGGGGTTATGCTACCGTCATCGACGTAACCCCCCGGGGGTTACCGAAAGGAGCCAACATGACCCCCACCACCGACCACACCTCGCCTCACGGCAAGAGCGTCCTGCGGGACCTGGGGCCGCTCCACCAGGAGCTACGCCGTGCCATCCCCGACGTCTACAAAGGCTGGGGCGGGCTCTCCAAGGCCGCCTTCGCCGATGGTGCGCTCGACCGCAAGACCAAGGAGCTGATCGCCTTCGCGATCGGCGTGGTCGAGGGCTGCGACGGCTGCATCGCCTCCCACGGCCAGGCCGCCGCCCGCGCGGGCGCGAGCCCCCAGGAGGCAGCCGAGGCCATCGGCGTCACCTTCCTCATGCACGGCGGTCCCGCCACCATCCACGGCGCGCGAGCCTTCGACGCGTTCTGCGAGTTCGTCGACGCCCTCGACGCCGGCGAACCTCCCGCCTGACACCGACCAGGACCACAGAAGCAGGAACCGAACAATGTGTCGCCCCGTCCGCTGCAAGAAGTGCAAGAAGACCACCTGGGCCGGCTGCGGCCGCCACGTCTCCGACATCAAGGCCTCCATACCCGCCGGTCAGTGGTGCCCCGGCCACTCCGCCGACCCCAAGGACCCCAACGGCACCTGGCTGAGCCGCATCCTCGGCCGCTGACGTCTCGGCGCCTCCAAATAGATCCGGTCCCGCACCCTTCCTCGGGTGCGGGACCGGACTCATTCAGCCTTCAGGCTCAGCTGCAACCGGAGGTCGAGCCGCAGCCCTCGCAGACGTAGCAGGAGCCGGCGGGGCGCATCTTGGTGCCGCAGGTGAAGCAGAGCGGGCTGTCGATTGCCATGCCGCTGATCGACTCGAGCAGCTCGGCGGTGGTGTGGGCGGTGGCCTTGGGCGCCTCCTCGACGACCTCGGCCTCCTCCTCGACCTCGGCCTCGACCGGCTCGGCAACAGGAGCAGCCTTGCGCTCCGGAGCCGGCTTCTGGACGAGCTCGGCGGCGGTGGTGCCGTTGCCGAGCTGCTCGTAGGAGCCGGTCTCGAGGTAGCGCTGACGCTCGTCGGCGGAGTAGATGCCGAGAGCCGAGCGGTCCTCGAAGGACATGTAGTCCAGCGCCAGGCGGCGGAAGACGTAGTCCATGAGCGACTGCGCCATGCGTACGTCCGGGTCGTCGGTCAGGCCGGCGGGCTCGAACTTCAGGTTGGTGAACTTGGAGACGTAGGTCTCCAGGGGAACGCCGTACTGAAGGCCGACGGAGACCGCGATGGAGAAGGCGTCCATGACACCGGCCAGGGTCGAGCCCTGCTTGCCGAGCTTGAGGAAGACCTCACCGAGCTCGCCGTCGGCGTGCGCACCGGAGGTCATGTAGCCCTCGGCGCCACCGACCGTGAAGGAGGTGGTGCGCGAGACGCGGGACTTCGGCAGGCGCTTGCGGGTCGGCGCGTAGACGATCTTCTCGATGATCTTCTCGACGACCTCGGGCTCGACCTCGGCGGCCGGAGCCTCCGGAGCGGCGGTGGAGAGGCCCTGGTCCTTCTTGGCACCCTCCGACTTGCCGTCGGCCAGCGGCTGACCGACCTTGCAGTTGTCGCGGTAGATCGCGGTGGCCTTCAGGCCCAGCTTCCACGACTCCATGTAGACCTGCTCGATCTCCTCGACCGTCGCGGTCTCGGGCAGGTTGACGGTCTTCGAGATCGCACCGGAGAGGAACGGCTGGGTCGCCGCCATCATGCGTACGTGGCCCATCGGCGCCAGCGCGCGCTTGCCCATCGCCGTGTCGAAGACCTCGTAGTGCTCCTGGCGCAGGCCGGGGGCGTCGATGACGTGGCCGTGCTCGGCGATGTAGGCGACGATCGCCTCGATCTGCTCGGGCTGGTAGCCCATCTTCTTCAGCGCACGCGGGATCACCTGGTTGACGATCTGCATCGAGCCGCCGCCGACGAGCTTCTTGAACTTGACCAGCGAGAAGTCGGGCTCGATGCCGGTGGTGTCGCAGTCCATCATGAAGCCGATGGTGCCGGTCGGCGCGAGCAGCGAGGCCTGGGCGTTGCGGAAGCCGTTGACCTTGCCGATCTCGACGACGTCGTTCCACACGCGGGTCGCCGCGTCGATGATGTTGCGGTCGACCGGGTTGATCGAGCGGACCGCGTCATTGGCGGCCTGGTGCTTGCGCATGACCCGCTGGTGGGCCTCGGCGTTGCGGGCGTACCCGGCGTACGGCCCGACGACACCGGCCAGCTCGGCCGAGCGCTTGTAGCCGGCACCGGTCATCAGCGAGGTGATGGCGGCGGCCATCGTGCGGCCACCCTCGCTGTCGTAGCCCAGACCCATCGCCATCAGCAGCGCGCCGAGGTTGGCGTACCCGATGCCGAGCTGGCGGTAGTCGCGGGTGGTCTCGCCGATCGCCTCGGTCGGGAAGTCGGCGAAGCAGATGGAGATGTCCATCGCGGTGAAGACGACCTCACAGGCCTGCTGGAAGCGCACGGCGTCGAAGGTGTCGTCGTCCTTGAGGAACTTCAGCAGGTTCAGCGACGCCAGGTTGCAGGAGGAGTTGTCCAGCGACATGTACTCCGAGCACGGGTTGGAGCCGGTGATCCGGCCCGTCTCCGGGTTGGTGTGCCAGTCGTTGATCGTGTCGTCGTACTGCAGACCCGGGTCGGCACACTCCCACGCGGCGATCGAGATCTTGCGGAACAGCTCGCGGGCGTCGATCTCCTCGATGACCTCACCGGTCGTACGCGCCCGGAGGCCGAACTTCTTGCCCTCCTCGACGGCGCGCATGAACTCGTCGGAGACGCGCACGGAGTTGTTGGCGTTCTGGTACTGCACGGACGAGATGTCCTTGCCGCCCAGGTCCATGTCGAAGCCGGCGTCGCGCAGCGCGCGGATCTTGTCCTCCTCGCGCGCCTTGGTCTCGACGAACTCCTCGATGTCGGGGTGGTCGACGTCGAGCACGACCATCTTCGCCGCGCGGCGGGTGGCGCCACCGGACTTGATGGTGCCCGCGGACGCGTCGGCGCCGCGCATGAAGGAGACCGGGCCGGAGGCGGTGCCGCCGGAGGACTTCAGCAGCTCCTTGGAGGAGCGGATGCGGGAGAGGTTGAGACCGGCACCGGAGCCGCCCTTGAAGATCAGGCCCTCCTCCTTGTACCAGTTCAGGATCGAGTCCATGGAGTCGTCGACCGAGAGGATGAAGCAGGCCGAGACCTGCTGGGGGGACTCGGTGCCGACGTTGAACCAGACCGGCGAGTTGAAGGCGAAGTGCTGGTTGACCAGCAGCCAGGTGAGCTCGCGGCCGAAGAGGTCGGCGTCGGCGTCGGAGGCGAAGTAGTCGTTCTCCTTGCCGGATGCGACGTAGGTGTTCACGACCCGGTCGATCAGCTGCTTCAGGCTCTGCTCACGCTTCTCGGTGCCGATGGCGCCGCGGAAGTACTTGGTCGTCACGATCGTCGAGGCGTTGATCGACCAGAAGTCAGGGAACTCCACTCCGGTCTGCTCGAAGACGGTCGCGCCGGTCTTCCAGTTCTTCTGGACGACGTCGCGCCGCTCCCAGGTGATCTCGTCGTAAGGGTGAACGCCCTCGGTGCTGAAGATCCGCTCGATCTTCAGCCCGGCGCCCGTCTTCGACGATGCCTGTGCCTCTGCTGCCGTGTCTGTCATTTCGTTCCCCCTGTTGTCATCGATCGCTGTGCCGTACTGCTGGTCGGTGCTGATGGTGGAGTCCTTGCTCTGTTCTATCTGTTTCCGCTGGCTGTGCCGTTGATTGGCCCGAGCAGGTCGCTTCCCCACGGCCTGCCCGGGCCGGTCTGTGTGTCCCGTGGGACCTAGTCGGAGCCCACCGGGGCCTCGACCGGATGTTCTGCCTCGAAGTCCTGGACTTCCCGTTCCGTACGCAGCATCTGGATCTCACGCTCGAAGTCCTCCACCGAGCCGAAGGCCCGGTAGACGCTCGCGAAGCGCAGGTAGGCCACCTCGTCGAGCTCGCGCAGCGGCGCGAGGATCGCCAGCCCCACCTCGTTGCTGGGAACCTCGGCCAGCCCCTGGCTGCGCAGCGCCTGCTCGACCTCCTGGCCGAGGCAGGCGAGCTGGTCCTCGGTGACCGGCCGGCCCTTGCATGCCTTGCGTACGCCGTGCACCGCCTTGTCGCGGCTGAACGGCTCCGCTGCGCCGGAGCGCTTGGCCACCATCAGCTGCATCTGCTCGACGGTCGTGAACCGCTTCCCACATTCCTGGCAGACCCGGCGGCGCCGGATCTGGCCACCGTCCTCGGCCACGCGGGAGTCGAGCACCTTGGTGTCGCTGTGTCGGCAGAACGGACAGTGCACGGTAGAGCCCCTCTCGTGAGACCTGTGGATCCAGGCCGTCTCATTGGCGGCCCGAGCCTGTGGAACCTGTGGATATGAGCGTGAGTCCCTGTGGAACAACACCCCCATCGCTGTGGGCCATCCACCTGTTCATGTGAACTAGATGTGGATAACTACAGCGGTGTAACTACTAGATGTAGTGGTAACCGTACGCCCGCCCCCACGACGATGCAAGCGAGGGTCGGGTTTACCCGCGTGTCCGGCGTGTCGCCGGTCAAACACCGAAAGATTCCGGTTCAGCGGCGACGGACTGGCCTGGATGAGTAAGAATGACCCCCGTGACAAACATCTCCGGAGGAAATCGCGTCGGGTCGCGGAGAGGCACGCGCCCCAGAAGCGGTCCCCGGCCACCTTTCATCTTGCCTGCGATCGCGACACTGGCATTCCTCGTCATCTGGGGAGTGCTCGTGTGGGTCGCCGTCGGTTTCGGGGCCGACGCACGGGGAGGCGATTCCGGCGCCTGGGCGAAGCTCGCCATCGCGGCGGTCGTTGCAGTCGCCTGCCTCTTCCTGACCTTCACCTTCGCCGGGAAGGCCTGGCGGGCCTTCTCCGGCTCCCCCACCCCGCCACCCTCCGACGACTACACCGGAAGCCACTCCAACGCCTACGTCGAGGAGCAGGACTACTCGGCCCCGGCCTACTCCGACCAGGCCTACCCTGAGCAGGCTTACCCGGAGCAGGACTACTACGGCACCGGCTCCTACGGCTACGACGACACCGGCTACGGCCGGCACAGCTCCGACACCGGGAGCCAGCCGCCCTACGGCGACACCTCGAACCGCTCGGCCTACACCGACACCGGCTCCCAGTCGCCCTACGGCTACCCCAGCAGCGATCAGGGCTACGGCAACACCGGCAGCCGGGCCGCCTACGGCGCATCGGCCTACCAGCCGCCGACCAGCCCGCCGCCCACCCCACAGCCCTACTACTCCAGCCCGCCGACACCGACGTCGACGCCGCAGAGCACTCCGGGGTACGGCTCGCAGGGATACGGCACGGACAGCTACCCCACCCAGCAGGCCGGCTCCCCGCAGTATCAGTCCGGCGCCTACCAGACCCCGACCGGCTACGGCCAGACCGGCTCGCGGGCTCGACTGACCCAGGACCCCGCCGCGACCCAGGCGATGCCCACCCAGCGCCAGCCCCAGGACCCGCCGGTCGAGCCGGACGACGAGTGGCCGCCGCGGCACAGCACCCGCAACAAGCAGTGGCCGCCGGCCGAGCCGGACAGCCCCTACCGCGGGCGCCACTGACCCGACGCAGCGAGAGTGCTGCAGACGCTTCCCATCGTCTGCAGCACTCTCACTCTTTTTCCCCGGTAGCCGGCCGCCAGGGTCGAAGGAGCAGCCGGACATCTATAGGCGCTAGGGCGCGGTCGGGATGATCAGCGTCTGCCCGGACACGAGCATCGAGGACTCGAGACTGTTGAGATCCTTGATCGTCTGCTCCATCTCCCGAATCGAAGAGTCGGTGCCGGCGACGGCCTTCGAGGAGATATCCCAGAGCGTGTCGCCATCGCCGACGACCATCGTGTGGGCGGAGGGGGCGGGGCCACGAAATCCGGCATCAGTGTCGGCACCGTTCTCCACCGCGAACGCCACCCGCGCCCCGATCAGCGCGATCCCGAAGAGCACGACGAGCGCGAATGCGAACACGACGACTCGGCCGCGACGAGTGAGCCGCACGGTCGAGCGACGCACCTCAGGCGCCGGACGCGGCGGCTCGGCTACTGGCAGCACATAGACTGTTGCACTCATCTCACGGCCTCCTGATCACGGTCTCTCGATCACGTGTTCGATCGAGCACATGTTCGAAGGTAGATCACGTGTTCGAACAACGCAAGTAGCGACCCCAAGAATTTTCGAACACCGACACGCGCCGCGCATGAGGTCGAACAAATGTTTGATGTCGTGGTGCCAGAGGGACTAATGTGGTGACATGACCACGCAGAAGACAGGCACCGGATCAGGCGGTTCGAAGAAGAGCCGCGTCCGCGAGCTGCCCGACGGGCCGCCGGACGCGACCGGGCTCACGCCGCGTCAGCAGCGCATCCTCGCTCACCTGCGCGACAGCATCGAGCAGCGCGGCTACCCGCCCAGCATGCGCGAGATCGGCGCCGCGGTCGGGCTGACCAGCACCAGCAGCGTCGCCCACCAGCTCCGTGCGCTGGAGCAGCGTGGTCTGATCCGCAAGGACCCGAAGCGACCGCGCGCCCTCGAGGTCTTCCTCCCGGAGGTGATGGCCCACCGCAAGGCCATGTCCGGCGAGGAGCCCGAGTCGACGATCACCGCCGATGCCGACATCAACCCCAACCCCGACGCCGCCATGGTCCCGCTGGTCGGGCGGATCGCGGCCGGTGGCCCGATCCTGGCCGAGGAGACCTCGAGCCAGCAGAGCATCGAGGACGTCTTCCCTCTGCCCAAGCAGCTGGTCGGCAACGGCGACCTCTTCCTGCTCTCGGTCTCCGGTGACTCGATGGTCGACGCGGCGATCTGCGACGGCGACTTCGTGGTCGTGCGCCAGCAGCCGACCGCCGAGAACGGCGAGATCGTGGCCGCGCTGATCGACGGTGAGGCCACCGTCAAGACGCTCTCCCGCAAGGACGGCAAGGTCTGGCTGCTGCCGCACAACGCTGCGTACGAGCCGATCGACGGCACCCACGCGACGATCCTCGGCAAGGTGACGGCGGTCCTGCGCAGCCTCTGAGTCCTCCCGGAACCAGTCCGGGAACACTGCGTGAAATCCAGCCGCCGGCCCATGACAGGGCCGGCGGCTGCGTCGTTCCATACAGCGTGATCCAGACGCAGATCGACCGCCGCACCCTCATCGCCGCCGGGCTGGCGACCGCCGCAGGAGCCGGAGCCATCGCTCTCCCCGAGCCCGCCGAGGCCGCCAGCGGCTCGCTCAACCACTTCCAGCACGGCGTCGCCTCCGGCGACCCGCTCCCGGACCGCGTGGTCATCTGGACCCGGGTCACGCCGACGACGGACGCGACTCCGGGGTCCGGGCAGGGTGAGGAGGTCCTGGTCCGCTGGGAGGTCTCGCCCACCGCCGACTTCGGCCGCGTCACCGCGAAGGGATCCCAACAGACGGGCCCCCACCGCGACCACACCGTGAAGCTCGACGTCACCGGTCTGGCCCCGGAGAGCTGGTACTTCTACCGCTTCACCTACAACGGCCAGACCAGTCGGGTCGGCCGCACCCGCACCGCTCCGGCCGCGGACGCGGCCCCGGAGAACGTACGTTTCGGGGTGGTCTCCTGCTCCAACCTGCAGGCCGGCTGGTTCGCGTCCTACCGCCACCTGGCCGCCCGCGACGACCTGCACGCGATCCTCCACCTGGGCGACTACCTCTACGAGTACGGGCCCGGCGAGTACGGCTACGGCATGGCCAACGAGGACGTCCGGCCGCACGAGCCGGCCCACGAGATGCACACGCTGGCCGACTACCGGATCCGGCACGCGCAGTACAAGCGCGACGTCGACCTCTCCGCCGCCCACGCACGGCTGCCCTGGATCGTCACCTGGGACGACCACGAGTCGGCCAACGACGCCTGGCTGCTCGGCGCCGAGAACAACGAGCCCGGTGAGTACGATTGGATCGACCGCAAGACCAATGCCAACCAGGCCTACGACGAGTGGATGCCGCTGCGCGTCGACACTGCGACCACTGAGGGCGCCACGGTGGAGACCGACGACCACCTTCACGATCGCATCTACCGGCGACTGCGTTTCGGAAGCCTGCTCGAGCTGAGCATGCTCGACCTGCGCTCCTACCGCTCCCAGCAGGTCGCCCGCACCGACCTCGCCGGCGTCGACGACCCCGACCGCACGATCACCGGCGACGAGCAGCTGGCCTGGCTCAAGGACGGCCTGCTCACCGATGCCCAGTGGAAGATCGTCGGCAACCCGGTGATGATCGCGCCGGTCACCTTCGGCGCGCTCCCCAAGAGCCTGATCACTCCGGTCAACGATGTCACCGGCCTGCTGCCCGACAACGGCATCGCCTACAACGTCGACCAGTGGGACGGCTACACCGCCGACCGCACCGAGCTCTTCGAGCACATCCGCAACAACGCGATCACCGACACCGTCTTCGTCACCGGCGACATCCACTCAGGCTGGGCCTGCGACCTGCCGTACGACTCCGCCGTCTACCCGCTCGGCAAGACCGCCGGCGTCGAGTTCGTGGCCACCTCGGTGACCTCGAACAACCTCAAGGACATCCTCGGCGCGCCACGCCGCACGGTCAGCCTCACGGTCGAGAACATCATCAGGACCGCCAATCGCCACGTCCGCTATCTCAACTTCGACGACCACGGCTACTCCGTCCTCGACGTGACCCGCAACCGAGCCCAGATGGACTGGTACGTCATCGGCGAGCGCAAGGACTCCAACACCACCGCCACTTGGACCAGGTCGTACGCCACCGCAACCGGAAGCAACAGGCTCCATCACGTCACGCAGCCCGTCTAGGCCGTGTCCCCCGGACACAGCGGCGGTCAGCGCTTAGACTGCCCTGGTCTGCCTTCCCGAACGTCTGGTATCTCATGCGAAACATTGCCCGCCGGATCAACCGCAAACAACGATCCCTCGTCTTGATCGCAGGCATGGTCGTCGCGACGTTCGTCGCCACCATGCCCGCAACCGGTTCGACGCCGGCGACCTCGGTGAGGACCGGCGGTGACACCAGCGCCGAGCAGCCGGTGACGGAGAAGGCGGCCCGGGAGGCGCTCGCCGCGGCCAAGAAGGTCAGGCGCAACCAGTCGGTGCGCGGCGCCCGCCAGGTCGTGCCCGGGCGGCACGTCGCCGGCCGACCTGACGCGACCATCGCGCTGACCGACCTGTGGAACGCCAAGGACGCCCTGGACGACTCCAACAAGGCGGCCGCGCGTGAGCTGCTCGCTCGCCCGCGCACCGCGACCGAAACCTGCAGCGACGTGGTCTGCGTCCACTACACGCCGGGCAAGGGCGGCGACCGTGCCTCGACGACGTACGCGAACCAGGTCCGTGACGTGGTCACGAAGGTCCACAACCTCTACGTGCAGGCGGGCTACCGCAAGCCCGCGGCCGACAAGTCGGTCACCCCGGGCAAGGTCGACATCTACCTGGAGAACCTCTACGACGAGGGCTACTACGGCTACTGCGCGCCCGAGACGAAGGTCTCCAAGACGGCCGCGACGGCCTACTGCGTCATGGACAACGACTACGCCACCAGCGAGTACGGCACGGTCAACACGCCCACCGAGAACCTCCGGGTGACCGCCGCTCACGAATACTTCCACGCGGTCCAGTTCGCCTACGACGCCGGCGAGGACCGCTGGATGATGGAGTCCACCGCGACCTGGGTCGAGGACGAGGTCTACGACAGCATCAACGACAACCGGCAATACCTGGGCTACGGCCAGCTCGAGGACCAGCGCAAGCCGCTGGACAACTCCTACGCCTCCAACCTCGGCATCTACGGCAACTGGATCTTCTTCCGCTACCTGTCCGAGCGCTTCGCCAAGGAGCGCGGGACCCTGCCAGAGGTTGTCCTCTCGATCTGGAACCGAGCGCCGTCGACCTACTCCACCACCGCCATCCGGCAGGCGCTCGCCTCTCGTGGCACCACGCTGAAGCAGGAGTACATCCGCTTCGCCGCCGCCAACCTGGCCCCCTCGAAGACCTACAGCGAGGGCGGCGCCTACTACCCGCCGGTCTACGACGGCCGCACCGCGCTGCCCGCCAAGCGACAGACCGTCGACGGCAAGTTCACTCTCAAGCACCTGACCTACGCCTCCCAGCGGCTCGTCCCGAAGAACGTCGGCAAGGGCTGGAAGCTGCGGGTCAAGGTCGACGTGGCCCGGCCCAACGCCAACGGCGCCGTGGTCAGCGTCTTCCGCACCGACGGCACCCGCGGAGTCTTCTACCTCAAGCCCAACAGCAAGGGCATCGCCACCAAGACCATCGAGGGCTTCTCCTCGAAGCGGATCCGCAAGGTCGAAGTCACCTTCGCCAACGCGAGCAGCAACTTCAACTGCGGCCAGGGCACCGCGTTCTCGTGCCACGGCGTCGCGACCCCCGACAAGGCCACCCACCGCTGGTGGGCGAAGACCTACCGCTGACCCAACCAACGCCGAGTCGGCTCGTCATGACGAGCCGACTCGGCGTGGTTTTCGGTTAGGACGAGGCCATCTCCGAAAGCCGCTTGAGGGCCTTGCGTACGACGTCGGGGTCGGTCGTGGCCCACATCGGCGGCAGGCTGGCCTTGAGGAATCCACCGTAGCGGGCGGTAGCCAGGCGGGCGTCCAGGACGGCCACGACGCCGCGGTCGGTGGTGGTGCGGATCAGCCGGCCGGCGCCCTGCGCGAGCAGCAGCGCCGCATGTGTGGCGGCGACCTGCATGAACCCGTTGCCGCCGGCCTTGTCGGCCGCCTGCTGCCGGGCCGACATCAGCGGGTCGTCGGGCCGCGGGAACGGGATCCGGTCGATGATCACGAGCTGGCAGGTGTCACCGGGGACGTCGAGGCCCTGCCACAGCGACAGGGTGCCGAAGAGCACCGTGTGCGGGTCGGCGACGAACTGTGCGGCGAGCTCGGGCAGCTGCGCGTCGCCTTGGGCCAGCGTGGTCAGGTGAGGCAGCTTCTGGCGCACCACCTCGGCGGCGGCCTCGGCGGCACGCCGGGACGAGAAGAGCCCGAGCGTACGCCCGTCGGCGGCGTCGACCAGGTCGACGATCTCGTCGAGGGTCTTGGCGCCCATCCCGTCGCGTCCGGGAGGAGGCAGGTGGCGGGCGACGTAGAGGATCCCCTGCTTGCCGTAGTCGAACGGGCTGCCGACATCGAGGCCGATCCACGGCAGCACGTCATCGGTACGCTGCGCCCCGGCGCCCACCGCGGTGCGTTCCTCCGCCTTGAGCCCGAGGGATCCGGCCACGGGGCCGAAGTCGCCGCCGAGCTTGAGGGTCGCCGAGGCGAAGACGACGGTCTTCTCGGTGAGCAGCTTCTCGCGCATCTGCGCCCAGACCTGCAGCGGAGCGACGCAGAGCCGGGGCGGGATCCGGTCGCCGCCCTCGTTGAGCCAGATCACGTCGTGCTCGGACGCCGCGGCCATCCGCTCGGCGGTGGTGAAGACCTCCTGCAGGCCGCCCTTGGCCTGCTGGAAGCCGGGGTCGGCGCCCTCGGAGTCCTTCGGCTTCGGCAGCGCGGAGATCGCGGACCGAGCGGCGTCGCGCACCAGCACCAGGGCGTCCGAGACGACCTCGGGCAGCGTGATCAGCCGCCCGGGCGAGGTCTCGTTGATCGCGGCCCGCAACGCGTCGGAGGCGTCGGCGAGATCGTCGGCCTCGGAGCCCTCGATGTGCTTCTGGGCCCGCCGGGCGGCCCGCTCGACCTCGGCCGCGGTCAGCTCGTCGGTCGCCGCCTGGGTCACCCGGGCGACGAGCTCGTGGGCCTCGTCGATCACCACGGCGTCGTACTCCGGGATCATCGGCACGCCCTCGATCGCGTCGATCGCGAGCAGGGAGTGGTTGGTGACGATCAGGTGGCTCTTCTGGGCCTTGTCGCGGGCGACCTCGGCGAAGCACTCCTCGCCGAAGGGGCACTTGGCGGCACCGAGGCAGTCGCGGTGGTTGACGGAGACCTGGCGCCACTCGCGGTCGGTGTGGCGGGGCGCGGAGTCGCGCTCGCCGCTGCCGCCCTTCTCCGCCTGCTTCTCGGCCCAGCTGCGCAGCTCGAGGACCTTCTCGGCCATCGGGCCCAGCGGGACGTCGACCAGGGTGCCCTGGTCGTCGGGAGCGCCCTCGCGCACCCGGTGGAGGCAGGCGTAGTTGGAGCGGCCCTTGAGGACGGCGTAGGACGCGTCGATGCCGGGGCGCGAGCCGATCGCCTTGACCAGGCGCGGCAGGTCACGCTCGACGAGCTGGTGCTGCAGCGCCAGGGTCGCGGTGGCGACCACGACCCGGCTGTCGTGGAGCAGCGACGGGACCAGGTAGGCCAGCGACTTCCCGGTGCCGGTGCCGGCCTCGACCAGCAGGTGCTCCTCGTCGGCCAGGGCCTGTGCGACCGCGTCGGCCATCAGCACCTGACCCTCACGGGTGGCCCCACCGAGGGTCGCGACCGCATCCGCCAGGGCTTCACGTACGGGCGTCTGGGAGGCGGTCTCGGTTGCGGTCACTCGGGCAACCTTAGCCGTGGGCGGGGACAGTCTCCGATCGGCTCTCCGCGATCCGGCGGGCGACGATCTCCCCGAACTGCATGTGACCCGCCACCGTCAGGTGGGTGTTGTCCGCGAGCATGGGCAGCTCGAGGTCGAAGACGTTGATGTACGTCACCCCGTACTCCGCCGAGACCCGCCGCATCATCTTGTTGACGCCCCGGATGGCCTTGGCGCGGGAGTTCACCTTGGGCGCGCTGAGCACGATCACCTCGTGACCCTTCAGCTCGTCCAGGGTGGCCCGGAAGCCCTTCTCGACGTCGTCGAGATCGCTCTTGGAGTCGTTGATGCCGCCCTCGAGCACGACCAGGTCGGCCCCCTGCGCCACCGCGTCGGGAACACGCTCGGGGAACGAGATCGGGCCGCACCGCTCCATCAGCTCGTGCGAGTAGCCGGTGCCGCCGAAGCCGGAGACCCGCACCTCGCCGTCGAGATATCGCGGCCAGGACAGCCCGGGGTCGTCCAGCCCGAAGCCAGAGGCCCAGGAGTCACCGATCACCACGACCCGCTCGCCGGCCCCGGTCACCACCGAGGCGCGGGTCACCGACTCGGCGGCCAACCGGGTGCACAGGTCCTGGGTGACCGCGTTCCCCTGGCTCGCCTCCTGGCCCGGAAGCACGCCGTCGTCCTTGCTGCCACAGCCCGCGAGCGTGGCCACCAGGACAGCACCAGCCAGCGCGCTCACGATCGTGGCGCGCGCCGCGTGGCGTACCTGTGTCCGCATCCCTGCCCTCCGACGACTGATCGTCCCAAGTGTGAGGGACGATCCTGGCATCGCCAATGTCGCAACGCCGGATCAGCGTCGAAGATCAACGCCCAAGCTCAACGCCCAAGCTCAAGCAGAGTAAGCAGCCAGCTCGCCGGCCAGGTCCGCGTTGGCGCGGCCCTTGACGACGGTGCCTTCGGCAGTGTGCTCGAGGTGGTCGATCTCGCCGTGCTGGTGGATCCGGTTGACCAGGTCACCCCGCTCGTAGGGAACCAGCGCGGAGAACTCGACGCCCGGTCGCGGCAGGTCGGTCTCGACGGCCTTGATGGCCGCGTCGATGCCCTCGCCGGTCTTGGCCGAGACCGCGACCGAGTGAGGCTCGGCGCGCAGCAGCCTGGCGATCACCAACGGGTCGGAGATGTCGGCCTTGTTGATCACGACCAGCTCCGGCACCTCGCTGGCACCGATCTCGGCGAAGACCTCACGCACGGCCGCCAGCTGACCCTCGGGGTCGGGGTGGGAGCCGTCGACGACGTGCACGACGAGGTCGGCGTCGGCGACCTCCTCCAGCGTCGAGCGGAAGGCCTCGACGAGCTGGTGGGGCAGGTGACGCACGAAACCGACGGTGTCGGACATCGTGTAGACCCGGCCGTCCTCGGTGGTGGTCCGCCGGGTGGTCGGGTCCAGGGTCGCGAAGAGCGCGTCCTCGACGAGCACCCCGGCACCGGTGAGCCGGTTGAGCAGCGACGACTTGCCGGCGTTGGTGTAGCCGGCGATCGCGACCGCCGGGATGTGGTGGCGCTTGCGGTCGGCACGCTTGGTGTCGCGGGTGCCCTTCATCGCCTTCAGCTCACGGTTGAGCTTGGCGATCTTGGTGTTGATCCGACGGCGGTCGGTCTCGATCTTGGTCTCACCGGGACCACGGCCACCGATACCGGCACCACCGGCGACACGGCCACCGGCCTGGCGGGACAGGTTGCCACCCCAACCACGAAGCCGCTGCTTCATGTAGCTGAGCTGGGCGAGCTCCACCTGCGCCTGGCCCTCGCGGGACTTGGCGTGCTGGGCGAAGATGTCGAGGATCAGCGCGGTCCGGTCGACGACCTTGACCCCGGTGCGGTCCTCGAGGTTCCTGAGCTGGCTCGGCGCGAGCTCGCCGTCGGCGATCACGGTGTCGGCGCCGGTCGCGGCGACGATCTCCTTGAGCGCCTCGACCTTGCCGCGTCCGATGTACGTCGCGGGGTCGGGCGCCTGGCGACGCTGGTAGATCGCCTCGAGCACCTCCGAGCCTGCCGTCTCGGCGAGGAGCGCGAGCTCGGCCAGGGAGTTCTCGGCGTCGGTCTGGGTGCCGCCGGCCCACACGCCCACGAGCACCACTCGCTCCAGGCGAAGCTGGCGGTATTCGACCTCGGTGATGTCCTCGAGCTCGGTGCGCAGGCTGGCGACGCGCTTGAGCGCGTGCCGCTCGGCGAGCTCCATCGCACCGACAGTGGGGTCGATGTCTTCGGGATCCTCGTCGGCGTAGCCACTCTCGAAGCCGTCGTCGAGCGCGTCCCAGTCCTCGGTGGCCTCGAGCTCGTCAGCGAGTGAGAAATCGTGTGCGTTGTTCGTCATATACCAACAAGGATACGGCGCCGCACCACCCGGGGGACAATGCTTATCCACAGGCCCGATCCGGGGCCGGTCTCAGCGCTGCTCGAGCACCTCTCGAAGGACCTGCCCGACGTCCTCCGGCCGCTCGGCGACGTACGCAGCCCCGCCGGTCGCATCGGCGATCGCCTGCAGCGTGCCGAGGTCGGCGTCGGCGGTGATACCGATCCCCAGGACGCGGACCGGCCGCCGTGGGTCGGAGGCAGCCTCGAGCTGGCGTACGAGCTCTGCCACGTCGATGGAGTCGGGGTCGTCGTTGGTGCCGTCGGTGAAGAGAAGCACGTCGTTGGAGGCCAGCGGGTCGTAGGAGGCGACCGCGGCCTGATAGGCCGCCAGGGCGGTGTCGTGCAGGGAGGTGCCGCCGCCGGTGCGCGCGGTGAGGCCGGCGATCTCCTCGGTCAGCTTCGCGCGCTGGTTCTTCGAGGCCAGCTGACGGGTGGGCACGAGCACCTTGTGGTCGGCGCCCAGCGTGCCCTCGGCCTTCTCGGAGAAGGCCCAGAGCCCGATCGCGGCGCCACCGGGAAGAAGACCGACGGCCTCCGAGGCCGCCTCCTGGGTGAGCTGGAGGCGGGTGGTGGCGCTGTCGGGAGCAGCCGGCCAGGCCATCGAGCCGGAGACGTCCATGACCGCGATCGCCCGGGTCGGCCGAAGCCTGGCGTTCCACTCCGAGGCCGTATCCGCCACCGCGGCCGAGTCGACGCGGGTGTACGCGCCCACGTTGGGCGCCGGCTTGCCGGCTCCGGCGGTGCGGAACCCGGCCTGGGTCAGCGCGGTGTCGGCGGCGCCGCTGTCGAGCACCCTGGCGAAGCTGGTGATCGAGGCGGCGATCGAGTTGCGGCGCGAGGCGTCCGCGGTGATCAGGACCGGGTAGTCGAGGACCACCGTGCCCTCCTTCGGGGCACTGGCCTTCAGCGTCGGCGCGTACGTCGACCACTGCTGCTCGCTGGTCGCGGTCACTCCGCCCATGACCGTCTGCAGCTCGGCCAGGCGTCCCGAGTCGGTCGGTCCGGCGCCCTCCTCGCCGGAGGCGAGCCGCTCTGCGTATGGCTCCAGCCTGGCCTCGCTCTGGGGCTTCCCCCGGCTCGCGACGACCGTGCCGAGCGCGCTCATCATCCGCTGAGGGTCGCCCATCAGCAGGTCGTCCTCGGCGAAGGCCTCGGCGTAGGAGGTGCGGGTCAGCCCGTCGCCGGAGACGAGCACGACCGGCGAGGAGGCCATCGAGGCCCGCAGCGTCACCGGCTCGACGGCCGGGTCGATCCGGTCCAGCCAGACCGAGGAGTCAGGGATCCACACATCGGGGAGATCGCCGTCGAGCGCCAGCGGCTGGAGGACCTGGTCGGCCTTGGTCGCCTTCACCTCGATCTGGCCACAGCCGGCGTCCTCGAGGATGTTGCCCACGACGGTCGCCGCCTCGGGAGCCACCGCGACCGTCATCTCCGGGCCGAGACATGTCCGGTCGTCGGTCGAGTCCGCGTTGCCGTTGGCGACCAGCGCGGTCGCGATCAGGCACATGGCGAGTACGCCGGCCGCACCGGCGATCACTCCGATCGTCTCCCGCGTCAGTCGTGGCTCGCGCGGGGGCTCGCCGGTTCCCGCCGGCCCCGTGGGCTCGTTGGGATCGATGATCGCGAGCGCCTTCGACGTACTGGTGTCCGCCTTATCGGACATGCGAACTCCTTGCTCCGACATCCGCGGAGCGGTCTGAAACGGTCCGCGGCTGGCGCACACATTAGCGGTGCGCCAGCCGTCGGGGTACTTCTTGAGTCTTGTTTACTTCGGTGGCATCCGGATGCCACCGTCGACGCGGATCGTCTCGCCGTTCATGTAGTCGTTGGTCAGACACTCCACGACCATGCTGGCCAGCTCCGCCGGCTCACCGAGCCGGTGCGGGAACAGGACGCTCTCGCCGAGCTTGGCCTTGAACGCCTCCGACTCCGGGCCTTCGCCGTAGATCGGGGTGTCGATCAACCCCGGAGCGACGGTGTTGACGCGGATGCCGACCGCGGCGAGGTCGCGCGCGAGCGGGAGGGTGAGGCCGACGACGCCGCCCTTGGACGAGGAGTAGGACACCTGCCCGATCTGGCCGTCGAAAGCCGCCACGCTGGCCAGGTTGACGATCGCGCCACGCTGCCCGTTGGCGTCGGGCTCGTTGCGGCTGATGTAGGTCGCGGCCTGGCGGCACATGTCGAAGGTGCCGATCAGGTTGATCGCGATGACCTTCTTGTACGCGTCCAGGTCGTGCGCCGAGCCGATCTGGCCGTCGCGTCCGATGGTGCGCTGCGCCCACCCGATCCCGGCCGAGTTGACCACCGCCTTCAGCGGCGCGATCTCCACGGCCCGCTCCACGGCGTTGGTGATCTGGTCGGTGTCGGTGACATCGACGGGCACGAACAGGCCCTTGATCTCCTCCGCCAGGGCCTCGCCCTTGTCCTTCTGCATGTCCGCGACGATCACCGTCGCACCCTTGGCCGCCAGCGCCCGGGCCGTCGCCGCCCCGATCCCACTGGCCGCACCGGTCACGATCGCTGTGCTATCAGTCAACTCCATGGGCAGCACCATAGACGTGACCACCCTCACGATGGTGAATACCCGTTAACCGTCTCGCAGTCAGAGCGCGGTGGTGCCCTCGGCGATCAGGACCGCCGGCCCGGTGAGCAGCACCCGGTCGTCGGTCGTCCAGGTGACGTGGAGCGTGCCGCCAGGAACATCGACCCGGTACGTCACATCGGCATCGCGCGCGATCGCGAGACCGTCGGCCTCGGCGGCCGCGACCATCACCGCACAGGCTCCGGTGCCACACGAGCGGGTCTCCCCCGCGCCGCGCTCGAAGACTCGCATCGCGACGTGACGCTCGGCGACGCGCTCGAAGAACTCCACGTTGACCCCGTGCGGGTAGACCGCCCCGTCGAAGATCGGGGAGTCGTAGAGGTCACCGACCGGGCCGTGAGGGTCGATCGACTCGACCTCGGCGGCGGCGTGCGGGTTGCCCATGTCGACGTTGCAGGCCGACCAGAAGTGGTGGGCGACGGTGACCTGGGTCGAGCCGAGCAGCTTCGGCGAGCCCAGGTCGGCGGTCCAGACGTCTCCGGACGCCCGGAGGATCTTGTCACCGGCGCGGGTCGCGAAGGTGACCTCGTCGCCGGCGAGCCCGGCGGAGCGCAGATACTCCGCGAAGACCCGGGTGCCGTTGCCGCACATCTCGGCCCGAGTGCCGTCGGCGTTGCGGTAGTCCATGAACCATTCGGCGTCGCTGACCGGCCGGTCCTCACCGGCGTAGGCGGCCGTCCGGATCACCCGCAGGATCCCGTCGCCGCCGATGCCGGCCCGGCGGTCGCACAGCGCCCGGACCCGGTCGGCCATCTCCTCGTCCGAGAGGCCGCCGTGCACCGACCCGTCGACGTCGGGCAACAGCACGAAGTCGTTCTCCGTGCCGTGTCCCTTCAGATACGGGTAGGACATCAGTAGAGGAACTTCGAGTAGGTGTCGGTGCGGTAGTAGTCCTCCATCTCCGCAAGCGTACGCGGGTCGTTCTCGACCTGCTTGGCGATGACCGCACGCTTGGGGAGGTGGTCGGGGTCCCACGTCTCCGGGTCCCACAGGCCAGAGCGCAGGAACGCCTTCGCGCAGTGGAAGAAGATGTCGTCGATGTCGACGACCAGGGCGAGGATCGGCCGCTTGCCCTTCACGACCATCTCGTCGAAGAACGGTGCGTCCGAGACCAGTCGGGCACGGCCGTTGATCCGCAGCGTGTCGCCCCGGCCCGGGATCAGGAAGTTGAGCCCGACGTGCGGGTTGGCGAGTACGTTGCGGTAGCCGTCGACCCGCTTGTTGCCCGGCCGCTCCGCGATCGCGATCGTCTTGTCGTCGATGACGTGCACCAGCGACCCGGCCGGGTCCCCCTTGGGCGAGGCGTCGCAGTTGCCGGCGGTGTCCGAGGTCGCGAGCACGCAGAACGGCGTCGCGGCGAGCCACTGCCTGTCGATGTCGAGGAGCGCCGGGCGCCCCTTGGTCGCCGCCCGCTCGTGCGGGACGCCGACCAGGTCGACGAGCTCCTCGATTGTGCTGATCTCAGTCCAGGTAGGGGTCACGGCCTCAGGGTACGAGGCGGGCGCGCGGGCGGCCGAATCATTTCGCCCATCGCTCAGACCGTCGGTACCTCGCCCCGACGGGCCCGCAGCCACTCGATCGGGTCGCCCCGGTCGACCTCGACACCGGCCATCCGGAGCATCATCCGGACCAGCAGACGCCGATGGGCTGCGTACGTCAGGACGTGGGCGACCACCGAACCGATCTGGAAGCTCTCCGGCGGCTCGCACAGGGCGTCGATGAGCCGGTCTTCCCAGGCCCCGCGCCGCTCGATGTCGCGTACGACCGCCAACCACCGCGCTGCCACGGCCTCGTGCCGCTCTACGAGAGCGACGACCGAGTCCGCGCGGCTCCGGACCGGCATCGCAAGCCCCTCGATCGAGGCCACCCAGCACTCCTTGGCCCATACCGTCGCCTCCAGGACCTGCGCGAGCGACTCCTCCGGGCCGTCCCACTCCAGCACCTCGTGACCGGCCAGCCGCACCTGGGTGAGCACCTCCGCGGGGAGGCCCTTGGCGAGGTCGAGCAGGGCTCGGGTGTCGTCGAGGTCGTGCATGACGAGCTGCTCGGTCAGCGGCGAGAGCACCCGCTCCTGGGAGTCGACCCACAGCGACTCCGGCGGATGGAAGTGGATCCCGTTCGGCGCCGGCAGCCAGTGGCTGACCGCGGCGGTGCTCGGCGGGTGCCCGAAGGCCTTCGCATAGGCCCGCGAGAAACCCTCCACCGACTCGTACCCGGCGGCCCAGGCGGCATCGGTCACCGTGCCACCGTGCTGCAGCTGCCACGCAGCCCGCTCCAGCATCACCCGCCGCCGCATCGCCACCGGCGGCTCGCCCGCGCCCCGGGAGAGCAGCCGGTTGAAGTGATAGGGCGAGGTGTAGGCGTCGCCGGCCATCTGCGCCAGCGTGCGCGGCTCGCCGGCGTCGGCACCGTCGAGCACCGCATCGAGCAGCTCCCGCAGCCGGTCACGTACGTTCATGCCGTCGCCTCCGTTGGACAGAGGCAAGGATACGGACGCGACGGCCTGAAGCCGATTGTCGCTCGCTGACGCTCGCTCATGCTCACAGCGCCACCCCTCGCACGGCCGCGACGGCCTTCTCGAGACGAGCCGGGTCATCATATGAGACCCACACGACCCGCGGATCCTTGCGGAACCAGGCATCCTGCCGCCGTGCGAACTGCCGGGTCTTGATCGCCGTCCGCTCCTTGGCCTCCTCCAGTGTCGTCTCCCCCGCGAGGTAGGCGGCGACCTCTTTGTAGCCGATGGCCTTCGACGCGGTCCGCGACCGCCCCAGACCGGCCTCCAGGAGCCGGGCGACCTCGTCGACGAAGCCGGAGTCGAACATCTCCGAGACGCGCTGCCGAATGCGTACGTCCAGTGCTTCACGGGAGATGTCGACGCCGATCTGGATGGAGGCCGGGTCGTGGTAGACCTGCTCGGGCAGTCGCGCGCTGAACGGCTCGCCGGTCAGCTCGATGACCTCCAGAGCGCGTACGACGCGGCGACCGTTGTCGATCTCGATCCGCTCAGCCGCGACCGGGTCCAGGGCTCGCAGGCGGTCGTGAAGTGCCTTCTCACCTGCGGTTTCGAGCTCCTTCTCCAGACGTTCGCGCACCTCGTTCGAGGTCCCGGGGAACTCGAACCGGTCCAGGATCGCTCGGGTGTAGAGGGCGCTGCCGCCGACCATCACGGGTGTCTTCCCGGCCTTGCGAAGCGTCGCGATCTCCTCGCGCGCCAGCGCCTGGAAGTCGGCGACGGAGGCCGGTTCGGCGATGTCGAGGAGGTCGAGCAGATGGTGCGGGATCCCGCGCCGCTCCGCGACCGGCAGCTTCGCCGTCCCGATGTCCATACCGCGGTAGACCTGCATCGCATCGGTGTTGATGATCTCGCCGCCGAGGGTCTCGGCGAGGTCGAGGGAGAGCGACGTCTTCCCTGCTGCAGTGGCTCCTACGACGGCCACGATCGGGGTGGTGGACAGGGGAAAAGATCCCAAGTCGCGTAGTCCGGATGACCCATCAGAGTCGCGTGTCCCCCTGTTGCTGTCGTACTCCATGCAGTTAGTCTGGCCGCAAGTTGGCTCAAACGGGGAGCCACCGATCCATAGGGGGAAGCATGAGCTTCTTGGACAAGGCAAAGGACCTCATCGGGCAGGGCGTCGACAAGGTCGGTGCCGACAAGGTCGGCGAGGGCCTCGACAAGGCCGGCGAGATCGCCGATGAGAAGACCGGTGGCAAGTTCAGCGACCAGATCGACCAGGGCGTCGAGACTGCCAAGAACGAAGCAGAGAAGCTGGACGGCAACTGAGCCCTCCACACGCCTCGAGGCGGGGAGCGACCTACACCGGGTTGCTCCCCGCCTCGCGTTTACGTCCCGTTACACCCAGCTGACTTTTTACGTATCGACTTTCAAAACACTGTTACGAACCTGTTGCGACTTGTGCCGTCACATGGAACGGTCTAGACCGTCTCATTCTCGTCTCACCGAATGAGGCAGCCGGGGGGCGGACGTGCGATGCACGTTCGATTCCGGTCCAATCACAACTACTCGGAAGTGTGGACCAATATGTCTGAGAACTACGGCAACAGCGACGAGCAGCAGAACTACGGCCAGGAGGGCGGCTTCGGCGGCCAGGAGTCCAACGAGGGCTCCTCCTACGGCTCCGAGTCGTCCAACGAGGGTGGCTTCGGCGGCCAGGAGGGCGGCCAGAGCGAGGGCGGCTTCGGCGGCGGCGAGCAGTCCAGCGAGGGCGGCTTCGGCGGCCAGGAGCAGTCCGAGGGCTCCTCCTACGGCTCCGACGAGGGCTCGAACGAGGGCGGTTCCTCCTACGGCGAGCAGTCCAACGAGGGCAGCTCCTACGGCGGCGGCGAGCAGTCCGAGGGCGGCTTCGGCCAGGAGTCCAACGAGAGCGGCTCGTCCTACGGCTCCGAGGGTGGCCAGAGCGAGGGTGGCTTCGGCGGCGGCGAGCAGTCCAACGAGGGCGGCTTCGGCGGCGGCCAGGAGCAGTCCGAGGGCTCCTCCTACGGCTCCGACGAGGGTTCGAACGAGGGCGGCTTCGGCGGCGAGCAGAGCCAGTCGCAGTACTGATCCAGCTCTGCTGATCACACACGGATCGAGCGCCGGGCCCGCAAGGGACCCGGCGCTCGACGCGTTTCACACAGAGATCTCACACGGAGATCGACGATCAGGCGCGGTACGCCACCCATCCGTCGATCATGCGCTGCACCTGACCCGGCGTGAACTCGTCCATGCACGCGTCCTCGGTGTAGTCCATGAAGTTGTGGATCGGGTCGAGGCCCGGAGCGGTGCAGGTGTCGGAGCCCTCCGGGCAGCCGAAGGCCGGCGCGGCCTCGGCCGGGGTGTCGGCGACCTGGTCACCCTTGCCGCGACAGCCACCCTGGAAGGTGTGGTAGAGGTGCAGCCAGTGGCCGACCTCGTGGGTGGCCGTGTCGCCCTCGTCGTACGGCGCCGCCGAGCCGCCCGGCAGCGACTCGCCGAGGATGACCACACCGTCCTGCGACCCGATGTTCTTGGTCGGGAAGGTCGCCCAGCCGAGCAGACCGTCGTCGATCTCGCCGATGTAGACGTTGAGCGCGTTGTCACCGCCCTGGCGCAGGGCCGCCTTCATGTCCCGCTCTCCGGTCGAACCGGAGATGATCGGATACCAGGCCGGGTTGATCGTGGTCTCCTGGCCGGCCACCTCGAAGGAGAACGGCGTGCCGGCGTACGCCGCGTTGAGCACGTCGATCTGGGCGTCGATGTTCGCCTGCGGGACGGCGCCGGTGGTGGCGTTCTCCTGGATGACGTGGATGTAGGTCGGGATGGTCGTCGCGGCGAGGTTGGCGGTGCCACCCTTCTTCCCCTGCGCGGCCAGCGCGCTGGAGAGCGCCTTCTCCTTGGCCTCGGCCTGCTTCGCGGTCAGATGGTTCGTGTCGCGGACCTGCTTGGCCCCTTCGGCGACGCGGGCGGCGCCGACCTCGTGCGGGTCGAAGCAGGCATCTCCTCCTGTGGACGCCTGCATAGCGCCCGCGGGGGCCGCGGCTGCCAGGCCTGATGCCACGAGAACACCGAGTGCGCCCATCGCCGCTGCTCTGTTGACCAGCTTGGGAATCGACATGGGGGTATCCCTTCCTGAGACAAGTTGCCTCAGGCTAGAGCAGGAATACCCTCAGGGGGAACGGTGTTACGGAGAATTTGCTGTTCGCGTAACGGCAGACCGAACGATCAGCCGCAGGCGGGCGCAGCCGGCAGCGGAGCGGGCACCCCGACCGACGGCATGCCGAGCCCGACCGAAGCGGCCTCGGGCTCGGGTCGGCCCTGGCGCGCCTCCCAGGCGTCACCGGAACGGGTGCGGCGTACCTCGAGCACGGGGTTGTCGGCGACCAAGTGGTGCGGGGCCGCGTAGGTGACCTCGACCTTCACCATGTCGCCGGGACGTACGCCCTCGGCCCCGGCCGCGTTGAAGTGGACCAGGCGATTGTCGGGAGCGCGACCGGAGAGCCGGTGGGTCTCGGCATCCTTGCGACCCTCGCCCTCGGCGACCATCAGCTCGAGCGTACGTCCGACGTTCTTCTTGTTCTCCTCGTAGGCGATCTCGTTGACGAGGTCGACGAGCCGGCCGTAGCGGTCCTTGACGACCTCCGGAGAGATCTGGTCGGGGAGATCGGCGGCGGGGGTGCCGGGACGCTTGGAGTATTGGAACGTGAAGGCGGATGCGAAGCGCGACTCACGGACCACGTCGAGGGTGGCCTGGAAGTCCTCCTCGGTCTCCCCCGGGAAGCCGACGATGATGTCGGTCGTGATCGCCGCGTGCGGGATCGCCGCGCGGACCCGCTCGATGATGCCGAGGAACTTGGTCGACCGGTAGGAGCGGCGCATCGCCTTGAGCACGCGGTCGGAACCCGACTGCAGCGGCATGTGCAGCGACGGCATCACGTTGGGCGTCTCGGCCATCGCCTCGATGACGTCGTCGGTGAACTCAGCCGGGTGCGGGCTGGTGAACCGGACCCGCTCCAGCCCCTCGATCTCGCCGCAGGCGCGCAGCAGCTTCGAGAAGGCCTGCCGGTCGCCGAACTCGACGCCGTAGGCGTTGACGTTCTGACCCAGCAGGGTCACCTCGGTGACACCCTCGGCGACCAGCGCCTCGATCTCGGCGAGGATCTCGCCCGGTCGCCGGTCCTTCTCCTTGCCGCGCAGGCTCGGGACGATGCAGAAGGTGCAGGTGTTGTTGCAGCCCACGCTCACCGACACCCAGGCGGCATAGGCCGACTCGCGCTTGGTCGGCAGGGTGGACGGGAAGACCTCGAGGGACTCCAGGATCTCGACCTGGGCCTCCTCCTGCACCCGTGCCCGCTCGAGCAGCACCGGGAGCGAGCCGATGTTGTGCGTCCCGAACACCACGTCGACGTACGGCGCCTTCTTCGTGATCGTCGCGCGGTCCTTCTGCGCGAGGCAGCCACCGACGGCGATCTGGAGGTCCGGGTTGGCCTCCTTGATCGGGGCCAGGTGGGAGAGGTTGCCGTAGAGCTTGTTGTCGGCGTTCTCCCGGACCGCGCAGGTGTTGAAGACGACCACGTCGGCCTGCGTGCCCTCGGTCGCCTTCAGATAGCCGGCATCCTCCAGCAGTCCGGAGAGGCGCTCGGAGTCGTGGACGTTCATCTGGCACCCGTAGGTGCGGACTTCGTAGGTGCGCACCGCCGAAGCGGAGCCAGAGGCGATCGACGTAGTCATAGCGCCTTCAAGCGTACGACCGCAGGGGCCGCGTCGAGGAATCCAGCGCGGATGACCGGCGCAGCGGGCATACCAAATCTTGTTGGTTATCTGGTTGTAACCGATCCCGGGGGCCAAGTCATAGATGTGCAATGCAGGATGTGGTTAGGTCTGCGGCATGACCGTGCTTGACACCGAACCCGCCAGCGCACCTTCGGGAGACGCCTTGGTGGTTCTTGACCATGTCGACAAGCACTACGGCGACCTGCACGTGCTCCAGGACATCAACCTGGAGATCAAGCGTGGCGAGGTCGTCGTGGTGATCGGGCCGTCGGGCTCGGGGAAGTCGACTCTCTGCCGCGCGATCAACCGCCTGGAGACGATCGACTCGGGCACGATCAAGCTCGACGGCAAGGAGCTGCCCGCGGAGGGCAAGGGCCTGGCCAAGCTGCGCGCCGAGGTCGGGATGGTCTTCCAGAGCTTCAACCTCTTCGCCCACAAGACGATCCTGCAGAACGTCACGCTCGGTCCGATGAAGGTGCGCAAGCTGAAGAAGTCCGAGGCTGAGGCCGAGGCCAAGAAGCTGCTCGACCGCGTCGGCGTGGGCGTCCAGGCCGCGAAGTATCCCGCGCAGCTTTCAGGTGGTCAGCAGCAGCGCGTCGCCATCGCCCGGGCGCTGGCGATGAAGCCGCAGGTGATGCTCTTCGACGAGCCCACCTCCGCGCTCGACCCGGAGATGGTCAAGGAGGTGCTCGACGTCATGGTCAGCCTCGCCAAGGAGGGCATGACGATGATCGTGGTCACCCACGAGATGGGCTTCGCCCGCGTCGCCGCCGACAGGGTCGTGTTCATGGCCGATGGCCAGATCGTCGAGTCGAACACCCCGAGCGAGTTCTTCGACAACCCGCAGTCCGAGCGCGCCAAGGACTTCCTCGGCAAGATCCTCAAGCACTGAACGTACGTCTCGGGTGAGCCCTGAGCTCGCGAACCCTGCAACGCACCAACCCTTAATTCCAGAAGGTGGAAACGATGAAGTTCACGAAGATCGCCGCGACCCTGGGCGCTCTCGCGCTCACGGGCTCGCTCGCTGCCTGTGGTGGTAGCGACGACACCGGCTCCGACGCCGGCGGCGACAAGATCAAGATCGGCATCAAGTTCGACCAGCCCGGCCTCGGTTTCAAGAATGCCGACGGGACCTACTCCGGCTTCGACGTCGACATGGCGGAGTACATCGCCGAGGGTCTCGGATACGACGAGGACCAGATCGAGTGGAAGGAAGCGGTGTCCGCCAACCGCGAGACCTTCCTCAAGGACGGCACGGTCGACATGATCCTGGCCACCTATTCGATCACCGACGAGCGCAAGGCAGAGGTCGACTTCGCCGGCCCTTACTACGTCGCCGGTCAGGACCTCCTCGTCCGCGCGGACGACTCCTCCATCGCGGGTCCGGAGGACATGAAGGGCAAGAAGATCTGCTCCGTCACCGGCTCCACCTCCGCCCAGAAGGTCAAGGACGAGTACGGCGCCGTGCCGCAGGAGTTCGACTCCTACAGCAAGTGCATCACTGCCCTTCAGGGCGGCCAGATCGACGCGCTGACTACCGACGACATCATCCTCGCGGGCTACGCCGAGGAGTTCCCCGGTGAGTTCAAGATCGTCGGCCAGCCGTTCTCCGAGGAGAACTACGGCGTCGGCCTGCCCAAGGGCAGCGAGGACCGCGACAAGATCAACGACCTGATCGAGAAGTCCTTCGAGGACGGCGCTTGGGAAGAGGCGTTCAACGACAACCTCGGCAACTCCGGCTACGAGCTGCCGGAGCCGCCGACGGTCGACCGCTACTGAGCGTTCAGCGAAAGCCGAGTCGGCGCAACCGGACCGCAGCGAAGCGAGGATCGGATTGCGCCGACTCGGCGTGCATGAACGCTGTGTGAATCAACCTGGAAGGACCTCATGGACCTCTTCTCCGAGTATGGGTCTGCCATCCTCGAAGCGTTCGGGCTGACCCTGAGACTTGCCGTCTTCAGCGGTGTCTTCTCGCTCCTGCTCGGCGTCGTGCTCGCCGTGTTCCGGGTATCTCCGGTGCCGGTTCTCCGCTGGGTCGGCGCCGCGGTCGTCTACACGTTCCGCAACACCCCGCTGACGTTGGTGATGTTCTTCGCGCTCTTCGGGCTCTTCTATCAGCTCAAGCTGGGCGCGAGCCAGGACGCTCCTCTCAACGAGCAAAACTTCCAACTCGCGGTCCTGGCGCTGTCGATCTACACCTCGACGTTCGTCTGTGAGGTCTTGCGCTCGGGGATCAACACCGTGCCGCTCGGCCAGGCTGAGGCAGCTCGGGCGATCGGCCTCACCTTCTCCCAGAACCTCCGATTGATCGTCCTCCCGCAGGCGCTCCGATCGGTGCTCAGCCCGCTGGCCAGCGTCATGATCGCGATGATCAAGAACACCACGGTCGCCGTCACCATCGGCGTCGTCACGGCCACGGGCGTCAACGAAGCGTCCGGTCAGATGCGGACGATGATGGAGAACGAGGCCGACCAGATCGTGCTGATCTTCATCATCTTCTCGATCGGCTTCATGATCCTGACCCTGCCGGTCGGCTTCCTCGCCGGTTGGGCATCCAAGAAATTCGCGGTGATCCGATGAGTGCCTCTGTTCTCTACGACGCTCCCGGCCCCCGCGCCAGGACCCTCAACTGGGTCTACTCGGCGATCGCGCTCGTCGCTCTAGGTGCCGTCGGGTGGTTCATCTACTCGAAGTTCGAGGAGACCGGCCAATGGGAGGCGGAGAAGTGGACGCCGTTCCTCGACGCCGATGTCTGGAACAACCTCCTGATCCCCGGCCTGATCGGCACGCTGAGCGCGTTCGCGGTCGGCTCGGTGCTCGCGCTGGTCTTCGGGTTCGTCTTCGCAATCGGACGACTCTCGCCAACCAAGCTCATCAGCCTCCCGTGCGGTGTTGTCGTGGAGTTCTTCCGGGCCATCCCGATGCTGCTGCTGATGTTCTTCATCTACTTCATGCAGCCCGCGCTCGGGATCACGCCTACCAGCATCTTCTGGGCAGTCGTCCTGGGTCTGATGCTCTACAACGGGTCCGTCATCGCGGAGATCATCCGCGCCGGCGTACATGCGCTTCCGAAGGGGCAGGGCGAGGCCGGCGTCGCCATCGGGCTCACCCCCGGTCAGGTGATGCGGTCTATCCTGCTGCCGCAGGCGGTCCGCTCCATGCTGCCAGCGATCATCGCCCAGCTCGTGGTGCTGCTGAAGGACACCGCACTGGGCTACGTGCTCGGTTACAGCGAGCTGCTCAACCAGGTCACCAAGCTGGATGGCAACTTCCACAACCTCGTCCCTGCGGCTATCGTCATCGCGATCATCTTCATCATCCTGAACACGGTCATCGGTCTCATCGCCACTTGGATCGAGGCTCGTACGCGGCGGGTGGGTCACACCGCCGGTCCCGTCGGTCACGCCGAGGATCCGAATCTCGACGTCAACGCGCCGCATCTCCTCAACGAGGAACCGCCGACCAAGGCCTGAACCCTCGATACGCCACAACGGCCCGCTACCCCTTCTCGGGGCAGCGGGCCGTTGCGTGCTCGCTTCGCGAGCTGACTGCTCTTACTTCTTCTTCGGGGTCACCCAGAGATTGATCGTGCCCTCGATGGCCACGGTGCCGTCCTCACGGATGCCCTTGACGCGCACCGCGAGGTCACCGTCGGCGGTGTCCCACTCCTCCTGGTCGGTCTCCGCGATGCAGGTGATGTCGGTGGAGGCCTTGGCTGTGTAGGAGACGGTCATCCCCTTGGGGATCCAGCGCTTGTCACGCGGGATGGTGACCTCCGCAAGGGCACCCATCGCCATCTCGAGACCGTTGCACAGCGCGATGGCGTGAACGGTGCCGATGTGGTTGTGGTTGCCCTTGCGGTTGGGGACGATGACCTCGGCGTAGTTGGGTCGCAGCTGGTTGACCAGCGGGTGGATGGACCCGAAGTAGGGCGCCTTCTTCGCGAAAGCGACCGAGAATGCTCGCTTGCCGACAACCGGGACACGGTTGAAGGACTTCCAGAGGTCGTAGAGCTGGCTCATGGCAGCCATGTTACCCGAGGGTAACCTCCTCCCCTCTCCTGGCCCGAGATCAGGAGAGGGAGAGGAAGACCTTCTCGAGCTCCTCGATCTGCTCCGGGCGGTCTCCATCGGCGTGCGCACGGCGCAGCTCGTTGGAGAGCAGCGCGAAAGCCGCCTTGTCGAGGGCGCGGGTCACTGCCTTGAGCTGGCCGACCACATCGGCGAGCTCACGGCCGTCTTCGATCATGCGGAGCACGCCACCGAGCTGGCCCTGAGCCCGGCGGACTCGATTGACCACGCTCGTCGTCTCCGCGTCCCGAGGCTGGGGGACGGTCACGTCGTCAGTCAAAGTCTTGCCTTCCATCGTTTCTGGCATCATTCCTGGCTCGTTGTTGTATCCCCCGGGGGACAACGGTCCAGACCAGTCGGCGTTACGGTTCTTTTTGGTTGATTCCGGTTTTCGCCTACACGGGACCAAAGTTCGTGCTAGTTGTCCGTCTGCCACACGATCTCGACGCGGTTGCCGAACGGATCGCGGACATGGAAGCGCTGGAAGCCCTCGGCGTTGTGGCGCTGGCTCCAGTCGACGTCGAAGCCGAGGTCGGCCAGCCTCGCGCCCATGGCCTCCAGGTCTGCCTCGGTCTCGACCGCGAGAGCGGGATGGGCCTTGGCCTGCGGTCGGTGCGGATCCTCGACACCGAGGTGGATCTCCGCGCCGCCTGGCGAACGGAACCAGGCGCCACCGCGCTTGGCCAGCTCGGCCGGCTTCGGGACCTCGGTCAGCCCGAGGCCGTCGGCGTAGAAGATCCGGGCATCGTCCTCGTGGCCGGCGGGCATGCCGACCTGCACGTGATGGATCCGCATCACGCCGCCAGCCTGCGGGCGACCACGAAGACGCGGCGGAACGGAAGCAGGACGAAACTGTTTCCTACCGAATCGTTTCGCACGGGATAGGCCTGTGCCAGACGGTTCTTGAGCTCCTCGGCGAACGGCTCGAAGAGACCGGCCTTCTCCAGCGCCGCAGCCGTAGGACGGAGGCTCGTCCCGGCGATCCAGGTGAAGACCGGGTCCTCGCCGGTCAGCACGTGGAGGTACGTCGTCTCCCAGGCATCGACCTCGAAGCCCTCTCCCACCAGCACGTCGTAGTACTCGGCCGGGTCGTGCGAACCGGGCGCCTCGAGGTGACGGGCATGCTCGGCGTACGGCTCCTCGGCGGCGAGCTCCGCGCGCAGCCGGTGGCTGGGCTCGTCGAAATTGCCCGGGACCTGGAAGGCGAACCAGCCGTCCTTCCCGACCGCGCCGGCGAGCGCAGGAAGCAGGTCCAGATGACCGGGGACCCATTGGAGGGTGGCGTTGGAGAGGAGTACGTCGACCGATCCCGGCACGACCGAGTCTGCCCAGTCACGAAGATCCGCCACCGCGAAGTCGACACCCTCGATGGTCGCGCGCGCCTTGTCGATCATCGGCGCACTGGAGTCGAGGCCGACGACCCTGGCCTTCGGCCAGCGGCCGGCCGCGAGTGCGGTCAGGTTGCCGGGACCGCAGCCCAGATCGACCACGGTCTTCGGACGATCCGCATCGACCCGGCGAAGGAGATCGACGAACGGCCGACCTCGCTCGTCGGAGTAGGTCAGGTAGCGATCGGGATCCCATGCGGTCATGGCGTACGTCCTCTCGATTTCTCTTGATGTCAAGATATTCTGATCGTCTCGCCGACTTGTCTCGATGTCAAGATTCTCGATGAGGCGAACTTGGGCTACGCTCTCGCCATGCGCGACGAAGTCGACGACCTGAGCGAGGCCTGGGCACACGAGCGGCCCGACCTGGACCTGGGTCCCGTCGAGATCTTCTCGCGTCTCTCCCGCCTCTCGCGTCACCTCGACCTCGCTCGACGCGACGCGTTCTCGGGTTCCGGGATCGAGTCGTGGGAGTTCGACGTACTTGCCGCGCTGCGCCGGGCGGGCGACCCCTACGAGCTCTCCCCCGGCCGGCTGCTGCGCGAGACCCTGGTGACCAGCGGGACCATGACCAACCGCGTCGACCGACTCGCCTCGCGCGGTCTGGTCGAGCGGCTGCCGGACCCGGCCGACCGGCGAGGCGTCCTCGTCCGGCTCACCCCCGACGGCAAGGCGACCGTCGACAGCGCCTTCGAGGCGCTGCTCGCAGCCGAGCGAGAGTTCCTCGACGGGCTATCCGGCGACCAGCAGAGCCAGCTCACCGACCTGCTGCGCCGCCTGCTGGTCCCCTTCTCGTCCTGACCAAGATTCCCGCCGAGTCGGCTCATCCTGACCGAAATCCTCGCCGAGTCGGCTCGTCATAACGCGCCGACTCGGCTGGGTTCGGAGGGGCTACTCCAAGACTTCGGCCGCTTCGAGCCACTCCAGCTCGAGGTCGTCCTTCTCCGCGGCGAGCTGATCCAGCTCAGCGCTGAGCTCGGCGAGCCGGGTGTAGTCGTTGACCGACTCGGCCATCGCGAGCTCAAGCTTCTGCTGCTGCTCGCCGATCCGATCGAGCTGCTTGTCGATCCTGGCGATGACCTTCTTGGCCGCTCGCTCGTCGGCAGAGCCGGGCTTGGCCTTCGACGGGCCACCCGCTGCCGTCTCGGCCGACGCGCGTGACGCCTCGGCCTGCGGGGCTGACGCCTCCGCAGGGATGGGGAGGCGGCGCTCGAGATACTCGTCGACGCCGCGCGGGAGCATGGAGATCTGGCCGTCGCCGAGGAGCGCCCAGACGGAGTCGGTGACGCGCTCGAGGAAGTAGCGGTCGTGGGAGACGACGATCAGGGTGCCGGGCCAGGCGTCGAGGAAGTCCTCGAGGACGTTGAGCGTCTCGATGTCGAGGTCGTTGGTCGGCTCGTCGAGCAGCAGTACGTTGGGCTCGGTGAGCAGGAGCCGCAGCAGCTGGAAGCGGCGGCGCTCGCCGCCGGAGAGGTCGCCGATGCGGGTGACCAGCTTGTCGCCGGTGAAGCCGAAGCGCTCGAGCATCGAGGTCGCCGAGAGCTCCTGGCCGTCGGTCGTCTTGGTCACCCGCTTGATCGACTCGACGGTGGGAAGGACTCGCGCCTCCGGGTCGAGGTCGTCGAGCTGTTGGGTCAGGTGCTGGAGAGCGATGGTGCGGCCGTGGCGTACCTTCCCGACCGCAGGCGGGAGGGAGCCGTCCAGCAGCGACAGCACCGAGGTCTTGCCGGCGCCGTTGACGCCGACGATGCCGATCCGGTCGCCCGGGCCGATGCGCCAGGTGGCGTGCGACAGCAGCTGCCGCTCGCCGCGGAAGAGGTCGACGTCCTCGACGTCGATGACGTCCTTGCCGAGCCTCTGGGCAGCGAACTTCTGCAGCTCGAAGCGGTCGCGCGGCGGAGGTACGTCCTCGATGAGCTGGTTGGCGGCGTCGATGCGGAACTTCGGCTTTGACGTACGCGCCGGGGCGCCTCGGCGCAGCCAGGCCAGCTCCTTGCGGACCAGGTTCTGGCGGCGCACCTCGGTGGCGGCGGCCTGACGGGACCTCTCGGCCTTGGCGAGGACGAAGGCGGCATAGCCACCCTCGTAGGCGTCGACCTGGCCGTCGTGGACCTCCCAGGTGAACTGGCAGACCTCGTCGAGGAACCAGCGGTCGTGGGTGACCACGACGAGCGCGGACGAGCGCGCGGCCAGGTGTGAGGCGAGCCAGGCCACGGCCTCGACGTCGAGGTGGTTGGTGGGCTCGTCGAGCACGATCAGGTCGTGGTCCCCCAGGAGCAGCTCGGCCAGGGCGCAGCGACGGCGCTCGCCACCGGAGAGACCCATGACGGACCGGTCGAGGTCGATCCCGGCCAGGAGCTGTTCGACGATCTCACGGAGCATCGGGACGCCGGCCCACTCGTGGTCGGACCGTCCGCCGAGCACTGCCTCGCGCACGGTGTGGGAGTCGATGAGCTGGTCACCCTGGTGCAGGAACCCGACGAGCAGGCCACGCTGGCGCGAGACTCGACCGGAGTCTGGCTCCTCCAGGCCGGTCATCACCTGCAGGAGCGTCGTCTTCCCGTCGCCGTTGCGGCCGACGATGCCGACCCGGTCGCCGGCACTAATGCCGAGGGAGACGTCGTCGAGGAGGGGCCGGATGCCGTACGCCTTGGAGACGTGCTCGAGGTTGAGGAGGTTCGCCATATCGTCTCCCATTGTCCCCGAGGGCGGTGAGGCAGCCAGCATCGCGGCGGCCACCCAGCGGCACACCGGGCGGACGAAGAGCCCCTGACCTGCTTAGACTCAGTGCAATGGCCGAGAAGACGACGCTCCGCGAGCACACGCACGGCTCGCGTCAGATGATCCTCGAAGCAGCGCTCCGGCTGGCCGCCGAGCGTGGCTATGTCGGCACGACGATGGCGCTGGTCCGTCGCGCGACCGGCCTCCCGCCGTCCTCGCTCTACTGGCACTTCTCCAGCAAGGACCAGCTGCTCGCCGAGGCGCTCGAGCACGGCTACACCCGGTGGAACGACATCGCTCCGCGGTGGGAGCCGACGCCGACCGGCGACGACCTGCGCAAGGGGCTGCTGGCCAACCTTCGGCGTACGACGTCGGACACCCACGGCGCCAGGGCCGACTGGTGGCGGATGGGCCTGATGCTGGCGCTCGAGTCCGGACCGACGGTCGGCGACGGTCCGCGCGAGCGCTTCCTCCAGATCCGCACCCAGACGCTCGCCGAGTTCGAGCGGTGGTGGGCCGAGGCGGTCGACCTTCCGGCCGCGCACATCGAGACCCTCGCGCGGCTGACGCTCGCCGCCCACGACGGCCTCTTCATCCACGCCCAGACCGACGAGTACGACGAGCTCGACCCGCTCCGGCAGCGGCTCGCCGACGGGCTGGCCGAGGTCGCGGACCACCTCCGGAAGCAGGATCCGGCGGCCGTCCCCGAGCCCGTGGAGCTGCCGCCGGTGACGTACGAGGGCAGGAGCAGCAGCCGCGAGAAGCTGGTCGCGGCAGCGCTGGAGGTCGCCTCGGAGAGCGGCTACGAGGGCGCCTCGATCAGCCGGATCTGCGCCGCGGCGGAGCTGCCGGCCTCCTCCGTCTACTGGCACTTCGCGAACAAGGACGACCTGTTCTCGGCCGCGGTGGACGACTCCTACCGCGCCTGGATCAGCACCCAGTCCTCGTGGCAGCCGCCGAGCCCGGACTGCGACTGCGCCACCGAGCTCCCCCTGATGCTGAGGCCGCTGGTGGCCAGCCTGCGCCGGCTGCCCCCGTTCCTGCGGATCGGCCTGATGCTGGTGCTGCCGAAGCGTGCTGAGCCACTTCCCGGCCGCGACCGGTTCCTTGCCGTACGCCGCCAGTCGCGCGAGGACTTCGCCGGCTGGTTCCGCGGAGCTCTCGGTGGCGACGGGCCGGCGCACGCCGACGAGATGGCCGCGCTGTTGCTGGTGATCGCAGACGGACTTCTCTTTGCCGAGGCGCTCGACAGCGCCGACATGCCACCGGCCACGACCTCGGACCTGCTGGCGCGACTGGTCACGGCTACGCCGTTTCATACACAGATCAGTCACTGACCTACTACCGTAGGTCCACAGGCGTTCTACGACGCTAACGGGCGGAAACGCATCGAACTGTATGTCGTGTCACCTATTTCCGCAGGTCAGGAATGAGATTTATCCAACATTTGCTCCACAACCTCCGGAACGATCGTTACAGTGACTGCTGTCACAGAGAGTTGGAGGCCCCAGATCCCCCCTTCGTGGTGCCTCCGTCTCAATTAAGGAGATCCCCCCATGAGCGTCACTGCTATCCCCACCCTGGCTAGTCAGCACGACCATGAAGGTGCCCCGAGGACGACCTCCTCGGCGACCCCGTCTGCGACGAAGGCCCTCCAGATCCTGGAGGCATTTCTCGGAGCCGGCCCCAAGCTCGGTGTCAGCGAGATCGCTCGCACCGCGGGGCTTCCCAAGTCCACCGCCTTCCGCCTCCTGCGTCACCTCGAGCAGAGCGGATACGTCGAGCGCACAGGCCGCCACTACGTCCTCGGTCGCCGCCTCTTCGAGCTCGGCAACGCGGTGCAGATCTGCCGCCCGCAGGGCATCCGGGAGACCGCGATGCCGCATCTGGCCGAGCTCTACGTGGCGACCGGCAAGACCGTGCACCTCGCCATCCTCGAGGGCACCGACATCGTCATCCTGGAGAAGATCACCGGGCGCGGTGGCATCCAGCCGGACACGTACGTCGGCGGGCGAGCGCCTGCCGCCTGCTCCGCGCTCGGCAAGGCGATCCTCTCGTTCAGCGACCGCAACCACATCGCGGCCGTGCTCGAATCCGGTCTGGTCAGGCGCACCCGCCACTCGCACGGCGACCCGGCGAAGTTCCTCGCCGAGCTCCGCCGCGCCAACAGCGAGCGCATCGCCTTCGACCGCGAGGAGGCCCAGCTCGGTATCGTCTGCGCCGCGGTCCCGATCATGATCGAGGGCCGTGCGATCGCCGCCGTCTCCGTCTCCGGCAGCGCCGCCGGGTTCAACGCCGCCAGCATCACCCGCCACCTGCGCCGCGCCGCCGCGGCGATCTCCGACGAGGTCGTCTCCAGCGCCGCCTGACCCCGAGCCGAGGCGTCGCGTACGTCGGCCGAGATGGCTCAGCGCTGCCATCTCGGCCGACGCAGCTGACGCCTCGGCGGGTTGGGTCAGTAGGTGACGACGTGGGCACCGGCGACGGGGCCCGGGGCGGTCCAGACGCGGTCGTACGCCTTGGCCTGCATCGCCCCGGCGACCTCGCGGGCGTGGGCGGCGTCGCGACAGAGCATCAGGACCGTCGGGCCAGAGCCGGAGAGCTGTACGGCCAGGGCGCCGGCCTCGGCGCCGTCGGCGAAGGTCTGGGCGAGGTCGGGGCGTAGTGCCAGCGCCGGGGCCTGCAGGTCGTTGGTGAGCGCCTCGGCGAGGAGCGACGCGTCGCCCTTCTCCAGCGCCATGAGCAGGCTCTCGGGCACCTGCGGGTCGCCGATCTCGGTCCCGGCGAGCTCGTCGAAGGCGCGGTAGACCGCAGGCGTCGAGAGTCCCTGCTCGTTGCCGACCGCGACCCACCACCAGGAACCGTTGTCGGTGACCGGCTCGACGATCTCGCCACGGCCGCCGCCGATGGCGGTGGCGCCGATGAGCGCGAACGGTACGTCGGAGCCCAGCTGCCCGGCCAGGCTCAGCAGATCCTCGTCGGAGGTCTCCAGCGCCCACAGGCGGTCCAGGGCGACGAGCGTCGCAGCCGCGTCGGCCGAGCCACCGGCGAGGCCGCCGGCGACCGGGATGCCCTTGTGGATCGCGACCTTCGCGGCCTTGTCGATGCCGTGGTGAGCGGCGATAGCCCTGCCTGCCCGCACGACGATGTTGTCGTCGCCGGTCGGGATCTCGCCGAGCGCGATGTGGTCCTCCGCGGTGAGCGTGACCTGCCACTCGGCGGCCTCGCTCACGGTGACGTCGTCGTAGAGCCCGATCGCCTGATAGACCGTCGCCAGCGGGTGGAACCCGTCCTCCCGGACCGGCCCGACCCCGAGGTGGAGGTTGAACTTCGCGGCGGCGCGGACGGTGATCGTCATGAGGGAACCCTTTGGAGCGATTCGGTGATGCGTACGAAGTCGGCGATGGTCAGCGCCTCGCCACGCGCCAGCGGGTCGATCCCGGCCGCGACGAGCGCCTTCTCGGCCGCCTCGGCAGAGCCGGCCAGAGGCTTGAGTACGCCGCGCAGCGCCTTGCGACGGTGCGCGAAGGCGGCGTCGACGACCGCGAAGACCTCTTCGCGCGAGACCGCCGTCGACGGCGGGTCGCGGTGACGCCAGTAGACGAGCCCGGAGTCGACGTTGGGCGCCGGCCAGAAGACGTTGCGGCCGATCACGCCGGCGCGGCGAACCTCGGCGTACCAGGCGGCCTTGACCGACGGGACGCCGTAGACCTTGGAGCCGGGCTTGGCCGCCAGCCGGTCGGCGACCTCGGCCTGCACCATCACCAGCCCGTGGCGTAGCGAGGGCAGCAGCGCCATCAGATGCAGCAGGACCGGCACCGAGACGTTGTAGGGCAGGTTGGCGACCAGGGCCGTGGGCGCAGGGCCGGGGACGGAGTCGACCCGGAGAGCGTCCGCGCGGAGCAGGCTGAACGCGTCAGCCTGGTCGGGGGCGTACTCCTGGATGGTTCTCGGCAGCCGCTGCGCCAGGACCTCGTCGATCTCGATCGCGGTCACCTTCGCGCCGGTCTCGAGGATGGCGAGGGTGAGCGATCCGAGGCCGGGGCCGACCTCGACGACGACGTCGTCGGCGCCGACGCCGGACTCGCGCACGATCCGGCGCACGGTGTTGGCGTCGATCACGAAGTTCTGCCCGCGCTGCTTGGTGGGGCGGAGATCGAGCTCGGATGCGAGCGACCGCACCTCCGCCGGGCCCAACAGGCGCGGCGGGGTGCGGTCGGTCATGGGTACAGACTATGGCCCGAGGGCCGAAACAGCCTTACTGCGGCAGACCGAGGCTCTGCGAGCAGGCCGGCCACGAGCCGTAGCCGCCACCGTTGGCGTCGCGAACCTTCTCGGCGACGGCGATCTGGGTCTCGCGGCTGTTCTCGCTCGGGAGGCCGGAGCCACCGTAGGCCTGCCAGGTCTGCAGGTTGAACTGCAGCCCGCCGTAGTAGCCGTTGCCGGTGTTGATGGCCCAGTTGCCGCCGGACTCGCACTGCGCGAGCTGGTCCCAGACGGTGCTGCCGCCGGCGAAGTTGGCCGCAGGGGCCTCCTCCTTGGTGCCGACCTTGACCACGCGGGTCTCGGCCTCCTCGATGACGTTCTGCTCGAGGACCTTCCTGGAGACGGCCTCGCCGTTCTTGAGGACGATGCGGTAGGTCACCGAACGGACTCCGTCGGAGCCTTCCTCGACGACCTCGGTGTCACCCTTGTTCATCGAGGAGTCCTCGATCTCCTTGACCGGCGTCTCGATGGTCTCCCGGGCGACCTTCTGGTTCTTGGCGGAGAAGTCGGTGAAGACGATCTTCTGACCGGTCTTCAGAGCCTTGTCGGAGGCCGGGGAGACCTTGTCCCGGCGCTCGAGGTCGACCCCGAGGTCCTTGAGCGCGTCGCCGACGGTCAGCGCGGTGACGCTGACCTTCTTGGCCTTCTTGCCGGCCAGCTCGACCTTGACGTTCTTGGGAGTGACGACGTCGAGGGACATCCCGTCGCGGCCGATGTAGGCACCGCGGCTGGTCGAGAGCTCCGCCCGGTCGTAGTCACGGCCGAGCTCGGCGAGAGCGCCGCCGACGGTGGTCGCGGTGACCCAGTGGTCCTGGGCCTTGCCGTCGACCTCGAGGCTCAGCTGACGGGCGTAGCGGACGCTGATCGCGCTGCCGTCCTCGACCTCGGAGTCGATCGATGGAGCAACCGCGTCCCGGTCGCCGATCTCGATGCCCTCGGCCTCGAGGACTTCACCGACGGTGTCAGCATTGACGCTGACGTCCTTGGCCTTGCCGTCGACCGAGACGATGACATCGGTCTGGGCGGTCTTGACGCCGTATGCGGCGCCGCCCGTGGCGACCACCGCGGCGGCGAGTCCGCCGACCAGAATGGCCTTACGGCGACGAGTAGATGCGATGTTGCGAACCCATGAGGTGGTGCTGCTGACGGGCACAATGCTCCGATGTTCGTGCTCTCCGGGCACGGGCGAACGGTGTTGCGAGATCTGGTGATCTACGCGCTGAGGCCCACCCCCAACACCGTCCGGATCTGTCCCGATCCCGGCTATCTCGCCGGACAGCGGAACAAATACGGTCGGTTAAATGCAAGTCTCCTGCCCGATCCGCAGGCAATTACAAGCATGCAATCTCGGCATCAAATGAGGTCCAGGGAGTGCTGTCAATACCTGTCGTAGCGAATGACAGGTGTGCGATTCAACACGTCGAAATCGCTGATCAAGCGGGTTGATCAGAGCGCATGTCGTAATCCCGCCACGAAATTTCGTTCCCCGTGGCCAATAGGCGACAAATCCTTTACAGGTAACTCCGTTGCTTGGTGTTGTACTCCGAAGCCATCTCTGTCGTGATGGCCCGTCGCGCCGGTCGGTTCTCGGGTAAGGCAGATGTGCGCGATGTCACCAGACTCCGGAGGAACGATGAACAGACGCCTTACCAGCGTTCTCGCCGCGGTTGCGGTCGCCGGCGTGACGCCGGTGGCCCTGACCCACTCGTCGGCTAGCGCCGTCGAGGACTCGGGGACCCCCGCCGCCGCTGCGGTGAAGCAGAAGGTCGATGACAAGCCCGACGCGCTCAACACCAAGCGCCGCGAGCTCAAGACCAACGCCGCCACCGCCGTCGCCACAGGCGAGAAGCAGACGGTCACGAAGAACGGCAGCGAGGTCGTCAAGATGGGCTCGGGCAAGAACGCCCGCTGGGTGGAGCACGAGCCCACCGAGAAGTCCCAGCTGCTGAGCTTCCTGGTCGAGTTCGGCGAAGGCGGCAACCCGGCCTTCCCCGACAACACCTCGGGCCCGCTCCACAACGAGATCGCCCCGCCCGCCGAGGACGACAACTCCACCTACTGGGAGGAGGACTTCTCCCGCGAGCACTACATGGACATGTTCTTCAACCAGAACAAGGGCGAGGAGTCGTTCCACAACGTCTACAAGGAGATGTCGAGCGGCCGCTTCGACCTCCAGGGCGACGTGAGCGACTGGGTGACGCTTCCGCACGCGGAGTCCTACTACCAGAACGAAAAGGGCGACGAGACCGCCGCCGCGATGAAGAACTACGTCCAGGACAGCGCCAACGCCTGGTACGACGCGCAGAAGGCGGCCGGCAAGACCGACGCCGAGATCACTGCGTACCTCCAGGACTACGACATCTGGGACCGCTACGACCTCGATGGCGACGGCAACTTCAACGAGGCCGACGGCTACATCGACCACTTCCAGGCGATCCACTCCGGTGCGGGCGAGGAGGCCGGCGCCGACCCGTGGACCATCTGGTCGCACCGCTGGGCCGCCAACGCGTCCGGCTCCGACGGCCCGGCCGACTTCCCGAAGGCCGGCGGCGTCAAGATCGGTAACACCGACATCTGGATCCGCGACTACACCACCGAGCCCGAGAACGGCGGCCTGGGCGTCTTCGCGCACGAGTTCGGCCACGACCTCGGTCTGCCGGACTTCTACGACACCGCGGGCGGCGAGAACGGCACCGGCTTCTGGACCCTGATGAGCTCGGGTTCCTGGCTCGGTCACGGTGACGGCACCATCGGCACCACGCCCAACCACATGGGCGCCCCGGAGAAGCTCTTCCTCGGCTGGCTCAACTACGACACCGTCGAGGCCGGTACATCCAAGAAGCTGACCCTGGGTCCGAGCTTCCACGACACCGGGGCGAAGACCCCGCAGGCTCTCGTGGTCAACCTGCCCGACGGCGAGACGACCCACGACGTCGGCTCCGGCACGTCCGGCAAGTCGTTCCTCTACTCCGGCAAGGGCGACGACCGCACCGCCACCGCGGTCAGCCCGGAGATCGCGGTCCCCACGGGCGGCACGCTCTCGGCCAAGGTGAAGTACGACCTCGAGGCGGAGTACGACTTCACCTTCCTGGAGGCCTCCACCGACGGCGGCACCACCTGGTCGACGCCGCTGGCGACGAACCTGTCCTCGGCCGAGTACAACAACGGCATCCACGGCACCTCCGACAGCACCTGCACCGACAACTGCGCCGACCACGACCCGCAGGAGTACGTGGACCTGACCGCTGACCTGGCGGCGTACGCGGGTCAGAACGTGAAGCTCCGCTTCCGCACCGCGAACGACGGCGGCGTCGCCTACTACGGCTTCGCCATCGACGACCTCTCGGTCGGCTCGGCCTACACGACGGACTTCTCGTCATTCGACGGCTGGACCAACAAGGAGTACATGGGCATCACCGACGGCACCTACACCTCGACGTACCCGCGCTTCTACATCGCCGAGAACCGGCAGTACAAGGGCTACGACAAGACGCTGGCCGAGGGTCCGTACAACTTCGGCTACGGGGTCACCGCGCCTGACAAGGTCGACCACTACGCCTACCAGGACGGTCTGCTGGTCTGGTACCAGAACGGCGCCTACGGCGACAACAACACCTCGGAGCACCCCGGCGGTGGCCAGGCGCTGGTCGTCGACTCCACCGTGGGTGTCCAGAAGTGGTCGGACGGGACCCTGTCGCGCAACCGGATGCAGGGCTACGACTCGACCTTCGACGTGGACCGCACCGATGCGCTCCACCTCGAGAACGAGGTCGCCGGTGCTCCGAACAACGTCCTCGACGTGCCGCGACGCAAGAGCGTGCCGACCTTCTACGACAGCTCTGAGACGGCCTACTGGGACGCGTCCAACCCGGCGCACTCCACCAAGACCGCCGGCAGCGGCGTCAAGATCAAGGTGCTCTCCTCGGACGAGCGCAGGGGCACGATGACGCTCAGCGTCTCCTGACCTGATCACAGCAAGGAGAAGGGCCCGAGGCGATCGCTTCGGGCCCTTCTCCTGTCAGTGCCGACTGGTCACCAGGTGCCGCCGAAGGCCGTCTCGGTGTTGGTGTTGACAGCGTTGCAGAGCGCCTCGAGGTCGTCGCCGCGTACGTCGGCCATCACCCGCATCGTCGCCGGGATCATGTAGCTCGAGTTGATCGCGCCGCGGTGCGGGTGGGGGGTCAGGAACGGGGCGTCGGTCTCGACCAGGATGCGGTCCTGGGGAGTGATCGCGAGGGCGTCGCGGAGGTACTGCGCGTTCTTGAACGTCACCGTGCCGGCGAAGGAGAGGTAGGCGCCCCGGTCGAGGCACTGGCGAGCGAACTCGGGATCACCGGAGAAGCAGTGCATCACCCAGCGCTCGGGCGGTCCGACGCTGTCGATCACCTCGAGCACCGCCTCGTGGGCGTCGCGGTCGTGGATCATCAGGGTCTTGTCGAGGCGCTTGGCGATGTCGATGTGGCGCCGGAACGAGTAAGCCTGGGTCTCGCGACCCTCCTCGTCGGTGCGGAAGAAGTCCATCCCGGTCTCCCCCACCACGCGCACCTTGTCGTGCGCCCCGGCGAGCTTCTCGATCTCGTCCAGCGCGGCCTCGAGGTCGGGCTGGCGAGGAGCGTCGTTGGGGTGGAGCGCCACACCGGCGACCATGTTGTCGTACGTCTGGGCCGCCTCGACCGCCCAGCGCGCGCCCGGCAGGTCGCAGCCGATCTGCACCACCCTGGTCACGCCCACCGCCGCCGCCTGCGCGAGCGCCTCCTCGACCGGAAGACTCTCGTCGCCTCGGACGATGTCGAGGTGGGTGTGGTTGTCGACGACCGGTGCGGGCAGTGGCTCGGGTGCCGGGGCGAAGCTCATGCTCCCAGTCTTCTACACGCTCTTGTGGACGAGGTCGTAGACCTCGCGTTTCGGTACACCGGCGAGCCTGGCCACCTCGGCGATGGCTTCCTTCTTCGTGTGACCCTCACCTTCCAGGTCGGCCACGGCGGCACGGAGGCTGTCCGGGTCGCTGCCGATCTCGGCGGACGGGTCGGCGCCGGTGACGACGATGGTGACCTCGCCGCGTACTCCCTCGGCGGCCCACTCGACGAGCTCGGCCAGTCCCCCGCGGCGTACTTCTTCGTGGGTCTTCGTCAACTCGCGGCAGACGGCGGCGGCGCGGGTGTCGCCGAAGGCGTCGCGCATGGCTTCCAAGGCCGCCTGGGTGCGGTGGGGGGCCTCGAAGAAGACCATGGTGCGCTCCTCCTTGGCCAGCGAGGCGAGACGGCGCGAGCGCTCGCCGGCCTTGCGGGGCAGGAAGCCCTCGAAGCAGAACCGGTCGACGGGGAGGCCGCTGACGGCCAGGGCGGTCAGGACGGCCGAGGGGCCGGGCACCGCGGTGACGCGTACGTCCTTCTCGACCGCGGCGGCGACCAGGCGGTAGCCGGGGTCGGAGACCGAGGGCATCCCGGCGTCGGTCACCAGCAGAACCCGATTGCCGTCGAGGAGGTCGGCGAGCAGAGACGGCGTACGCGCAGCCTCGTTGCCCTCGAAGTAGGAGACGATGCGGCCCTTGATCTCGACGCCGAGATCCGTCGTCAGCCGACGCAGCCGGCGGGTGTCCTCGGCGGCGATGACATCCGCGGTGGCGAGCTCCGAGGCCAGTCGCGGAGGGGCATCCTCGACGCGTCCGATCGGGGTTGCCGCAAGTACGAGCACGCCGTCCTCTGGAACTACCACACCGATATTGTTGCAGGCTTATAAGGTTCCCTCGTGACGACGACGGTGACCGAGGAGCCGGAGCCCATGGAGGGCCTGGCCAGCACCCCCTCGGGTCACCTCCTCCCGACCGCCTGGGAACGCGCCCGGCGCCGCATCAACGGCTCGCCGCGGGCCGGCTGGGCGGCGACGATCGGGATCACCGTGCTCGCGTTCCTGCTGCGCCTGTGGCACCTGGGCACCCCGAAGGTCTTCGCCTTCGACGAGACCTACTACGCCAAGGACGCCTGGGCGCTGCTCGAGTTCGGCTACGCGCGCAACTTCATCGAGGGCGCCGACGAGAACATCCTGGCCGGCCAGCTCGACGGGCAGTTCGCCGACGGGCCGTCGATGATCGTCCACCCCGACGTGGGCAAGTGGATCATCGCCCTCGGCATCAAGCTCTTCGGGATGGACCCGTTCGGCTGGCGGATCGCCTCGGTCGTGGTCGGCTCGCTGCTGGTGCTGCTGACGATCCGGTTCGTACGCCGCGTCTCCGGCTCCATGATGCTCGGTCTCGTCGGCGGCATCCTGATCACCTTCGACGGGCTCGCGTTCGTGCTCTCGCGCCTGGCCCTGCTGGATCTCTTCGTCGCCTTCTTCCTGCTGCTCGCGGTGCACCTGATGGTGATGGACCGCGACTGGTGCCGGCGGCGGTTCTCCGCGCTCGCGCCCACCCAGCTCGCCGCGCCCGGCGCGTGGGGACCCGTCCGCCAGATGCTGTTCCGTCCGTGGCTGCTCTGCTCAGGCGTCGCGTGGGGCCTGGCGATCGGCTCCAAGTGGGAGGCGCTCTACCCGCTGGCCGCCTTCGGTCTCCTCTATGTGGCCTGGTCCGCCGGGATGCGGCGCTCCTTCGGCGTACGGCTGTCCTGGCTTCGTGCCTGTGTGGCCGACGGGCCGACGGCGTTCGCGCACCTGGTGGGCGTCGCACTGGCCGTCTACGTGATGACGTGGATCCCGTGGATGACCCACGCGGGCGTCTACGAGGAGTCGCTCTCGGCGACGCAGTACACGCGCTACACCGGCGAGGGCCACTGCGAGAACAAGTCGTACGTCCCGGAGAACCTCAACGACAAGCGCTGGCCGACCGCCAAGGAGCCGGACGCGTCCGGCCTCGGCGAGGTCAGTCAGTCGCTGCGGTCGCTGTGGTACTACCACCGCGACGTCTTCACCTTCCACACCCACTTCCTGGAGTGCGCCGAGCACACCTACGGGTCCCATCCGATCGGCTGGCTCGTCCTGAACCGGCCGGTCGGTGTCGCCGCCGACACCGGGATCCTGTCCGGCGCGAAGTCGCGCGGCGAGATGTGCGACGCCTCCCCCTCGACCGATCCCGACGGGGACGGTCCCGCCGAGGCAGGGACGTGCCTGCGGCAGGTGCTGCTGCTGGGCACCCCGGTGCTGTGGTGGGGAGCGTTCGTCGCGCTGATCGTCTCGGCGTTCATGTGGGTCGCTGCGCGGGACTGGAGGTTCGGGGTCGCTGTGGTCGGGGTGCTGTCGACGTGGCTGCCCTGGCTGCAGTACGCCGGGCGGCCGATCTTCTCCTTCTACATGATCATCGCGCTGCCGTTCCTGGTGCTCGGCCTGTGCCTGTGTCTGGGCAAGTTGCTCGACCGGCCACCGCCGCTGGCCGGCGGAAGTCCCGCCACCCGGCGTCGCGTCGGGGGTGCCGTCGCCGGTGGCATCTTCGTCGTGCTGGTGATCTGCAACTTCGCCTGGTTCTGGCCGATCTACACCAATGAGCTGCTCACCCGGCAGGAATGGCTGACGAGGATCTGGTTCAAGCGATGGATCTAGAGCATGTGGTGCGCGGCCGAGTGCCTCGGCCGGGCGGCTTCGACGACGTCGTCGTGACCGTGTCCGCGGGGCTGGTCTCCGAGGTGCGGGCGGCCGTCTCCGGCGACCCGTCGTCCTCGGGGATCCTGCTCCCGGGGCTGGTGGACATCCACAACCACGGCGGTGGCGGTGCCTCGTTCCACACCACGTCGCCGGACGAGATCGCCACCGCGGCCGGCGTGCATCATGCTGCCGGCACGACCACGCTGCTGGCCTCGACCGTGACCGACTCGCCTTCCCGGTTGCTGTCGGTCGTCTCGGCGCTGGCCACGGCTGCCGAGGCCGGGCTGATCGCCGGCATCCACATGGAGGGGCCGTTCCTGGAGCACTCCTGCCGCGGGGCGCACGATCCTGCGCTGCTGATCGCGCCGGACGCCGGGCTCGCCCGTGAGTTCGTCGCCGCCGGACGCGGGCACCTGCGAGTGATGACGCTGGCCGCGGAGCTCCCCGGAGCCGACGAGGTCGCCTCGGTGCTCACCGAGGCCGGGGTCGTGGTGGCGCTGGGGCACACCGCGGCGTCGGCTTCGCAGGCTCGGGCTTTCCTGTCCGGACCGGGGAGCCTGGTCACCCATCTCTTCAACGGCATGCCACCCGCGCACCATCGCGACCCCGGCCCCGTGCTCGGATCCCTGGGCGCCGCCGGTGTCGGCGATGCCTGTGTGGAGCTGATCGCTGACGGCGTACACCTCGACGACGAGACGGTCCGGGCCGTGATGTCGATGGTGCCCGGCTCGGTCGTACTCGTCACCGACGCGATGGCCGCGGCCGGGATGGCCGACGGCGACTACCAGCTCGGACCGCTGTCAGTGGAAGTACGCTCCGGGGTCGCCCGCGTGGCCGACGGGACCGGCAACGGTTCGATCGCCGGAGGCACGTCGCGACTCATGGATCAGGTACGCCGCCATGCGGCCGCCGGGATCGACCTGGCCATGCTGATGAAGGCCGCGAGCCTGCGGCCGGCATCGGTGGTAGGCCTCGACGCGGGCCGCCTCGAGCCCGGCGCTCGCGCCGACCTCATGCTCATCGACGAGTCGCTGCAGCCGACCCGGGTGATGCGCGGCGGGGCCTGGCTGACCCCGTAGACCGGGCTCGTATTCTGGGCACCATGTCCTCCACGAAGCCCGACGACTCCTCCCCACTCATCGCCGGGCTCGTGCCCAAGTGGGCGGTCGCGGCCTTCGCCGTCGACGTCTTCTTCGTGCTCCTCTTCGCCTTCGCCGGGCGCCAGTCGCACGACTCCGGCCCAGCGCTCGTCGTGCTCCGCATCGCCTGGCCCTTCCTGATCGGGCTCGTCGTGGCCTGGGCCGTGCTGATCTGGCGCCGCTGGCCGGCCGCTCGCGCCTGGCCTGCGGGCGTGGTCGTCTGGCTCGGGACGTACGTCATCGGGATGGTGCTGCGCGGCCTCTCCGGCGAGGGCCTGGCGCCGGCATTCTTGGTCGTCTCGCTCCTCTTCCTCGGCCTCACCCTGGTCGGCTGGCGCGGCTACATCAGCGCCAAGCTCCACTACCGCTCCCGCCGCCTCGCCGACTGATCCCTGCCGAGGCGTCGGCCGAGGCGTCAGGTAGGTCGGCCGAGCGGCATCACTGTGCCAACTCGACCGACTTAAGTGACGTCTCGGCCGACGTACCTGACGTCTCGGCTAGAGGGTGGCGGCTGCCGCGACCGGGTCGAAGCCGAAGGGGAGCTCGAGGCGGTGGGCGCGCATCAGGTCGGCGTTGGAGAGTACGTCGACGGTGCGGCCCTCGGCGGCCACGATGCCGCCGTCGAGGATGACGGAGCGCTCGCAGAGCTCGAGGGCGTACGGCAGGTCGTGGGTGACCATCAGGACGGTGACGTCGAGGTCGCGGAGGATGTCGGCGAGCTCGCGGCGGGAGGCCGGGTCGAGGTTGGAGGAGGGCTCGTCGAGGACCAGGATCTCGGGGTCCATCGCCAGCACGGTGGCCACCGCGACCCGGCGACGCTGGCCGAAGGAGAGGTGGTGCGGGGGCCGGTCGGCGTACTCCTCCATGCCGACCTTCGCGAGCGCCTCGGTCACCTTCGCGTCCAGGGCCTCGCCGCGCAGGCCGAGGTTGGCGGGGCCGAAGGCGACGTCCTCGCGGACGGTGCCCATGAAGAGCTGGTCGTCGGGGTCCTGGAAGACGATGCCGACGCGGCGGCGGATCTCCTTGATGTTGGCCTTGGTCACGGGGAGCCCGCTCACCGCGACGGACCCGGCGCCGGCGAGATGGATGCCGTTGAGGTGCAGGACCAGCGTGGTCTTGCCGGCCCCGTTGGGGCCCAGCAGCGCGACCCGCTCACCGCGGTGGACGTGCAGGTCGACGCCGAAGAGCGCCTGATGGCCGTCGGGGTAGGCGAAGGCAAGGCCGCGTACATCCAGGACTGGAGTGGTCACCGTGGCATTCTCCCTGTGTAGCCGCGCGAGACCATAGCCAGGTGCACCCGCTCGCCGCGCTCGAAGGAGCGGATGAACAGCGCGCCGACCGAGCGGGCCAGCACCGGCCAGTGGAGCGGGTTGCGGGCCTCGAAGCCTCGTGAGGCGCGCGCCACCGCCATCCGGCGCATCTCGTCGGTCACCACCTCGAGGTAGCGCACCATGAACGCCATGATCTGCACCAGCTGCTGAGGCAGCCGCAGCCGCTCCAGGCCGTGCACCAGCGCCTGGGGCGTCGTCGTCGCGGCCAACAGCAGCCCGGCGATCACGCCGAGCGTGCCCTTGGCGAGCAGCCCCCACGCCGAGAGCAGGCCCGACTCGCTCAGGCTGAGCCCGAGCACCTCGACGCGCGGCCCGTGCGCGATGAACGGCATCAGCACCGCGAAGACCACGAACGGCGTCTCGACGACCATCCGCTTCAGCACCCACCCCGGGCGCACCCGCGCCACCGCGCCGACCGTCACCAGGACCGCGAGGAAGAAGGCGTACGCAGCGAACCACTCCCGCGGCGTCGCCACCACCACGAGCATGAAGCCGATCAGGGCGAGCACCTTCAGATGGGCGGGCACCGGCTCAGGCCTCGTCAGACTTGGCGGAGCGGCGGCGTACGACCAGGGCGAGGCCGCCGGCGAGGACGAGCACCACCACGGTGCCGATCACGCCGGCGAGGCCGCCGGAGAGCCGCTCGTTGTCGACGCCCTTGGTGCCGTAGTCGGCCAGCGGGCCGTCGGCCGCGCCGTGCTCCGAGGCGCTGTCGAGGAAGCCGGTCTTGCCGGCGACATACTCGAGGCCGTCGGGGTTCGCGGAGGCGTAGTAGGAGACCACCCCGGCCAGGAGCAGCGCGGCGACGGCGATGCCGACGGCGACCCACCTGAACGGCACGCGCTTCCTCTCAGCGGCGCTCATGCGACCGACTCCTTCGGCTTGATCACCAGGTCGCGCTCGGAGATCACGCCTCGCGCGGCGTAGACGAGGTCGGGGCGTACGGACAGGATCGCGCCTACCGCGAGGAACGTGATCGCGCCCTCGCCCAGACCGATCACCGTGTGCCAGCCGAGCATCGCGGTGGCCAGCGTGGTCAGCGAGATGTCGGCGGTGCCACCGACCGCGTAGAGCGCGGTGAAGACGGCCGCCGCCGCGGGGACGGAGAGGAAGGCGCCGATCGCCGCCGCCGGGGCGACCATCCCGACCCGCTTCGGCAGCACCTTGATCAGCACCCGGCTCACGAACCAGCCGACGAGCACAGTGGTGACGGCCATGAGCAGGATGTTGGTGCCGAGCGCGGTGATGCCGCCGTCGGCGAAGAGCAGGGACTGCACGATCAGCACGACCGAGACGCACAGCACCCCGGTCCACGGCCCCACCAGCACCGCCGCCAGCGCGCCGCCCATCAGGTGACCGCTCGTGCCCGCCCCCACCGGGAAGTTGAGCATCTGGGTCGCGAAGACGAACGCGGCCACGAGGCCGGCCAGCGGGGCGGTCTTGTCGTCGAGCTCACGGCGCGCGCCGCGCAGCGCGACGCCGACCGCGACGACAGCGACTGCACCGGTGGCGATCGACGTCGGAGCGTCGAGGAAGCCGTCGGGGACGTGCATGGTCACCTCATTGATCTGCGTGGGGGTCGGTCGAAGTGGAACCCGAGAGGAAACTGCTAACGCGAACTTATCGCAATAGCCTCACCCGCGCACTGTCCGGTCGGACAGTTGATCAAGACTTCAGAGGTGTCAATCGACGCCAAATGAATACTTCTCAAGTCATGACTGCGCGCGTACCGTCGATGGCATGAGCAGCTCCGCCAACGACATCGTCATCTGCGAACCCCTCCGCACCCCCGTCGGCCGGTTCCTCGGCGCCCTGGCGCCGCTGACCGCGACCGACCTCGCCACGACAGTCCTGCGTGAGCTGGTCGAGCGCACCGGCCTCCAGGAGGGCGACGTCGACGACGTCATCCTCGGCAACGGCTACGCGAGCGGCGAGAACCCTGCGATCGGCCGCATCGCGGCCCTCGACGCCGGGCTCGGCAACGGCGTCCCCGGCCTCCAGATCGACCGTCGCTGCGGTTCGGGCCTTCAGGCGATCCTGTACGCCGCGGGCTCGGTCGCCACCGGCGCCGCGAACCTCGTCGTGGCCGGCGGTGCGGAGTCGATGTCCAACGTCGAGCACTACGCGCTCGGGCTGCGCGGCGGGGTGAAGCAGGGCGGCATCGAGCTGCTCGACCGCCTCGACCGAGCGCGCGAGACCGCGGGCGGCAAGGACCACCCGCTCCCCGGCGGCATGATCGAGACCGCCGAGAACCTGCGCCGTGAGTACGGCATCGGGCGCGAGGAGCAGGACGAGCTCGCGCTGCGCTCCAACCAGCGTGCCGTCGCCGCCCACGAGGCCGGCAAGTTCGCCGACGAGCTCGTTCCGGTGACCGTCCCCGGCGGCCGCCGCAAGCCCGATGTCGTCGTCGACCGCGACGAGCACCCGCGTGCCGACATCTCCCTGGAGAAGCTCGCCTCGCTGCGTCCGATCCGGCTGAAGGTCGACGAGGAGTCGACGGTCACCGCGGGCAACGCGTCCGGCCAGAACGACGGCGCGGCGATGTGCGTCGTGACCACGCGCGCCGAGGCCGAGAAGCGCGGGCTGACGCCGCTGCTGGCGCTCAAGTCGTGGGCCGTCACCGGCTGCGAGCCCGAGCGGATGGGCATCGGCCCCGTCCTCTCCAGCAAGGCGGCGCTGTCCCGGGCCGGGCTCACCCTCGACGAGATCGACCTGATCGAGCTCAACGAGGCCTTCGCCGCCCAGGTCCTCGCCGTCCTGCGCGAGTGGAAGATCGACGCCACCGACGAGCGGCTCAACCCCAACGGCTCGGGCATCTCGCTCGGCCACCCGATCGGCGCCACCGGCGCCCGCATCCTCGCCACCGCCGCCCGCGAGGCGCAGCGCCGCGAGGCTCGGTACGTCCTGGAGACGATGTGCATCGGTGGCGGGCAGGGGCTCGCGGCGGTGTTCGAGTCTGTCCGCTGAGCAGTCAGCAAAGCAGCGTACGAAATCCTTCGAGAGAGCAGAGAAGACATGGGTCTGGACAAGGTGGTCGGATCGGCCGCGGAGGCGGTTGCCGACATTCACAGCGGGGCCAGCCTGGCCGTGGGCGGCTTCGGGCTGGTGGGAATCCCGTGGTTCCTGATCGAGGCGCTGCGCGAGCAGGGTGCGGACGACCTGATGGTGGTCTCCAACAACTGCGGCGTCGACGGCGCCGGGCTCGGGCTGCTGCTCGACGACCACCGCATCTCCCGGGTGATCGCTAGCTACATCGGCGAGAACAAGGAGTTCGGGCGCCAGTACCTGGCCGGCGAGATCACCCTCGAGCTGACCCCGCAGGGCACGCTCGCGGAGCGGATGCGCGCGGGCGGCAGCGGGATCGGCGCCTTCTACACCCCGACCGGCGTCGGCACGATGGTCTCCGACGGCGGCCTGCCCTACCGCTACAACCCCGACGGAACGATCGCCGAGGCCTCCGAACCGAAGGAGGTCCGCGAGTTCCACGGCAAGCAGATGGTGCTCGAGGAGGGCATCATCACCGACTTCGCGCTGGTCCGCGCGACCCGCGTCGACCGGGCCGGCAACGCCCAGTTCAACGCCTCCACGCGCAACTTCAACGTGCCGGCCGCGATGGCCGGGCGGGTGACCGTCGTCGAGGCCGAGGAGGTCGTCGAGGTCGGTGAGATCGCCCCGGACGACGTCCACCTTCCGGGGATCTTCGTGAAGCGGATCGTCGCACTGACGCCCGAGCAGGCAGCGCGCAAGGACATCGAGAAGCGTACGACGCGCGGCGAGCGCCCGACCACGAACCAGGAGGCCTGAGTCATGGCTTGGGACCGCAACCAGATGGCCGCGCGCGCCGCGCAGGAGCTGCAGGACGGCGACTATGTCAACCTCGGGATCGGCCTGCCGACGCTGATCCCCGACTACATCCCGGAGACCTCGACGGTCGTACTGCACGCCGAGAACGGCATCCTCGGCGTCGGCCCGTTCCCCTACGAGGACGAGGTCGACCCCGACCTGATCAACGCCGGCAAGCAGACCGTGACCGTGCTCGCGGGTGCCTCCTACTTCGACTCCGCGACCTCGTTCGCGATGATCCGCGGCGGCCACATCGACGTCGCCGTCCTGGGCGCGATGCAGGTCTCGACCAACGGTGACATCGCCAACTGGATGGTGCCCGGACAGATGGTCAAGGGCATGGGCGGCGCGATGGACCTCGTCTCCGGCGCCGGGCGGGTGATCGTGCTGATGGAGCACGTCACCAAGAAGGGTGCTCCCAAGCTGCTCTCGGCCTGCGACCTGCCGCTGACCGGTCGCGGGATCGTGAAGCGGGTCATCACGGACCTCGGTGTTCTCGACGTGGCGGGCGCTGCGTTCGAGCTCGTCGAGCTCGCTCCCGGGGTGACGTACGACGAGGTCGTGGCGGCCACGGGCGCGCCAGTCATCGACAGGACCGTCGCGGTGACTGCTTAGTCTCACTATTCAAAACCCGGAACCGGCTTCGTAACTCGCGTTTGCACTCCGTCGTTCGAGGTGTGAAATCCAACACACCCCTGGAGTGAGTCGTGAAACTCGGCAGACTGGCATTCCTCGTATCGTTCCTGGCTCTCGTCGCGACCTTCCTGCCACCGGCGCACTCCGCGTCCGCCGCCCCTGAGGCGGCTTCTGTCGGAACCGCCGCGGCGCAGGCAACCCAGGCGAGGGCCGGGGCGTGGAAGCCTCGCCCGGCGACGTACGGCGTGGTGGTCGAGAAGGACATCCAGCTGACGATGTCCGACGGGGTGGTGCTGCGCGCCGACGTCCACCGTCCGGCGAAGACGGACGGGACCGCGGCGCCGGGCCGGTTCCCGGTGATCCTGACCCAGAACCCCTACAACAAGAACGTCTCCGGCGGGAGCGGCGGGGACTACTTCGTGCAGCGCGGCTACGTCTTCGTCCAGACCGACGTACGCGGCACCGGCTCGTCCGCCGGCCAGTGGGATGCGTTCGGCGACCGCGAGCAGAAGGACGGCCTCGAGGTCGCCAACTGGGCGACCTCGAAGAAGCGCCCGTGGAGCAACGGCGAGCTCGGCCTGTGGGGTCCGTCCTACATGGCGATCAACCAGTTCTTCACCGCCGCTCAGCACCCGCGCGGGCTGAAGGCGATGTTCCCGATCGTGCCCGCCGGCGACGTCTACCGCGACGTGGTCGCCTCCGGCGGCCAGATCGACGCCGGGTTCATCCCGCTGTGGTTCGGGCTGGTCACGGGCGCCGGGCTGGTGCCGCCGGCCGTCAACAAGACCCGTCCCGACGCCACCCTGACCACGCTGCTGCAGCACGTCGGCGGGGCGCTCGGGTTCCAGGTGCCGATGCTCGTCAGCGCGCTGATGGGCAGCGACGCCGGCTACGACGGCCCGTTCTATCGGAAGCGGTCCCCGTTGAGCGTGGTCGACGAGATCGACGTACCGACGTTCGTGACAGCCGGGCAGTACGACATCTTCCAGCGCGGCACGCCGATGCTCTTCGACCGGATGCAGAAGAACGGCGTGGACACCAAGCTGCTCATCGGACCGTGGACGCACGCCGAGGCCGCCACGGGCGCCGGCCTGGAGGGCAGCGGGATCAACAGCATGGGCGAGATGGCCCTGCGGTGGTTCGACACGCACCTCAAGGGGCTGCCCGACGCCACCCTCGACCGCGACGTCGCGCCGGTGACCTACCACGAGATCGGGTCCGGGAAGTGGCGCACGATGCAGTCGTGGCTCGGGAGCGAGGTCCACGCCAAGACGTACGCCCTCGGGTCGGCCCTGAGGCCCGTCGGCGGCGACACCATCGTGCCGCTGCCGGTGCAGGGGCTGTGCTCGCGCAGCACCGCGCAGTGGACCGCCGGCGCCCTGGCGATCCCCGGCTGCGAGACCGACAACCGGATCAACGACGCGCTCGGGGTCTCCTATGAGACCGCGCCGGCGACCTCGGACCTGGCCTTCTCTGGCCCGCTCAACGCCGACCTGTCCGTCTCCACGACCGGCACCGACGGCCTGATCTCGGTCTCGGTCGAGGACGTCGCGCCCGACGGGTCCGTCGACCGCATCACCGGCGGCTGGCAGACCATGCGTCACCGTGCCGTCACCGCGTCGAAGTCGCGGACGCTGAACGGTCAGGTCGTCCAGCCCTGGCATCCCTTCACCCGTGAGGCCGAACAGCCCGTCACGCCGGGTCAGGTCTATCGCGTGCCCGTCGAGGTCTTCCCGACCGGCGCGGTGATCGAGAAGGGCCACCGCCTGCGGGTCACCGTCCACTCCTACGACGTCCCCCATCTGCTGCCCAACGTGAAGCAGCTGGTCCGCGGCATTGCGGGCGTGGTCACGGTCCACCACACGAAGACGGACCCCTCGACGCTGGTCCTCCCGGTCCGGAGGTAGCGCCGAGGGGTCAGTTTCTGACGTCGAGACGTCAGAGGCTGGCGGCTTCGTCCGGCACGCGCTCGGAGACCTTCGGGTCCCGGGCGCGTGCCGCGTCCACGAGCAGGTACGCCGCGACGGCGGCTCCGGCTGCCAATGCGATCGCGGCCGAGGCGTAGGCGGCGCCGTAGCCGACGGTCGTGACCAGGCCGGCCGCGATCAGGGTGCCGAGGAATCCACCGAGCTGCTGGGTGGTCGTGGTCAGGCCGGAGCCGATCCCGGCGTGCTCCGGCGCCAGCGCGCCCATCGCCAACGCCGTCACCTGCGGCATCGCGAGGCCGAATCCGAGGCCCATCACGACCGCGCCGGGGAGAACGTCGAGGGGGAAGCCTCCGGCTTCGGGGATGCGGACCAGGTAGACCATGCCGGCGACGAAGGCGAGCACACCGACGAGCAGGACGCGCTCGGACCCGAACCGTTCGGCCAGCATCGCGCTGAACCCGAGGCTGGCGATGGCGATCACCACGCTGACCGGAAGGAACGCCAGGCCGGTCGAGAGTGCTCCGAAGCCGAGGACGTCCTGCAGGTAGAGCGTCGTGACGAACTGGAACGTGAAGCCGCCGAAGGTCAGGGTCAGCAGGATCAGGTTCGCGAGCGTGAACCTGCGCTGGGCGAACAGGCCGCGCGGGAGCAGGCCACCCTTGGCGCCGGTCGGCGGCGTACCCTCCACCGCGCGGAGCGCGACGATCAGGGCGATGATCCCGAACGGCACGTTGATCAGGAAGGCCCAGCGCCAGGAGGCGACGTCGGTGAGTACGCCACCCAGGACCGTCCCCACCGACGCACCGATCGAGCCGACGAAGGCGAGCACCGCGAAGGCGCGCAGGCGCTCGCGGGGCTCGGCGTAGAGGCCGGCGATCATGCCGAGCACCACGGCCGAGGCGATGCCGCCGCCTAGGCCTTGGACGAATCGCGCGAGGACCAGGGAGATCGGGTCCCAGGCGATGCCGCACCATGCCGAGGCGAGCGTGAAGATGCTCAGCCCGGCGAGGAAGACCGGGCGGGTGCCGAACGCGTCACCGGCCCGGCCCGCCGGGAGCAGAACGAGTGCGAAGGCGAGCAGGAAGCCGTTGACGACCCAGGCCAGCGAGGCGTCGCCGAAACCCAGGTCGTCGCGGATTGCGGGAAGGGCGACGGTCACGACCGTGCCGTCGAGGATCACCATCAGCTGAGTGGCTGCGAGGGTCGCGAGCGCGACTGTCTTGGTCGTCATAGATACGACCATAGAAGATTGTTTGTTATGAAACAATCTATTTCGGGATATTCAGTTGTGAACCCATCCCTAGCGGGACGAGGCAGGCGCGCGACGCCGCAGCGTCATCGTGTGCGACGGCGTCGCCCACGGCCCCTCGACGAGGTGCTGCAGCGCCTCGATGAACGCCTCACCCTCGCTCGGCGCCAGACCCTCGAGCGCCTTGGCGACGGTCGCGTTGTAGGCCTTCGAGGCCTCCTCGAGCGCTTTCACGCCGGCCGGCGTGAGCGCGACGATGCGGGCACGGCGGTCGGTGGTCGAGACCCGCCGCTCAGCGAGGCCGCGGCGCTCGAGGTTGTCGAGGGTGGTGACCATCGTGGTCTTGTCCAGCATCGCCATCTCGGCCACGGCGTTCTGGGTGTACTCCCCCTCGGCGGCCTTCATCAGCACGCAGTACTCCCGCACCGAGAGCTCCAGGTCGGCCAGGGCCTCGCCGACCTGGGCCGCGAAGGCGTGCGCGGACTGGTTGAGCAGGAACAGCAGGTCGATACGCGGTCCGGTCATGAACTAGATCTTAACGAACCATCCGATACCGAACTATCTTCTGACCAACTATCTAACCCAAACGGCGCTCGACCCCGCAGACATCGGGCTCGAGCGCCGTCCGGCATCGCCTCAGAGATACTGGGCGAGGTCCGCCTGGATCTCTTCGGGCGTCACCTGCGGCTCGTAGCGCTTGACGACCTCGCCTTCGCGACCGATGAGGAACTTGGTGAAGTTCCACTGGATGTCGCCCGGCGCCTCGGCACGCAGGAACTCGTAGAGCGGAGCAGAGTTCTCCCCGTTGACATCGACCTTGGAGAGGACCGGGAAGGTCACGTCGTAGGTCGTCTTGCAGAACTCCTGGATCTCGTCGTCGGTGCCGGGCTCCTGACCCATGAATTGGTTGCACGGGAACCCGATGACCTCGACGCCGGAGTCGCTGGTGGCGCGATAGAGCGCCTCGAGGCCCTCGTACTGCGGCGTCAGACCGCACTTGCTGGCTACGTTGACGATCAGCAGCAGCTTGCCCTTGTAGTCGCTGAGCGAGACGGTGCTGCCATCAGCGGCGGTCACTTCGAAGTCGTACGTGGTGGTCACAGGTCTCTCCTCGATCGAGTTGCGGTGCAGGGGGACAACCTTGCTCGGCCCGAGGTTATGCCCCGCGCTGGTGCGGAACCGACGAGGCCTCCTCGGCCAGGCGCCGGTCGCGCGCGACCGTCATGATCGCGGCCGACATCCATTCCAGCGCCTCGGGCATCTCGAAGGCGATCTCCTCGAGCAGCGTCGGCATGTCGTGCCGGCCCACCGAGAGGAGCATCTCGCTGAGCGAGCCGTCCGGCGCGGTGACCATGAACCGGAACTCGATCGCCTCAGGGGTCACCGTCGCGGCGCACCGACTGGTCTCGAACGTCCACGGCGCACGGCGAGCACTGCCGTGGGTGCCGGGAGTCGTCATGACCGCGCATCCTATTCAGGTTGCCGCCCCGACCGCACCCCTTTCACGCCTCGGATCAGCCGTCGAACAGTGATTCGAATCTCGTCACCAGACACACCACCCCGACGCACGCGAAGCGGCCCGAGGACCGGTACGTTCGTCCGCGGTCATTCAGCGGGGGAACACTGGAGAGGGACACAACTTCACATGATGGGCGGGCATCACGCGGCCTCTGGAGCTGCCGCGTGGATCGCAGTGACATCGTCGGCACCGATCGCGTTCGGGTGGTATCCGGGCGTCTCGGACATAGGCGTGATGACCGGCACTCTGGTGTGCGCCGGCGCCGCGCTGCTTCCGGACGCGGACCACCACAACGGCACGATCGCCCACTCGCTGCCACCGGTCTCCGAAGGCTTGACCAAGATCGTCGGACAGGTCTCCGGCGGCCACCGCAACGGCACCCACTCGATCCTCGGCGTGCTCGCCTTCACCGGACTCGCCTGGGGCGCGGGGAAGCTCTCGCTCGAGACCGAACGTTTCGGCAGCGTCCTGATCGGCCCGGGCATAATGTGCGTCCTTCTGGTCGCCTTCGCCATGGACGCGCTGAAGCTCACCCGCAAGGGCGTCCATTGGCCGTGGATCCCGGCGGTGGCTCTGGCGGCGGTGATCGCCATCTTCGCGCCCGAGGAGTGGTGGTGGATGCCCTTCTCGGTTGCCCTCGGCTGCGTCGTGCACCTGCTCGGCGACTTCGTGACCACGATGGGGATCCCGCTGTTCTGGCCGATCGCACCGAAACCGCCGAGGTGGGTCCGGCGCAACAAGTGGCTGCCGTTCGACAACATGTGGACCCGGGGCGGCCACTTCGCCCTCCCGATCCTCGGCGACGCCGGCTCCATCCGGGAGTGGGTCGTGATGACCCCGATCAGCCTCTACGCCGTCGTCGGCTTCGGCTGGGCGCTGCTGAGCCAGATGGGCTTCGACGTCGACAGCCGCTGGGAAGCCCTGGTCTCGAGCCTCAGCACCCTCGTCTGACCGAGGGCTCGCCGCTCAGCTCTCGACGGACCGCCGGCGCCCGCGGAGCGGGCGGACGAGGAACATCCCGGCCAGCAGCGCGAGCGCGGCGAGGAGCGCGGCGACGGTGAGCACCCCGCTCAGGACGACCTTCGTCTGGATGCCGCGGTGCTCCTCGCCGACATCGTCGGAGACGATCAGCGTCATCGACACGATGGTGTCCTTGAGGAGCTGGATGAAGCGGGTCATGTCCTCGGACCAGACCTGCGCGGCCGGCCGCCCCGGGGCGTGGGACTCCAGGTCCCGGACCGCGCCCGCGAGGGAGCCGTCGTTGATGACCTGGACGACCGCGTTCTGCGACACCAGGCCACGGGATCCGTCGGCGAAGGTGCCGTCCGAGATCTTGTCCAGCGCCTTCTGGGTGGCCTTCGGGGCGTCGCCGTAGAACGAGCGCGAGGTGAGCTGCCAGGACGTACGCGCCTCGCTCATCGCCTCCATCGACTCCTCGTCGATCTTCCCGGTCATCAGCGCGGGCACCATCACCGTGCGCTCGATCCCCAGCGACTCGGACGCCGACCTGACGTACTTGAGGTTGGTGACCTGCTTGTAGATGTTCTCGTTGCGGATGTTGGGCATCTCGGTCGCGAAGTCGAGCAGCTCGTAGGCGGTGTCGGTGTAGGCGGCGACAGCCGCCTCCGTGCTCGCCTTGTCGCCGTCCTCGAGGTCGGTGCGGTAGGCGTCGATGCTCTTGAGGACCGTGTAGGTGCGCTCGACGCGCTCCCGCAGGCTCGGGGTGTCGGCGAGGTCGACCTTGGTGATGTCGTCGTGCCACGCCTCGATCGAGTCGTCGGTCACCTGGCGATAGGCCTGCCGGACCGCGTCCGGGACCTGGTCGGAGCTGAGCGCGTCACGCTCGAAGATGAGGTCCATCCCGAGCTCGTAGCTCTCCGGGAGCGCTCCGGCGATCGTCACCGCACGACTGGAGACGGCACGCTCGTCGAGCGCATCGGCGAAGGTCAGCCCGCCGAGGACCAGGGCGATCAGCACCGGGACCAGCAGCACGCCGAGCACCCGGGTGCGGAGGAACCTCGGCTTCGGGGCGGCATGGGACCGAGGCGTACGCTGCGCCGACTCGACCACGCCGGCGACCGCCGTCACGGACGAGACCGAGGCGGCTGAGGAAACCGAGGAGGCCGAGGACGAGAGCGCCAGGGGCTTGAGCCCGGCGGGCAGCTCGCGGCTGCCGACCGGAACCGGGGGCACGACCTCGGGCCGGCGCGCGAAGGCGACGACCTCGCCCGCGGTGGGCCGCCGGGAGGGGTCCTTGTCCATCATCGACGCCACGAACTCGTCGACATGGGACGGCACGGTGACCACGTCGTTGACGTGCGGGACCGGCGCGGTCACGTGCTGATAGATCATCGAGACCGGCTCGGAGCCGGCGTACGGGGCGCGTCCGGTGAGCAGCTCGAAGTACACGCAGCCGAGCGCGTAGATGTCGCTCGGCGGGCCGACCACGTTGTCGGCGGCCTGCTCGGGCGAGATGTAGGGCAGGCTCCCCATCACGTGGCGAGTCGAGGTGAGCCGCTCGGCCTGGTGGCTGGCCAGCTGGGCGATGCCGAAGTCGAGCACCCGGATCCGGCCGTCACCGTCGTAGACGAGGTTGGACGGCTTGATGTCGCGGTGGATGATCCCGGAGGAGTGGACCGCGGTGAGCGTACGCGCCACCTGGACCATCGCCTCGCTCGCCTCCTCGACGGTGAACCGCCCCTGCTTCTCCAGGCGGTCGGCCAGCGTCGGGCCGGGAAGCAGCTCCATGACGAGATAGACGATGCTGCCGTACTCGGTCTGCTCGACCCCGACGTCGTGCACCTGCACCGTGCCGGGGTGGCTGGCTGCCGTCGTCGAGAGCGCCTCACGCCGGAAGCGCTCGGTCACCTTGGGGTCGGCAGAGGTCTCCACGACCTTCACGGCGACCCAGCGTTCGAGCCTGATGTCGGCCGCCTGCCAGACCTCGCCCATCCCGCCGCGGCCAAGCAGTCGGTGCAGGCGGTACCGGCCTGCGATCGGGGGGCGCGTTCGCATGCGCATATGTTGTCGGACTCACACCCCGTGCGTCTCGTGTACGCACCGATGAAATCCGCCGATCTTTGCTATTGTCGCCGGTTTACGCATCAACTGATCGCCCTCGCGCGCGAAGCAGCGCGACCCCGAGCCCGGCGAGCACCGCCAGCACGATGCCGGTGAAGACTCCCCAGGCGATCGTCTGGTTCTGAGCGTCCCTGTGCTCGCGCTCGATGTCGTCGGCGAGCCGGCTGGCGGCGTCGACGACCACCGCCTTGAGGTCCTGGACGTAGCTGGCGGCATCGGCCAGCCAGAGCTGTTCCACTGACCTGCCGTCGGCGCTGTCCTCCAGCTGCCTGACGACGTCCTCGACGTCACGGGCGTTGAGCACCCGGATGACAGCACGCTGGGAGGAGACCGCGTAGGAACCGAACTCGAACGACCGGCCCGAGATCCTGTCGAGCCGCTGCCGCGTCGCCGGGTCAGCACGCGAATAGATCGACTCCGAGTGGGTCGCCCAGGAGTCCTGGGCCGCGCTCAGGTCGGCGATGCCCTGGTCGCTGATCCGCTCGTTCCGCAAGGCGTTCGCCATGATCCTCCGCTCGAATCCGAGCACCTCCGAGACGGATCCGATCAGCTCCAGGTTCCGGGCCTGCTTGGCCAGCTCGTCGTCCCGGAACGCCGGCAGCTCGGCGGCGAGGTCGAAGAGCCCGTTGACCGCGTTCGTGTACAGCTCGACTGCCACCAGCTTGCCGGCCCTGTTCCCCGCCCGAGCGGCCGCGCGGATGTCCGAGAGCCGCTCGAGAGCGGCCGCCGACCTCTCCGTACGCCGCCGGAGACCCGGATCGCCGGCGGTGTCCAGCTTCTCGACCTCGGCGGTCCAGGCCTCGATGGACCGGTCGGTGATCTGGAGGAAGTCCTCGGTCAGCGCCGCATCGGTCCGGAGCGCGTCGCGCTCGATGGAGAGGTCGAAGGCGAGCTGGAAGCTGGTCGGCAAGATGTTGGCCAGCGGTTGGGCGCTGCCGACGTTCGACATCGTGTCGCCGGCCCGGAGCGTGCCCCAGCCACCGAAGACCAACCCCGGCAGGACCAGGACCATCAGCACACCCAGCAGCGTGGGCGAGAGCCGCGGGCCCCTGATGTCGGGCGGACGTACGATCCGCTTCGGCGGCGGAGCGACGCCGCTCTCGAGCACCGTCGCCACCTCGTCGGCTCGGGGACGCTTGGCCGGATCCGGGTCGAGCATGGCGGTCGTGATGCCATCGAGGTGGCCGGGCACGGTCACCAGTGTGCCGACCCGCTCGGGCTCGAGCCCGGCGTACGGCGGGCGGCCGGCGAGCAGCTCGAAGAACACGGCACCGAGGGAGTAGATGTCGCTCGCCGGCCCGATCCGCTTGCGGTCGATTTGCTCGGGGGACATGTACGGCAGGCCCTCCCCGCCACGGGGCGCGGGCGCACCGAGCAGTGCGATCCGGCCGTCGGGGGCGTACCCGATGGTGGCCGGTCTGATGTCTCCGTGCACCTGCCCGGCGGCGTGGCCCGAGGCGAGGAGGCGCGCGACCTGCGCGACGACGCTCGAGGCCTCATCAGGGGAGAGCGGGTGCTGCTCGACAAGCCGGCCGGCAAGATTCAGACCGCTCAGAGCGGGTCCGCCCTGTCCGGTCAGATGGTTCAAATGCTGGCGACCGGCGCGTGGGGGACGGATACGCATGGGTCCATAGTCCCTGGTGAGCACCCCCGACGCCCCGGCCTCAGCCGAGAGTTTTCCTGGACTTGGCCAAGAGTTCGACTCCCCCGCGAACTAGCCCGGCCGAAGCCTGATCCCGTACTGCTGCACCTTCCGGTAGACGGTGGCGCGCGACATCCCGAGCTCCGCAGCCGCTTCCTGCATCGTGATCCCCGGCCGGGTCAGGACGCGGACGATCTCGCCCCGTTCGAAGGCATCGATGCGGGACAACGGCCGCCTGGTGTCGGAGAGTACGTCGGCGGGAAGGTGACGCAGGTCGATCAGGTCACCGGCGCTCACGGCCCGCTGGACGACATGGACGAGCTCGGCGACGTTGCCCGGCCAGCCGTGGTCGTGCAGCGCCCGCTCCGCGGCCGGGGTCAGCGCGATCTCCCGGCCCCGCACCCGCAGCCCGACCTGATGCGCCAGCGGAAGTACGTCCTCGGGCCGCTCCCGCAGCGGCGGCACCTCGACCACGGTGTCGACGAGATCGGCCAGGGCCGCCGGGATGGCGTCGAAGGTGTCGGCGGTCATCGCGAACGGCACCCCGGCGACCGCCCCGGGCACCGCCTCGACGAGGAGGGCGTGCAGGCGCTCGGCCACCCAGGCCGGAAGCGTGTTCACGTCGCGTACGACCACTGCGGTGTCCTGCTTGGCGAGCTCCGGAGTCCACAGCGACAGCCACGCCTCGGCGTCGGCCGGCTCCGGGGCGGAAGCCGCCAGGATCCGGTCGCGAGGCCGCAGGTCGCGGAACGCCTGGGCGACCAGGGTCGTACGCCCCACCCCCGGCTCCCCGACCACGGCGACCCGCCGGCCTACCCGGAGCGCGTCGCGGACGCTCCCCAGCGCCTCGCACCAGGCGGAGGAGAGGTCACGGAGGCTGCCGGCGCCCGGCTCCAGCCGGGGCGCCTCGACCCGGAACACCTCGCCGCGTGGAGCCGGTCGCGGGAACCGACCGTGGGCGCGGGCGAGCATGAGCGATGCGGTGTTGCTGGCCGCGGACTGGGCCAGGGCGAGCAGCAGGTCGTGGGACGACTCCGACCAGGTGGTCAGGTTGACGCTGCCCTCCAGGCGTCCGCTGATCGGGTCGATCACCGGCGCGGCGGCACAGGTGTAGCTGCACAGCGAGAGCGAGTAGTGCTCCTCGGCCCGGACCACGGTCGGTGTCCGGTCTGCCAGCGCGAGGCCGAGCCCGTTGGTGCCCGCCGCGCGCTCGGCGTAGCTGAACCCCGGTGCCAGGTGGACGGCGTCGAGGTCCCGGAGCAGCTGCTGGTCGCCGCTGAGCCGGTTGAGCACCAGGCCGACGGGGTCGGTGAGCATCAGGCTGACCGGCTCGCCGACGAGCGTCCGGTGGAGGTCGTCGAGCACCTCCTGGCCGCACTGGAAGAAGAGCGACTCCTGGTCGTAGGCGCCGGAGAAGACCGGGTCGACCTCCTCGACGGAGACCCCGTACTCCTGGCTGCGCTGCCATGAGGCGCGTACGCGTGGCGCCAGTGCCGACGCGTCGACGGCCGCGGTGCGCTGCGCGATCGGATGACGCCCTGTCATGTGATCGACGTTACATCCGCAGGCCGGCGGAGACAGCCGGGCAGCGTCTCAGATTGAGACGGTCGAGGTCTCACATTGAGACGCCGCACCCCTGATCTGCGCGTCGCGGCCGCCCTAGCGTCCTGTGACGGAAGCCACAGACCGGAGGAACCGATGTACACCAAGAACAACGAGTCGTACTTCATCGTCGACGCCCACGTCGCGCTCTGGGACGCCCGTCCGGAGAACCAGCGCAACATCCACGGCAAGCAGTTCATCGACTGCTTCTACGACTACCACCGCAACCTCTCCCCCGAGTCGGAGCACTGGCCCTACGAGGACTACCTCTACCAGGGCGGCGAGCGGCTGATGCACGACCTGTTCGAGGTCGGCTACGTCGACCACGCGATCTTCCAGCCGGCACACCTGGGCGAGTTCTACACGAACGGGTTCGGGCAGACCGACGAAGCCTCGCAGCTGGCGGCGAAGCACCCCGACAAGCTGACGTACAACCACAACTTCGACCCCCGCAACGGCGAGGCCGGACTCGAACAGCTCCACGCCGACGCCGAGCGGTTCGGGCTCAAGGGCGTGAAGCTCTACACCGCCGAGTGGCACGGGGAGTCGCGCGGCTGGAAGCTGACCGACCCGTGGGCGTACCGCTACTTCGAGGCCTGCCGCGAGCTCGGGATCACCAACATCCACATCCACAAGGGCCCGACGATCCGGCCGCTGGACCGCGACGCGTTCGACGTCGCCGACATCGACCACGTCGCCAGCGACTTCACCGACCTCAACTTCATCGTCGAGCACGTCGGCCTGCCGCGGCTGGAGGACTTCTGCTGGATCGCCACCCAGGAGCCCAACGTCCACGGCGGGCTGGCGGTGGCAATGCCGTTCATCCACACCCGGCCGCGCTACTTCGCGCAGATCCTCGGCGAGCTCGTCTACTGGATCGGCGAGGACCGGATCCAGTTCTCCTCCGACTACGCGATCTGGACGCCGAAGTGGCTGATCGAGCGGTTCGTCGACTTCCAGATCCCGGAGGACATGACCGAGTACGCCCCGCTCACCGTCGCGCAGAAGAAGAAGATCCTGGGCCTCAACGCCGCGAAGATGTACGCCCTGGAGGTGCCCGCCGAGCTGCGGCTGCCCGAGGCGGACGAGACCGCGACAGGTCCCCGTGAGCCCGAGCGGGCCGACCTCGCGGCGGTGTGACATGTCGCTGCTGACCCAGGAGAGCACCCGCGCCGCCGAGGCGTACGCCGCACTGCACGCCGTCGTCGACCCCGAGCTCGACGAGCCCATCACCGACCTCGGCTTCGTCCGGTCGCTGACCGTCTCCCCTACCGTCTCCTCGACCGAGCCGGTCAGGGTCGAGGTCCACCTGCGGCTGCCGACGTCGTTCTGCTCGCCCAACTTCGCCTACCTGATGGCGAGCGACGCCAAGGACGTGCTGACCGCGCTGCCGTGGACCGACCATGTGGTCGTCGAGCTCGACGACCACCACGACTCCGACCTGATCAACGCCGGGCTGGCAGCCGATGCCGGCTATCTCGGCACGTTCCGTCACGAGGCCGAGTCTTCCCTGGACGAGCTACGCACCACGTTCCACCGCAAAGCCCACACGGCGGCGCTCGAGCGCTGCCTGACCGGGCTGCTGAGGGGGCAGCCGGACCTGGCCGAGGACGCCGTGGGCGAGGTCCGGCTCGGGGATCTGCCCGACGACGACTTCACCGCCTCGCTCCGGCGGCGCCGGGCGGTCCTCGGACTGCCCGACCTGCCGGAGGCGTACGTCCTGGTCGACCACGACAACGAGCGACCCGGCGACATCCCGCTGGCCTTGCGGAGGGCGCGTTCGACCCGGATCTCGATCGACGGGAACGCGCACTTCTGCCGCGGCCTGCTGGCTACGCGCTACGGCGAGGAGGTCACCTCGCCCGCCTTCGTACCCCTGACCGACCTGCACCGAGAAGGAGCATCATCATGAGCACCATGCGAGCCGTCCAGGTGGTCGGCTACCACCAGCCGCTGGCGATGGCCGAGGTCCCGGCCCCCGAGCCGACCGGGCCGTTCGACGTCGTCGTCAGGATCGGCGGCGCCGGCGTGTGCCGCACCGACCTGCACATCCTGGAGGGACAGTGGGAGGAGAAGTCCGGCGTCACGCTGCCCTACACGATCGGCCACGAGAACGCCGGGTGGGTGCACGCGGTCGGTGATGCCGTCACCAACGTCACCGAGGGCGACAAGGTGATCCTGCACCCGCTGATCACCTGCGGGCTGTGCCGCGCCTGCCGCTCGGGCGACGACGTGCACTGCGAGCTCAACCAGTTCCCCGGCATCGACACCAACGGCGGCTACGCGGAGTACCTGAAGACCTCCGCGCGCTCGGTGGTGAAGATCGACGAGTCCCTGGAGCCGGCCGACGTGGCCGCCCTGGCCGACGCCGGCCTGACCGCCTACCACGCGGCAGCGAAGGCCGCCCGGCGGCTGACCCCGCGTGACAGATGCGTGGTCATCGGCGCCGGCGGGCTCGGCCACATCGGCATCCAGGTCCTCAAGGCGCTCAGCCCGGCCGAGCTGATCGTCGTCGACCGCAACCCGGACGCCGTGAAGCTCGCCCTCGACATCGGTGCCGACCACGGCGTCGTCGCCGACGGCACCCAGGTCGACCAGGTGCTGGAGCTGACCTCCGGGGCCGGCGCCGAGGTCCTGGTCGACTTCGTCGGCGAGGGCGGTGCGACCGCGGAAGGTGTCCGGATGCTCCGCCAGGCGGGCGACTACCACGTCGTCGGCTACGGCGAGAACATCGATGTGCCGACCATCGACATCATCTCGGCCGAGATCAACTTCATCGGCAACCTGGTGGGTTCCTACAACGACCTGTGCGACCTGATGGCGCTCGCCGCCCGCGGGGCCGTCACGCTGCACACGCAGAAGTACGCCCTCGACGACTTCCAGTCCGCCATCTCCGACCTCGACGCCGGCCGGGTCCGTGGCCGCGCGATCCTGGTCCCCTGAGGAGGCGACGACATGAAGAAGCTCCTCGGAATCGGCATCTCGGTCGGCGTGCTCGCGGGCATCTGGACCCAGGTGAGCATCGAGCTCGCGCTCATCACCTGGGTCGGGTTCGTCGCCTGGGCCTGCTACTTCGCCGCGGGAGGTGGACGTGAAGGCTTCCAGAAAGGTCTCGCGGCCAACCTCGCCGGCGCACTGTGGGGGTACGGAGCGAGCCTGGTGCTGACGTACGCCACCTTCACCGGGGCGGTGGCCCTGGTGGTCACGGTCGTCGCGTTCATCCTGTGCCTGCAGGCGGCCGTGGATCTGCTGTCCTTCATCCCCGGCGCCTTCGCCGGGACGGCAGTCATCTTCGGCACCTCGTTCGACCTCAGCGGCACGCTGATCGCGCTGGTGGTCGGGGCCGGGCTCGGGTGGCTCTCGGACATAGCCGGGCGCCGGATCCAGGCCGCGGTCGAACGACCCGCGCAACCAGTCCGCGCACCCCAGCCCTGACCGCCCCCGCACGATATCGATCCCATCCAGACGAAGGAGAGCCCGATGATCTTCATCGCCGCCCGCTTCCGCATCAAGCCGGAGTACGCCGAGGACTGGCCGGCCATCTCCGGCCCGTTCACCGAGGCCACCCGGACCGAGCCCGGCAACCTCTGGTTCGACTGGGCCCGCAGCCTCGACGACCCGAACGAGTACTTCCTGCTCGAGGCCTTCACCGACGACGACGCCGGCGCCGCCCATGTCACCTCGGCCCACTTCAAGCAGGCCCAGGCCGACCTCCCGCGCCATCTCGCCGAGACGCCGAGGATCGTCAACACCAACGTCCCGGGACAGGAGTGGTCCGAGCTCGGCGAGCTCGCGGTCACCGGCTGAACCCACCGATCCCGCTTGACCTGGCGTGATTCCAGGTCAAGCGGGATCCGTACGTCATCCGCGCGCCGCGGTGCGCCTTCCCAGGTAGGCGAGGCAGGCGACGGCGAGCGCGACGCCCCACAGCGGCCACAGCATCTCCGGGGCCCAGGCCGCCCAGTCCGAGGTGGCACCGGGGACCGTCCACAGGTCGCCGGCGAACACCATCCGCCAGAAGGACAGCCCGGCGGAGGTGACGGCGGCGGCGACCAGGATGCCGGGCACCAGGGCCATCGCGACCGGGACCGGACGGCCGCCCACCCGGGGCACCCACGACCAGAAGATCTCGCCCCAACGGGCCAACAAACCCCAGGTCAGCAGGGCCCCGACGACGGCGAAGAGCGCCAGGCCGAGGCCGGCCCACCTCGCGCTGCCGAGCTCGTCCAGCATCTCCTGCCTCACTCCGAGCGGCAGGCCCACCGCCCACGCGATCCGGGTGACGGCGTAGAGGAGCGGTACGACGACCGCGACCGCGACGGCCGGGCGCCCCCAGCGCGCCCAGCGGCCCCAGTCGATCCGGCCGTCCGGCTCGGCACGCTCGAGCAGGACGATCCCGGCGACCACGGTCGCCAGTCCGCCGACCGCGTGCGCGAGGGCCGTGCCCGAGCTGAGGGTGACGTCCCAGCTCAGGTGTCCCGCGGCCGGACCCAGGCCGACCAGCGCGAGCAGCGTCTGCGGCAGATAGCCGAGGAACGACAGCGCGCGTACGTCGGAGACGACCAGCGCGACCACGAGACCGACCACGACCAGCAGCCAGCCGGCACGCCGCTGCGCTCGAGGCTCCCGGCCGACGGCTCCCATCACCCCGGCAGCCAGCACCAGGAGCGCGGCGAGGGTCACTATCCAGGACATCTGGGGGCCGCTGAGGCCGCCGAGCGGCGAGGCCGCCTCGGGCGCCCACGGGTCGGGGATCCGGCCCAGGAGCGCGAGCCCGGACAGGGCACCGAAGGCGAGCGCCCAGGCACCGGCCACCCAGGGCGCGGCGCGACGTGCGGACGATCGGGGCTGCGTACGTTCCATCGTGATGCTCATCGGGCCACCCCCTGAGCGGTCTGCCAGCGTCGGCCGACCGTGCGCAGCAGCGCCGGGTAGACGACGAGGTAGCGGAACGGCTTGATGAACCTCATGTAGGCGTCCCCGAGCAGCCCGTTGGGCCGCACCAGCACACTCATCTGCGCGCTGTAGCCGTCGGGCGAGCTCTCGTCCTCGACCCAGCCGAGGTGCAGGACACCGTGCATCGTGCGGTTGGCGATCTCTGCGGCGTACTCCCGATCCGTCAGATAGAGCGGTTGGAACGGGCTGTCGTCGCGCTCGGGCGCGGGGTGGTCCCGGAGGTCGTCCGGCAGCCGGTCGCGCAGCGGCGCGACGCGGCGGCCGAGGCCGTGCTCGTCCTCGTCGGCGCCGAGCATCCGGCCGAGCGCCCAGCGGACCGCGAAGAGGAGGCGGTACGCCGCCGGGAAGTCGCGGTCGTCGCTGCTCAGCATCGCCTCGACGAAGGCGCGGAAGTCGTCGGGTCCGCCCTGGACCGGGAGGGCCCAGACGTCCTCGAGCTCGAAGTCGGGGGTGATCTCGTGGATGCGCCAGGACTGGCAGGAGTAGGCGCCCGACGGTATCGGGCCCATCCGGATCGGGCTGGGTCTGATGGGTGCGTGTGTGGTCATGTCTCCACACTGGTCCGCACGCGCCGGGGGTTCGTCGCCCTCAGGTCGCGGGCCTCTCAACCTCTGGGATGAGACTCAGCTCCGGGGACCGACCAGCCCCGTCTCGTACGCCAGCACGACCGCCTGCACCCGGTCGCGCAGTCCGAGCTTGGCGAGCACGTGGCCGACGTGGGTCTTCACCGTCGCCTCGGAGAGGTGGACGCGGCGGGCGATCTCGGCGTTGCTGTCGCCGGTGGCGAGCTCGAGGAGCATGTCGAGCTCACGAGGCGTGAGGGTTGCCCGGATGTCGGCGACCCGACCGCTGTCGGGTGCCGGCGCGGTCGCCACGTGCTCCAGCAGACGGCGCGTCGTCGACGGCGCAACCACCGCGTGACCTGCGTGGACGGTGCGGATCGCGGCCACGATCTCCTCGGCCCGGGCGTCCTTGAGCAGGAAGCCGCTGGCCCCGGCCCGGATCGCCGGGAACGCGTAGTCGTCGAGGTCGAACGTCGTCAGCGCGACCACCCGCGTGTCCGGCTGCTCCTCGGTGATCGCGGCCGTCGCTTGGATCCCGTCGAGGCGGGGCATCCGCAGGTCCATCAGGACGACGTCGACCCGCTTCGTACGCACCAGGGCGAGCGCCTCATGACCGTCGGCCGCCTCCCCGGCGAGCTCGAGGTCCGGCTGGCTCTCCACCATCATCCGGAGCGCCGAGCGCATCAGCTCCTGGTCGTCGACGATCGCGACACGGATCGGGTTGTCTTCCTCGTTCACAGCGGCATCATGGCGCGCACCCGCCAGCCCTCACCGCTCGGCCCGGCCTCGAGGGTGCCGCCCACCGCCGTCACCCGTTCGCGCATCCCGCGCAGGCCGCGGCCGGGCGGACGCTGGATCCCCACGCCGTCGTCGCTGACCTCGATCGTGAGCTGGCGCGCGGTGCGCGTCACTGACACGGTTGCGACGGCTCCCGCACCTGCGTGGCGGGTGACGTTGGTGAGCGCCTCCTGCACGACGCGGTAGGCGGTCAGCCCCACGGCCGGCGCGACCGGACCGGGCTCGTCCGCCTCGAGCCGGACCGTCAACCCTGCCTCACGCATCCCCTCGACGAGGTCGTCGACGTCGGCCAGCCCCGGTTGCGGCTCGGTCGAGGACTCGCCGCCGAGCACGCCGAGCAGCCCGCGCATCTCCATGAGAGCCTCCCGCCCCGTGGTCGCGATGGTGTCGAGGATGCCCGAGGCCCGTTCCGGCTGTTGCCCGACGACCATCCGGCCGGCCTCGGCATGGCTGACCACTACCGCGAGCGAGTGCGCGACCACGTCGTGCATCTCGCGCGCGATGCGCTGGCGCTCCTCGGCGGCGGCGCGGTCGGCGAGCTGGTCGATCCACGCGGCCCGGGTCGCCCGGAACCGGCCGAGCGCCCATGCCGCCACCGTGGCCGCCACCGTCGCGGTGGCCACCATCAGCCACCACGTCCACCCCTGCAGACCGGTGCCGTCGAACCCCGACAGGCGTACGACGGTCAGCAGGCATCCCACCAGCCCGATGCCGAGCACGATCCCCGGCCACGGTCGCCGGTCCTGCGCACTCACCGCGTAGAGCAGCACGAAGAAGCACAGGCTGCTGGGCAGCAGCACCGGCCCGTACGCGCTCCCCGCCGCCTCGGCGGTCGGCCCGCTCAGATCCGGCGCGGCCACGAGCACCAGCTCGGCCAGTGCTCCGACGGCGTACGACGGCAACGGCCAGCGTCGGGCGGTGGCGACCGCGGCGTGGAGCGCCACCAGCGCGACCAGGAGCGCGATCTCCCACGCCGTGCTGACCTCGCCGTCGACGACCGAGGTCCACCCGACCGGCAGCAGCACCAGCGCCAGCGCCGCGGCCAACGCGACCTGGCCGGCATCCCCGAGCCAGCGGGGTCCGGGAGCAGCGGCCACGGTCATGGGCTCACCCTAGTGCTGCCCGAGAACGCCCGCAGGCCCTCTCCGATCGGAGAGGGCCTGCGGGTTGTCCCGGCTCAGCGGGACTGTCGACGAAGCGTCACATGCTGCGCGGACCGGTGGCGTCGTCGCGCTCCTTCGCGGTCATGCTGCGCGACTTCAGCAGGCTCAAGATGGTGGTGATGGCCAGGATGCCGACGATCACGCTGAGGGAGACCTCGATGGAGACCTCCGGGGCCCACTCGACGTGGTGGCCACCGTTGATGAACGGCAGCTCGTTCTCGTGGAGCGCGTGGAAGACGAGCTTGAGACCGATGAACCCGAGCAGGATCGCCAGACCGTAGGAAAGGTAGACCAGCCGTTCCAGCAGACCACCGATGAGGAAGTAGAGCTGGCGCAGACCCATCAGCGCGAAGATGTTGGCGGTCAGGACCAGGTAGGCCTCGTTGGTCAGACCGTAGATCGCCGGGATCGAGTCGAGCGCGAACAGCAGGTCGGTGGTGCCGAGGGCACAGATCACCACGAACATCGGGGTCGCGATCCGCTTGCCGTTCTCACGGATGAACATCTTGGCGCTGTCCCAGCTCGAGGTGAGCGGGATGTGGCGCTCGAGGAACTTCACCACGGCGGGCTCCTCGTACTCGTCCTCGTCCTCGCCGCCCTCCATGGCCAGCTTGACCGCGGTGTAGATCAGGAACGCGCCGAACAGGTAGAAGACCCAGCTGAAGTTCTCGATCGCGGCCGCACCCACGGCGATGAAGATGCCGCGGAAGACCAGCGCCAAGATGATGCCGATCAGCAGCGCCTTCTGCTGGAACTGCCTCGGCACCGCGAACTTCGACATGATGATGATGAAGATGAACAGGTTGTCGACCGACAGCGAGTATTCCGTCAGCCAGCCCGCGAAGAACTCCGTGCCGTACTTCGGGCCGGAGAACACGAAGATACCGATGCCGAACAGGATCGCCAGGCCGATGTAGACGCTCAGCGCGATGATCAGCTCCCGACGCGAAGGCTCGTGCGGTCGCCGGCCGATGACGAGCACATCGAAGAGCAGCACGGCACTGGCGATGCCGATGGTCAACCACCAGATGAGAGGGGAGACGTCCACGAAGGGACTCCTTAGATCGTGAGGCAGAGCGGTTCTTTGGGAAGGTTAGGCGACCGAGGTCAAACCTTCGAAGTCGTAGCGGGCGCGGCGTCCATCGACGGCATCGGCGACGGAACCGGAATCGGCGTACGACGGCACACCAACCCGAGTTGTATGACAAGTGCGCAACCAGTCTAACAAGTCACACCCCTGCCACTCCACATGATCCCAGCCGCGGACAACCAGATGAGTCGGCGATCACAGCGTGGATGACTGGACCTCAACCGGACTTGATGTTTTAGCGTCACTGCCAACAGAGAGAGGAGGGGGTGTGAGCGACACACTCACCGACCAGTTCAAGGCCGGCTTCCGTCGATATCCCACCGGCGTGGCCATCGTCGCCGCCTCTACCGAGACGGGACCCGTCGGGGCGACCGTGTCGAGCGTGGCCTCGGTCAGCGCGAACCCGCCGATGCTGTCGTTCTCGGTCTCCCGGTCCGGGCGGTCCGGGCCGGCACTCACCGGGAGCGACCGTCTCGCGGTGCACGTCCTGACCGAGTCCCAGGCCCTGGTGGCCGCGGCCTTCGCCGACCGGACCGCGCCGCGATTCACGGTCGCACAGGGCTGGACGCTGCCGCACGGGGAGCCGCCGGTCCTGCACGACGCCGCGGCGAGCTTCTCCGGGCGTGTGGCCCGCGTCATCCCCGCCGGCGAGGCGTGGCTGGTGCTGCTCGAGGTCGATGCGGTCAGCCTCGGCGAGTCCACCGACCCGCTCCTGCACCACGACCGCAACTACTGGTCGCTCGGCCCCTCCGTCAGCACCCTCCCGCTCGACCGCATCCTGCCCGAGAAGGCTTCCTGACCGTCGGCCCCGACGGTCGCTCCACCACACCACCGAGAGGAACCAAGTATGCGTCTGTTCGCTCCCACCATCGAGGTCTCGGCCCACTGCGACCTGCCCTGCGGCGTCTACGACCCCGCCCAGGCCCGCATCGAGGCCGAGTCCGTCAAGGCCGTCATCGCCAAGGCCCTGGACAGCGACGACCCCGACTTCCGCACCCGCGCGGTGCTCATCAAGGAGCAGCGCTCCAACCTGGTCAAGGAGCACCTGTGGGTGCTGTGGACCGACTACTTCAAGCCCCCGCACTTCGAGGCCTACCCCCAGCTCCACACCCTCGTCAACGAGGCCACCAAGCTGGCCGGCGCCTCCGGCACCAAGGGCACCCTCGACCTCGAGGTCGCCGACAAGCTCCTCGCCAAGATCGACGAGATCGCCGAGATCTTCTGGGCGACCAAGAAGGCGGCGTGAACAAGCGGGCCTGATCCCGCACCGAGCTCCGCGGCGAGACGAGAACTCCCGGACCACGAGTCGTAGGTCCGGGAGTTCTTTCGACGTCTGGGCGCTTGTCGACGGACGACGAAGACTGTCCGGATCTTTGGTCGGCGGAGCCGTGCCAGTGGAGGTGGGCGCGTACCTACGGTCGAGACGGGTCGTCACCGAGCCCGCACCGACCAAGGAGCAGATCATGCCTTTCCTCACGCCCAACGTCCCGCAGGTCGATCCCGCGGAGTTCCTCACCAGACCGCGCCAGGAGCGGCTGCACTTCCTGGCCGACTTCTGGGCCGAGTACGGCTTCGGGACCCCGAAGATGGTGCACACCATCTACATCGTGAAGCTGCTCGTGCTCTACATCACCGGCGGCGTGCTCCTGGCGACGCTGACCTCCGACGTTGGCGGGCCCCTGGACATCGGTCAGTGGTGGGACGAGCCGATCGTCTACCAGAAGCTGCTGCTGTGGACGGTGTTCCTCGAACTGTTCGGTATCGGCGGCACCTGGGGTCCGCTGGCGGCACACTTCAAGCCGATGACTGGCGGCGTGACGTACTGGGCACGCCCGGGCACGATCCGGCTGCCACCGTGGTCGAAGGTCGTGCCTTTCACCAAGGGTGACAACCGCACCGTCTTCGACGTCGTCCTGTACGTCGCGTGCCTTGGGAGCCTGCTGGTCGCCGCCGCGTCGAGCGGGGTTCAGGTGGACTCGCTGACGGCGGTCCGCCCCGAGATCACCGGCGGCCTCGTCGATCCCACGCTCACGCTGATTCCTGCCGTGCTGCTGGTCCTGTGCGGCCTGCGGGACAAGATCCTCTTCCTGGCGGCCCGCGGTGAGCAGTACTGGCCGGCCCTGGTCTTCTTCAGCCTCGCCGGAACGGTCCTGACCTATACCGACGTGATCATTGCCGCCAAGCTCCTCATCGTCATCGTCTGGATCGGCGCCGCGACCTCCAAGATGAACGCGCACTTCGAGAACGTCGTACCCCCGATGGTGTCGAACGCACCGTTCGTCCCGCGCTTCATCAAGAAGATGCACTACCGGGCGCTCCCCCACGACCTCAAGCCGTCGAAGCTCGCCTGGTTCATGGCCCATGTGATGGGTACGACCGCCGAGCTCGTCGTGCCGCTGGTGCTGCTGTTCAGCCCGTACTGGCCGCTGACTCTGCTGGCCGTGGGCTGCATGGTGCTCTTCCACCTGTTCATCACCTCGACCTTCCCGCTGGCCGTGCCGCTGGAGTGGAACCTCCTGTTCGCCTACATCACGGTCTTCCTGTTCGCCGGACACCCGGCCGGCGACGGCTACGGCGTCCTCGACTTCAGCGCCGGCTGGATGCTGCCGGTCTTCGTGGCCGCACTCATGTTCTTCCCGGTGCTCGGCAACCTCCGACCCGACCTGGTCTCCTTCCTGCCCTCGATGCGGCAGTACGCCGGCAACTGGGCCTCGGCCACCTGGGCGTTCGCCCCGGGTGCGGAGGAGAAGCTCAACCAGCTCAAGAAGCCGGCGAAGAACCAGATCGACCAGCTGGTCGAGGGGATGGGCTACGACCCGGACGCGGCCGAGATGACGATGCAGATGACGATGGCGTGGCGGTCGATGCACAGCCAGGGACGTGGTCTCTTCTCGGTGCTGCAGAACTACCTCGGCGAGGACTACGAGGCGTACAGCCTGCGCGAGGCCGAGTTCTGCTGCAACGTCGTGATCGGCTGGAACTTCGGCGACGGCCACCTCCATGACGACCAGCTCATCGAGGCGATCCAGAAGCGGATCGGCTTCGAGCCGGGCGAGTTCGTGGTTGTCTGGGTCGAGTCGCAGCCGATCCACAAGAAGACCCAGGAGTACTACGTGATGGACGCTGCTCTGGGAGTTGTCGAGCGGGGCACCTGGAACGTCGCCGACGCGGTCGCCGAACAGCCTTGGCTGCCCAACGGCCCGATCCCGCTGAACGTCACCTCGCGAAGCTTCACCCACCCCCCTCGTCTGCAGTCCGGTCGGGAGGTGACGTCGTGACCACCGCGGTCGTGGTCGGCAGCGGACCCAACGGTCTCGCGGCCGCCGTTGAGCTCGCGGCCGCGGGTGTGGACGTCACCGTGCTCGAAGGACGTGAAGAGATCGGCGGCGGCACCCGGAGCGGTGAGGGCATCCTGCCCGGCCTGCTGCACGACCACTGCGCTGCCTTCCACCCGATGGGCCCGACGTCCACCTTCGGACGGCAGCACGACCTGGAGCGGTACGGCCTGCGCTGGCGGACCGCCGAGATCGACTGCGCGCACCCGCTCGACGGCGGTTCGGCCGGCGTGCTGCGCCGGTCGGTGGCCGAGACCGCGGAAGGTCTCGGCCCCGACGGCAAGGCCTGGAGCCGGCTGTTCGAGCGGAACTCCGAGCGCTTCGACCGACTGGCCGAGGACATCATGCAGCCGCTGGTGCGGGTGCCCCGGCACCCGCTGGGCATGGCCCGTTTCGGACTGCCCACGACGCTGCCGGCCACGGTGCTGGCCAAGGTCCTCCGCACCGAGCAGGGCCGGGCGCTGTTCGGCGGGGTCGCCGCGCACGCCTTCCAGCCGCTCGACCGGCCGCTCAGCTCGGCGATCGGGGTCGGGATCATCACGGCCGGCCATCACAACGGCTGGGTGGTCGCCGAGGGCGGGTCCCGGGCGATCACCGACGCGATGGCGGCACTCCTGACCGACCTCGGCGGCAAGATCGAGACGGGCGTACGCATCGAGACGGCCAGCCAGCTCCCCCGCACCGACATCACGATGTTCGACCTCACCCCCGAGTCGATCGCACGGATCCTCGGGGACCGGCTGCCCCCGCGGGTCGCGCGTGCGTTCAGCCGGTTCCGCCGCAGCCCCGGAGCGTTCAAGGTCGACTTCGCCGTCGAGGGCGGCGTCCCCTGGACCAGCTCGGAGGCGCGTCGTGCGGGCAGCCTGCATCTGAGCGGCACCTTCGCCGAGACGGTCGCGACCGAGAAGCAGATCGCGGCCGGACAGATGCCGGAGCGACCCTTCGTGCTGGTCGGGCAGCAGTATCTCGCCGACTCGCAGCGGTCGGTGGGCGACGTACACCCCGTCTACAGCTACGCGCACGTGCCGTACGGCTACACCGGCGATGCCACCGACGCGATCATGGCCCAGCTCGAGCGCTTTGCCCCCGGCTTCCGCGAGCGGGTGGTTGGCGTGGCGGTCCGTTCGACGACCGAGATGGCGGTCTACAACCCGAACTTCGTCGGCGGCGACATCATCACCGGCGCGAAGGACATCCGCCAGCTCGTCTTCGGGCCACGCCTCACCACCTCGCCCTACAGCCTCGGGAAGCCTGGCCTGTACCAGTGTTCAGCGGCCACGCCGCCGGGGCCGGGCGCTCACGGGATGTGCGGCTACAACGCCGCCCGGAAGGCGCTCGCCGAGCTGCGGTGAACCTAGTCCCGCGACAGGACGGCCTGCCCCAGCCAGTGGCAGGCCGTCAGCGCGAGCTCGAGTGCCTGACGGTCGTCGCCGATCGGACGGCCGAGGATCTTCTCGGCACTCGTCACCCGATACTTCACCGAGTTCTTGTGCATCACCATCGCTTCGGCCGTCGCGGTGTAGCTGCTGTCGTGCCGGAAGAAGAGCAGGAGCGTCTCCCGCAGGCGAACGTGCTGCTCGTCATCGCGGGCGAGGTCGCCCAGCGTCTCCTGAACCCACCACCGGGTCTGCTCCACGTCCTGCGCGAGGAGCGCGGCCACGTTGAGACCGGGCTCGTTGAACGCGGTCACCGGGTGGCTCGGATCCTCCCGGATCATGGCGACGCGCTGGGCCTGGACAGCCTCGAGATGGGTCTGCCGAAAGCCTGCGAGCCCGGCATGCGGCCGACCGAACGCAATCATCGGCAACGGCGGACCGGCCGCATGATCCAGCAGCGGACGTATGACGACCGGGTCCGGGCTGAATCCGTCCGGAACCGGGATCCAAGCCCATGCGCTTGCCCGATCGCGTGAGACGACCAAGGGACTGCCCGAGCCGAACTCCTCAGCAACCGCCGACACGGCCCGGTTGAACCGGGTCAGCTGGTCCTGTTGCGCGCCGGTCTCGTGCACCCACAGGACCACACCCAGATGTCGGACTCGCAGCCGATGACCGATGATCGACTCGGAAGCGTCGACGTCGTCGGTCGCGCCGCTGATCAGGTCCTGGATCCGGCCGAACCTGGCGGTGTTCCGCTCGGTCAGCCAGCGCTCGTGCTCGGTCTCGTACACAGTGACCACACGCTGAGAGATCCAGTCGATGTAGTCGAAGGTGACCGTGACGATGCGCTGATACACGGCGGCCTGCACGTCGGGCGCGGAATGCCGACGCAGGCACTCGGCGTACGCCTCCTTCAGCAGATGCTGTTGGCCCAAGCGGTACGCGCGAACCAGGGCATTGACCGGGACGCCACGTTGAGCGAGTCGCCGGGCGTACTCGAACGCTGCGGACGGCGGCTCGATCTTCTCGACCGGGATCCAGTGTCGGAGCGAGTGCAGGATGTTCTCGACGTTGCCGGCCACGCTCGACTCCAGGAGGTCGATGATCGCCGCGTCACCCTGGAGCTCGACGATCCTGCTGGCAAGCACGTCACGGATCAGGCACGTGAGCTCCCCTAAGCGGTCGTTCAACGCCGATGCGACCGTCGCCACCTGCCCGCGCAGCTCCTCGTCCTCCATATCCGTAGTCTCGCAGCACGATGTGACGCCACTCACTGTTCCCGGGGGACGAACGAGCCGTGAAGGTCTGGCGCCGTGCACCAGTGCCGCACCCCTAGGCGCGGATCTAGCGTCCCGGACATGAGCGTTTCGACCCTTCCCAGCGAGCTGACGCAAATCCCCTTTCTCCGCGCGGCGAGCGATCCCGACGGACCTTGCATCCAAGACGGCGACCGTGTCCTCGACAACGCCACCTTCGCCCAGGCGGTACGGCGCCTCGCGGATCGGTTCGCCTCGCTCGGGGTCTCCTCCGGCGACACGGTCGCGGTCCTGCTCCACAACCGGGTCGAGATCGTCACCACCATGTTCGCGGCGTGGCTCCAAGGCGCCGCGATGTCACCGGTGAACCCCGCACTGACCGACGAGGAGATCCACTACCAGGTGCAGGACTCCACGTCTGCGGTGATCGTTGGCGACGAGCACGCCGGCGACGTGGCCGACGCGGTCGGCGTCGCATGGGTGGACGTGCAGACGATCCACCAGCCGACGCAGGCTCCCGTCCCTGAACGCGCACCTGCATCAGCTGCCTCGGACTTCGCCCTGGTCATCTACACCAGCGGCACCACCGGCAAGCCGAAGGGCGTCCTGCTCGATCACGCCAACCTGGCGGCCATGAGCACCTCGATCATCGAGCACTTCTCCCTCACCGACACCGACACCAGCCTCCTCGTACTGCCTCTCTTCCACGTCAACGGACTGGTGGCCAGCGTGCTCTCCGTCCTCCGCGCCGGAGGCAACGTCGTGGTGGGACCACGGTTCTCGCCGGACACCTTCTGGGACGTGGTCGAGGCCCATCGACCGACATACTTCTCTGCCGTGCCGACGATCTACGCCATCCTCGACGCTCGCACCCACCGTGCGGTCGACACCTCGTCGCTACGGTTCGTGATCTGTGGCGCGGCACCCATGCCGGCCGAGCTCATCACCCGTTTCGAGGAGCGCTTCCAGGTCCCCGTCATCGAGGGATACGGGCTCTCCGAGGGCACCGTGGTGTCCGCCATCAACCCGGTCGACGGCCCCCGCAAACCCGGCACCGTCGGCGTCGCGCTGCCGGGCCAGGAGGTAGTGGTCGTCTCGGTCGACGGGGATCCCCAGCCCCGCGGACAGCGCGGCGAGGTGGTCATCCGCGGCGCCAACGTGATGCGCGGCTATCTCGGCCGGCCTGAGGAGACCGCGAAGGTCGTCCGCGACGGCTGGCTGCACACCGGCGATGTGGGAATCATCGACGAGGACGGCTACCTGCGCATCGTCGACCGGCTCAAGGACATGATCATCCGAGGCGGCGAGAACATCTACCCCAAGGAGATCGAGGAGTGCCTCTACGGTCATCCGGCCGTCCTCGAAGCCGCCGTGGTCGGTAAGCCCGACGACGTCTTCGGTGAGGTCCCCGTCGCGTACGTCGCGACCAAGCCCGGCCTCGCCGCCACCCCGGACGAACTGCTCGCACACTGCTCCACGGCCCTGGCCCGCTACAAGGTGCCCACCCAGATCCACGTCCGCACCGAGCTGCCGAAGAACTCCGTCGGCAAGCTCGTCAAGGGCCTCCTCCGTGATCAGACGGCGCAGTGACCGAACCGCTCCTCCGGAAGGAAACAACAATGGGTGACCTCAACGGACGGACGATGGTGATGTCCGGCGGAAGCCGCGGAATCGGACTCGAGACCGCGCTGGCCTTCGCACGGAGGGGCGGCAACGTGGCGCTCCTGGCGAAGACCGACCAGCCACATCCGCATCTTCCCGGCACGATCCACACCGCCGTCGACGCGATCCGCGAAGCCGGCGGCAACGCGATCGGAGTGCTCGGTGACGTACGTTCCGAGGAGGACGTCGCCCGTCTCGTCAAGACCGCGGTCACCGAGTTCGGCGGCATCGACATCGTCGTCAACAACGCCAGCGCGATCCACACCGCGGGCACCCTGGACACACCGACGAAGAAGTTCACCCTCATGCACGAGGTGAACATCCGCGGCACCTGGCTGCTGACCAGCACCGCCCTCCCCCGGCTGCGCGAGTCGCGAGGCTCGATCATGACCCTTTCGCCGCCTCCGAACCTCGCACCGCACTGGCTCGGCATCCACCCCGCCTACACGACGTCGAAGTACGGCATGACGCTGCTGACCCCCGGCTGGGCCGCCGAGTTCGCCACCGACGGGATCTCGTCGTACTGCCTCTGGCCCGAGACGCTCATCGACACCGCCGCGGTCCGCAACGTCGTCGGCGGCGCGGACCAGGCCCGGTCGCCGCAGATCATGGCCGACGCGGCCATGGTCGTGCTCGACCTGCCGCCCGAGCACAAGAACGGCCGTGCGTTCATCGACGCCGACATCCTCCGTAACGCCGGCGTCACCGACCTGAGCCAGTACGGCGGCGACGCACCCGCCAAGGACATCTTCGTCGACTGACGACCTAGACGTATGACAAGTGAGTCACTAGTGTGACAAGTGCCACAATCCCCCGCGCGGTGGCGACGGCCGCCGTCGTAGCTCTCGAGGAGCATGCATGCGTCACATTCGGAAGCGCGCGACCCCCGTCCTGCTCGCCCTCGGTCTGGTCGGCTCACTGACCGCGACCACACCAGCCCTCGCGGACCAGAAGACGGACCGGGTCGAGCGTGGCCCGGATGCTGCCGCGATCGCGAAGATCGTCGACCGCATCGAGGAGCCCTCGATCCCCGACCGCGACTACGAGATCACCGACTTCGGTGCCGTCGGAGACGGCAAGACGGATGCCCTTCCGGCGATCAGGGCCGCGATCGAGAAGGCGTCGGCCGACGGCGGCGGCCGCGTCGTACTCCCTGAGGGCATCTGGCTCTCCGAGGGTCCTGTGCACCTGGCGAGCAACATCGACCTCCACGTCGCCGAAGGGGCGACGCTGCTGTTCGGGACCGACACGGACGACTACCTGCCCGTGGTGCGTACGCGCTGGGAGGGCACCGAGCTGGACGGCTACTCGCCACTGATCTACGCCAACGACGTGCACGACGTCGCCATCACCGGGTCGGGCACTATCGACGGCAACGAGGACTCCGAGTTCCACGCCTGGAAGGAGCAGGAGAAGCCGGACCAGCTGCGGCTGCGCCAGATGGGCTTCGACGGCGTACCGGTCGAGGAGCGCGTCTTCGGGAAGGGTACGTTCCTGCGGCCCAGCGCCATCCAGTTCTTCAACGCCGAGCGGGTGCTGCTGGAGGACTACCGGGTCACCAACTCACCGTTCTGGATCAACCACCTCGTCTACACCGACCAGGCGACCGTGCGCGGGCTCGACGTCGACAGCCACCGGGCCAACAACGACGGCATCGACGTCGACTCCAGCACCAACGTCCTGATCGAGAAGAACCGCTTCCGGACCGGCGACGACTCCGTGGTCGTGAAGTCCGGCCGCGACCTCGACGGACGCACCATCGCCCGCCCCAGCGAGAACGTCGTGATCCGCCGCAACGACATGGGCGGCGAGGACGGCATCGCCCTGGGCAGCGAGATGTCCGGCGGCATCAAGGGCGTCTACTTCACCGACAACGTGCTGCGCGACGGCGCCTCGGCGATCCGGTTCAAGGGCAACCTCGACCGCGGCGGCACGGTCGAGCACATCCGGGTGAGCAACATGGAGATCGGCAACTTCGAGACCTTCATCTGGTTCCAGCTCGACTACCCCGGCGAGCTCGGCGGCAACTACCCGCCGGTCTACCGCGACATCGTCTTCTCCGACATCACCGTCGCCTCGGCCAAGACCGGGCTCGACATCCACGGGCCTGCCGACGCACCGCTGAGCGACGTCACGCTGCGTGATGTCACGGTCGAGGAGGTCGAGACGCCGATGGTCCTGGAGAACGTCGAGGACCTGCGCTTCGACAACGTCAGGTTCGGCGACCAGTACGTCGACGGCGAGCTCGACTGGCTCTCCTGAACCCGGTCCCCCACCTCGCCCGCATTCTCGGAAGGAAGAGCATGAACACAGTCCGACACGTCAGCGCCTTCGTGGGGCGTTGGTTCGCCCTGATCGTCCTGGTCGCCGGCGCCATCGCACTGGCCACCCCCAGCACCTTCGACGGATGGGCGGCCCAGGTTCCGCTGCTCCTCCAGATCATCATGCTCGGGATGGGCATGACCCTCAGGCCCGTCGACTTCGCGATCATCGGCCGGCGGCCGTGGGCTCTGCTGCTGGGTGTCGCCACCCAGTTCACCGTGATGCCGTTGCTCGGCTGGGGTATCGCGAACGCGCTCAGCCTCTCCGCAGTGCTCACCGCGGGCATGGTCCTGGTCGGTTGCGCGCCCGGCGGCACCGCCTCCAACGTCATGGTGTTCCTGGCCCGTGGCGACACCGCGCTGTCGGTGGCGATGACCTCCGTGTCGACACTGCTCGCGCCCGTACTGACGCCCCTGCTGGTCCTCTTGCTGATCGGCGAGGACCTGCCGGTCTCCGCGAGCGACCTGTTCGTCTCGATCGTGGAGATCGTGCTCGTTCCGGTTCTGCTCGGTCTGGTGCTCCGGCTGCTGCTGCCGCGTCTCATCGAGAAGGTGATCGATGTGCTTCCGCTGATCTCGGTCGCCGGCATCACCGGAGTCGTGCTCGCCGTCGTCGCCGGAAGTGCCGACACGCTGCTCTCGGTCGGCCTCCTGGTCGTGCTCGCCGTGGTCCTGCACAACGTCGCCGGCCTGGCCCTGGGGTACGCGGTCGGGCGAGTCTGCGGCATGCCGATCTCGAGCCGGCGAGCCATCAGCATCGAGGTGGGCATGCAGAACTCGGGGCTGGCCGCCGCGCTCGCCACCGTCCACTTCTCACCGGCCGCAGCACTGCCTGCCGCGATCTTCTCGGTCTGGCACAACGTCTCCGGCTCGATCCTGGCGAGCTACTGGTCGCGGCGCCCCATCCAAGGCGACGAGGTCATTTCGCGGCCGGAGGCCGCACCAGCCGATCGTCGGCGATGACGGCGACGCCGAGGATCTCGATCATCGCCTCCGGCTGCCACAGCCCTGTGGTCCCGATGCCCGCCATCGCCGGGTAGACCGGACCGGCCAGCTCGCGCCAGACCGCGCCGATCTCCTTGCCGTGCGCCTGGTAGTCGGGGATGTCGGTCAGGTAGATCGTGATCGACACCAGATCCTCGGCGACGCCGCCCACCTCCCGCAGCGTGGTCAGTACGTTGCCGAACGCCTGCCGGAACTGCTCGACGATGTCTCCGGGGACGATCTGCATGTTCTCGTCCAGCGCGGTCTGGCCGCCGAGATGGAGGGTGTTGCCACTGAGCGTGCCGTGCGAGTAGCCGCGCGGCGCGGGCAGAGCCGCGGGGTTCACCGGTACGGGCGTGAGGTCCGTGTTCATGATTCGACCGTAGGGCATCTATTGACATGCCTACAACGTTCGTGCAGAAAATGAAACACATCCTGAATCGAACGGACAGGACCTCACATGGACCCCACCTCCGACACCTCTGGTCTCGTCGTCCCGGTCGTAACCCGCGCCGGCTTCGAGCCCGACCTGACCGGGCAGAGCGAGGGCGCCACCCGGATCAGCGGCGTCAGCATCCAGCACACGCCCGCGACCAAGCTCTGGTTCGGCAAGGTGCACAACCTCGCCGGCTATCGCTCCGTCCCCCATCACCACGGCGAGGCCGAGACCGGCGGCTATGTGCTGTCTGGACGGGCCCGGATCTACTTCGGCGAGAAGTTCGAGGACTACCTCGACATGTCCGAGGGCGACTGGGTCTTCGTGCCCCCGTTCCTGCCGCACGTCGAGTGCAACCTCGACCGCAACCACCCGCTGACCTGGATGACCACCCGCACCCCGGACAACATCGTGGTCAACCTCCCCCAGGTCGACGACGCCGACCTCCGCGACTGGGCCGATCGGCCATGACCGCCGGCTCACAGACGTTCACGGACGCCGTCACCCTCAAGGAGTGCGAGCCGGAGGTCTTCGACCTCGCCTTCACCGCCACCACCCAGCCGTGCCCGTGGCCGAAGGCGTACGGGGGCGACATGGTGGCCCAGGCGCTCGTCGCCGCGTCCCGGAGCGTGACCGACGACAAGTCGATGCACTCGATGCACTCCTACTTCATGCGGCCCGTCGACATCGGCGCCGAGGTCCGCTACGAGGTCGAGGTGCTGCGCGACGGCCGTGGCTACAGCACCCGCCAGGTGCGCGGCTTCCAGAACGGCAAGCCCGTCTACGTGTGCATGGCGAGCTTCGCGGCCGGGGAGCCGAGCGGCAGCTTCCAAGCCACGATGCCGGCCGGCATCCCCGGTCCCGAGACGTTGCCGACGTCCGCGGCCTACCTCGCGGACCGCACCGGCGGCACCATGACCGAGACCTCCAAGGCGTACTGGTCCGGCGGGCGCAGCTTCGACATGCGACACGTGCCGGGGCCGGTCTATCTGATCGTCGAGGGCGAGCGGTCGCCGCACCAGGCCATCTGGGTCAAGCCGTACGACACCCTCCGCCCGGTCGACGGGCTGACCGACCGACAGCGCGACACTGCGGCCCTCGCCTACGTCTGCGACTACACGATCCTGGAGCCCGCTCTGCGGGTGCTCGGCCTGGCGTGGGCCGACGAGGGTCTGGTGACCGCCAGCCTCGATCACGCGATGTGGTTCCACCGGCCGGTCGCGATGGACAACTGGCTGCTCTACGCGCAGGAGGCCGTCTCCGTCGAGGACGGCCGCGGCACCGGCCTGGGCCGCTTCTTCACCACCGACGGCGTGCTGGTCGCGACCGTCGTCCAAGAAGGCATGATCCGAGCCGCGGGAGCGGCGTCATGACCGCGCTCAGCCGGTCCGGGTACGCCGACTCGTTCGCCCGCGACCACCTGCCGCCCGCCGAGCAGTGGCCGACGCTGGAGTTCACCACGGACGAGCTCCACTACCCCGAGCGGCTCAACGCCGGTTCCGAGCTCATCGACGTCCCGACCGCGCTGCACGGTCCGGACCGTCCCGCCCTCCGCACCCCCGACGGCACGGTGTGGACCTACGGCGAGCTGCTCACCCGCGCCAACCAGATCGCCCACATGCTGGTCGACGACCTCGGTCTCGTCAGCGGCAACCGGGTGCTGCTGCGCTCCCCGAACAACCCGTGGACAGTCGCGGCCTGGCTCGGCGTACTCAAGGCCGGGGGCATCGTCGTGACGACCATGGCTGCGCTCCGGGCGACCGAGCTCGGGCCGATCGTCGCGAAGACCCGGCCCGCGGTCGCCCTCGTCGACCATCGGTTCGTCGAAGACGTCCACGCGGTCCGGGACACCGTCGCGCCCGACCTGACCGTGGTCGCCTACGGCGGAGACGCCGAGGACGACCTGACCCGCCGGATCCTGGCCAAGCCCACCGACTTCGCCGCGGTCGACACCGCGGCCGACGACGTCGCACTCTTCGGGCCGACCTCGGGGACGACCGGGGTCCCGAAGATCACCACCCACTTCCACCGCGACATCCTCTCGATCGACAACACCTTCGGCCGGGCGACGCTGCGGCTGGAGCCGAGCGACGTCGTGGCGTGCACGGCGCCGTTCGCGTTCACCTTCGGCCTCGGCATGCTGGTCGTCTTCACGCTGCGGGCCGGGGCCTGTGCTCTGCTCACCGAGGCCGCCTCGCCGGCCCAGATCGCCGACCTGATCGCGACCCACGGCGTCACCGCGCTCGCGACCGCGCCGACGGCGTACAAGCAGATCCTCAAGTCCGGTGCGATCGAGCAGCTCAAGGGGTTGCGCGTCGCCGTCACCGCGGGCGAGCACATGCCCCGGGAGACCTGGGAGGAGCTCGAGCGCGAGCTGGAGCTGCGGGTCATCGACGGCATCGGCGCCACCGAGATGCTGCACATCTTCATCTCCGCGGCCGGTGACGACATCCGCCCCGGGGCGACCGGCAAGCCGGTGCCCGGCTATCGCGCCGCCATCCTGGACGCCGAGGGCAACGAGGTCGGACCGGACGTCGAGGGGCGGCTCGCGGTGATCGGCCCGGTCGGCTGTCGCTACCTGGACGACGCCCGCCAGCGCAGCTATATCGTCAACGGCTGGAACGTCACCGGTGACACCTTCGTCCGCGACGAGGACGGCTACTACTGGTACCGCTCGCGCACCGACAACATGATCGTGTCCTCGGGCTACAACATCGCCGGCCCCGAGGTCGAGGAGGCACTGGGCACCCACCCGGACGTCGTCGAGGCGGGCGTGGTCGGCGGCCCCGATCCCGACCGAGGTGCCGTCGTCTGCGCCTTCGTCGTGCTCCGCGAGGGTGTGGACAGCGACGCTGCGAAGGCCGAGGAGATCCAGCAGTACGTCAAGGGCCGGCTGGCCCCCTACAAGTACCCGCGCGACGTGCGTTTCGTCGCGTCCCTGCCTCGCAACACCAGCGGCAAGCTGCAGCACTTCAAGCTGCGTCAGATGATTGCGGCGGAGGGCGGGACATGAGGATCGCGATCGTCGGAGGGGGTCCCGGCGGGCTCTACTTCGCCACGCTGATGAAGACCCTCGACCCGAGCCACGAGATCACCGTCTGGGAGCGCAACGCCCCCGACGACACCTTCGGCTTCGGCGTCGTCTTCTCCGACGAGACCCTCGGCAGCATCGAGGGCGCCGACCAGGTCGTGCACGACCGGATGGAGGAGCTGTTCGCCCGCTGGACCGACATCGATGTCGCGATGACCGACCGGCAGGGTCAGCGCCATGCGTTCACCGTCGGAGGCCAGGGTTTCGCCGCGATGTCACGCAAGGACCTGCTGCAGATCCTGCAGGAACGCGTCGCCGAGCTGGGGGTGACCGTCCACTTCCGGACCGCGGCTCCCGACCCCGACGAGCTGCGCGCTTCGTACGACCTGGTGCTGGCCGCGGACGGCGTCAACTCGGCCGTCCGGACCAAGTACGCCGACCGGTTCGGGCCCAGCCTTGACCGCCGTCGGAACAAGTACATCTGGTTCGGCACCGACCTGGTCTTCGAGGCGTTCCAGTTCTTCGTCAAGCAGACGGAGTGGGGCACGATGCAGATCCACGGCTACCCCTTCTCCGACCGCGGCTCCACGTTCATCGTGGAGATGCACGAGGACGTGTGGCGCCGCGCCGGCCTGCACAGCACCGAGCACCAGGTCCTCGCGCCCGGTGCCTCCGACGAGCACGCCGTCGCCCGGGTCGCCGAGATCTTCGCCGACGAGCTCCGCGGGCACACGATCCTGACCAACAACTCCAGGTGGATCAGCTTCCAGACCGTCCGCAACGAGCGCTGGTACGACGGCAACGTCGTGCTCCTCGGAGACGCCGCCCACACCGCTCACTTCTCGATCGGCTCGGGCACCAAGCTGGCGATGGAGGACGCCCTCGCCCTCGCGGCCTGCCTCCACGAGCACGCCTCCCTCGACGAGGCGCTCGAGGCGTACCAGACCGAGCGGAAGCCGGTGGTGGAGTCGACCCAGCGCGCGGCCCAGGCCTCGCTGGAGTGGTTCGAGAACATCGAGATGTACGCCGACCAGGACCCCGCGCAGTTCGTCTTCAACCTGCTGACCCGCTCGCGCCGGATCACCTTCGAGAACCTGAAGGAACGCGACGCCGACTTCGCGCGTCTGATGGAGGCGGAGTTCGCGCGCCACCAAGGATCCCAGGAGGTGGCGCCGGCGATGTTCCAGCCCGTCCGGATCGGCGAGCTGGAGCTGAAGAACCGGATCATGCTCTCCCCGATGGACATGTACTCCGCGACCGACGGCGTCCCCGACGAGTTCCACCTGGTCCACCTCGGCTCCAAGGCGCTCGGCGGCGCCGGGCTGGTGATGACCGAGATGACCTGTGTCGCCCCCGAGGCCCGGATCACGCTCGGCTGCCCGGGCATCTGGACCGACGAGCAGCGCGACCGCTGGCGCCGGGTGGTCGACTTCGTGCACGACCACTCCACCGCCAAGATCGGCGTGCAGCTGGGCCATTCGGGCCGCAAGGGATCGACGAAACTGATGTGGGACGGCATGGACGAGCCTCTCGACGCCGGCAACTGGGAGGTCATCGGCCCCTCCGCGCTCCCTTACGGCGAGGGCTGCCACGTCCCGCGCGAGGCCGGCCGCGTCGACCTGGACAAGGTGGTCGCAGACTTCGTGTCGGCGGCTCAGCGCGCCGTCGACGCCGGCTTCGACCTGGTCGAGATCCACGCCGCGCACGGCTACCTGCTCAGCTCCTTCCTCTCCCCCGTCGCCAACCATCGCGACGACGAGTACGGCGGACCGCTGGCCAACCGGCTCCGCTTCCCCCTGGAGGTCTTCGACGCGGTCCGTTCCACGGTGCCGGCTCCGATCCCGGTGACCGTACGGATCTCGGCCACCGACTGGATGCCCGACGGCAACACCGACGACGACGCCGTCGAGATCGCCCGCGCGTTCGTCGAGCACGGCGCCGCCGCGATCGACGTCTCCTCCGGCCAGGTGAGCAAGGACGAGAAGCCCGCCTTCGGCCGCTCGTACCAGACCCCGTTCGCCGACAAGATCCGACACCTTGTCGCCGAGCCGGCTGGAGTGAAGGTGATCGCCGTGGGCGCCATCTCCTCGTACGACGACGTCAACTCGATCCTGCTCGCGGGCCGTGCCGACATCTGTGCGCTCGGCCGCACCCATCTGTTCGACCCGAACTGGACGCTGCACGCCGCTGCCGAGCAGGACTACGACGGGGAGGCAGCCGGTTGGCCGGTCCAGTGGGCGGCCGGGCGGCGCAAGCCACCGACTTCGCGCAGCGACAAGATCCCGCCTCGGCTGCAGCTGCTCAGGACCGGCGAGACCGACCAGGTCCACGTGCGGTGGGTACGCGGGAAGCCGACGGAGGATCCGGCAGAATGCCGCAGGTGACGAAGGCGGGGTCTGCACCGGCAACACAGGTCAACCGACGATCGCGCACCACCGTGGTGACGTTCCTCGGCGCCGTCGTGCGACCGCTCGGCGACTGGATGCCGATCGCCGGCGCGATCGACCTGCTCGCCCAGGTCGGCCTCGACGCGCCGTCCGTACGCACCGCCGTACACCGTCTCAAGCGGAACGACTGGCTCGACTCGGAGACCCGCGATGGCACCCGCGGATACGGGCTCACGTCAATTGCCCGCTCCACACTCGCCGCCGGCGACGAGGTGATCTGGCACGCGCGCAAACCCGCGGACCTGGCCGACGGCTGGTGCATCGTGCACTTCGGCGTACCCGAGTCGATGCGCGCCAAGCGCCACCAGCTGCGCGCCCACCTCTCCCACCTTGGCTTCGGCAACGTCGGCACCGCGCTGTGGATCGCGCCCGCCCGGATGCGAGACGCGGCCGAGCGGGCGGTGACCGAGCTCGGGCTCGAGTCCTATGCCGCGATCTTCGTCGGCGGCTACCACGGCCCCCAGGACCTCACCGAGCTGCTCTACAGCAGCTGGGACCTCGACGCGATCGACCAGAGCTACCGCGACTTCATCACAGCCCACAGCGCGCTCGCCGCCCGACTGGAGGACGCCACGCCATCGGGCCAGGACGCCTTCGTGACCTATCTCGACGTCGTCGGCCAGTGGCGCAAGCTCCCCTTCCGCGACCCGGGCCTGCCCCACGACGTCCTCGCTCCGAACTGGAGCGCGCCGGCCGCGGTAGCCCTGTTCGAGAAGCTGGTGGCAGAGCTGGAGAAGCGGGCGCTCGCGCACGCGAGCGCCCACTGGCCATCGGGCTGAATCACGCCGGGTCATCAGGAGCCCGGAACGTCGAAAGTCAGGGTGGCGACGGGGGTTCTCGAACTGGCTCCGTCGCATGCCGATCTGGACCTTCACGCGGCCGGCGGTCGGGATCACGACATCGGCCGTGCATGTGCCGGCGCCTGCTCTGGCGACCGGCACCGTCCCTAGGTCCAGGCCATTGGCCCGGATGCTCACGGTGTGCAGTCTGGCCAGCGGCACGGGCGCTCCGGCGGAGTCCTGGATCCGGAACCGGATCGTGTTCTTACCCCTTGCTCCGGGAGTCATCGAAGCACGCACCTCGAGCCAAGCCAGACGTCATCTACTTCGTGGACCACCCCGGCCAGTCCTACGAGGAGAAGGTCAAGGTCCTCAAGGCCAACCCGGCCTCCCGCGACCTGCCCGCGGTCAAGGAGAACAGGTTCGTGAACCCGCCCTACGCGACGTGGGTCTCCGGGCCACTCAACATCGACGCCGCCGAGTGGTACGCCGCTCGCTGGAGCACTTCGGGCTCGCGCCCGAGTCCGGTATCGATCCGACCATCCAGAGTGCCGCCGCGCTCGGAGCGCGGCGGCACTCGGCGGTGCAGTGCATCAGACGGTGTTGAAGAAGTTCTTCAGTGGTCCGACCCTGCGCAGGATGATCTGGTCGAGGACGAAGATGGCGACCAGGGAGGCTCCGAACAGCGGCAGGGCCACCCCCAACAGGACGAGGCCGACCACTGCCATGGGTCCGGTCTTGAGGTCGAGGCGTCCTCGGGGAGCGGCCACAGTGCGAGAGCCCTTGGGGCGCCGGCGCCACCACATGATCGGGCCGGCGATACACATGAAGATCACCGCGACGCAGAAGGCCCCGGAGACGATCATGTTGAGCACGCCGAACCGGCGCCCTTCGTGCAGGGCGATGCCCTGGCCCACGACCTTGGCCAGCGCGCCATAGTCCTCGTAACCGAACTCGGTGATCGGCTTCCCGGTGAACTGGTCGATGTGGAGAGCAGACTCATGCCCAGGTGAGTTGAACGCGTAGGACAGCACCGAGTACACACCCTTGTCATCGGCCGGCGGCACGACGGTCATCGGGTGTCGAAATCCGGCCTCGTCGGCGGTGGCGATAGCGGCATCCAGCCCGACCGGTTCCATGCCGGTGGACGTCGACGTGGGGACCTTCGACTTACCTTCGCCCCAGGGGACGTTGTGGCTGTGCGGCACCGATGCGTCGAGCGTGGGAGCCGAGGACTGCGCGCCGGGGTCTTCGGACCAGAACGAGGTGCCCTGTGAGGTTGCGAACTCCTGGGCCTTCGCGCCCCACCAGACCGTCCAGGGAAGCCCGGAGACCACCAGCGCCAAAAGGCCCACGCCGACGAAGAGGCCGACCGTGGCGTGCTTGTGTCGCAGCGCGGCGCCCGCCGCCCTGGCGACCTTGCGGCGCGCGCGGGCAACGCGTCCTCGCCAGTACATGTAGTAGCCGGTGATGGCCATCACGATCGCCCAGCAGGCCCCGAGCTCGATGACGTATTCGCCGGTCGTGCCCAGCATCATGTTGCCGTGGGTGGTCTTCGCCCACCCGGAGAGGGTCTTGTTCGGGTCGAGCTCGCCCAGCACCTCACCGGTGTAGGGATCCACGTACACCTCGCGGATCGTGTCGTCCTCCCAGGACGGAGTCCCGGGAGCCGCGGTGGACAGCGAGAAGTCGGTCGACCGGTTGGACGCCGAGGGTTCCAGGACTGCGGCGATCCGCCCGTCCGGATACTCCTCGAGCAGGGACGCTGCCTGCTCGTCGTACGACAGTCGCTGTGCCCCGGTCGGCACGTCGACCTTCATCAGATCGGCGTGCAGGATCGGCTCGATCTGGAAGCGGAGCAGGTAGATCAGCCCGGTGCTGGCCAGCACGAGCAGCACCGGGATCACCAGGAAGCTGGCGTAGAAGTGCCAGCGCCAGAAGGCCCGGAACAGGCCCCCGGACGGCCTGGCCGGCCCACTTCTTGGCCTTGATGGTTTGGCGGGATCGTTCTCGTCGATCGACCCGGGGTCGATCGTAAGATTGGAAGTCAAGGTTCTCCTCGAGGCATGTCGCAGTGCGCGACGACCACCACCGGGTCGCGCGTCTGAATGGCTTCTGGGTCTGAGTGCGCCCCGTCAAAGGGCGCAGAAGACCACCGGAGGACCGCGACGAACGTGGGTATCGCACAAGAAGACCTGGCAAAGCGGGGCGGCGACGAGGAAGGACGCTGCAGGCGGGTGAGAACCCGAGAGACGAACCCCGCACACGTGCGGGACTTCCAGCGACAAGACGGCCCGACGAGTCGCGTGGGCGGCCAGGCCGATCAGGTCCCACAAGGCCCGCTCGCCATGCGCAAGCCACAGGCCGGTGAGCGCCGCGGCGGCAAGGTGCGCAAGCGTCATCGGCGCATGAGCGGGCGTCAGCTCCTCGAAGAGATGCTGGAGGGTGGTCACCACGGTGCCGCTGAATGTCGAGTGCTCTGTGCCGTTGTCACCGGCATTCCCGGCAGTGACCGTCATCGCCCCGTGCAACAGGGTCTGCCCTCCGATGAGGAGCAAGAAGATCTGGCGCCTGGACGCCTCCCGGCCGAGCCACACACTGCTGCCGAGCGCGCAGAATCCGAGCAGGACCACGATCGTCCACGCGTCCGGGTGCACGCCACCGGCCGACACGTGCGCCACGACCGCGAGGCCGAGGGCAACGGCCGACAGGACCAGGGCGCGCACGGCGCGGAGCACCCATCCAGCCCTCAGATCCACGCAGCCATGAACGATCGTTCCCGCCGCACGACGCGGTGCGGGACCCGCAACGAATCCCCGGCGGGCCGAGTTCGAGTCGGTCACGTGGTTGCGCATTGTCGGCTACCTAGATCTTCGCCATCGTGTTGGTGACGGTGCACAGCGGGGTGTGCGCACCCGCCGCGGTCTCGGTCGGGGTGACGGACACGTGGGCGCCGGCCGGATCGGCGAGGGCGGGAAGGGCGATCCCGAGCGTGGCCGGGGCCGCGAAGAGCCGCGCGGCAGTACGTCGAGCAGTCATGTCAGGTCCGTGGGTTCGGTTCGGATTCAGCTAGCGCGGGCACGGGCTGCGGTCGCGAGGCCATCAGCAGTAGGCAGAACATGACGACTGCGACGGAGGCCTCGCCATGAGCGCGACCGGCACCGGAGCCTGGGCCGCAGGCGGCGCGACGACCTCTGTCGCCTGGTCCGGCTCGGGGGCTGCCGGGGCCGAGGGGGCCACCGCCACGGCGGCATCACGACGATCGACTGTTCCCGAGAAACCCACGGTGGCGTCCCTTTCGTGGTGCTGGCTGATGCGAGGGATCGCGCCGTTGCGACCGAAGGGCGGTGTCTTCTGGTTCAGGGCCCCAGAGAGCCCTGCATTGCCTCCGGTGAGTTCGGCAATGCAGGGCTCTCAGCCCGTTGCTCATCCATATTGGCGAGATTGATCGACCTGACGACCACAGCAGCGTTAACTTGCGGCGTTCCTAGGTCTCACAACCTCACAGCCAACGCGAGGCCAATCGGAGCGACGTCCGGGATAGGCCCGCGGGGAGGCAACTATACGGAAACCGGGGGTGGTATCGCCACAGCCTCGCGCCGTCATCTCACCCCAGCCGGGATGGACCGGTCATCGACATGCATGGGAATTCAGCCCACCGCGAACCGGTTGAGCCGGTACGCCTGGAAGGTCAAGGCGGCGACAGGGTTCTCGAACTGGCTCCGTCGCATGCCGACCTGGACCTCCACGCGACCGGCGGCCGGGATCACCACATCGGCCGTACAGGTGCCGGCACCTGCTCTGGTGACCGGCACCGTCCCGAGGTTCAGGTAATCGGAGCGGATGCTGACCGCGGGCAGTCGGGCAAGCGCCACCAGCACGCCGGCGGCGGCCATGGAGAACCTGGAGAACGCGCGGGTGTGGCCGGTGAGCGCGCGGGCGACGACGTGGAACTCGCCGACGAGCACTTCGATGGCACGCCCCGAACGATTCTGAAGACGTACGCGTAAAGGTCATCCATTTTCACCTTGCCGAGGGTGTAGAGGCTCCTCGACCGCCCGAGGCGCATTGGCAAAAAGTGTTCCTTCGATAAGTCGATACCCCAGCCCGTATGGGCATTCGGGCATCACAACCCACTCACCCCAACGGCGGAAAAGGCTGAAAGACAGCAAGGTGTTACGGGGGTGTTGCAGCCACCCCAATTCCCTGAACACCAGCGTTAAGAGCACTTCACTTAACGCTTTTCTTAGTTACAGGCGACATGCGCATACGTAACTGCTCCGCAACTGGTCTGAGTTCAACTATAAGTGCCAACTTTCGGAGCCAACCAATGCACATCGTCGTGCGCGTTCACGAACACAAAATGGGTAGGTGGGTATTCGCCATGCAGAAGGTTATCGCCCGCAGCATTGCCGCCATCCCCATCCCATTCGTCGTCGTCGCCACCGGAACCGCGGTGATTGAAGCCGCTCCCGCGTCGGCGCCGACACGGACGGCGGGAAGAACTCCGAGCCGGATCACGGGCACCGAGCCATAGAAGGCACGCAACACGTGGTGCTGCGCTCTCCTGCGCGGGGCCCGGTGCCGACTGAGCCATGGATCACCCCTAGTTCAATGACCCTCGAAACTCGCTTAGGTGGAAGCAATGTCGAATGCTTCAACACGCGGATCGCAGCGCCTCGCCACGGCGTTCGCAGCGACGATCTTCGCGCTCTCGTTCTTGATCCCCATACTATTCACAGCGGCGCCAGCGTCCGCGCACGCCCACTTGGTCAATAGCCTTCCGCGCGCCGGCGCCGTGCTCGCCGCCGGCCCGTCGGAGGTGGTGCTCACCTTCGACCAGCCGATCCAGGCGTTTCCCGGCGCTAACGGCATGGTGGTGACCGGACCACAGGGCAGCCACTGGGCGTGTGGTCGTGCTCGCATCAACGGGAACACCCTGACCGCCTCGATGGGTGAGGTGGGACCTCCGGGCCGCTACCAGGTCCACTACCGGGTGCTCGGAGCGGACGGTCACCCGATCACCGGGTCAGTGCCAATCAACATCCAGCGGTCGGCGTCCACCGCGTCCACCGCGTCCACCGCGTCCGCTGCCAACGCGATGACGGCGTTCGACGTAGATCGGCCGCGTGGTTTGGCAGCGATGCCCACGTGGGTGTGGATCGCACTGCTGGCCGCGATCGCAGCGTGCGTCGGAGTTGTCGGTCGCCAGACCGTACGCCGAACGGATGCGACATGAACGACCGTATCCGGCTCCTGCAGGTCTCGGTGCTTGTCGGCGCGAGCCTCGTCGTGCTTGCCTTCGGGATCCTGGTCACGCTGCCCCAGCCAGTCGTCGGCATTCCGGAGCCGTCGGTGGTGGTGCGCACCGGGATTCCGCTGCTCCGCTGGATCGCCAATGTGTGCGCGTTCGGAGCTGTGGGCTCCGTGCTGGTGCTGGTGCTTCTGGGTGAGGCTGGTCGTGACCGTGCCCCTGCCCTGGCCAGACGTACTTCAACGGCGGCGGTGTGGGCCGCAGCAGTGTGGGCGGTCGCGGCGCTGCTGGGTCTCTGGTTCAACGCGGCGGAGATCTCTCTCCGCCAGCTACGGCTGCCGGTCAGCGGCGTGCTCGGCTACGGCGGAAACGTCAGCCTAGGTGTCGCACTGCTGATCAGCGCCGGGTCGGCGGGAGCGTTGACCGCCTATTCGGCTGCCCGCCTGCGGCGGCCGTCGCTGCCACCGGACGCGGGCTTCCTGATCGCGCTGGCGGGCCTGGTGGCCGTGTCGATGAGCGGGCACGCTTCGCAGGCTGAGCCGCCGTTGCTGCTGATGACGGCCAGCGCCCTCCATGTGGCCGGAGCGGCACTCTGGGTGGGCGGACTGGCAATCACCTCTCTGATCATCAGCGCCGACCGGCAGGCGCTGGCCGTCGTTCTTCCCCGGTTCTCGCGGGTCGCCGAGGTGAGTTTCGCGCTGGTGGCGGTCAGCGGCCTGTTGTTGGCCGCGCCCCGGCTGACCGGCGACGTGACGCCGTCCCTCGGAGAGGCAGTCGACGCATTGACACAGACCGGTGCCGGCTGGCTGGTCATGGGCAAGCTCGCCTGCATGGTCGTGCTGGGCTGCTCGGGGGCGTACATCCGTACTGCCATCGTCGACCGCGTGGCACGCCAGCAGCCCACTCCAATCATCGCGTGGGCCGGGCTCGAGCTCGCCGTGATGGCGGTCGCGGTCTCGCTGGCCACGGCGCTCGGGCGTCCCCTCTGATATGTAACGGCCTCTTGCCAAGGGCAGGGTGACGCGCCGCCGAGGCTTCGGCGGCGCCTCTGGCGTCGAGGACGACGAATGCGACCTGATGCCGAGCAGACCGACCGCCAGCCAGAGAGACCCGGGACCCCGTGCCAGGACCGGTTGCGTGCTCGTCCCTTCGCGGTGAAGGACGGAACCAGCACGGTCCGCAGGGATCGGCCACGGGCGCGTTTGCTGAGCCACAGCACCAGGCCGCCAAGCACGATGAAGGGCAGCCAGCTGGCAACGAACTCGGAATAGAGCCGACCGAGGTCGCCCAGGTGCAGGTTGCCATGGAGCTCGCGCAGCCACACCTGCGCGGGTGGCCGGTTGTCCACGGTGACCAGTTCGCCGTTGACGCCACCGGTGTACGGATCGACGTACACGGTCAGCGACTCCGAGGAGAAGTGGCTCCCGGTCTGTTTCAGGCCTTCGATGCCCCCGAGCACGACCTGGGCGGTTCGGTCGGGGTCCTCCGCCGGAATGACCGAGGTGACGTCTGCCTCCGGATGGACGGCGAGTGCGGCCTCGACCTGCTCCGACAGCGGTCACGGGCTTCCTGTCTGCGCCTCGACATACAGTTTGTCGCCATACAGAACATCGTTGATCTGGGGAGTGAAGGCGCATGCCGCGCCGGCGCCGATCACCCGGACCGTCCTTCTGGAGCCGTCCTCGCAAACGTAGGTAAGACTGGGCATGACGTCTCCTTCTTTACGTTTCCCCTCCTCATACCCAATTGGTTTTGGATGTTTCAGAGGTTTGTTTTGGATGTTTCAGGTCTTCGTAGAAAAGCCATTTCGGGCCAGATAGCCAGTAGGCCGACCAGGCATGTCTGATTCGTCGCCGTAATGTAACGCGACAGTAAAATGGGCCCGCCAGTGTCCAACTCTGCCTTTTCGATGGCTTTTTCCAGGCGCCCATTAGGGGTCCCGCATAAACACCCGGGGGTATTATCGAGGCGAAACCACCCGGGGTATTATCGAGAACAACATCCGCCCGCTTGTTGCCTCATCTCGTCCCAGTTTTTAATGCCCTCGTGAGGTTGTGAGGTCCCATTAACCATTAGATTTCACCTAGGGCTCTGGGCCCTTAATGAGCGCGGGATTGAGTGGATCGCACTCCTCGGATTCCCCAAATTTTCACCTTGGAGCTCGAAATCAATGCGCGAAAAGGAAAGGCATTCTTCATGTCTGAATTAGCTCCCCAAGGCTTCTTGGGGCCCCGGAAGCGACGACGCAGACTCGGCGCAGTGGCCGTGGCGGCGGCCTCGGCGATCACAGCGGCGAGTCTGGCCACGATGCCGGCGGTAGGCCAGCAGCCGGTCGGGGTGGGCCCGCTCCCCATCACCTTCGACATCACCGACGAGAACGGAGGATGGTTCGACTCCGGTCTCAACCTATTCGGCAGCAAGTCCCTCGCGATCGCCGAGCTCCCCCGGGTCGCCGTACCTGCTGGCGGACTGCCCTCTATCGGTGGCCCGGTGCTGCCGAATGACGCGTCGTTGGTGGAGAACCTCCTCGGCGGGCTCGGCACCGCCGGCGGGGCGGGCGCCGCGACCGACCCGCTGGCACTCAACTCGACCCTGGCCACCGTGCAGGGCATCGCGAAGTCCTCGCCGGAGGCGGCTCCCAAGGCCGCCGAGGCCAAGGATCTGATCGGCGAGCTCAAGGCGACCGTCGCCGACATGCCGGCGGGCGAGCCGGTCGACCTGGCCTCGCTGCCGGTCGGCGTGGATCTGATGGGTGTCCTGGACTCCCTCCAGGAGTTCGCGGTCGAGGGGCCTCCGGTCACCGTCACGTTCAACGTGGACCCGGCCAAGTCGCAGGGAATCCGCAACCCGATCGGGCTGATCGCCCCGGAGGGGGCGGACAAGTTCCCGTACATGGACTCCAAGGGCGCCTTCTACGGCGAGAAGACGATCCAGCTCACCGAGCCGGGGTTGTACGCCTTTACCGACTCGGTCGCGCCCTACATGCTCGGCGCAGTCGTGGTCGACGACCCGCTGACGTTGGGTCTCGACTTCGGCGAGAAGCTGGTGGTCAACGGCAAGCCCGAGGCTGTTCCGTCGAACGCCGACATCATCCAGCGGCTGGTGAACACCTTCTTCACGGCCACCAACCCGAACAACTGGCAGCAGCACAGCAGCACCAAGGAGGTGTCCTGGAACCCGGTCCAGCCGCCCGCCCCGATCCTGCAATACAACGCAGACGGCAAGCCGGTGCTGATCCCGAACCTGGACGCGTACTTCGACCAGAAGTTCGGGTACCCGAGGAAGCTGCCCGCGTTGAAGGCGCCGACCACCCCTGGTGTGGGTGAGACCTGGATCGCCACTCAGATGGAGGACTACGCAGGCAAGGAGAAGCACGGCTCCATCACGAAGATCAACGTCGAGGACTGGACGATCGATCGGAAGATCGCAGCCCCCGAGATCAACATGAACAACGTCCACAACATGTGGACGGACAAGAACTACAAGTACCTCTACGGGAACGAGTGGTTCGACAGCGAGACCGACGTGTTCGACCGGGAGACCGGCAAGTTCGTACGGAGCCTCGAGGTCGGGCCCAACCCGGCGCACGTGATGACCCGTCCGGGCAACGACAACCTCACGATCGGCATCAACGCGGGGACGGACATCGTCGAGGCGGCGCCGGGCGCCACGAAGGTCATTCAGCGCATCCACGCCGACCCGGAGAGCGGCATGACCCCCCACCCGCACGCGCACTGGACCAGCCATGACGGCAAGACGGTCGTCGCGCCGAACACGATGACCGAGGAAGCCGTCATCGCCGACTTGGACTCGGGGACCGTCAGGCACGAGCCCGTCGGGGCGTTCCCGATCGCCACGTCGATGACGCCGGACTCGAAGAAGGCGTACCTGTCCAACTTCCTGGGCATGAGCGTGTCGTGCGTGTCCCTGAAGGAGGACGCGTGTGCGACCCCCGACGGCGGTGTGGCCAAGAACTCCACGATCGACCTGTGGGAGAACTACAACTCGCAGACCGGTCCCGAGGCGGGCAAGCCGTGGGGCGGACTGACCATCCAGCTCCCGGTGAGCCCCGACGGTAAGGCGTTGCTGGCGGTGAACACCCTGTCCCAGACGGTCAACGTGATCGACCCGAAGACAAACAAGATGGTCAAGGATCTGCCATGCAACCCCGGTTGCCACGGCGCCAACTTCGGCGCCAAGAAGGGCGGCGGCTACTACGCCTACGTCTCCAACAAGTTCTCCAACGCCGTGCAGGTCATCGACGTCGACCCGAACAACGACGGCGACATCTCGGATGCCGCCGTCGCCGGCCAGCTGCCGCTGGGGCCGACGCCGGACACCAAGATGGACGACGAGCTCGTCGCCCACCCCGGTGTGGGTGGACAGGGCGTCGTGGCCATCCCGCTGGTCTACAACGGCTGGTCACAGGAGATCCCGGAGGCCTGGCGAAAGGGTCTGACCTGCGAGCAGATCAACCCGATCGACGAGTCGGCCTGCTGATCACCATCTGACACCACCGACGGTCCGGGGCTGTGCAGCGCAGCACAGCCCCGGACCGTCCCCACTGGGCCCAGCGCCCCGAGTGGCTCGGCGCAGCGGAGGTCGTCACCTCCGTGCTGGCGCGTGCCCCGGGTGTAGCCGGGCCCGAAACTTCCCCCAGAGTTCCCCATCAAGAAGGAGGCTCGCCGATGACGGCGCAGGAGATTCGCCCACGGACTGTCACAACCCCACGCCGCCCCAGGTTGCGTCGGCGCGTGATCGGGCTGATTGTGTTGGTCGCAGTCTGCTGGGGAGTGTTGCTCACGGTGCTGCCGTCGCCATCCGGCGACCCGGAAATGGTCTCGTTGAGCCCGAAGGACGGCCAGACGGTCAAGTCCCCCGACGAGGTCCGGATCACATTCGACCGGCCCGTCCCGGCGGAGCTCGCGACGGTCCAGATGACTGATCCCGCAGGCGAGCGCATCGTGTCGACCCGGCCGTACAACCCGCCTGGGGCCGACGACGCGATTGCCGTGCCGATGCCGAAGACCCGCTACGAGGGGATCTACTCGGTCGTCTGGTCGGTGCCGTCCAGCACCCTCGAACCGATGGTCGGGTCGTCGACCTTCTCGGTGTTCTCCTCGGCGAGGCTCACTGCGGTCCCCGGTCTCGTCGTCGACCGCGACCCGGTCGTCGTCACTGTGTACACGGTGGCGGGAACCCTCGCGACGGCCGCCATGGTGCTCGGTGTCGGGACCGTGTTCGTGCTCGGGGTCGCGTGGCCTGGGGGCGCCCGCCGCACGGGATCGCGCCGTCTGCTCCGGTACACGTGGGCGACCATGGTGCTGGCGACGCTCGTGTCCCTGCTCTCGTTCGGCGGTTACGCCGCTCGGACCTCGCTCGGTGAGGCGTTCGACCCGGCGCTCCTCGCTGGGACGGTCAAGTCGGACATCGGGGCGGCGCTCATGGCCAGGCTGCTCATCCTGCTGCCGCTCACGCTGGGCTTCTGGCAGCTCCTCCGGAGCGCGCCCGCCCGGACCTCGGTCGAGCGCTGGACGGCCGCGGCGACTGTGCTCGGTGCCGCCTCGGCGTTGGCGGCCACCTGGGTCTTCGCCCGCCCGCACGCACCGGCCGGACCGAGGCCGCTCAGCGTGGCCGCGGACACCGCGCTCCTACTCGCGGCTGCGGTCGGCGTCGGCGCCGCGGTGATGCAGTGGACGGTCCTGCGTCGAGCCGGTGGACAGGTGGCGCCCGCCACGCGGCTGCTTGCCCGGATCATGCCGGTGGTCGGGGCGGCGCTGCTGCTCGCGGCGACCACGACCGACGGCTGGCAGCTGGCAGCGTACGGCGCGCTGGCGGTAGTGATCTTCGGCACGGGCGTGGCGCTCCTGTACCGGGAGCGGCGGCGCAGATCCGACCTCGAGGAAGGCGACGGCCGGCGGGGCAAGCCCGCTCGCCGGCGGCTGCAGGAGTTGGCCGCGGTGTCAGCCTCGGCCATCGTCGTGGCACTCGCAGGGCTACCCGGTTCGAACCTCCCCGGTTAGGACCCGCCCATGCCTACGCGCCACCGCCCTCTCGCGCGATTCAGCACCACCATCGCTGCGACGTTCACACTCGTCCTCGCGCCCGCCGCGTGCGGAGGCGTCGACGAGGACACTGCCCCACCGCCCGAGCCGACCAACGCAACGTCCTCCGTGACCCCCTCGGTTGCCACATCGCCAGCAGCTTCGGTCAGCCCCACGACCGAGTCAACCGATCTCGGTCCGCTTCTCACGGTCACGATCGACGGAGACGAGGTGTCGCCCAACGCGGAGGAGATCGACCTCGGCACCGGAGAGAAGCTTCTCGTGGAGATCGACTCCGATCGAGCCGGCGAGCTGCACGTCCACTCCGCCTCTGAGCAGTTCATCGAGTTCTCCCGGGGGACCACGAACAGCGAGATCGTCGTGAACACGCCTGGCACCGTCGAGGTCGAGGACCACGACACCAGCGCCGTCGTCGCCCTCATCGAGGTGCGCTGACTTGTTCCCCCTGATCCTGCCCATGCATGGCTTGGGCGGCGGCGCCGACCTGCCCATTCCTGCCCTCTTCGCGATCGCGGGCGGCACCGCCGCCCTCGCGCTGTCCTTCGTCGTGCTGCTCCTGGCCTGGCGTACGCCTCGGTTCTCGACCGCCGGCGGCGAGCGAGCCGTCCCCTCCGGGCTCGCCGCGTTCCTGGACAGTCCTGGCTGGACCATGAGCATCCGTGCGCTCGGGATGACGTTCTTCTGCTTCATGCTCTGGCCCGCCCTGTTCGGGCCGGACCTGCTGAACAACCCCACCTTTGGCGTGGTCTACGTCTGGCTCTGGGTCGGCATCGTCCCGGCTTCGCTGCTGTTCGGCCGCTTCTACCGTGCTGTCAGCCCGGCCCGCACCATTCACCTGATCCTCGCCAAGGTCGCTGGACGACCACCTGGCGAAGGCATACGCCGATATCCGGCCCACCTGGGGTACTGGCCCGCAGCAATCGGTCTGTTCGCCTTCGTCTGGCTCGAGCTCGTCTCACCCCAAGCGACCTACCTGGGCTCGGTTCGCGCGTGGTTCGCGTGCTACCTGGCAGCGATGTTGCTCGGCGGCTCGATCTTCGGCGAACGCTGGCTCGAGCGCGCCGACCCTTTCGAGGTCTACTCCACCCTTCTGGCCCACCTCTCACCCTGGGGACGCAACGACGAAAGCGACCTCGTCTGGATCAGTCCGCTACGCCACCTTGCCCGGGTGCCGGGCGAAGCAGGACTGGTGGCCACCGTCGCCGTCCTCCTCGCGAGCACCGCATACGACAGCTGGCGCGAGAGCGTGACCTGGATCCGGTTCGTCCAGTCCAGCGGCATCGATCCGGCCGTGTTGGGAACGGCCGGGCTCCTGACGGCGGTCACCGTCGTCGGAGTCGTCTTCATGGCGGCGTCGATGGCAACAGGGGTCGATGAGAGCGTCGATCGCTGGCAGATCCCACGTCAGCTCGCTCACTCCATCGTCCCGATCGTCGTCGGCTACATGGTGGCGCACTACCTGAGCTTCTTCGTGCAGGTCGGCTCACAGACTCTGATCCAGATCAGCGACCCCATCGGAACCGGGGCGAATCTGTTCGGGACCGGGGGCTGGGAGGTCAACTACTGGTTCTCCCAGCATGCGACCCTCCTGGCCACAACCAAGGTCGTCTCCATCGTGACCGGGCACGTCTTGGGCGTCATCGCAGCTCACGACCGTGCCCTGGAGATCCTCCCACGGCGTCACCAGGTCGCCGGTCAGCTGCCGCTACTCATCGCGATGGTGCTCTACACCTACATGGGCCTCTACCTGCTGTTCGGAGCCTGACACGGTGGCCGACAGCTCACCGTGCTGGCGAGTGTCGATCAGCCAGTCCTTGTAGTCGAGGTGCGCCTTCCGCAGCGCGGCACCTGGCCAGTCCTCGGGAAGCAGCTCGTCGGGCAGGACGGGATCCGCGAGCAGGTGACGTACGGAGGTGGCGCAGGCGGTGAACCGCAGCACGGGGTCGTCGGTGTCGGTGGCCGCCAGCAGCTCGCGCGCCCGGTCGGCCCAGCCGGCCAGGTCCCACAGTCTCCCGGCGAGTTCCGCGGGATCGGTCGTGGGCCGCATCGTCAGCCGCTCGCACAGACCGGCGAGGTCATCGGACCACTCGAGGTCGAGGTTCGCGGGGCGTACCCACACACCCTCACGCAGCTCGGCCAGACGGAGCTCCGTGAGCGTCGCCCGGAGGCTCGCCCGGTCGGCGGCGGAGCGGCCGGTAGCGGTCACCACGACCATGTCCCAGTCACCGTCCCAGGCGCCGGTCTGCACGTGGATCGCCGACTCCTGGCGGCGCTGGCGGTGGCTCAACCTCTCGGAGAGCTGGTATCTCCCGTCCGCGGTTCGGACCAGGTCGTCGGCGGCGACCATGCGGGAGAGCGCGACCCGGACCGTCGTCTCCGAGAAGCCGACCAGACGGCCTCCCGCGACGAGCTCGCGGGCGGACAACGTCGGCACCTCGGCGCTCATGAGCAGACCCAGGAGCGCCGATCGGGCGGACACAGGGCGAAGGGCGCTCGCATCGGGATGAGTCGGTGACATCCCTCCGGACCTTACATGAATCCCGCATCCGCAGACGATGTGTTACTTACATCATTGCCACAGCCGCATGAGATCTGTAACGTCCCCAGGCATGAGCCTTAATGGACGCACCATCATCATGTCGGGCGGCAGTCGCGGCATCGGCCTGGCCGTGGGCATCGCCGCGGCAAGGCTGGGAGCCAACGTCACGCTGCTGGCGAAGACGGACGAGCCCGACCCACGCCTCCCCGGCACCGTTCACACCGCCGCCGCCGAGATCGAGGAAGCGGGCGGTCAGGCGCTGGCAGTGGTGGGCGATGTCCGCGACGAGGCCTCGGTGGAGAACGCCGTCGCACAGACCGTCGAGCGGTTCGGCGGCATAGACATCGTGCTCAACAACGCCTCCGCGATCGCGCTCGACGGCACCGAAGACCTGCCGATGAAGCGCTTCGACCTGATGACCCAGATCCAGCTGCGCGGGACGTACCTGCTCACGAGCAAGTCGCTTCCCCACCTGCGCGCATCGGCCAACCCGCACATCCTGTCGCTGTCGCCGCCGATCAACCTGTCGCCGCAGTGGCTCGGCGCGCACCCGGCGTACACCCTGGCGAAGTACGGAATGAGTCTGCTGACGCTCAGCTGGGCGGCGGAGTACGCCGAGCACGGCATCGCCGCCAACTGCCTGTGGCCGGAGACCCTCATCGCCACGGCCGCGGTTCAGAACCTCCTCGGCGGAGATGCAGCGGTGGAGAGGTCGCGTACGCCCGAGATCGTCGCGGACGCCGCGGTGGAGATCCTGGGGCGCCCCTCGCGCGAGTGCACCGGCAACTCGTTCCTGGATGTCGACGTGCTTCGGGATGCCGGAGTCACGGACTTCTCGAAGTACGGCGGGACCGGCGATCTGGAGTACGACATCTTCGTGGATCGGCCATGACCAGCCTCGTGCGGGAGCGGCGCGGAGACGTCGAGGTCCTCCGGCTCAACCGTCCCGAGAAGCGGAACGCCCTCGACACCCCGACGCTCCGCCTGCTCAACGAGGCGTTGAGGGAGCTGTCCGATGACGGCGAGATCCGCGCGGTGGTGCTCTCGACGACATCTTCCGGCGCCTTCTGCGCAGGCGCGGACGTCACCGAACCCCTCGACGCGGCAGGCGGAGTCGCCCGGATGGAGGCGTTCGCGGAGCTCTATCGGCTCGTCGATCAGGTGCCCGTGCCGACGATCGCTGTCTGCGTCGGCAACTGCGTGGGCGCCGGCGCCGAGATCGTCGCCGGCTGCGACCTGCGCGTGGCCGGGGACAATCTGAAGCTCGCGTGGGCGGGCGCGCGGCTCGGCGTTCCGGTCGGCCCGGCCCGGCTGACCCAGCTCGTCGGCCTCTCGCGCGCCAAGGAGCTGATCTACACCGGGCGCCCGGTCGGGGCGGACGAGGCTGCGGCGACAGGCCTGGCCCAGCGTACGGCTCCTGCCGGCGAGGCCGAGGCGGTCGCGCTCGAGCTGGCAGGACTCATCGCGCGTCAGTCGTCCGCCGGGATTCGCAACCTGAAGGAGATGTTCAGCGAGCTCGAGGGCACTGCCCGCCGGATCGCCTACGAGAACGAACGGCTGATCGACTTCCAGAGGAACAGCGTCGGCTTGCCGCAGGGCTAGCGGTCTGGGTCGATCTGGTCGTCCTGGATCAGGAGCGGCACAGGCCAAGCGCTGCGCCATCTCGCGGAACGCCATGAGGTCCGGCACCGGCAGCTCGCCCGCCACTTCGCGAACAACTAGAAGGCGGTACGGGTCGTGAGCCCTCGGGGCCGTGCCGTTCTCGCAGGGGGCCGAGACCGGTGGCGTGGCGACGTACCGCCTCGCTGTCGGCGACGAGCACGAGCGGCACCTCGTCGCCCATGGAGCTCCACACGCGCTCGACGCGGCCGTCGTGAGGATCGAGCCGCACCTCGCGGATGTAGACCGCGAGGATCCGCCCAGGATGGCGGCGGACGGCGTCGGCGTAGATCTCCGGATCGTGCTCACCGGAGTCGCCCAAGAGGACGAACGGAAGGCTGGGATGGAGCGCGAGGACCTCGTCGATGCGCCCGCTCTTCGGCTCCCGGCCGGCGGCGCTGCCGAGCAGATCGCGCAGCAGCAGCGGCCCGCGCGGGAAGTCACGGTGACGCATGAAGGCGTCCAGGAACGCATGCAGGTTCCACGGACTGGAGGAGATGTAGAAGACCGGGTTCGCGCGGGCGGCAAGGTCGCGGTAGAGCTCGGGCGCGCCAGGGAACGGCGTACGGGTGAGCGCCGACCCGGTGAGGGTCTGACGCACCATCCGCCCGACGCGCTGCACCCCGGTCTCGAGGATCGTGTCATCGATGTCGGAGATCACGCCGAACTGCGCCTCACCGACGGGCACGCGGACCTCCACCGTGGCCCGGTAGTCGCCGGCCAGACCGCGGTACTCGCCGGCCAGCTCGACGGCGCCGCGCGTCAACGGAGTCTCCAGCGTTTCCGGGTCGGGCCGCAGCCGTGCCACGAAGTAGCCCTCGTCATCGGTGACCGCGTCCACCGCGGCATCACCCACGGTGACCCGAAGCGGCACACCCGGCAGCTCGTCGGTCACGAAGTGGCGGATCATGCGGCGTACGGCGGCCCCCGCACCCTCGCCCTCCACGGCCTCTGAGGGCGGCGGATCGTCGACGACCCGACCGCGTACCACGACCCCCTCGGCACTCCCGTGCCCGCCATAGCACTCGATCCGGAAGTCCGCCGGCACCCGCGACCCTGCCCGACGGAATCTCGCTGCATCCCACGCTCGCTCCAACCCGAGCATCCATTGACGTGCCGACATGGCCACAGCCTAGGGTCCGCCCCGTCTGGACGGCTCGGGTGGCAGCGGTGATCGCATCGTCGTGGCACCCAGCGGTCACGCCAGCGGCAGGGCCAGCAGCGCGTTCTCGACGAGTTCGGGCATCGCCGGATGGATCCAGTACTGGTCGCGTGCCATCGTCCGGGCATCGAGGCCGAACTGCATCGCCTGGATCAGCGGCTGGATCAACGTCGGCGCTTCAGGCCCCATGATGTGCGCACCCAAGAGCGTGCCCGTGTTCGGGTCGGCCAGCAGCTTCGCGAACCCCGTGGTGTCCTCCATCGCCCAGCCGTAGGCGATGCCGGCGTACTCCTGGGTCGCGGTCACGTACTCGATGCCGCTGGCTCGGGCCTCCTGCTCGGTCAGCCCGACCGACGCGATCCGCGGTTCGGTGAACACGGCGTGCGGCACGTAGCGGTGATCGGTGCGGATCAGGTCCTCTGCGTGGAGCAGGTTGTGCGCAACGGTGCGAGCCTCGCGGTTGGCCACGTGCTTGAGCTGGTACGGCGAGCTGACATCGCCCAGGGCCCACACGCCCGGAACCATCGTGGCTTGGGTCTCATCGACCACGATCCGACCATCGGCGGTGAGCTCGAGCCCTCCGACCTCGGCCGCGATCAGGTCGCTGTTGGGCACCCGGCCGGTCGCGACCAAGAGCACGTCGGCCTCGAGGCGCTCCTCACCGTGGGGACCATCGAGGAACACCCGGACCCCGTCACCGCCTCCGTCCACTCGCTGGATCGCGCGGTTCAGACGCACATCCCAACGCTCACCGGTGATCTCGGTGAACCGGCGCGCGACATCGCGGTCCTGCTGACGCAGCAGCTGTCCGGAGCGGGCCACGACAGTGACCTTCACACCGAGGGAGGCGAAGATGTGGGCCATCTCCGCGGCGATGAAGCCACCGCCCATGATCACCATGCTCGCCGGCAGCCGCTCCAGCCGCATCACCGAATCGCTGGTGTGGAACCCGCTCTCGGCCAGCCCCGGGACATCGGGAACGGCCGGGCGGCTGCCCGCGGCGATCACGATCTGGTCGGCGCTGAGCGCCGTGGCATCGCCGGTCTCGGTGTCGACGACAGTCAGCTGCTTCGGTCCAGTGAATCGCGCGGTGCCGGTCAGCAGACTCGTGTTGGGTCGGCCGGTCTGCCGGTACTTCCGGCCGCCATCGGCGATCGGATCGATCCGCCCGAAGACCCGGTCGCGGATCCGCGGCCAGTCCGCGTCGTTCAGGGAGAGGTCGACGCCGAGTCGCCGCGCTTCACCCGGGGCTCCGGCCATATCGGCGGTGTGCACCAGCATCTTGGTCGGGATGCAGCCGACGTTGAGGCAGGTGCCACCGTACGAGCCTCGGGACCCAACCCCCTTCTCGATGTACACCACCTCCCAGTCGTCGAACCGCTCATCGACGATGGCGTTGCCCGAGCCGGAACCGATGATCACCAAGTCGACGTGCCGCATGTCCCCCATCATCGCCGGACGAACGCTCGGCGCATGGGTTTCTGGGCGCGAGCCGTGGACGATCGCGACTGGCTCGCAAAGGGCGTCCCCGCCACGATGGTGCAGGCCTGGATGGGGCACGCGTCGATCGCCACGACGAACATCTACCTGCACCATCTCGGAACGGTCGCTGACGAGGCTGGATTGGCCCGTCTGAACGGCTCGGGGGGAATCCGGGGGGAATCTTCACCGGAACGGCAGCACTAGCAACAAAGAACCCCGCCTGACCTTGTGCGTTTCCGCAGTTCAGGCGGGGTTCTTTGTTGGTGGAGCTAAGGGAATTCGAACCCCTGGCATTCTCATTGCGAAGGCTTGTCGACCCTCGTTCATGCGCTGAGCAAGGGCCCCGAGCGTTGCATCCGTTGCGCATCATTGCCCCCTCGGGGGGAATCAGGGGGAACGTACCGCTGACCGGGCAGACCGCCATCGTTCAGCGCGCAAAAATGAAAAAAGCGCCCGCGCCGGCAAGCGCCCGCCCCGGCAAGCGCCCGCGCCGGCAAGTGCACGTCGGTGGGCCAAGCGGGTGCGGAGAGTCCGAGCTGCGACGGGCGCCCCAAAGGAGTGCGTCGCCCATGACGTCAGACCGCCTGTTCCGGTGGCGTGGACAGCGGGGCGGTGGCTTTGGGGGCGGTGACCCACAGCATCCAGATGCCGTGCACTACGAAGGCCGAAACCGGGAACGCGGGGGTGATCTCCCTCGCCAGGTCTATCTGGTCCAGCAGCCACTCGCCCAACTTGTAGGTGGCTGCACCGAACAACCAGGAGGTGACATTGGCCAACAGCCACCAGGCCCAGCGCGTCGTGTCGTCGCGGAGTGCTGTTGCTTGGGAGAGGCCGATCAGGGGCCCGAAGACGAGTGCCTGGATGAAGCCGTTCTTGAATATCTCAAGGATGTCTCCTCCAGCCACCACGATGTCGACGGCTCCAGGCGCCAGAACGAACAGCCATACGATCAGCGATGGAACTGTCGTAGCGACCACCCACCGGCGGCGCCGGAGGCCCGGCATCCGCCGTCTGAGGACGTTCCACTGCCATCTCCCGAGCACGAGCCCCTGCACCGTTCCACCGATCAGAGCAACGAGCAGGATTGCGAGAACGCGGCTACTTCCGGCCAGCTTCTCCGTGGTGTCCGCTGCAAACAGCTCCAGAGCAACGCCGCCGAAGAGGATCGCAACGAAGGCCGACACGTTGACCACAAGCCAGCGTCCAAGTACGGGCCAACTCCACCACGAACTCGGCGTAGCCGCTGGTACGGCAGCCGCCGAAGAAGGTGTGACCATGCTGGACCACCCTCCGTTCACTGGCATCAACCAACATCCCTCAAGACACCACGAATCGGGGGGCGTCACCTCACCCAGGGCAGATGAACCGCAAAGTCCTCGCCAGCGTGGCCCTCTGACCGGGGCTTTGACCGCCGCGCCAGGACCTCGAACGCCGCGGTCGAGACCCCGACCGGAGGCATGTCCGGTCTTGTCAGGTTTGGCGCTCTTCATCGCGCCGGGCGACACCACGCCGTGCGGCGGAGGTGACCAGTCGGATCACCAGCCCCAGCACCACCAGGTTCAGGATCATCTGAAGCGTCACCAGGAGCCTCATGCTGTTGGTCTCCGCGAAGATGTCCCCGAACCCGACGGTGGCAAAGACTGTGACTGTGAAGTACAAAGCGGTCGTGTCGTCCAGGGGTTCGGTGAAGGCCGACGGGTCTTGAAGAGAGTTCCACAAATAGACCCGAGCGAAGATGAGCAAGTACAGCGGAACCAGAACAGCCATCGCCTCGACGGCACGCAGGATGGGAAACTTCGCCTGCACGATGGCCAGTATCTGGAGGCCCACGATCGCGGCGAACGCACACAGGCAAATGACCAGCCACACCACCTCGGAGATCCCGCCCGAGGTCCTGGTCGGGATCAGGTAGTACGCCGCGAACAACGCCCCGACCGAAAGCGTCACCCTGAGCATCAAGAGCAGACCGAGCTTCCAAGTCTGCCGGCGGGAAGCGGCCATCCCCGGCCCCAACTGAGCCATAACTCTCCACTCTTCCGCGATCGCCGGTCGGGCACCACTTTGTGGAAGCCGTCCGGCTCGCATCTGTTCACATGCAGGGTCGCCCAGACGAAGGGTGGACCCTTCGGGCGCGAGTCGCTGTCTCGATTGTAAGAGTCCCCCGGACTGGTGGGGTTGACGTAGGACGGCGGAGATCCGGGGGAATCTTCACCGGAACGGCAGCACCAACCACAAAGAACCCCGCCTGACCTTGAGCGTTTCCGCAGGTCAGGCGGGGTTCTTATTGGTGGAGCTGAGGGGATTCGAACCCCTGGCCTTCTCATTGCGAACGAGACGCGCTACCAACTGCGCCACAGCCCCAAGCGATGAGAAACGTTAGCACCTCGTCGCGGGTGTTACCCAATCAGTATGGCCTCAGGAGCCCGTGGCGCGGCCGCGGGCAGCCTCGGCGGCTTCGGCCGCGGCACGCTCGGCCTCTTCGGCCTGGCGGACGAGCTCGGAGTCGGCGGCGTTGCGACCCGAGCTCCACACGCCGGTGGCGTCCAGGTCGATGGTGCGGACCGTGCGGCGCGGCGCGGCCTCCTTGGAGACGTACGTCGGCAGAGGTGTCTCCACCGGCTTCCAGGAACCCGCGGGGAGGTGCTCGCCGGTGTCGTCGTGCTCGACGACGGCGACCAGGTCGCCGGTGTCCTGGTCGATGTCGAAGGTGACCCGGGGCGGGGCGACCGGCTCGGACTCGGGGAGGTCCTCGGGGAACGGGATCCGCGCCCAGACCTCACGCTGGTGGCGCACGCTGACCCGGCACGTGACGAGCCAGGCGACGACCAGCACGCTCGGGATCGCGATCCACACCGGCCCGAAGACACCGAAGCCGACGAGCGCGCCGACCACGGCGAGACCGAGGACGAGCACACCGAGCACGATGCTGCGGCGCTTGGCCGCGGCGTGAGCCGCGCGGCGGCGTACGGCCATCGGGACGGGTCGCGGAGCACGCCCTTGATCGGGCTCCGGGATCGCCTCGGCCTCCGCCTCCGGCTTCTTCGGCGACTTCTCCGTCACCAGATCGGTGGAGTCCTTGCCGGTGGCTTCTCGCCGTGCGAGGATCCGGCGGGACTTGGAGATGGCGGCGCTGGCCCGGCTCTTGGTCCCGTCCTCGGCCGTCGCTGTCTGTTCGAGCGCTTTGGGCACCAAGTACACCGCCCACGCCACGGCGAGGGCGACGAAGATGAGTGCGCTCGGGTCCACGTTAAGAAGCGTAGGAGCCATTACCAGCCCGTAGGCGGACGTGCAGTGGTGTGTCGCGTGTGACTTGTGTGATTTCAGGAGGACACGCCGAGTCAATGCCTCATTCAGGTGACAAACCGAGCCTGGCCAGCATTCCTTGGTGACATTCTTCAACCGTTATCGCGAAGATACGGTGATCTCTCCAGGCACCGTCGATATGCAGAAATCGGGGCGCATATCCGATCTCGTTGATGCCCAGTTTCTCCACGACACGGAGCGAGTTGGAGTTCTCCGGGCGGATGCAGATCTCGATCCGATGCAGCCGCGCGGCGGTGAAACAGTGGTCGATGACCAGCGCCACCGCCAGCGGCATCACGCCGCGTCCGGCGAAGCGCTGGTCGATCCAGTAGCCGATCGAGGCGAACTGCGCGGAGCCGCGCACGATGTTGTTGACCGTGACCTGACCAGCGAAAACACCGTCGACATCGATCGCGAACGGATAGGTCACGCCACGCTTGGCCTGACGCCTAAGACGACGTACGAGGCTCGCGAACGTCGTGGGCCGCGCGCTCGATCCCGGGGGAACGGTCGCGTCCCACTGGTGCAGCCAGGCCGCCGAACGGCGGCGCGCATCGGTCCATGCCTTGGCGTCGGTGCGGTCGAGCGGGCGTAGGGTCACCGCGCCGTGAGAGAGGACGGCGGGCCAGCCGGGATCGGTCACTGATGGTCGCTTCCTACACTCTGCTCCACGGCGTGGGGCAGCACCGGACGAAGGACCTCGATCGCATCCTTCACGCCACCCCGGGACCCGGGAAGGTTCACCACCACGCACGCTCCGATCTGACCGGCCAGACCGCGGGACAGTAGCGCCGTCGGGATCCCCTTGGCCACTCCGGCCGCCCTGATGCCCTCGGCGATGCCGGGGATCTCGCGATCGAGCAGCGGGCGGGTGACCTCGGGAGTGCGATCGGTGGGGGTCAGTCCCGTGCCGCCGGTGGTCAGGACGACCCGCGCCCCCTCCTCGGCCGCGCGGGCGATCGCCTCGCCGACCGGGTCTCCGTCGCGTACGACCTCGGGAGGACCGACCACGAAACCGAGATCTTCCAGAAAGGTGACCAGGAGGGGGCCGGTGGTGTCCTCGTAGACACCGGCCGAGGCGCGGTTGGAGGCCACGACGACGGTCGCTTTGAGGCTCATCGCTGGCTCTGCCCGACTTCCCAGGTACCCGACTTTCCGCCGGTCTTCGTCTCGACCCGGATATCGGTGATGACCGCCCGCTTGTCGACGGCCTTGATCATGTCCACGACGGTGAGTCCGGCGACCGCGACCGCGGTCAGTGCCTCCATCTCGACACCGGTGCGGTCGGTGGTCTTCACGGTCGCGGTGATCTCGACGGCGTCGTCAGCGACGCCCAGTTCGACCTTGACGCCCGAGACCGCCAGCGGGTGGCACAGCGGGATCAGGTCGGGGGTCTTCTTGGCGCCCATGATCCCCGCGATGCGGGCGACGGCGAGCGCGTCGCCCTTGGGTACGCCCTCTCCGCGGAGCAGCTCGATGACCTCAGGTGCGACCAGCACCCGCCCGGATGCGGTCGCCGTACGAGCCGTGACCGCCTTCTCGGAGACGTCGACCATCCGGGCCGCGCCGGTCTCGTCGACGTGGGTGAGTCGATCAGCCATCAGAACTCCACATCCAGCTCGATCACGTCCACCTCGGCGTTCTTGTCCAGCGAGGTCGTCTCCGGCGGGATGACGATCAGGCAGTTGGCGCCGGCGAGGTCCCCGATCAGGTGGGATCCCGGCCCACCGATGGGCGACACGCCGGCACGGGATCCGTCGTACCAACCGCGGAGGTACTGCTCCTTGCCCTTCGGGGAGCGCACCGCGTGGGTCAGGGCGGCGCGGCGTACGGGTCTGGCCTCGGGGGTCATGCCCATCAGCCGACGCAGCGCCGGGAGCACGAAGAGCTCGAAGGAGACGAACGAGGAGACCGGGTTGCCGGGGAGGCAGAGGACCGGAACCCGCTCCTCGCCGATCCGGCCGAACCCCTGCGGTTTGCCCGGCTGCATGCTCACCGGGCCGAACCAGACACCCTCCGGGGTCAGCGCCTCCTTGACCACGTCGTAGTCGCCCATCGAGACGCCGCCGGAGGTCACCACCAGGTCGGCGCGGACGAGCTGGTCGGAGAGCGCGGTCATGAACGCCCGCGGCTCGTCAGGGACGATCCCGACGCGGTAGGCGATCGCGCCGGCCCGGCGAGCGGCGGCGGCCAGCAGGAAGGAGTTGCCGTCGTAGATCGAGTCGTGGCCAAGAGTCTCGCCGGGCTCGCGCAGCTCGGTGCCGGTCGAGAGCACCACGACCCGGGGGCGCGGGCGCACCGCCACCTGCGCGCGGCCGACGGAGGCGATCAGGCCCAGATGGCGCGGGCCGAGCACCGTGCCCGCGGGGATGAGCAGGTCACCCTTGGCGACGTCCTCGCCCGCGTAGCGGACGTGCTGGGCCTCCTCCGGCGTCTGCCGGATCTCGACCTCGGCGACGCCCCGGTCGGTCCACTCGTACGGCACGACCGTGTCGGCACCCGTCGGCAGCGGAGCGCCCGTCATGATCTTCGCCGCCGCACCCGGCGGGAGCGCCAGCAGCGAGGCCTGCCCGGCACCGATCTCACCGAGCACCGGCAACCGCACCGGAGCCTCTGCCGAGGCGGTAGCGACATCGGCGTAGCGGACCGCGTAGCCGTCCATCGAGGAGTTGTCGAAGCCCGGCAGCGCGACCTCGGCATGGATGTCCTCCGCCACCGCCAGCCCGAGGCAGTCCATCAAGGGCTGCGGGTAGGCCGGCATCGGCTCGAGGTCGGCCAGGATTCGCTCGCGGTACTCGGCGGGGGTCACCCCGCCAACACTAGTCGGAGAGAACTGTCGCGGGCGCGACGCGTTCGGCGTCGGCGCCGTCGAGCGAGACCGCGCCGATGACCTGGACGCCCTTGCCGAAGGTCCAGTCGCCATTGACGGTGAGCGAGGACGCCTTGCGCAGTGACGGAGCGCCCTCAGGGAAGCGCTCGTCGAAGTTCGCGACGTACTTGTAGTAGTCGCCGTCCAGGTCGATGAACGGCACCACGTCGGCGACCTGGTCGAGCACGAAGTTGTCGCCGATGTCGTAGACGTCGGAGCGGAGGACGAGGAGGTCGTTGGTCGTCTTGACCGGCACGAACCGGTCGCGACCGACCTCGATCAGCTGCGAGCCCTGGAAGACCTCGATCGCGGCGCCCATGGCGGTCTCGATCTGGACGACCTTGGGGGTCTTCGGGTCGGCGGGGTCGACGGTCTTCTCGTTGCGGATCAGCGGCAGGCCGAGGATGCCGTCGCGCTCGGAGAGGACCTTCTTGAGCGCCTTGAGGTCGAACCAGATGTTGTTGGTCGAGCAGTACTTGTGGCGGTTGAGGTCCTGCAGCGCCACCTTGTCCTCGTCCAGGGTCTGCGCGGTCTCACGCAGGATGAGGCGGCCGTCGGACTTGCGGCGCGCGAAGTGACCGCCCTTGCGGTCGCTCGGGGTGCGGCGTACGGCCTCGATGGCGAAGGGGGCACCGGACTTGGCGAACCAGCCGGCGACCTTCTCGTCGGGGACGGCGCCGAGGTTGTCGGAGTTGGAGACGAAGACCCGCTCGTAGCCCTGTTCGATGAGCAGGTCGAGGAGCCCGGTGTCGAGCAGGGCGGTGTAGATGTCGCCGTGGCCCGGCGGGCACCACTCGAGCTCGGGGTCCTTGGGCCACTCGACCGGGGTCAGGTTGTCGACGAGCAGGCGCGGCTCGCGGTTCTGCAGAAACTCCAACGGCAGACCCTCGACCGGCAGGTCCTGGTAGCGCTCGAGCGCGGCCAGGCTGTCCTCGGATGTGCGGAAGGAGTTCATCAGCAGCAGCGGGAGACGTACGTCGTACTTCTCCCGCATGTGCAGGATCTGGCGGGCGATCACGTCCAGGAAGCTCAGACCCTTGCGCACGCACAGCAGCGACTTCGCGCGGTCCATGCCCATCGAGGTGCCGAGGCCGCCGTTGAGCTTGATCACCGCGGTGGTCGAGATGGCGGCGTGCGCCTCCTCATCGGTGACCACGGCGTCGCTGATCGACGGGATGTCGACCGGCTCGATGGTCTCCTCCGGGATCATCCCGGTCTCACCGTGCTCGAGCTGGCGGTAGTAATGTGCGAATGTCTGCACCGCGACGTCATCTACGCCGGCATCGCGCATCTTCGCCATTGCCTTGGCCAAACCTGGGCTACCCATAGAGGAAAGCCTAGGCTGTCGTTGTGTCGGGTTCACACACCCCTCCGGGTTCTGATAGTCCAGCCCCCGCTGACTTCGTGGGGCGCAAGACTGCCTTACGCGACCAGTTGCTGACCAGCCGAGGGCGCATCGGGCTCCCTCGGTTGGGTTCGCTCGCGCGTTCCCTGTCGCAGGTGGTCACTGATATTCCAGACGTACGCAGCGCCGGAACGGTTGCGCTCTACGTCTCGATTGGCACCGAACCGGGCACCGGACCTCTTATCGACGAGCTGGACGCGGCCGGGAAACGCATCCTCCTGCCCTGTCTTCTGCCGGACAACGACCTGGACTGGGCCGCCTACGACGGAGAGTTGGTCCGGGCGCCTCGGGGGCTGCTGGAGCCCGGCGGGGAGCGGTTGGGCGTCTCCGCGATCGCCGGCGCTGACGTCGTTCTCGTCCCCGGCCTGGCCGTCGACTCACGTGGGCATCGAATGGGGCGTGGCGGCGGATCCTACGACCGCGTCCTGGCTCGGGTGCCGGCCGGAACCTTTACCTGCGTCCTTCTCTATCCGTGGGAGATCGGCGTCTCGGTGCCGGTCGAGGCGCACGACCGGGCGGTCGGAGCGGCCGCGAGCGCGGAGGGAATGCAGCGCTTCTCCTAGGCGTTCGCTAATATTGGCAGTCGCGCCCGTCGAGTGCCAGATTCTGTTCTAGGAGAAACGTGCCCACCTATCAGTACGCCTGCACCGAGTGCGGCCACGCCTTCGACCAGTTCCAGAGCTTCAGCGACGCCTCGCTGACCGAGTGCCCTGAGTGCGGCGGCAAGCTGCGCAAGGTCTTCAGCGCCGCCGGCGTCGTCTTCAAGGGCTCCGGCTTCTACCGCACCGACTCCCGGTCCGGGTCCTCCTCGACGACGTCCTCCACGTCCTCCACGTCCTCGACGACGTCGTCCTCGAGCACCTCCTCCCCGACGCCGGCCGCCTCCAGCTCCTCGGACTGAGACCCACCCGCGGCGGCGGGTTATCCACAGGGTCATCCACAATCTGACCTGGGCTGTGGATAGCGAGATGCGGGAATCGCGAGCGCGACTTAGCGTGCCCGCATGTTCACACGAATCACGTCCCTGTCCCGCCGCGTACGCCGCGGAGTCCTCGCCCATCGACGCCTGCTGGCGTTCCTGCTGACCGCCTCCGCGGTCGCGATCGGGTTCTCGGCCACCCGGCCGGACCCACCCGACACCTCGACGATGGCGGTCGCCTCCCGAGATCTGCCGGTCGGCACGGTCCTCACCGCTGCCGACCTCACCGCCGTCTCGACCGACCCCGCCAACGTGCCCGCTGACCTCGCCGATGCGCCGCTCGGTGAGCGCCTGGCAGCGCCCCTTCGGCGCGGCGAGCCCGTCACCGACGTACGTCTCGTGGGTCCCGAGCTGACCGAGGGACACCCCGACCTGGTGGCCGTCCCGGTCCGGCTCCCAGACGCCGAGATGGCCGGGCTGCTCCATGTCGGCGACACCGTCGACCTCTACGCCACCGACCCGGCCACCGCCGAGACCGCCCGGGTCACCACCGACACGCTGATCCTCAGCCTCCCTCAAGGCGCGGAACCGAGCCGCGATGATTCCATGGCACAAGGAAAGACCGAGGGGTTTGGCGTCACGAACACTTCGGCGGGGCGTCTGGTCATCGTCGGAGTCGCCGAGAACAGCGTCGAGGACGTCACATCAGCAGGGGTGGGTGGCTACCTCACCTTCGCGTACTGACGGCCAACGCACGCCATATCCGGGGTCTCCTTCACCTCACACAATGAGCAACAGGAGAAAGCAAGAAATGAGCGGTTTCAAGAAGTTCCTACTTCAGGGCGACCTGATCAAACTAGCGGTCGCCTTCATCATGGGCGCCGCGTTCGCTTCGGTGGTGACAGCCACCGTCACGGTGATCATGGACCTGATCGGCAAGCTCGGCGGCACGCCTGACTTCTCCGGTTGGACGCCCGGCGGGGTCCACCTCGGCGACTGGTTCACCGCGGTGATCGCCTTCGTCATCATGGCCGCGGTCGTCTACTTCATGATCGTGAAGCCCTACACCCACGCCAAGGAGCGCTTCTTCCCGGAACCCGACCCGGGCGAGACCGAGATCGACATCCTCAAGCAGATCCGCGACAGCATCGCCGTTCGCTGACGCATTCGCGCCCAGGTGCCGTCTCACCCACCGTGGTGAGGCGGCACCTGCGATTTCAGCCAACGATCCGACGCCGACTCCTCCGACTCCGCCGACGACTCCCGCTCGTCGCTGGTCGTCTCGGGAAGTACGTCACCGAAGATCCGCGCCAGCCTCTGCTTGCGCTTCCACTCCGGCTCCTCCGGTTCGTCCGGCTCTGGCGCTTCAGGTGAGGTGTCCTCAGCCATCAGCACAGTCCCGCACGCTCGCGTGCTGCCTTCGCCTCTTCGGCGATCTGGGCAAGCTCTTCCTCGGATGCGCTGGCACTGCCCGAGGCGGTGTCCGCCGACTCGCCGGAACCGGCCTCGTCAGTGGGTGACGACTCCGCCGTCTCGCCGTCGGTCGCGGTGTCGTCTGGAGCTGCGTCGCCGTCGCCCGAGCTCTTGCTCTTCTTGCCCGAGGCCTCTCCGGCGTCCAAGGCTCCAGCGGCGATCTTCTTGGTCAACGGCTTGTCGTTCGCGATCGCCCTGAAGACGTTCTTCGCCTTCTCCTCATCGAGAACGACGGTCGCTTCAGGGTTCTGAGGATCGGCGACCGTGGGGATGGTGAGGAACTTGATGTTCTCCATCCCGATGCTCTGGAACCCGGAGCCGATCTTCGCCATCGTGTCGAGGTTGTCCTTGAGGCCCTCGTCCATGGTCAAGCCCTTGGTCGCAGCGTTCAGGAAGCTGAGCACCTTCGTGGGGCTGGACAGGGTGTCGCCGGAGAGCAGCTTGGCCGCCATCGCGCCGATGAAAGCCTGCTGGCGTTTGGACCGGTCAAGGTCACCACCGTCACCGAGGCCATGCCGCAAGCGCACGTAGTTGAGCGCCTGCTTGCCGGTCAGCTTCTGCTCACCAGCGTCGAAGTGAGCGCCGGTGTACTTGTCGTCGACCTCCTTAGGAAGGCAGACGTCGACCCCATCGATGGCATCGACCATGCCCTTGAAGCTCGCGAAGTCGACCACGACGAGATGGTTGACGGTGATGTCGCACTTCTCACCGCACAATTCGCCGGCCACGGACTCCAGCTGCTCGACCGTGCAGGTCGGACCGGCCGCCGCGTACGCAGCATTCCACCGCACGTACTCAGCCGGGGCGGTCTTTCCGTCCTCGGTCTTGCACGAGGGCCGGTTCACCATCGTGTCGCGCGGGATCGAGACGCCGTAGGCAAATTTTCGGTTGGCAGACAGGTGCAGCAGGATGTTGGTGTCCGAACCACCACCGCTCGCACCGTCGACGCCACATCCCTTGCAGTCACGGCTGTCCGAACCCATCACGAGGATGTTGATCGGTTCCTTCGGGCCGACGTCAGCAGCCTTCTCGCCGAGACTGACGGTGCTGATGTTCGACCGCAGGCTGCGGTAGGTGTAGACGGTGAACAGCCCGACGAGCAGAGCCAGAACGAGCAAGGTCGAGCTGAGCACCTGCCACACACTGACCCGCGGCTTGTCACGATCCTCGCGCTCGTCCTCCGGGTAGGGGGCGTACGGCTCCTGGTAGCCACCCTCGGGCGGATAGCCGTCGTAGGACTCGTCGTCATAGCCCGAGGCGTACGCAGCACCCCGGCGGCCCGGGGCGGGATAGGCCTCGTGGCGGGCCTCGTGCAGCTCATCGCGTGAGGACGTACGCCCTCGGGGCCGGTCGGCCGGGTCAGGCCGGGGCGCGACAGTGGTCGCGCCGGGGTCGTTCCAGTCGAACTCGCGGGCGGCCGGCGGCGCGAGCTGCTGGTCAGGGACCTCGGGCGCGGGAGGAGCTGGGTGCGGATCCTGGCGATACCACTCCGGCGCAGGCGCGACCGCGGTCTCCTCAGCGGAGGGAGCAGGGGCGGGCGGCGGAGGTATTCGGCGCGCTGGGCGCGGCGTCTCACGCAGCGGAGGGGCTACGGCCGTCGCGTCCGGGGCGTTCCACTCCTGAGGGGCGGGAGGGACAGGCGCCGGCGACGGCCCGGGAGTCCCCCGGCCCAAAGCCTGATAGCGCTCCGCCCGGGTCGGCTCCCGCCGCACCGGTTCCGCACGCGGTGCTTCGACGGCGGGCGGCTCGGGCTGAGCCGGCTCCTGGCGGGCCGGACGCGCAGCCCGGCGGCCACCGCCCGATGAACCAGGCCCGGGAGGCGGCGGCGACACGAACTCGGACTGCGGACGCGCAGCTCGCCGGCCACCGCCCGGCTCCACCGACGGCTGGTCGGTCGGTACGTCGGCGACCCGAGCACCACGGCCGGAATGAGTCCCCCCAGACTCGTTGCTCTCAGGCTCGTCGGCGCCGTACATCCACTCGAATCCGGACACGCCGGAGCCTGAATCCGCACCCCCACGTCGGGGAGGCATGGAGGCGTCAGGCATAGATCACCGTCACTCGTCGCTGGTCATTGGGGGGATTCGGGTTGAGTCGACGGTGACTCAACCTACGCGAGGGCCCCAAGTTTGACCCCTCACCGCACCGAACCCCAAACCGTAGTATCACCCGTCACCATGGCAAGATATTCGCGAATGCCCCAGTAGCTCAGTGGATAGAGCAGCCGCCTCCTAAGCGAAAGGTCGCAAGTTCGACTCTTGCCTGGGGCACCAGACAAGCAGAGCAGCCGTCCGGCAGTTCCCCATTTGCACCAGCGGCCGTGGCCGAAGCCGGCCCAGCAGCGGACCCTGCTGACGACCCAGGGCTCGCGCCCTGACGCAATTGGCATCTCGCGTCTCTACCCGCACCTGCGACGCGTGGTTCGACCACAAGACACCGGGTCGACGGCTTCCTCGTGCCCACCCCCGAGTCGAAGGTCGAGGGCTGCCCCCCACCTTTCGGCTCCGTAGGCGCACGCCCAAAGCAAAGTTCTCAGCGGCCCCTTGACTCTATGAGGTCCGTCACACACCATGGATGGGAACGTTCCCGCTAACGTTCCCATCCGATTCAGACACGAGGAGCCCAGCTCATGAACCTCGACCTTCGCGGCCTCACTCCCGCGCCCGTCACACCATTCACTCGCGACCTCGAGGTCGACTACGACGCACTCGCCTCACTCACTCGGTGGTACGCCTCGATCCCCGGCATCACCGGCCTCGTCTACCTGGGCCACGCCGGAGAGGGCACCTACCTCACTCCGGAGGAGCAGGTGCGGGTGATCGAGGTCGCTGTGGAGAACGCCGGCGACGTACCCGTGATCGCCGGGATCACCGGAGAGGGCGACAAGGTCGCCGGACTCGAGGCCAAGCGAGCAGCCGAGGCCGGCGCACGTGCCGGTCTTCTCTACCCCTCGCACGGCTGGCTGCGCTTCGGCTACCAGAAAGGCGCTCCGCAGGAGCGCTACCGCATCGTGCACGAGGAATCCGGCCTCCCGCTGATCCTGTTCCAGTACCCCGACGCCACCAAGGCCAGCTACGACCTCGCGACTCAGCTCGAGATCGGGGCCCAGCCCGGCGTCTTCGCAACGAAGAACGGGGTGCGCAACATGCGCCGCTGGGACACCGAGATCCCTGTCCTTCGCCAGGAGCTCCCGGACCTGCAGATCCTGAGCTGCCACGACGAGTACCTGCTGCACACCATCTTCGATGTCGACGGTCTGCTGGTCGGATACGGAGGCATCGCGCCGGAGCTGCTCGTCGAGTTCATCGCGGTCGGCAAGGCGAAGGACTACCCCGAGGCTCGCCGCATCCACGACACCCTGCTCCCGGTCACCAAGAATGTCTATCACCGCGGGTCACACATGGAAGGAACCGTCGCACTCAAGCTGGCCCTCGTCGAGCGCGGCAAGCTCGAGCACGCCGCCGTACGCCCGCCGCTGCTGCCACTGGCGCCCGAGGCCCAGGGCGAGATCTCGCTCGCGCTCAAGCACGCCGGCATCATCTGAGCCCGACCTCAGGCACCCGAGCTGTCCCAACACGGTGCCGGCCCCGCCGCAACCCGCGTGGGCCGGCACCCACCCCGCACCACACGACCGGCGACACCCCCAGTTCGCCGCCCAGCGCTCCGCATCCCGTCATCACCGACAGAGGCTTCTCGCGGAGTAGCCATCGACGGCATCATGGCGACTGTCACGGTCGGCTGCCGTCCCGCCCGACGCCAGTTGCGTCGTGAGCGTTCTTTCGCACATCTCCGCTGGTTTCGGGGACGTGCCGAGATGAGAGGACCTTTCAATGTCCCGCCCCACTGATGTACCAGCCACCGTGTCATCCGACGCCCTCAGCGCCTCGCGCCACCCCGTCTCCTCGCCTCGCAGGCGTGGAGTCCTCCAGATGCTGAAGCTGATGGGCCCCGCCTTCATCGTCGGCGCATGGCAGTTCGGGCCGGGCAATCTCGTCTCTGCCGTCCAGGCAGGAAGTCTGTACGCCTACGACTTGATCTGGGTCATCGTGCTCTCCACCGTGCTGATGCTCGTCTTCGCGGACATGAGCATCCGCATCGGCATCTCTTCACGCGGTTCCGTCGTGGCGACCATCAAGGAGACCCTCGGTAAGCCCACCGGCGTCGCGGCCGGACTCGGAGTCTTCGGCATCACGCTGTGCTTCTCCGTCGGGAACGCCGTGGGCACCGGCCTCGGCCTCTCGCTGGTGCTCGGCGGCAACCCGGTGATCTGGACGATCGCATGCAGCGTCCTCGTCGTCGCGATTCTCTTCACGCGCAGTGCCTACAAGGTGATCGAGAAGCTGGTACTCGCCATCGTCGCTCTCATGGCGGCCGCCTTCATCGTCACGGCCATCGTCACGAAGCCGGACTGGATGGGAGTAGCCGAGGGCGCAGTCGTGCCCACCGTGCCGGACGGCGTCGGACTCCTCATCGTTGCCCTGGTGGGCACCAACTTCTCCCTCAACGCCGCCTTCTACGGCGGCTACGCCAGCCGCGAGCGTGGCCTCCGGGCCGAGGACTACCGCGACACGACGCTCGCCGACACGATCCCCGGAATCCTCGCCCCCGGCATCATGACCGCACTCGTGATCGCCGCGGCCGCGGCAACGCTCGCCGGCGAGGGCGGACCCGCAGGGGCCACGATCGAGCAGTTCTCTGCCGTCCTCGAGCCCGTGGCCGGCGAGGTCGGCCGGACGATCTTCGCCCTCGGATTCTTCGGCGCCGCCCTCTCCGCGATGATCGCGAACGCCACCGCGGGCGGAACGCTTCTTGCCGACGGTCTGGGGCTCGGGAACCAGATCGCGTCCAGCCGAGTGCGGATGGGCATCATCGGCGTACTCACCTTCGGCGCGAGCGTCACCATCCTCGCCGCGGGCACTTCGCCTGTGCAGCTGATCATTGCCGCACAGGCGATGACCGTCCTGATCGCCCCGCTACTGGGTGTCCTGCTCGTGATCCTCGCGAACAACCGGCGCCTGATGGGCGGCCTGCGCAACCACTGGTGGCAGAACGTGCTCGCGTCGGTCGGGCTCATCACCATCATCGCCATGTGCTATCAGCTCATCGACACCGTCACCACCATGCTCTCCACCTTGTGACCCGGTAGCGGACGTACGGCCCGACCGGCACCACCTGCCGGCCGGGCCGTCCTGCTCCGCAGTCTCGTGCTTCCGGAGCGGTTATGCTCACGCCGACGGGGAGGAGGCGACACATGACGGATACAGCAGGCCAGGCACGATCCGCGCGTGCAACGATCCGCGACGTCGCCCGAGAGGCCGGGGTCAGCACCTCGACCGTCTCCCGAGTGCTGGACGAACGGCTGCCGCCTTCCCGCAACGAGACCGCCGAGCGCGTACGCGAGGTCGCTGCCCGTCTGGGCTATCGCAAGGACTCCCGTGCATCCGCCCTGCGTCGCCAGCAGAGCGGGACCATCGGCGTGCTCGTGCCACGACTCACCGACACGGTGATGGCCATCCTCTTCGAGAACATCGCCGCCGCTGCCGCCGAGCGACAGCTGTTCGCGATCGTGGCCACAACAGCCGACGACCCCAACTCCGAACGGTCGGCGGTGGAGAGCCTTCTTAACCAACACGTCGACGGCCTGGTCCTCACCACCGCACGACCAGACGACGCGGTGATTCCCGACCTCCGCGAGCGCGGGGTCCCGCTGGTCCTCGCGCTACGACACGACGGAGTGACACCAGCAGTCGTCGGCGACGACGAGCTCGGCGGCTACCTCGCGACTCGCCACCTCCTGGATCTGGGTCACCGCGAGATCGCGCTGGTCGCCGGACCGGCATACGCGACGAGCGCCGCCGGACGTGTCGCTGGGTTCAGGCGGGCGATGACAGAAGCCGGCATCGACGACATCGACCGCCACATCCACCCCTCGACCTTCGGGATGGAGTCCGGCGAGGAAGTCGGCCGCCGCATCCTCTCGACGTCACCACGCCCCACCGCCGTGTTCGCCGTCAACGACAACACAGCCGTCGGCGTCCTGGCAGCCGCGCGAGCAGCCGGGCTGAGCGTTCCGGACCAGCTCTCCGTCGTGGGCTACAACGACATCCCCTTGGCCGCGCGACTGCCGGTACCTCTCACAACGGTCCACGTGCCGTTCGACCAGATCGCCGCGCGCGCCGTCGCTGCGCTCGCCCGCCTGCTCACCTCGCCCGACGAGGTTCGACCCGGCACCACCACGACGCTGATGCCCTCCCTGATCCCACGCGCCTCAACTGCGCCTCCGCGGGGCGCACGCGACCCGCGTTAGGACGCGTCGATGACCTCGAACCGGATCCCCGCAGCCTGCAGGCGGTCCAGGAGCGCATCGCCCATCGCGACCGCGGTGGTCACCGAACCGGACGTCTCGGGCAGCGTGTCGAAGGCCAGGCACAGGGCCGACTCGGCGAGCATCTTCGCCGTCTCCGTGTAGCCAGGGTCGCCCCCGGACACCTTGGTGTGGATCTTCCGGCCACCGGACTCGGCGACGAAGTCGACCGTGAACCACGACTTCTCGCGGCGGCCCTCGGAGGGCCCGGTGCCCTGCTTGACCCGCTCGCCCAGCTTGGCCCGCAGCGGCGGCACCTGCATCGCGAGGGCGAGGGCGCCGACGCCGACCACGCCACCGACGGCGTACCTCAGTGTCTTGGTCCCGGCGAAGTGCGAGTAGGTGAAGGCGGGGCCGTAGGCCTCCAGGGTCCGCCCGGAGCGGGCGACGATGAACGGGTCGATGGTCGGCAGCGGCAGCAGCCAGTAGCCCAGCTCGCTGTCACGGCCGAGCGATCGCCAAGAAAATGGGGCTAGCGCCGGTCGAGACGTACGCCCCTTCGGCCGCTCCTCGAGCGCACGGCGCTCGCGCGACGCGGCCGCCATCTCCCGAGGCCGCGACATCTGCCCCAGCGCCGAGTGGAAGGTGCCGCCGGAGAAGGTGGCGTTGGAGCGGACGACGCCCTTCATCGTCAGCGGCCCGGTGATCTCCCCGCCGGCGGCGAGCTCGCGCACCGTGAAGAAGGCCCCGAGGTCGTGCGGGATCGAGTCGAACCCGCAGGCGTGCACGATCCGGGCACCATTGGCACGGGCGGTGGCGTCGTACATCACGAACATCCGGTCGACGAACTCAGGCTCCCCGGTCAGATCGACGTAGTCGGTGCCGGCCTCTGCGCACGCCTTGACGAGCGGCTCGCCGTACTCCAGGTAGGGCCCGACGGTGGTGATCACGACGCGCGCACGAGCCGCCAGCGCGGCCAGCGACGCGGAATCGTGCACGTCGGCCTGGAGGAGCTCGACGCCAGGAGAGTCGAGCCCGTCACGCACGGCCTCGAGCCGCGACAGGGAACGGCCGGCGAGCGCCCATCGCAGTCCCTCGGGCGCGTGCTCGGCGAGATATCCAGCCACCAGACCGCCTGTGAATCCGGTCGCGCCGAACAGGACGATGTCGAGATCGCGAGGAGACGTCATAACCGCTACCTTTCCAGAAGCAACGAAATCCGAGACGGCACGGGTCTCTCAGTGATCAAATGTTGCATCAATAGGGATACTCTTGAGCGGTTTCTTTCGGTGAATCAGCATTTGAATGAACGACCAGGCACCATCCCCAACCACGAGATGAGTGAGACGAGCCTGTGGGCGACGCGGTGATCAGCGTTCTGCTGGCCGACGGTCACGACGTTGTGCGTGTCGGCGTGCGTACGGTCCTGCTGCCCGAACCAGACATCGAGGTCGTGGGTGAGGCCCGCACCGCCGCCGAGGCACGACCGCTGATCGCGACGCTCCGTCCTGACGTACTCATCCTCGACGCCCACCTGCCCGACGCCTCCGGCGTCGCGCTGTGCCGCGAGGCGCTCGCGATGAAGAGCGACATCCGCTGCATGATCCTGGCCACCGACGCCGACGACGAGGTGATGAGCCAGGCGATCATGGCCGGCGCGGCCGGTTACGTGCTCAAGCAGATCGAGGCGACGAGCCTGGTCTCCGGCGTACGCCTGGTGGCCAGCGGTCACACCCTCTTCGACCCCGAGGCGGCCGCCAAGGTAGTCCACAACGTCGAGGAGCGCCGCCGGATGCACGAGGTGGTCGCCGACCTGACTCCGCAGCAGCGCCGGATCCTGGTCCTGCTCGCCGAGGGCATCTCCAACCGGCAGATCGCCGACCGTCTGGTGCTGGCGGAGAAGACCGTGAAGAACCACATCACCGGTCTGCTCGCCAAGCTCGGCGTCAGCCACCGCACCCAGGCCGCCCTGATGGCGAGCCAGCTGCTCGAGGACGGCGTCGTGCCGCGGCCGGCTCCCCCGGCCGACGACGTGAGGCAGGCCAAGGGCGCCACGCCCAACGGCGGGCCGATGCCCCCGCATCCGCGCGGCCAGGCCCCTTCCCACACCCCCGGCCGATCGCGCTGACCGTCGCCTCGATCCAGGTACCGTGGATGGCATGTGCCGCAACATCCGCCCGCTCCACAACTTCGAGCCGCCCGCCACCAACGACGAGGTCGCCGCTGCCGCCCTGCAGTTCGTACGCAAGGTGAGCGGCACGACCAAGCCTTCTGCTGCCAACCAGGAGGCCTTCGACCAGGCCGTCGCCGAGATCGCCCACATCACCCGGCATCTCCTCGACGATCTGGTCACCAACGCTCCCAAGAAGAACCGTGAGGTCGAGGCCGCGAAGCGCAAGGCTCGCGCCGAGGGCAGGTACGCCTCGTGACCCCGGGGTCGCAAGCCGAAAGTCCGTGTCGCGAGGCGTGCGATGCGTGCGTGCATCGCAAGGCGGCATCGCGACGGTATACCGGGTGTCTTCCGAGCGGTGCCAACGCAGCGAGGTGCGTGCGCAGTGGGCGGCTCGCGGTGCGGAATTGAGGCGCGCGACCCCGGCCCCGGAGGCGAGCAACACCGACTCGTACGCAGCTGCCCTGGCCCTCCTGCAGGACCGGCGCCTCGTGGTGCTGACCGGGGCCGGCGTCTCGACCGACTCGGGCATCCCCGACTACCGCAGCCCGGGCAGCCCGTCACGGCAGCCGATGACCTTCCAGCAGTTCATCTCGGGCCCGCAGGAGCGGCAGCGCTACTGGGCGCGCAGCCACCTCGGCTGGCGACGGATGGGCAGCGCGGTGCCGAACGCCGGCCATCGCGCCCTGGCCGCGATCGATCCCGAGCTGCTGATCACCCAGAACGTCGACGGTCTGCACGAGCAGGCGGCACCCGAGCTCGCCAGCAGCGGCCGGATCGTGACGCTGCACGGCCGGGTGGCCGATGTGATCTGCCTGTCCTGCCGCACGCTGAGCCCGCGCCGCGACCTCCAGGAGCGGATGGAGGCGCTCAACGCGGGATGGGCCGAGGCGCACGCGGACGTCGAGACCCGGCCGGACGGCGATGTCGCGCTCGAGGAGACGCAGGACTTCGTCGTGCCCGACTGCAAGATCTGCGGTGGCATCCTCAAGCCGGACGTCGTCTTCTTCGGCGAGAACGTCCCCAAGGACCGGGTCGCCCGGTGCATGGCGGCGGTCGACGCGCTAGCGGAACCCGGAGGCCTCGAGATCCGCGACGAGCCGCACGAGGGGAAGGGCGTGCTGCTCGTCGCGGGCTCGAGTCTGGCGGTGATGAGTGGCTATCGGTTCGTGCGCCGGGCGGCGAAGGCCGGGATCCCGGTCGTCATCGTCAACCGCGGCGCGACCAGGGGCGATGGGGAGGCTACGTACAAGCTGGAGGTCGGGACCAGCGAGTTCCTCACCACCTTGGCACAGAACAGGTTCAGAGGCTCAGGCAGAGCGTGACTGGAATGGCAGGTCGGCCATGCGGCCGGCGGCCTCGTCGACGGAGAGTCTGGCACCGATGAAGAAGTGGTAGACCGGGCCTTCGTCGATCAGCAGCACCTTGGCGCTGTGGTAGTCACCGCCGAGGTCGGTGAGCACGATCTCCTCGCCGCGCTCGAGGTGACGGGTCAGGCCGGTGTCGGTGTGGTGGACGGCGACTGGGCGGAACGTCTCATCCAGCTCGCGACCGCGAGCGGGCAGATGAACGACCTCCATAGAGCTCTCCCCTCCGGAGACCCCCGCAAGTCTCGACATGACAACTGCTGAACGTCTCCCTCCAGCAGGCCTTGCACGTCAAACATAAGCATCTATGACGTAATCGGTCCAGAGTGATGTGCCAGATTCTGCCGACGTCGAGAGAATTTCACCCACGGTTACAAAAGTGGGCCCGAAGTAGACACAGCGTTGCCACATCGAAGACGACTCGTGGAGCCGACTAGCGACGAATCTGCGGGTCAGAGGGCCTTTACGAAGATATGGTCCGCGGCCTCGGGGATGATCTCGGCGGTCTCCCCACCGGAGCCGAGCATGACCCCGTCGGGGGTCGCCTTGATCGCGACGGTCTGGTCCGGGGTCGCGCCGACCCGGCGCAGGGCGCTCATCAGCGACTCGTCCTTCTGCATCTCCTCGGAGATGCGGCGCACCAGGACGGTGGCGCGCTCGGAGCTCGCCGCAGCCGTGAGCGACTGGACGCCGGCCATGAAGTCCTCGTCGGCGGGCTTGCCGCCGAGCTCGTCGAGACCGGGGATCGGGTTGCCGTAGGGCGACTCGGTCGGGTCGCCGAGCAGGTCGAGCAGTCGCTTCTCAACGGTGTCCGACATGACGTGCTCCCAGCGGCACGCCTCCTCGTGGACGAGCTCCCAGTCGAGGCCGATGACGTCGGTCAGCAGCCGCTCGGCGAGGCGGTGCTTGCGCATCACCCGGGTGGCCAGGCGAAGGCCCTCGTCGGTGAGCTGCAGGTGGCGGTCACCCTCGACGGTGAGCAGCCCGTCGCGCTCCATCCGGGCGACAGTCTGGGAGACCGTGGGGCCGGACTGGTGCAGGCGCTCGGCGATGCGGGCGCGCAGCGGAACGATTCCCTCTTCGACCAGCTCGTAGATCGTGCGGAGGTACATCTCGGTGGTATCGATGAGATCGCTCACAGGCTAATCCTACATCCTTGAATCAGTCAGAAAAACCGAACCCAGCAGGGTGTGTCCCGAACGACGTCGGCCTGCAGGAGAGATCATCGCGACGCGATCCCCTAGGAGCCCTGGCGTTCTAGGGCTTCGTTGTATCTGGAAAGCATAGCGCTGAGCCGGTCGATGTCGTCGGGACTCCAGTCGGCCAGCCGGTCGTTGAAACGTACGCGACGCTCCCGGGCCACCCGCTCGAGCCCCTCGCGGGCCTCGGAGGTCACCGAGACCAGGCTGGCCCGCCCGTCCTCGGGATCGGGATGGCGCTCGAGCAACCCCAGGTCGATCATGGCCTGCACCATCCGGCTGACCGCTCCCTTGTCGATCCCGAGTCCGTCGACCAGCGCGGAGGCGCGCACCGGGCCACGCTCGGCGATCCAGGTCAGCATCATGTAACCGCCGGGCGGCAGATCCGGGTGAAGCATCCGGCCGCGTGCCTTCATCGCTCGCTTGGCCCTCCACACGAGCACGCCGACCTCGGACTCGAGCCGGCTGAGCGACTCACCGCGAGGACCTTCCTCGAACTGCTCGCCCTGGGCTGCGTTGTCCATGGCTGTCATACCTGTCATCTCCGGCCCGCTCCCCCCGCCTCGAGCTCCGCGGCGACCTCAGGAGCGATCTCATCGTCAGCGAGGTCCTCGATCGTAGTCTTGAGCGGAACCTCCTTGATACCCAGGATCGCAACCAGTGCGATGACCGCGCACGGGATGGCCACCAGGAAGAGATCGGCCGTGGCGACGGCGAAGGCGTGCTCGTAGAGCGCCTGCACCGCGCTCGGCATGCTCGCCGGGTCGGCGAGCCCGCCGCCCTGCAGGCTCTGGAGCTGCTCGGGGGTGACCTTTCCGCTGGCCACCAGCTCGGGGATGCCATCGGTGATGACGTCCTCGACCCGGTGGGAGAGCACGGCGCCGAGCGCGGCGATGCCCATCGAGCCGCCCATCGACCGGAAGAACGCGACGACCGAGGAGCCAGCACCCATGTCCTTGTTGTCGAGGTTGTTCTGCACCGCGAGGACGAGGTTCTGGTTGGTGGCACCGACACCGAGACCGAGGATGGCCATGAAGGCGCCGACCAGGGCCAGGTTGGTGTGCTCGTCGATCGTGCTGAGCAGGTAGAGCCCGATCGGCAGCATGATGCCGCCGAAGATCAGGTAGCGCTTCCAGCGTCCGGTGGAGCTGATCAGGCGTCCGGTGACCATTCCGGCACCGGAGAGTCCGAGCACCATGCAGATCGACATCAGCCCGGCGTGGGTCGGCGTCATCCCGCGAGCGGTCTGGAAGTACTGCTGCAGGTAGACCGTCGCACCGAACATCCCGGCACCGACGAAGAACGAGGCGAGGGTGGAGAGGACCATCGTGCGGTCGCGGAAGAGCCGCAGCGGGATGATCGGCTCCTTGGCGAACCTGCCCTCGACCAGGATCGCGAGGGCCAGCACGACGACGCTGCCGGCGACCAGGGCGTACGACCTCAACGAGGTCCACGCGAAGGAGTCGCCGCCCAGGGTGACCCAGATCAGCAGCGTGGAGACGCCGGCGACCAGCAGGAACGCGCCGAGGTAGTCGATGCTGACCTCGCGGCGTACGTGCGGGAGGTGCAGGGTCTTCTGGAGCAGGATGAAGGCGACCACCGCGAACGGCACGCCGACGTAGAAGACGCCGGGCCAGCCCAGCGGGGAGTCGACGATCACGCCGCCGACGAGCGGCCCGATGACCGTGGCCAGGGCGAAGACCGCGCCGATGTAACCCGAGTAGCGGCCGCGCTCACGCGGGGAGACGATCGTCGCGATGATCACCTGGATCAATGCGATGATGCCGCCCATGCCGAGGCCGGCGATGACCCGGCCGGTGATGATCACCGGCATCGACGGCGCCAGACCACAGATCGCCGATCCGACGATGAAGAGGCCGAGCGCGGCCTGGACCAGGACCTTCTTGTTGTAGAGGTCGGCGAGCTTGCCCCAGATCGGCATCGTCGCGGTCATCGCCAGCATGCTCGAGACGACGATCCAGGTGTAGCCACCCTGGGTGCCGCCGAGGTCGGTGACGATCCGCGGCAGGGCGTTGGCGACCGACGTACCGGACAGCATGGCGACGAAGAGTGCCATCAGAAGGCCGGAGAGGACCTCCATGATCTGGCGGTGGGTCATCTGCGGCGCCGCGATGGCCTGCGGGGACTGCTGGGACTCTGACAAGTGTGGACTCGGCTCTCACGCGAATTGGTTGAACATTGACAACCAATGTACGTCGGATTAGTTGCTAAACGCAACTTGTCGCCGGTCTCTAAAACGGGGCGACCCGCAGGCGGGCCAAGGGGCCAACCCGGTGGATGAGTCCGGTACGCCTGCGGGTCGGGTGGCTGCTGTTGGATTGCCAGCCCCATCCCTTATCGGGGGCGCTGCTAGCGAGCAGCCACCTCACGCATCCAATCGTTCTTCATCTGATCGGATCACCTCCTTTCCCGTGTGGCTCAACGGTAGGCGCCGGGCCACATCCGGATCAAAGGGTTATTTCTCAGGCAGGCTCCTCGACGAGGGCGTGGCTGAACTGCGACTGGTAGAGCTCGGCGTACGCACCCTTCGCCTCGAGCAGCTCGGCATGGTTGCCCTGCTCGACGATCGCGCCGTCCCGCATGACCAGGATCAGGTCGGCGTCGCGGATCGTGGAGAGCCGGTGGGCGATCACGAACGACGTACGGTCCGAGCGCAGCGCCGCCATGGCGTGCTGCAGGAGCAGCTCGGTGCGGGTGTCGACCGAGGAGGTCGCCTCGTCGAGGATCAGCAGCGACGGCTCGGCGAGGAAGGCCCTCGCGATGGTGATCAGCTGCCGCTCGCCCGCCGAGAGGTTGCCGCCCTCGTCGGTGATCAGGGTGTCGTAGCCGTCCGGCAGCGAGTGCACGAACCTGTCGACGTACGTCGCCCGGGCCGCCTCGAGGAGCTCCCCCTCGGTCGCGTCCGGCCGCCCGTAGCGGATGTTGTCGCGGATCGTGCCTTCGAAGAGCCAGGTGTCCTGGAGCACCATGCCGGTGCGTTCACGCAGGTCGGAACGGGGAATCGAGGCGATGTCGACGCCGTCGAGGGTGATCTGGCCGGCGTCGAGCTCGTAGAACCTCATGATCAGGTTGACCAGGGTGGTCTTGCCGGCACCGGTGGGGCCGACGATCGCGACGGTCTGCCCGGGACGGGCGACCAGGGACAGGTCCTCGATGAGTGGCCTGTCCTTGTCGTAGGAGAAGCTCACGTGCTCGAACCGGACCTCGCCGGCACCGGCGCCGTTGCGGGGAGTGCCGACATCGGGCGTCTGCTCCTCGGCGTCGAGCAGCTCGAAGACCCGCTCGGCCGAGGCGACGCCCGACTGGAGCAGGTTCATCATCGAGGCGAGGGTGGTGATGGGCTGGGTGAACTGGCGCGAGTACTGGATGAAGGCCTGCAGCTCACCGAGACTCAGTGCGCCGCTGGCGACGCGGAGGGACCCGACCACGCAGACCACCACGAACATCAGGTTGCCGACGAACATCATCAGCGGCATCAGGATCCCGCTGATGAACTGTGCCTTGAAGGACGCGGCGAAGAGCTTGTCGTTCTCCTCGGCGAAGGTCTTCTCGACCTCCTCCTGACGCCCGAAGACCTTGACCAGGTCGTGGCCCGAGAAGGTCTCCTCGATGTGGCCGTTGAGCTTGCCCGTGTGGCGCCACTGGGCCACGAACTGGCCCTGCGACCGCTTCATCACCGCGCTGGTCACCACCAGCGAGACCGGCACCGCGAGCAGCGCGATCAGGGCCAGCACCGGGCTGATCCAGAACATCATGAACAGCACCGTGACCAGCGTGAACAGAGCGGTCAGCACCTGGCTGAAGGTCTGCTGCAGAGTCTGGCTGATGTTGTCGATGTCGTTGGTGACCCGGCTGAGCAGCTCGCCTCGCGGCTGCTTGTCGAAGTAGGACAGCGGGACGCTGTGGACCTTCTTCTCGACGTCCTCACGCAGGCCCTTCACGGTGCCCTGGACGACCGAGTTGAGGATCCAGCCCTGCACGAAGGAGAGCAAGGACGCGACGAGGTAGACGGCGAGCACCACCAGCAGCGCGCTGCGCAGCGCGTCGAAGTCGACGCCTTGGCCCGGGGTGACGTACTCCATCCCGGAGAGCATGTCGGCGAGCTTGTCGTCGCCCTGGGCACGCAGACCCTCGACCGCCTCCTCCTGGGTGACCCCCGCCGGCAGCTCCCTGGAGAAGACGCCGCCGAAGATGATGTTGGTCGCCCTGCCCAGCAGCCACGGTCCGAGCGACATCAGGGTGACGCTGATCGCCGCCAGACCGATGGTGGCGGAGGCGTGGATCTTGTAGGGCGACATCCGGCGCAGCAGCCGTTTGGCCGAGGGGACGAAGTTCATCGCCTTGTCCCCCACCGCGCCGCCCGCGCCCATCGGGCCGGGGCCGCCCTGGGGACGTACGATCCGCTCGGTCTTCTTCATCTGGCCATTTGTCTGGCCGTTCGTCTGGTCGCTCATGCTGCCGCCTCCTCTGCGCTGAGCTGGGAGGAGACGATCTCCTGGTAGGTGGCGTTGCCGGCGAGAAGCTCCTCGTGGGTGCCCTCGCCGACGATGGCGCCGTCCTCGAGGACGAGGATCTTGTCGGCGTCGCGGATGGTGGAGACCCGCTGGGCGACCACGATGACCGTGGAGTTGCGGGTCTCGGGGGCGAGCGCCGCGCGGAGCCGGGCATCGGTGGCGACGTCGAGCGCGGAGAACGAGTCGTCGAAGAGATAGATGTCGGGCCTCCTCACCAGCGCCCGGGCGATGGCCAGACGTTGCCGCTGACCACCGGAGACGTTGGTGCCGCCCTGGTCGATCTCGGCGTCGAGGCCGGTGCCGTCCTCGGGGGCCATCCGCTCCACGAAGTCACGCGCCTGGGCGACCTCGAGGGCGTGCCAGAGCTCCTCGTCGGTGGCGTCCGGCTTGCCGTGGAGCAGGTTGGAGCGGACGGTGCCGGTGAAGAGGAACGCCTTCTGCGGCACCAGCCCGAGGGAGCTGCGCAGAGTGGCCGGGTCGAGGTCGCGTACGTCGATCCCACCCACGCGGACGACACCGGCCGTCGCGTCGAAGAGCCGCGGGATGAGGCCGAGGAGGGTCGTCTTGCCGGCGCCGGTGGAGCCGATGATCGCGACGGTCTGCCCCGGGCGAGCCTCGAAGGTGAGGTCGTGGAGGACGGGGTGGTCCGCGCCGGGGTAGGTGAAGCCGGCTCCGGTCAGGTCGACGTGCCCGTGCCGGGAGATCTCGGTGACCCCCGCCGTCGGCGGGGTCACGCTGGTCTCGGTGTCGAGGACCTCGGCGATCCGGTCGGCGCAGACGGCGGCGCGCGGGACCTGCATGAGCATGAAGGTGCCCATCATGATCGACATCAGGATCTGCATCAGGTACTGCAGGAAGGCGGTCAGCGGGCCGATCTGCATCAACCCGTTGTCGACCCGGATGCCGCCGAACCAGATCACTGCGACGCTGGCGACGTTGATGACCAGCATCATCAGCGGAAACATCGTCGACATCCAGCGTCCGGCCCGCAGCGCGACGTCGGTGAGCTCGTCGTTGGCCTTCGCGAAGCGCTCGGTCTCCTGACGCTCGCGTACGAACGCGCGGATCACCCGGATGCCGGTGATCTGCTCGCGCAGGATGCGGTTGACCGCGTCGATGCGCTCCTGCACCTTGCGGAAGTTGGGGACCATGCCGCGTACGACCACGGTCATGGAGATGAGCAGCACGGGGATGACGATCGCGAGCAGCCAGGAGAGTCCGGCGTCCACGCGGATCGCCATCGCGACGCCGCCGACCATCATCATCGGCACCATCACCGCGAGCGTGCAGGTGAGCACGGCGAGCATCTGGACCTGCTGGACGTCGTTCGTGGTCCGGGTGATCAGCGACGGGGCGCCGAAGCGGCCGACCTCGCGTGCGCTGAAGGAGCCGACCTTCGCGAAGATCGCCGCCCGCAGGTCGCGGCCGAAGCTCATCGAGCTGCGTGCGGCGAAGTAGACGCTGACGATCGACGCGAGGATCTGCACCAGCGCGACGCCGAGCATGATCGCGCCGATCTCGAGGATGTAACGGGTGTCGCCCTCGGCCACGCCCTTGTCGATGATGTCGGCGTTCAGGCTGGGCAGCAGCATGAAGGCCGAGGTCGACAAGAGCTGCAGGATCGCGATGACGACCAGGAATCTCTTGTACGGGAGCAGGTAGTCCCGCAGGAGTCGGAGAAGCATTCAGGAGGTCTCTCTGGTCAGGCTGTGCTCGATAAGAATTCCACCGAGCAGCACGTCGATGACGTCCTCGCTGCTCAACGGCTGGTTCGTTCGGTTCAGACCGGGGAGCCAGGCCCCGATCGTGAGGCTGCGCAGCACCAGCGCGGCCTTTCGCGGCGGCAGCCGCAGCTCGTTCACGTGCGGCTCGAAGACGAGCGTGGTCAGGTTGTCGATGAGGGCCTTGTTGGCCTCGATGAGGAACTTCGGAGGGCCGGGCGGATGACGTACGCCCTCGGGATCGGGCTCCTCCATCACGGCCGAGCGCACGGCCATCATGACGAGGAGGCCACGCTGCGACGTGGCGGCGAGCAGATCGATGACGGCACGGAGCTTGTCCTCGATGTCGGCCTTGCCCTCCACCACCTCCGCCATCGACTGACCACCCCGGGTCGGGTCGAAGACGTTCTCGGCGACCGCCCGGTAGAGCTCCCGCTTGTCGCGGAAGTGCCGGAAGATCGTGCCTTCGGCGACTCCGGCCGCCTCAGCGATGAGCCTGGTCGTTGTCGCCGTGCCGTGCTCGATCAGCAGCGTCTCGGTCGCCGCGATGATCGCGGCGCGCCGGTCGGCCGCGGGAATCGGCTTGGCCCGCGTACGTCGTTCGTCCACGTGGACCAGGGTAAGTGAGTGAGTACTCACTCACAAACCTAATTATGGGTGGATGCTCCTCCCAAACCCTGTTCGACCCGATGCGGACTAGGGCATGCTGGGCCCACTGTCGGGCCGACAAGGGCCATGACAGCGGTGGTCCCGACAATCTCGACCACCGAATCCAGGAATGGAGACAGCATGCGTAGGTTGTTGACAGGCGCGGCCGCAGTCGCGCTGGGGGTCACCGGCACCCTCGTCATGGCGAACTCGGGCAACGCCACCTCTGACCAGGAGGTCCGCTATGTCGTGGCATATGCCGAGGGATCCTCGGCCGCCAGCGCCCGTGCCGCGGTGAAGGCCGCGGGGGGCGAGATCATCTCGGAGAACAGTGCCATCGGAGTCGCGACGGTGACCGCCGGTGAGGGATTCGCCGAGGCGGCCAACGCCTCGAAGGCCCTCGTCGGCGCGGCCCAGGACAGGATCGTGGGCGCCACGACCCCTGACGCGGCCAGCAAGGCCCGCAAGCAGGAGGTGTCGAAGGTCGAGACCGAGTTCCGCAGCGGCACCAAGGGCACCGGGCCCAAGGCGCCGAAGCCCAAGGGCAAGACCGAGCCGCTCTCCGGTCTGCAGTGGGACATGAAGCAGATCGACGCCCCGGCGGCCAACAAGACCGAGCGCGGCAAGGGTGTCCGCGTCGGAATCCTGGACACCGGTGTCGACGGGTCGCACCCCGACATCGCGCCCAACTTCGACGCGAGGCTCAGCCGCAACTTCACCACCGACATCCCGGTCGACGCCAACGGCGCCGTGGTCGACGGTCCGTGTGAGGACGAGCCCGACGCGTCCTGCAGCGACGCGGCCGACGTCGACGAGAACGGCCACGGCACCCACGTCGCCTCGACCATCGCCTCGCCGGTCAACGGCATCGGCATCTCCGGCGTCGCCCCGCAGGCCGACATCGTCAACCTGCGCGCCGGCCAGGACTCCGGCTACTTCTTCCTGCAGCCGTCGGTCGACGCGCTGACCTACGCCGGCCGCAACGGCATCGACGTGGTCAACATGAGCTACTACGTCGACCCGTGGCTGTTCAACTGCACCAACCACCCGGCCGACTCGGCCGCGGACCAGGCCGAGCAGGTCACGATCATCACCGCGATGCAGCGTGCCCTCGACTACGCCCACGCCCGTGGCGTCACCCTCGTCGCCGCCGCCGGCAACCAGGCGATCGACTACACCAAGCCGCAGACCGACGCGAGCAGCCCCGACTACGCCAGCGAGCCCGGCGAGGCCGCCTACGTCCGTGACCTGCTCGACCCGGAGTCGTGCGTCTCGATGCCCACCGAGGGCAACGGGGTCATCGCGGTCAGCTCCACCGGTCCGTCCGAGCGCAAGTCCTACTACTCCAGCTACGGCGACGGCTTCGTCGACGTCGCGGCGCCTGGTGGGGATGCGTACGACACCGCCGACGGGACGCGCGACTACGCCGCCACCATCCTGGCCGCCTACCCGTATGACCTGGGTGTGGCCGAGGGCGCGATCGACCCGGCGACCGGCGAGGTCCTGGTGCCGTGGGCGGTCTCGGACTGCTCCAGCGGTGAGTGCTCCTACTACCAGTACCTGCAGGGCACCTCGATGGCCTCCCCGCACGCTGCTGGTGTGGCCGCGCTGATCGTCGGCGAGTACGGCAGCCGGGACTTCTCCGGCAAGACCCTCTCGCCCAAGAAGGTCGAGAAGATCCTGCTCAAGTCGGCCACCGACAAGGCCTGCCCCGTCCCGGCGGACTTCACCTACGTACGCCACCTGCCCAACGGCACGACGGCGACCTCGACCCACACCTGTGAGGGTGGCGAGGCCCCGAACGGCTTCTACGGCGCTGGCATCGTGAACGCGAAGGCTGCGGTCAGCCACTGAGGTGCGCAGGGATACCCGGTTAACCGGCCCTACTAATTTCTGGGGCCCTGCACTTCTCTGGCATTGCAACACCTGAGAAGTGCAGGCTTCACCGGTTAACCGGGGATTCCTACCGCCCCGAAGGGCCCGGATGCTCAACCCGAGCATCCGGGCCCTTCGCGTCCCATAGGGTTCGGCCATGCAGAGTTGGTTGGTGGCGCACTGGGTCGAGATCGCGGGGGTCGTCACCGGGGCGGCGTGCGTGATCCTGGCGGCGCGGCGGAGCATGTGGACGTATCCGATCGGGATCGCGAACACCGCGCTCTATCTGGTCGTCTTCGCCGAGAGCGCGCTCTACGCCGACGCGGCGCTGCAGATCATGTTCATGGTGCTCTCGGTGACCGGCTGGGTCGACTGGGCCATGGCCCGGCGACGGGAGTCGGAGGCGCACCTGCGCCGTGACGAGGCGTTCGTCGGGGTCGCCTCGGCGCGCACGCTGCTGCTCCTCGCGCTGGGGTTCGTGGTGGCGCTGGCGGCGATCGCGTACGTCCTGTTCGCCTTCACCGACTCGACGACCGAGGTTCCCGACGCCACGGTGACCGCGGGCAGCGTGATCGCGCAGATCATGCTCAACCGCCGCTGGTGGCAGTGCTGGCTGGTCTGGCTGGCCGTCGACGTCGTCTCCGTCGGTCTGTACGCCTACAAGGGACTGTGGCCGACCGCCGTGCTCTACCTCGGCTTCTGCGTGATCGTCCTGGTCGCGCTGCGGGACTGGCGCCGGGTGCTGGTCGGCCAGCGCGAGCCGGAGGTCGCGGGTGTCTGAGCCGTTCCTATCTGAGAAGGCATACGGCCACGGTCTGGTCCTCGGGAAATTCTACCCGTTCCACGCCGGCCACCAGGCCCTCATCCGCGCGGCCCTGCGGGCATGTGACCGAGTCACCGTCGAGCTCCTCGGCTCGCAGGTGGAGACCATCCCGCTCGAGGTGCGCGCGGAGTGGCTGCGCGAGGAGCACCCGACCGCCCACGTGGTCGCCGCGATGGACGAGGCCCGGGTCGACTTCGACGACCCGGCTGCCTGGGACGAGCACATGGTCGTCATCTCCGAGCTGCTCCCGGCCCCGGTCGACGCGGTCTTCTCCTCCGACGCCTACGGCGAGGAGCTCGCCCGGCGCCTGGACGCGACGTGGGTCCAGGTCGATCCCGGCCGGGTGTTCAACCCCGTCTCCGGCACCGCCGTACGCCCCGACCTGACCGAGCACTGGGCCGAGCTGCCGGCTCCGGTCCGTGCCTGGCTCACCGAGCGGGTCGTGGTGCTCGGCGCGGAGTCGACCGGGACCACGACGCTGGCCGAGAGACTCGCCGCCGACCTGGGCACCCACTGCGTCCCGGAGTACGGCCGGCTCTGGTCCGAGATCCGCCCCGGCGGCCTGTTCACCCCCTGGCGCAGCGACGAGTTCGACCTCATCGTCGACCGGCAGATCGGCTGGGAGGACGCTGCCCGCAGACGGGTGCCGAAGCCGGTCCTGGTCTGCGACACCGACGTACTGGCGACGACGCTGTGGCACGAGCGCTACGTCGGCCCGACCCCCGACCACCTCCTCGAGCGCGCCGCCGCGCACCGGCCGGTCGCGTACGTCCTGACCGGGGACGAGATCCCGTTCGTGCAGGATGGGATGCGCGACGGCGAGCACGTCCGGCACGGGATGCAGGAGCGGTTCCGAGAGGTGCTGGCCGAGCAGCCGGTGCCTTGGATCGAGGTCAGCGGAAGCGTGGAGGATCGTCTCGCTGCCACCAAAGAGTTCCTCGAGCCCTTGCTCGGGCGAAGCAACCGGATCGGTCCGTCATTGGAGGAGCTGGGTAGATGAGCGAGCGTCAGCGAGCGACCAACAAGTCCTTCATCGGGCCGCGTCCGTATTCTGGCGCTTGCGCTACGGAGGTGGCCCGATGAGTGACCGCTGGCAGAAGACTTCGGCGTCGCCGACCGTGCCGCACGTCCAGCACGGAGGACCGCGCGACGGGCTCACCGCCGCCGACCTCTTCAGGTCCCCGGACGAGACCGTCGAGCTGGACGAGAAGCTGCGGCGTACGTATTTCTGGCTGGTCAACAAGGCGGTGATCTCGCCGTTCTACGACGTCGAGTTCGACGCCGCGAAGGCCAATCGCTTCCCGTTGGGCGATGCGGGCGCGGAGATCACGCTGCCGACCCAGCCGGCCTACTCCTCGAACGTGCTGCTGCCGCTGCTCACCTTCGCGGTGGGCGGGAAGTGTCTGATGATCGGCGGGCCCGGCCGCGGCAAGACGACGCTCGCGGTGCTGATGGGTGTGCTGTCCGGGGCGACCCCGGAGGACGTGCGCCGCCACCTGCAGCAGGGACAGCCGCAGCTGACCGTGTCGGACCTGGTCGGGTTGCCGCTGCCGCGCGACCTCGTCGCCGCGGGGTCGCTGGCGGAGATCACGATCGCCTGGAAGTCGTGGCTGACCCAACGCGTCAAGATCGTCGACGAGTACAACCGCATCCCCACCAAGACCCAGTCGGCGCTGCTCACGATGGTCGCCGAGGGTTATGTGGAGAGCCACGACCAGCTGCGCCGTACGGCGCCGGACGAGGGCGTCGAGAGCTGGTTCTTCACCGCCAACGACGACTCCGGCGGCGGCACCTTCCAGGTCATCCAGGCACTCAAGGACCGGCTCGACGTCACCGTGCAGGCGTTCGGCTTCAACGGCCGCTTCTTCGACGAGCTGGTCACCCGGGTCGAGGCCGGTGAGCGGCCGGAGGAGCACGTGCCGTCCTCCCTCGTCTTCTCCTCCGACGAGCAGTCGACGATGCTGGCGGCCATCCGGGCGGTGCCGCTGCCCGCGGACGTACGCCGGAAGCTGGAGTACTTCACCGGGCAGTTCGAGTTCGTGCAGCACGGCGGGCGGCGGTTCGAGTACCGCACCAAGGACGTCGTCGCGACCGCCGGCGGGGACGTGAGCGCGGTCATCGACGCCAACTCCGGCGCCGACCTGGTCGTCGACCTCGGCGCGCAGACCCTGAACGGCCTCTCCGTGCGGGCGCTGCAGACCCTGATCCTGTACGCCAAGGCGTCGGCCTGGTTCCGCGGCGCCTCGTCCGTCGGGCTCGACGACGTGCGCGCCATGGTGCCGTTCGTGCTCCGCGGGAAGCTGCTGCCCAACCCGCAGCACCCGCGCTTCGAGGCCGGCGACAAGGAGCTCGCCCACGACCCGGCCTCCTGGCTCGTCGACCTCTTCGACACCGCGATGAAGCAGTTCGTCGCACTCGGCCTCGACGCTGCCGATCCCGTCGGGGACCTGCTCGCCGAGCTCGGGGGCGGGCTGGACGGGCTCGACCGGCTGACGGTTTCGCAGCGGCTGACCCGGATCGAGTCCGAGGTCGGCCGGATCTCCAAGGTCGGCAAGATCTACGGCCGCGACTACGACGACCTGGTCGCGCTGAAGTACCTCCACCAGCGCTACTCCAACTACCTCCACTGGCTGGAGGGTTCATGATCCGGCGTCCTGGGCACTCGGTGAACGCCTCGGTGGCTCGGCAGTCGGGCGGGTTGCCTGCGGTCACCGGGCTCGACCTGGAGCTGGCCGTCGCCAACGTTGCCCGCTGGGGCGGGGACACCGGGCTCTTCGGCGCCTCCCTGGCGGCCGGGCTGGCCGCGGGTTCGCGCGTGCGCGAGACCGCAGCGGTCCAGGAGCTGGCCGCCGTCGCCGCCTGGCGCGCGGGAGTCATCGGCCTGCGCAAGGACGCCCTCAGAGCGGCGTCGTCCTGTCTCGACGCCGGGCTCGCGGACGCGGTCGGCGCGACGCTCGGGATGCCGGGTGCCGACGTGGCCGGATTCGTCGAGGGGCAGCGTACGGACCGGTTCTTCTGGCCCGCCTGGCAGCGCCTCGGCCGCGCCTATCTGATCGCGAGGATCGGCGGTTTCGCCGGGCTCGGCGGACCCTGGCTGGCGCACCCGGGCGACGTCATCGCGGCTGGTGAGGGACGGTGGCTGGTGGAGGTCGGCGAGGAGCTGTGGGAGGTGGACGCCGACCTGTTCGGCCACTCGGTCTCGCAGGCCGCCGACGACCCGGCCAGCACCGGCGACCCTGTCGGCACCGCCGGCGTCCGGGTGGTCAGCGTGCCCACGTCCTACCTGCTCGAGGTCGTGCGGGAGGCCGCGTGAGGGCACCGACCGCGGCCGAGCGCGAGGCCTGGGAGGCGGCCCTCGACCTGTGGGGCGTGGACCTCCATGACCCGGTCGTGCACGTCCGTTCCGACGAGGGCAGCTTCGCCTGGTTCGGGTTTCCACCGGAAGTCAACGTCGACCCCGGCGAGCTCGCCCGACACGGCGGAGAAGGCCATCTGACCAGCGTCTTCGCGCACGAGATCGGCCACCACGTGCTCTCCCCGAGCACCCGGGTCGACTCGCTGAAGATACGTCAGCAGATGGCGCGGGTGATCGATCTCTACGACCGGCAGCACCGCCTCGATCTGGTCGCCGCGAGCGGGTTCTGCGCCAACCTGTGGTCCGACATGCTGATCAACGACCGGGTGATGCAGCTGCAGCGCGCTCGGCTCGCCCCGGACGAGACCCCCGACATGGTGCAGCTCACCCGGGCCCTCGCCGCGCCTTCGCTGGCCAAGGGTCGGCGCGGCGCGGAGGACAACGAGCTGTGGTGGGTGGTGCAGCGGGCGTACGAGCTCCTCTGGCGGCTCCCCGAAGGCTCCCTGGCTTGGCCCGAGCCGCCGACACGGTGGAAGACGGACTACGAGCAACAGCTCCGCAACGCCCGGCGCCGCCTGCACGGCTCGAAGTCGAAGCAGCGGAACGAGGCCTACCAGGCCAAACGGGAGGTCACCGAGCTCGAGTACGACCCGCGAGCGGGCCTCGACCCGGCTCACGACGCGACGACGGTGGCCGACGTGGTGCGTACGCTCGCCGCCGACCCGGTCAGCGGGGCCGTGCCCTGGGCGATGGTGATGGCGCCCTACCTGCTGCTGGGCTTCAAGAGCAGCGGGTGCCACGAGGACTCGCCGGGTGCGCCCAGCGCGGCCGAGCTCGCCGGTGCGATCGGCGACCTACGGCTGCAGAAGCCGTTGGTGCACCCAGACGACACCGAGGTCGTCCTCGCGGACGGCGACGCCGCGGCCGCCTCCGACGGCAGCGGGCAGGCGCTCGGGCTGGCCCGGACGCTGGAGCTCATGGCCGGCGCCGACCCCAACGCGGTGATGGCTGCCTGGTACGAGGCCGAGGCCCGCCCGCACGTCGCACCCCTGGTGCAGCGCGGGCTCGCTCCCGCCGGGCCCGCGATCCCCGGTCCTCTGGAGGAGTGGGAGCTCGGCGACGATCTGGCCGAGCTGGACTGGCCGGCGACGCTGACCACGGGCGCGGTCTTCGTGCCGGGGGTGACCACGCGGCGGCGTACGTTCATCGCGGACGAGCCCGAGCCGACGTACGAGCCGGTCCTGCTCGATCTCTACCTCGACTCCTCGGGGTCGATGACGAACCCGCAGCGCGGTTCGGCCGCGATCGTCGCCGGGACGATCCTGTCGCTCTCGGTGCTGCGCGGCGGCGGGCGGGTGCGGGTCACCTCGTGGAGCTCCGCCGGGCAGGTCGCCGGCGACAGCGCCTACACGCGCGACCGGGTCGAGATCATGCGCCAGCTGACCACCTACTTCGGCGGCGGCACGACCTTCCCGCTCGATCTGCTCCGTGTCCGCTATCCCGAGAACCAACGGCCGACCGAGGGACAGCGCCACCTCGTGGTGCTCTCCGATGCCGGGCTCGACACGTTCCTGGGCCGCGGCCAGGAGGAGTACGCCGACGTGGCCCCCGCTGTGCGGCGCGTGATCGACACCGGGTCACTGATGATCATCGGACACTGGCGCGGGCAGGCCCGCGAGCAGGCCGAGCGGCTCGGCTACGACGTCGCCGAGATCCCGGACGTGATGCAGGCGCCTGCGGCATGCGCGGCGCTCGCCGCCCGGATCGCCGGCTACAACCCAGAAGGAGCAGCCCATGGCTGACGAGGAGCTGTTCGAGGCCTGGCTCGACGAGGAGCTCGATCTCGACGCCGCCTGGAACGGGCTGGCGCCGGGACCGTCGGTCGACGAGGTGATGGCCCGGATCTCGACCACGCCGTCGTGGTTCCTCGACGACGCCGTCGACATCGTGGCGCTGACCGGGGACGTGCTCGACACTTCCGACGGGCGGTTCATCGCGGCTGCCCGGAGGGTGGCCGCGACCGGGAAGGCAGTCGCGCGCCAGGGAGCCGGGGTCGTCCTGTGGCTGGTCGCCTCGCAGGAGCTGGCGGGGCCGTTCTCGGCCGAGCTGCGCGAGGACCGGTTCGACCGGGCACTGGTGACGCTGTCGCTGCGCCTGGCCGCGGTCGTCGAACCGCAACGCTGGGTCGAGGAGGCCGAGCGCCGCGAGGAGGCGGCGCGGACCTTCCTGCTCTGGAACGGGCAACTGCCGGCTCGCGAGGACGAGCGCAACGCTCGCGCGCTGTTGTCACGCCTCGACTCCGCCGCCCGCGCCGAGGCGCTAGAACGGGCCCGGCGCGACCGGGAGCACCGCTCCGAGATCCGGCGGCGCCTGGAGGACGCGCGAGCGCGTGAGGCCGCCAGCCGCTACAGCCCGGAGTGACCGTGAGCGAGACACAGGACCCGCTTGACCTGGCCGAATACACCCCGATGGCCTCGGCCGCCCTCACCGACGCCGAGCGCTGGCCGGGTCTCTCGGCTGCCGGCGAAGCTCGCCTGGCCGCGGCGGACGGCCATCCCGCGGCGCCCGTCTGGCGACACCGGGTCGGCCACCGGCTCACTCCGGCCGAGCAGGAGGCGGCCCGGTCACAGCTTCCGCTCGCGGGCTGGCTGGAGCAGCACCTGGCGGTGGCGCGGTCCCTGCCTGCGTACCGTCGGCATCGGGGGACGCTCGACACCCTCAGCGAGTTTCCGCTGATCAACCGGCAGAACCTGGTCGAGGACATCGGCGGGTTCGTGCCGCTGGACGCCGACTACGGACGGATGCTGCACGGCACCTCCTCGGGGAGCACCGGGGCCGCGCTGGTCATGCCGGACGATCCCGACGAGCTGGCCCGCGGGTTCCACTGGCTGCGCGATCTGGTCGCCGGCCTGACCGGCGGCTGGGCGCCGGACCCGGCTCGTTTCGCCGTGGTGCAGGTCGTGTGGCAGCGCCAGGCGTTCACGTACGTCTCGGTCGCTCCCGGCTTCGGCGAGAGCCTGGTCGCGCGGGTGAACCTGCACCCCGGCGAGTGGCCTCTCGAGAGCCAGCGGGCGTTCCTGCGCGACGCCGACCCGCAGGTGGTCTCCGGCCACCCCACGTCGCTTGAGCATCTCCTCGACCTCCGCGACGTCGTACGCCCGATCGCGATCATCTCCTCCGCGATGGCGTTGAGCGCGACGCTGCGCGCCGACCTGGAGCGGACCTTCGAGTGCCCCGTGATCGACGTCTACGGGCTGCACGAGACCCGGCCGGTGGCGGTCAGCACCGCCGGCGGCCCGTTCGTCGTCGCCGACCGCCGAGTGCACGTCGAGATCCTCGGTCCCGACGGCTCCGCGCTCCCCGAGGGCGAGATCGGCGAGATCGTCGTCACCGCAGGTGAGAACGCCTTTCTCCCCCTGGCCCGCTACCGCACCGGCGACACCGGCCGCCTGGTTCGCGTCGACGGCAGGCTCGCGATCGATGCCCTCGAAGGGCGCGAGGCCACCGTCTTCACCACCCCGGCCGGCACCCTCGTCCCCTGCGTCGACCTCACCCAGCATCTCCAGGACGCGGGCGCCCGTGGCTGGTCGGTGGAGCAGGCCGCCGACGGCACCGTCGTCGCAACCATCGCAGGCGGCGACGCCGCCGCGGTCGCCGCGCGCCTCGGCACCATGCTCGCCCGCGACGTCACCGTCCGCCGCGTCGACACCCTCGCCGACCTGGGCGAAGGCAAGCCCCGCCGCTACCGGTCGGCTGTCCCTCGAGGTGTCGTCACCTCTCCCTGATGACCGCCACCTGACCCGCACGGACCAGGTGCGGTCCGCCCTCGTTGCCGGAGAGCAGGTCGGTCCCACGGACGGGGACGATGACCGCTTCGTGGGTGTGGTTGATGACGAAGACGTACGTCCCCTGCTCACCGACCCGCCGGATCGCCTCGACGCCCTCGGGCAGGCCCCCGACGACCGGCTTGGTCGAGGTGAAGATCTGGGTGGCCAGGGTGTCGAGGGCGTCGGGGGTGAGCTCGGTGCCGACGTACCAGGCCGTGCCCTTGCCGACGCGTCTGCGCGTGACGGCCGGATCGCCGGCGCAGTCGCCGGTGGCGTACGCAGCCACGACATCGGCCCCGACGGCGCGGCCGCGCTCGCTCCAGATCGCACCGGAGCCGTAGGCGGTCAGCGGGATCTCGTCGCCCTCGGGAAGCGGGCAGAACTCCTCGATCCGCACGCCGAGAAGATCGGACAGCGCGCCCGGGTAGCCGCCCAGCCGGATGTGGTCGTGCTCGTCGACGATCCCGGTGAAGTAGGTGGCGACCAGGGTGCCGCCCGCCTCGATGAAGGCGCTGAGCCGGTCGACGGTCTCGTCGGCGAGCAGGTACTGGACGGGCAGCACCACCACGTCGTAGCCCTCGAGCGGGTCGGTCACCCCCACGATGTCGACGCCGAGGTTGCGTGCCCAGCAGGCCTTGTGCCAGGCCCGGGCGGTCGCCATCGGATCGACGTCGACCGACGGGTGCGAGTCGAAGGTCGCCGCCCACCACGAGTCCCAGTCGAAGACGATCGCGACGCTCGCCTGCTCCACCCGGGTGCCGGCGACCTCCGCGATCGCGGAGAGATCCGCCCCGAGGCGTACGACATCTCGCCAGAGCCGGCTCTCGGTGCCGGCGTGCGGGACCATCGCGGAGTGGAACTTCTCCGCGCCACCGCGCGAGGCACGCCACTGGAAGAACAGGGCACCGTCCGCGCCACGCGCGACGTGCTGGAAGGAGTTGCGGCGCATCTCGCCGGCGGTCTTGGCGAGGTTGCGCGGCTGCCAGTTGACCGCGGAGGTGGAGTGTTCCATCAGCAGCCACGGTTCACCGTGGGCCAGCGAGCGGGTCAGGTCGGCGGTCATGGCGAGCTGCGGGGTGCGGTCCTCGTCGGCGGCGGCGAGGTAGTGGTCGTTGGAGACGAGGTCCCCGACGTCGACCCAGCTGCGGTAGTCGAGCGACTTGCGGAAGCCCATGAAGTTGGTGGTCAGGGGCTTGTCGGAGTGCGCCTGCACCGCCGCCGCCTCGACCCGGTAGATGTCGCGGATCTCGTCGGAGCAGAACCGCCACCAGTCCAGCTGCTGCCCGGGGTTGGCGAAGTTGCCGTAGGAGACCTGTCGCGGCGGCCCGATCTGCTCCCAGCTGGTGTAGCGCTGGCTCCAGAAGGCCGTCGCCCACGCGTCGTTGAGCTTCTCGACCGACCCGTGACGCTCCTGCAGCCAGCGCCGGAAAGCCACCGCGCTGGCATCGCAGAAGCAGTGGTCGTTGTGGCAGCCGTACTCGTTGTTGACGTGCCACATCACCACCGCCGGGTGGTCGTCGTAGCGCTTGACCAGCTCGGTGATGAGGGTCGTGGCGGCGTCGCGGTAGGCGGTCGACGAGGGACAGTACGCCTGACGCGCGCCGAACGCGCGCGGGTTGCCGATCTGGTCGACGAGCGTCGCCTCCGGGTGGCGCTCGAGGAACCACGGCGGCGGGCTCGCGGTCGCGGTCGCCAGGTCAACGGCGATCCCGCCGGCATGCAGCTTGTCGAGCACCCGGTCGAGCCAGTCGAAGTCGTACGTCCCGGGCTCGGGCTCGAGCAGGGCCCAGGAGAAGATCCCCACGCTGACCAGGTTGACCCCGGCCTCCCGCATGAGGCGTACGTCCTCGTCCCAGACCTCCTCCCGCCACTGCTCCGGGTTGTAGTCGGCGCCGTAGGCGAACCGTCCGCCCAGGGCCTGGGTGACCCGCTCCATCCCGGTCGGACCCGTCACGGGGCCAGCCGCTCGGTGCGCCACTTGTCGCCATCGCGCAGGTAGACGAGCCGGTCGTGCATCCGCCCCGGCCGCCCCTGCCAGAACTCCACCCGCTCCGGCTCGACCCTGTAGCCGCCCCACTCCTCGGGCACCGGGACCGGCTGGCCCTCGAACTGCGCCTCGATCCGAACGTATGCCGCCTCCAGCTCCTCGCGCCCGGCGACGACCCGGCTCTGGTGGGAGGCGTGCGCACCGAGCTGGGAGCCGCGCGGGCGCTGGGAGAAGTAGGCCCCGACGTCTTCTGGGGAGAGCTCGTGGGCGAGCCCGTCGATGCGTACCTGCCTCTCCAGCGGGTGCCACGGGAAGAGCACCGCGCAGCGCGGGTTGTGCGCGAGGTCGGAACCTTTGCGGGAGGCGGTGTTGGTGAAGAACGTGAAGCCCTCGGTCGAGAAGCCCTTCAGCAGCACGGTCCGCGACGAGGGCGCGCCGTCCGCCGAGACGGTCGAGACCACCATCGCGTTGGGCTCGACGATGCCGGCGTCCCGAGCCTCGGCGTACCACCTCTCGAACATCAGGAACGGGTCGCTCGCGAGGTCGTCCTCGTGCAGCCCGCTGCGGGTGTAGTTCTCTCGTGCTGCCGCCAGCTCAGCCGCCAGATCCATGCCGTCGAGCCTATCTTCTGGGCGGGTGGGGCAGAATGCGGAACGACACTAGGAGAATGGGAGACGGCAGTGAGCCAGGTACAGCACGGTCTCGAGGGCGTCGTGGCCTTCGAGACCCAGATCGCGGAGCCCGACAAAGAGGGATCGGCACTTCGCTACCGCGGGGTCGACATCGAGGACATCGTCGGCCGAGTGCCGTTCGAGAACGTCTGGGGCCTGCTGATCGACGGCTCCTACGGCCCCGGCCTGCCGCCCGCGGAGGCCTACAACCTGCCGGTGCACACCGGTGACGTGCGCGTCGACGTCCAGGCCGCCATCCCCATGCTCGCGCCCGCCTTCGGGTTCGGGCAGACCTACGACATCTCCGACGAGCAGGCCCGCGAAGACCTCGCCCGCGTGGCCGTCATGGTCCTCTCGTACGCCGGCCAGTCGGCCCGCGACATCCACCTGCCGATCGTGCCGCAGCGCGAGGTCGACAAGGGCAAGACCCTCGCCGAGCGCTTCCTGATCCGCTGGCGAGGCGAGGCCGACCCCGCCCACGCCCACGCGATCGACGCCTACTGGTCCTCGGCCGCCGAGCACGGCATGAACGCCTCCACCTTCACCGCTCGGGTGATCACCTCCACCGGCGCAGACGTGGCCGCGGCCTTCTCCGGCGCGATCGGCGCGATGAGCGGGCCCCTGCACGGTGGCGCGCCCTCACGCGTGCTCGGCATGATCGAGGACGTCGAGAAGTCGGGCGACGCCTCCGGTTATGTGAAGGGGCTGCTCGACTCCGGCGAGCGGCTGATGGGCTTCGGCCACCGTGTCTACCGCGCCGAGGACCCGCGTGCGCGCGTCCTGCGCCGCACCGCCCGCGAGCTCAACGCGCCCCGCTTCGAGGTCGCCGAGGCTCTGGAGAAGGCCGCGCTCGAGGAGCTTCGCGCCCGGCGCCCCGACCGCGTCCTGGAGACCAACGTCGAGTTCTGGGCGGCCATCGTCCTCGACTTCGCCCAGATCCCGGCCAACATGTTCACCTCGATGTTCACCTGCGCCCGCACCGGTGGCTGGTCCGCCCACATCCTGGAGCAGAAGAAGACCGGGCGCCTGATTCGCCCGAGCGCCATCTACACCGGCCCCTCCCCCCGCCCCGCCGACGCGGTCGAGGGCTGGAACGCCGACTGGGCGAAGTAGACACCTCTCACTCACGGAACCGACCGGCTTCAGCCGGTCGGTTCCTGCGTTGTGGGGGTCGGCAGAGGGTCAGCCGTCGAGGCGCTTGGCCATGCAGACCACGAGGTCGTCGTCCTTGTAGAAGCCGAAGGGCTCGACGTCGACATAGCCCTTGGCAGCGTAGAGACCGATGGCCTCGTGCTGGAGGCCGCCGGTGGTGAGGACCATGGCCTCGAAGCCGGCGCTGAGGGCCGAGGCCTCGACGTGGGCGAGCATCCGCTTGGCTAGCCCTTGGCCCTGGGCCTCCGGCACGACGTACATCCGCTTGATCTCGGCGGTCACCACGGTCCCTAGGGCGGGCTCGCCGGAGCGTCGCCAGGCGCCGGAGGCGACCGGGACGTCGTCGAGGTAGCCCAGGAAGTATGCGCCCACGGGCAGCTCGAACATCTCCGGCACGGTCGGGTCGTAGTCGGGTTCGCCGTAGCGTTCGACGTAGAACTCCTGGACCCGGTCGACCAGCTTCTGAGCATCAGGGTGGTCGTACGCGACCCGGCGAATCTCAACAGACACGTCGGTATTCTGGCCGATGCCCGCAACTTGCGAGAATGGGTTTATGACGCTGCAGATCCCCGCCGACCTCCTGCCCGCCGACGGACGTTTCGGGTCCGGGCCGTCCAAGGTGCCCGCCGGCCGCCTGGAGGCGCTCGCCGCGACCGGGGTGTCGGTGATGGGGACCTCTCACCGGCAGCAGCCGGTGAAGGATCTCGTCCGCCGCGTGCAGACCGGGCTGGCCGACCTGTTCTCGCTGCCGGAGGGCTACGAGGTCGTCATCGGCAACGGTGGCTCAGTGGCGTTCTTCGACCTGGTGACGTACGCCCTGGTGCGCGAGCGCAGCCAGCACGCCGTCTTCGGAGCGTTCGGCAAGAAGTTCCTCTCCGCGGCCAAGGCGGCCCCATGGCTGGCCGACCCGTCGGTGATCTCGGCCGACCCGGGGTCGCTGGCCGCGCCGGCGTACGAGTACGACGTCGATGTCTACGCCTGGACACATAACGAGACCTCGACGGGTGTGATGGCACCGGTCGTACGTCCGGCCGGCGCGGGCCCGGACCAGCTCACCATCGTCGACGCGACCTCGGCCGCCGGCGGGCTGCCGCTCGAGGTGACCCAGAGCGACGTCTACTACTTCGCGCCGCAGAAGTCGTTCGCCTCCGACGGCGGTCTGTGGCTGACCCTGCTCTCCCCCGCCGCGATCGCGCGGGCCGAGGAGATCGCGGCGAGCGGCCGGCACATCCCGTCGTTCTTCTCGCTGACCGAGGCGATCAAACAGTCCCGCAGCGCGCAGACCGTCAACACCCCGGCCGTCGCGACGCTCTTCCTGATGGCCGAGCAGCTCGACTGGATGAACTCCTCCGGCGGGCTGGACGCGATGGTCGCCCGCACCACCGCTTCCTCCGACGCTCTCTACGCGTGGGCCGAGAAGGCGCCGTACGTCCGTCCGTTCGTCGAGGACCCCACCCACCGCTCCCTCGTGGTCGGCACCGTCGAGCTCGACGCCGGCATCGACAAGGACGAACTGCGCCGCGTGCTCGCCGAGAACGGCGTCGTCGACCTCGACGCCTACCGCGGCGTCGGCACCAACCAGCTCCGGATCGCGATGTACCCCTCCGTCGACGCCGCCGACATCGAGGCCCTCACCGCCTGCATCGACTGGGTCGTCGACCGCCTCTGATTCGCCGAGTCGGCTCGTCATGACGAGCCGACTCGGCGTCAGCTGCGCTTGCGGAAGATGAAGTACGCAGCGACGGCGAGCGCCACCAGGGCGATCGGGCCGGCGGAACCACCGTCGTCGCCACCCTTGTCTCCGCCGCCATCCTCAGCCGTCGGCTCGTCTGCGTCCGGGGTCGGGTCGGCGGTCGGGGACGGCTTGTCGCCGAGCACCTCACCGACCAGCTCGGGGTCGACCCTGATCACCTCGGCGCGGATGCCTTCGCTGGTCACGACCACCTCGCCCTGCGAGGTGACGCCGATGGCCTCACCCTGCTCCTGGTCAGGGGTCCGGAAGGAGCCCACTCGGTCCATCGAGGGCCAGGCGTAGATGGTGGCGGAGTAGTAGCCGCGTACGACCAGGTGCTTGCCGTCGGGGAAGAAGGCGCCGTCGGTGGCCATCGGGATGACCGGGGCGACCTCCTTCAATCGGTTGGGGCTGTCGGGGTCGAGCTGCTTCGGCACGGCGTAGAGCCGCCCGCCTCCCCAGTCCTTCGTGGCGACGAAGACGCGGCCGTCGGGGTGGGCCAGCAGGGACTCGGCGTTGTGCGGCCCGTCGGGGTAGACCAGCTCGTAGACGGTCGGCGAGACCGTGCGCTCGCCTCGCCCGACACGTACCTTCGCGATCCTGATCGAGTCCCAGACGCTGTTGTTGTCGCCGATGTCGCCGACCCAGACGTGGTTGTCGCCGGCAGGAGCGAGACCTTCGACGTCGACCGGGTCGGCAGCCCAGTGGGTCACCCCGATCGTGTCACCGCTCGAGTCGACGGTGAAGACGCGGCCGCTGTCCCCGGAGTCGTTGGTGGTGGCGTACAGACCCTTGCCGAGCGGCGTCAGCGCGCTGGCCTCGCTGATCGTCGGGTCGGAGAAGGCGAAGAGCACGTCGTCACCCGCGGCGCTCGCGGGCACGGCCGAGATCAGCACCAGCCCGAGTGCGCCCGCGGCGACGACCGCCTTCATCGCTCGGATCTCATCGCTCCGCGAGCAGCTCGCCGAGCTTCGGACGTACGCCCCACTCGGCCACGAGCTCGTCGTACTCCTTCTTCACCGAACCGCCCTTGACCGGCGAGCCGGTGCGGATCGCGCGGAGCATGGTGTTGCGCGGGGTGTGCTGGCTCTCCACGAACTGCACGACCTCGACGCGGTAGCCGGACAGGCGCAGCAGGCTGGCGCGCAGGGCGTCGGTCAGCGTGTCGGCGAAGCGCTCGCGGAGGATGCCGTGACGGGTGAGCATGGAGTAGGGCGCCGGAGTCGGGGCCTTGCGCAGCTGGGCGGCGATGTCGTGGTGGCAGCACGGCGCGGCCAGCACCAGCGGCGCCTCCCACTCGATCGCCCGGGCGAGGGCGTCGTCGGTGGCGGTGTCGCAGGCGTGCAGAGCGAGCACCACGTCGGGCTTCTCGTCGAGCTGTACGCCCTCGATCGTCCCGGCCACGAACTCGGCGTGCACTCCCAGTTCGTCAGCGATCTTCGAGTTGTGCTCGCGCGACTGCTCCTTGACGTCGACGCCAGTGACGACGACGGGCAGCTCGCGGACCTCGGTGAGGTAGCGCTGGGCGGCGAAGGTCAGGTAGCCGTTGCCGGCACCCAGGTCGATGATCCGCAGCGGTTCCTCGGCGGTGGGCGTGCGGACCTTGCCGGACTTCATCGCGTCGGTCAGGGCGGCGTCGAGCTGGCGCAGAAACTCCTCGACCTGGCGGTACTTCGCCTGGCGCGACGGCTTCAGCTTTCCGTCCTTGTCCGAGAGACCGAGCACTCGGAAGACCGGGTCGGACTCCGGCAGCAGTCGCTCTTTTGCCTGGTCATGACCGCGTTCGGCCTCGACCGGAGCCGTGAGCTCCGTGGTCGAGACGAGTGCCGTCGTCGGCGACTTAGCCTGGATCTGGGTCTGCTCGGTCGCGGTCGTCACGACCCAGTTCGCGAACGGTACGTCGAGCAGATCGTCCAGCGCGGTCGGGTCACCCACCGGGTGGTTCGCGGTGAACGCCTGGGTCGCGTCGTACGTCGTGATCTGCAGGTGTCGTCCGGCCTTCAGGTCGACGTAGCGGATCTCGGCGCGACGCCACTTCGGCGCGCTGCCACGCTGCTTGCCGGACGCGACCGCCTTGACCAGCTGGTCGGGATCGAGGATCACCGAACGCATCCGGTTCAGCGCCCGCAACAGCGGTTCGGACTCCCTGCTCAACTCAGCACCCCAGCAATGACGACCACCAGCAGAAGGGCGACCAGCGCGCCGGGAATGATCATTCGGCGGTAACGCGGGTTCACCGCTTCAGTCTAGGCGCGGCCCGGGCGCCAACACCCATCGCCGCAGCCGTCTCACGCGGCAAGCAGGCCGATGATCCGGGCCGCCGCAGCAAAGATCTAGCAGCGCTAGACGTAACTGGCTCCGTGATCTAGCATTGCTAGAAAATCTTGCACAGATAATCAGAGGAGCAGAGATGCTGTACACCATCGGAATGGTCCTGATCTGGATCGTCGCCCTGGGGATCATCTACGTCGGCGTGATGTACCTACTGAGGAACGAGGCCAACGCGGCCGGCTTCGGCCTGCCGGTCCTGCCCGCCGCCGAGGCCCGCGCCTGGTGGCAGCTCAAGGGCGTACGCGACATCGCCAGCGGCCTCGTCCTGATCCCGCTGATCTTCGTGGAACCCGACGCCGTGCCCTGGGTGGTCCTCGTCGAGGCCATGATCCCGGTCGGCGACATGCTCGTGATTCTCGGCAACCGAGGGAGCAAGGCGCGCGCCTTCGGGGTCCACGGACTCACCGCGGCCGTGATGCTCGTCGCCGTGGCGCTGCTCTGGCTGGGTTGATCCAGCCCGCCCTCAGACGCGTGACGCGAAGAGCTCGGCGAGGTGCATGGTCGGCACCGAGGCGAGGTCGTCGAGCTGGACGCGGCACGACATCCCGTCGGCCAGGATGACAGCGTCGGGGTGGGACCGGACAGCCGGGAGCAGGTGGGTCTCCGCGACCGCGACCGACACCTCGTAGTGCCCCTCCTCGACCCCGAAGTTGCCGGCCAAGCCGCAGCAGCCGGAGACCCGGGTGACCTTCGCCCCGGCCTGCGTCAGCAGCGCCTCGTCGTCGACCCAGCCCAGGACGGCGTGCTGGTGGCAGTGCGGCTGAGCGACGACCTCGACGCCGGTCAGGTCGGGCAGCGTCGCCCGCCCCTCGCCCACCAGCCGCTTCACCAGCTCGGCGAAGGTGAGCATCCCGTCACGTACGACCTCGGCCTCGGGCAGCGCCGAGAGCTCCACCGAGTCCGACCGCAGCGTCGCGGTGCACGACGGCTCCAGGCCGACGACGGGGACGCCGGAGGCGACATAGGGGGCGAGCGTACGCACGGTCTTCTCCATGATCTTCCGCGCGTCATCGAGCTGGCCGGTCGTGATCCAGGTGAGCCCGCAGCAGGCCTTCTCGCCGATCACGCGGACGGTCAGGCCCTGCGACTCGAGCCAGGCGATCGCGCCGTGGCCGGACTGGGCGAAGAAGTGGTCGGTGAAGGAGTCGGCCCAGATCCACACGTCCGGGGTCTCGGGGAGCTTCGCGGTCGGCGCCGACCGCTTCAGCGTCTTCGGTGCGAAGGCGGGGATCGAGCGCCGCTGGTCGATGCCGGCGGTCTTCTTGGCGATCTTGGCGAGCGGCGAGATCTTCAGCGACGCGTTGGCTATCTGAGTGAACGGCGCCGCGAGCCGTGCCCACTTCGGGAGCTGCCCGAGAAGAGCGTGCGACCGCGGCCGCCGCTCGCCGAGGACGTCGTGCTTCTGGTAGAGCGCCTCGGACTTGTACGTCGCCATGTCGATGCCCGTAGGGCAGTCGGAGGCACACCCCTTGCAGGCCAGGCACAGGTCGAGCGCCTCGCTCACCGCGGGGTCGCCGAGCCCACCGACGAGCGACCCGTCGAGCGCCTCCTGCAGCACCCGCGCACGCCCACGAGTGGCGTCCTTCTCCTCGCGGGTCGCGAGGTAGGAGGGGCACATCACTCCGGCGGTCTTCGGGGCCACGCACTTGCCGACGCCGGTGCAGCGGTGCACGGCAGCACCCAGGTCACCGGAGTCGTGGATCAGCCGCAGGCCGGTCCGAGGAAGGGTACGGGGTCGCACCGGACGCAGGTCGTCGGTGATCGACGCGGGCCGCACGATGTTGCCCGGGTTGAGCAGCTCCGAGGGGTCACAGATGCCCTTGACCTGCTCGAAGAGATCGATGGAGGTGGAGTCGTACATGATGGGCAACAGCTCCGAGCGCACCCGCCCGTCACCGTGCTCGCCCGACAGCGAGCCGCCGTAGGTCACCAGCTGCGTCGCGCACGCGGTCATGAACTCCCGGAACACCTGGGCCGACTCCGGCGCGTCCGGCGCGAACGGAAAGTCGATGCGGCAGTGGATGCAGCCGTCGCCGAAGTGGCCGTAGGGATAGCCGTGCAGCCCGAAGTCCGAAAGGATCCCCTCGAAGTCGCGCAGCCAGGCACCGAGGTGCTCCGGCGGGACCGCGGCATCCTCCCAGCCGGAGTGGGCCGGCGTGGGCAGCGAGACCCCGGCCAGCCCGGCACCGTCCTCGCGGATCCGCCACAGCGCGGCCGCCTCGAGGGGATCGACGACCACCCGCGACTCGAGCGCGCCCGACTCCGCCGCGATACGTTTCACCAGGTCAGGAGCGTCCTGTCCGGCGACCTCGACCATCAGCCAGCCGGCCCCCTTGGGCAGGTCCGGCACCGAGCGGCCCTTGGCCCGCACCAGGTCGGCGATCCGGGCGTCCATCCCCTCGCACGCGATCAGCCGCCCCGGCGCCACCTGCAGGAGCGCAGGCACCGCGTCGGCGGCCTCCGCCATCGTCGGGTAGCCGAGCACCAGCAGCAGCCGCCCGGGCGAGTCCTCGACGAGCCGCACGGTCGTCTCCAGGACGGTCGCCAGGGTGCCCTCGGTGCCGGCCAGGAACCGGTCGACCCGACCGCCCTTCTCGGGCAGCAGGTGCTCGAGCGAGTAGCCCGAGACCTGGCGCCCGAACCGGCCGAACTCGGTCCGTACGTGCCCGAGGTTGGCACCGACGAGCGCCTGGAGCCGCTCCGCGGTCTCCCCGGAAGAGACACCATCGGCGTACGTCGCCTGCTCGCCGTTGCCGAAGAGGACGGTCAGCGCCTCGATGTTGTCGACCGTGCGGCCGTAGCCCAGCGCACGGTTTCCGCATGCGTTGTTGCCGATCATCCCGCCGATGGTGCAGCGGGTGTGGGTGGACGGGTCGGGCCCGAACCGCAGCCCGTGCGGGGCCGCCGCCCGCTGCAGGTCGGCGTGCACGACGCCCGGGTCGATCCGCGCGGTGCGCGCCTCCGGGTCGATCTCGTAGATGGTCCGCAGGTCGCGCGTGTCCACGATGATCCCGGACCCGACGGCGTTGCCGGCGATCGAGGTGCCCGCACCTCGCATCGTCACCGGCGCCCCGGCCGAGCGGGACACCGCGTGCACCGCGAGCAGCTCGTCGCGGGACTGCGGCCGTACGACGACGGAGGGCACGACCCGGTAGAGGCTCGCGTCGCTGGAGTAGAGCGCCCGGGCCAGCGGCGAGTCGTCGACCCGGCTGATCCCCTGGTTGCGCAGCTCATTCGCCAGATCCGAGGCAGTCGCATTCACCCGCTCATTGTCACAGACCGTCACGTCATCACCGTCCAGCGCCCACCACCGGTGACCACAACCCGAACCCGTCTCAGTGAGCGATATTCGACTCTCATATAATGGGACGGCCCGCGAGAGCGCGGGAACTTCCAGACCTCGGAGAGAGACCATGTCCGCCACCCCCGCACCGGCCAACCCGCGCTCGCGCGTGCTCGTCGCCAGTCTCATCGGGACGACGATCGAGTTCTACGACTTCTACGCGTACGCAACCGCGGCCGTCCTCGTCTTCCCCGCCCTCTTCTTCCCGGCCGGCGACCCGACCACCGCGCTCCTGGCGAGCTTCGCGGTCTTCGGCGCCGCGATGGTCGCCCGCCCCATCGGCGCGATCTTCTTCGGCCACCTCGGCGACCGGCTCGGCCGCAAGACGACCCTGGTCATCTCGCTGCTCACCATGGGCATCGCGACCTTCCTGATCGGTGCGCTCCCGACGTACGAGACCGTCGGCTGGGTCGCGACCGCGCTGCTCGTGCTGATGCGCCTGGCCCAGGGCTTCGCGCTCGGCGGCGAGTGGAGCGGTGCCGCGCTGGTCGCGACCGAGAACGCCCCCGAGGGCAAGCGCGCGATCTTCGGTACGTTCCCGCAACTCGGCGCGCCGCTGGGCTTCATCCTCTCCAACGGTCTGTTCCTGGCGATCGCGGCGCTGCTCTCCGCCGAGGGCGCCGACCCGACCAAGCCCTCCGACGCCTTCCTGGCGTGGGGCTGGCGGGTGCCGTTCCTCTTCTCCGCGGTCATGGTCATCGTCGGTCTCTGGGTCCGGCTGCGCCTGGTCGAGAGCGACGTGTTCACCAAGAGCCAGGACGCCGGCCTGGTCCGCAAGGTCCCGCTCGCCTCGGTCGTGCGCAACCAGGGCAAGCAGCTGGTCCTCGGCACCTTCTTCATGCTGGCGACGTACGTGCTCTTCTACCTGATGACCGCGTTCTCGCTGTCGTTCGGCACCGCCGCCAAGGACCTCCCCGTGCCTGGCCTGGGCTACGGCTACACGACCTTCGTGCTGATGCTGATCTTCGGCGTGATCTTCTTCGGCATCTTCACCATGGTCTCCGGGCCGCTGGCCGAGCGCTACGGCCGCCGTCGTCTGCTGATCGCGGTCACCCTCGGGATCATCGTCTTCGGCCTGGCCTGGGTGCCGCTGGTCAACGCCGGAACCGTCGGCGTGCTCCTCTGGCTGGTCCTCGGCTTCTCCCTGATGGGCCTCACCTTCGGGCCGATGGGCGCGCTGCTGCCGGAGCTGTTCCCGACCAGCGTGCGCTACACCGGCTCCGGCATCTCCTACAACGTCGCCTCGATCCTCGGCGCCGCGGTCGCGCCGTTCATCGCGGTCGCGCTGTGGAAGCAGGCCGACGGCTCGCCGGTCCTGGTCGGCGTCTACCTCTCCGTGATGGCCGTGATCACCCTGATCTCGCTGGTCATCGGCAAGGAGACCAAGGACGTGGCGCTCGAGGAGACCTCGGAGAAGGCCACCGCCTGAGGGACTAGCGTGGCGGGGTGACCGTCAGGATCCTCTCCGCCACAGACGTACGCAGCATCTTCACACCCAGTCTCGCGCTGGAGTCCCAGCGCGAGGCGTTCACCCGGCTGGGAGCCGGGGAGGCCGTCCAGCCTCCCCGGCTCCTCGTGCCTGGACCGGACGAGTCGGTCTCGTTCTGCTACTCCTCCCGGATCGCCCCCGACGCTCCCGCGGTGAGCAAGTTCGGCAGCGTCAACCCGGCCAACGCCGCCCGTGGGCTGGGTGCCGTGCACTCGGTCATCACGGTCCTCGACGCCGAGACCGGCGCACCGCGCGCGATCATCAACGGCGACAGCGTCACCGGCCTGCGCACCTCTGCCGCGACCACCCTCGCCATGCAGCAGGTCGCTTCCGACGCCCGGAACGTGCTCGTCGTCGGCACCGGCGCCCAGGCCCGAGCCCACCTCGACGCCTTCGCCGTCACGCATCCCAACGCCGAGTTCTGGATCTTCGGCCGCAACACCGCCGCGGCCGAGGAGATCGCCCTCCATAACGGCGCTCGCGCCGCCCACGACCTTCCCCAAGCGGTACGCCGGGCCGACATCGTCGTCCTCTGCACCTCGTCCCTCACCCCGGTGATCGAGGACGCCTGGGTCACCGACGGCACCACCGTGGCTAGCGTCGGCTCCTTCGCCCCCGACCGCGTCGAGATGCCGCCGTCGCTGCTGTCACGCTCCACGGTCGTCGTCGACTACCGCCCCTCGGCGCTGACCGACTCCGGCCCCCTCGTCGAGGCGGTGGCCTCGGGTTCGGTCGACCCGGACCAGATCACCGACCTGGGCTCGCTCCTGACCGGCAACGCCGCCCTCGACCGCAGCCCGGCGGACGTCCTCACCTACCTCTCGGTAGGCGTAGGCGTCCAAGACGCAGCCGCCGCCGAGGTAATCCTGACCACAGCCGAAAAGCAGAACGTAGGCACCCGGACCGCCCTGGACTGACCCGCGAGACGTCAGTTCTTGGCATCGACAAGTCGATTTTCGACGTCGACAAGTCGATTTTCCGTACGCCACATCGGCGACGAGAACTGACCTCTCACCGTCAGAAATCGACGCCTCGGCGTCAGATTTCGACTACTCGGCGCCAGATTTCGACGCTTCGGCGGCTAGGGCTGCCTGCACCACGTCCAGGAGGGGGAGGGTCTCCAGGTCGGCGCGGGTGACCCAGCGTACGGCGTCCGTCGTGCCGTTCTGCTCGACCACCCGCGGATCCTCGCCGTCGGCGACGGTCGCGGCGAAGATCAGGTGGACGCCGTGGAACTCCTCGTGACGGCCGCTCGGGGCCGTGCCGGTGATGTTCACGTCGTGCACATCGAGCACGGCGCCGACCTCACAGGTGAGGCCGCACTCCTCGGCCACCTCGCGCACCAGCGCCTCGCGCGGCTGCTCGCCGAAGTCGACCCCACCACCAGGCAGTGTCCAGGTGCCCGAGTGGTAGCCGAGCGGCGAGATCCGGGTGAGCAGGATCGCGTCGTCGGAGGGGCGGGTGATGAACGCGTACGCGGCGAGCCGCTGCATCCGTGCCGGCTTGTGCACCTCGAGGGCATCGGTGACCAGCGGAGACGTCGGGATCTCGCCGCTCGTCACCGCGGCCAGGGGCAGCCAGGCCGCCTCCGCGGTGGACCCGTCGACCTCCATCGTCTGCGGCTCGGGAGCGTCGTGGGGCACCCAGCCGTCGTAGACGATCCGGATCGCGTGGGAGTTCACCCGCCGGCCCAGCCGCCAGGCCTTGGCCTGATGGACGGAGTAGACCCGCGCCTCGACGCCGACCTCGACCGGCACCCCGGCCTCCTCGTAGACCTCGCGCACGACCGCGTCGCGCGGGTCCTCGCCGTGGTCGATCCCGCCACCGGGCAGCGTCCACCGTTCCTCCGGTGTGACCTTCTCCGAGAGCCGGCTGAGCAGGATCTCCGGCTCGGCCGCCGCGCCCGCCCGGATGATGACGGCGTACGCCCCCACCCGCTGCACCTTCGGAAGCTTGCGTCGCCGCCCACTGCGGCCCCGATTCCGCGTCGCCATCAGCTGAACGGGGGTCGGGAGTCGAGAGCCAACGAGCGGCGACCGGCCCAGCGCCACACCTTGGCGGCCCGGTCGCGGTCGTCGTCGGTGACCAGGTTGCCCATCCACCGCAGGGCCAGCGTCATCAGCCAGTCAGACCGCATTCCCGCAGGTCCGAGGGTGGATACCAGGCGCGGACGGGTCGCGATCCCGGCCAGACGACGGGCGACGGAGAACGCCTCTCCATAGTGCTCACGCAGGGTCGCCGGCCACGCGGTGGCCAGATCCTCGCCCGCGATCAGCGCGTCGGCGACGATCCGTCCGGTCTCCAGGCCGTAGTCGATCCCTTCACCGTTGAGGGGGTTCACGCACCCGGCGGCATCGCCGATCAGCGCCCAGTTGGCGCCGGCGACACCGGAGACCGCACCACCCATCGGCAGCAGCGCGGACTTCTCCGCCCGCAGCTCGCCGGTGAGCCCGAACTGCTCGCGGCACTGCTCGGTGTAGTGCCTCATCAATGGCTTGATCGCGACGTCCGCGGGCCTCTTCGAGGTGGCCAGCGCACCCGCGCCGATGTTCACCTCGCCCGATCCGAGCGGGAAGATCCAGCCGTATCCCGGCAGCGCCTCACCGGACTCGTCACGCAGCTCGAGGTGGGAGGAGATCCATTCGTCGTCGGCCTGGTCGGAGGCGATGTAGGCCCGTCCCGCGACGCCGTAGACGGTGTCGCGGTGCCACTCCCGGCCCAGCACCTTGCCGAGCGGCGAGCGCACGCCGTCGGCGACCACGACCGACCGGCAGGCGACCTCCTGCCCGCCGTCGAAAAGCACGGCGGCGATCCGCTCGCCGTCCCATCGCACGTCCACCGCGCGGACGCCGTCGACAGCGGTCGCGCCGGACTTGATGGCCACCGTGCGCAGGTGGTCGTCGAGCTCGGTCCGCGGCACCGCCGAACCCCACGACGGCAAGGTTCCGCCCGGCCACGGCAGGTGCAGCGTCTGCCCGAAGCCGTGTGCCCGAAGGCCCTTCGAGACCGGGTGCGCACGCAGCCAGTCCTCCAGCCCGAGCCGGACCAGCTCGTGGGTCGCGCGCGGAGTCAGCCCGTCACCGCAGGTCTTGTCACGCGGGAAGACGGCCGCGTCGGTCAACAGGACATCGACCCCGGCGCGCGCCAGCCAGGCCGCCGCGGCCGAGCCCGCGGGCCCTGCCCCCACGACGAGCACGTCAGCTGACTGCGGAAGGGACGAGGTCATGCGCATATCTTCCCAGAACCGGCCAACGGCCCGCGAAAGAACCCTCACCTCTGGCCGAAGCGAGCCTCTGCTAACTTATTGCAAGTTCTTCGCATTAGTCCCGAAGCAGTCTCGGAAGGCCCCCACGTGCACGACCCTCTCGGCGTACCTCGCCGCCGTCGGCGCGCCGTCATCTGGCTCCTGGGCCTCCTCGCAGCCGCCGCCTTGACGGTCGTCGTGGCGGTCGGACTGGGTGCTGCGTACGTCACTCCGGGGACCGTCGCCCAGATCCTCGGCCACCACCTCCTCGGCCTGCCCGAGGCCGGTTGGAAGGCCACCGAGGAGGCGATCGTGTGGAAGGTACGCCTCCCCCGCGTGCTCCTCGGTGCCCTGGTCGGAGCGGGCCTGGCCGTCACCGGCATGGCGCTGCAGGCGATGGTCCGCAACATGCTCGCCGACCCCTATCTGCTCGGGATCAACTCCGGCGCCTCCAGCGGAGCCGCGGCGGCGATCCTCTTCGGCGCGGGCACCGGCCTGGGGGCGTACGCCCTGCCCGGCTCGGCCTTCCTCGGCGCCCTTGCGGCCTCGTTCCTGGTGTTCGCGCTCGCCCGCAGCGGCGGACGGGTCACCTCGCTGCGGCTGCTCCTCTCCGGCGTCGCCGTCGGCTACCTCCTCTACGGCCTGACCAGCTTCCTGATCTTCGCCTCGGGCTCGGCCGAGGGTGCGCGGTCGGTGATGTTCTGGCTGCTCGGCTCGCTCGGCCTTGCCCAGTGGAACGGCCTGATGGCCGTCGTGGCCGTCGCCGTGCTCGCCACCATCGCCCTGCTGACCCTGTCCGGTCGTGGTCTCGACGCCCTCGCGATCGGCGACGAGACCGCCCACACCCTCGGCATCTCCCCCGACCGCTTCCGCACTCTGCTGCTGGTCCTCGTGGCGCTGACCGTGGGCGTGGTCGTCTCGGCCGCCGGCAGCATCGGCTTCGTCGGCCTGGTCGTGCCGCACCTGGCGCGGCGTTCCGTCGGCTCCGCCCACTCCGTGGCGATCCCGGCCGCCGCTCTCATGGGCGCGATCCTGCTGATCTGGGCCGACGTGCTCGCCCGTGTGCTCCTCCAGCCCCAGGAGATCCCGATCGGGATCGTCACCGCTCTCCTGGGCGCCCCGTTCCTCATCGTCCTCATCCGGCGCTTCTCGGCGCGCGACGCCTGACCATCAAGGAGCCGAAATGATCCGCCCCATGCTCGCCACCGCCGCTCTCGTGCTGGCCACGACCACCGCGTGCGGCGCCGACGCCGCCAGCGACGCGCCCGCGACCGCCGGCTTCCCAGTCACCATCGAGAACTGCGGCGCCGAGGTCACCTTCGACGCTCCGCCGGAACGCGTCGTGATGCTGAAGAGCTCGGCGGTGCCCTACCTGCACGCGCTCGGCGTGATGGACCAGGTCGTGGCCAGGGCCGGCGAGTACCCCGCCGACTATTACGACACCGAGACCCAGGCCGAGCTCGACGACATCCCGCTGCTCACCGACGAGATGGACACCAGCGGCCACCTGCAGATCTCCAAGGAGATCGTGATCGCCGAGGAGCCCGACCTGGTCCTCGGCGAGGTCGACAACCTCTCGCGCGACACCCTCGACGCCGTCGACATCGACCTCCTCGAGGAGCCGGCGATGTGCCCCGAGGGCGTCGACGACCCCGGCTTCGACGACGTCTACAGCCAGCTGGAGACCTACGGGAAGGTCTTCGACCGCGAGGACGAAGCCGCCAAGGCCGTCGCTGACCTGCGCAGACGCGTGATGGAGCTGGAGAAGCAGAAGGTCGGCGAGGGACGTACCGCGGCCGTGCTCTACCCCACCGTCGGCGGCGGCGTGACCTATGCCTACGGCACCAGGTCGATGGCCCACCCGCAACTGGAGGCGGCCGGGTTCGAGGACGTCTTCGCCGACGTCGACGAGCGCGTCTTCGAGGTCTCGACCGAGGATCTCCTCGAGCGCGACCCCGACGTGATCATCCTGCTCCACAACTCCGGCGACCCGAAGCAGGTCGAGGAGTCGATCACTCAGCTCGCCGGCGCCGAGGACCTCACCGCGGTCAAGAACGGCGATGTGATGGCGCAGCTGTTCAACTTCACCGAGCCGCCCTCTGCCCTCTCCGTCGACGGCCTGGAGCGGATCATCGACAGGTTCGGCCGGTGATCGAGGCAGCAGGCCTGTCCTGGACGTACGGCACCACGACGATCCTCGAGCACGTCGATGTCGCCTCCCACGAGGGCCGGGTGCTGGGTCTGATCGGCCCGAACGGAAGCGGCAAGACGACGCTGCTCCGGCTGCTCTACGGCGCCCTCCAAGGCACGGGCACCGTCGAGATCGACGGCGACGACCTCGCCGGGCTCCCCGCCAAGCAGGTCGCCCGGCGCCTGGCCGTGGTCGTCCAGGAGTCCGGCACTGACACAACTCTGACCGCCGGCGAGATGGTCCTGCTGGGACGTACGCCGCACCTGTCCGCCTTCGCCAGGGCCGGCGAGCACGACCTGGCGATCGCGGCGGAGTGCCTGGAGCGGGTCGGCGGGACCCACCTCGGCCCGCGCTCCTTCGCCGCCCTCTCCGGGGGCGAGCGGCAGCGGGTGCTCATCGCGCGGGCGCTGGCGCAGGAGGCGACCCACCTGCTCCTCGACGAGCCGACCAACCACCTCGACATCCGCTACCAGCACGAGATCCTGTCCCTGGTGCGGAAGCTTGGGACGACGGCCATCGTCGTGCTCCACGACCTCAACCTGGCGGCCCGCTACTGCGACGACCTGGTGCTGCTCGACCAGCGCCGCGTCGCCGCTCGCGGCACCGTCGACGAGGTGCTCCGGCCCGAGACCCTGGAGCCGGTCTACGACATCGGCATCGAGCGGCTCGAGCTGCGCGAGGAGATCCACCTCCTCTTCCGCCCCACGACCTGACCCCGCCTCAGACCTCCGGGGCTGCCTCGACCCTGGTCTCGGGCACGGACTCGTCATCAGGATCGACGCCCGGAAGGTGAGCCTCCCAGAGCTCTACGTCCATCACGTAGAGCCGAAGCGATGCGTCGCCGCGCAACTGCTCGGGCTTGAACGCCCGAGCCGTCCCGACCAGCCGGTGGAACGCCACCGCGCAGCGCTTCTCGAGCTCGAAGTCGGGCACCTGGCGCGCCATTCCGGTGACGTACGCAGCGCTCGCCCCGTACCCCGGCAGCACCGAGGAGTCGAAGATGACCCCGGCCACGCGCGGGTCGCGAATGAGGTTGCGGGAGTGCTGCGCATCGGGCGCCGAGACCCAGTAGAGGTCTCGGTAGCCGTCGTGGGAGAAGTAGACCGGCGACGTACGCGGCCGGCCATCGGGATCCGAGGTCGCCAGCACCAGGTAGGCGACGCCATCGACGATCCCGCGGACGTGTCTGTCCAGATCAGCTGCCATACCCCAGAGGGTAAACGACTTTCTTAGCGGTGACCTCGGTATATGCGTGGCAGCTTGTAGCCGTGCTCGGCCAGCACCTGCCGCAGCACGTCCGGCCTGTCGGTGATCAGTCCGTCGACGCCGAGCCAGATCAGATGCTCCATCGTGGCGACGTCGTCCACCGTCCACGGCACGACCGCGATGCCGCGCGAATGCGCCGCGTCGACCAGCTCCTGGTTCGTGAACGGCACATAGCCCGGATCCAACACCGATCCGCCCTGCGGGTCGCCGTGGACCGGCGAGACCGCATCCGCCCCGAACGAGTCCGCGGCCGCGACGTACCGCTCCTGCAGCGACCCTTCGAAGTCGTCGATGTCGATCCCGCCCAACCACGGCGAGGCGCCCGGCTGTCCCTGCTGGAGGAACTGCTGCCCGTTGGTCAGCGCGACGATCGGCAGCCGCGGCTCGACCTCGCGGAACCGCTTCAGCGCACCCCAGTCGAAGCTCTGGATCGTGACCTGGTTGCGGATGTGCGCCCACCTGATCTCGGCCAGGACGACGCGGACGAACTGCTCGCGCGGCGCGGTCTGCTCCGGCGCCCCAGCCTCGACCTTCGTCTCCACGTTCAGCTGGACCTGGCCGGCGTGATAGCTGTTGACCAGGGCAAACACCTCCGAGAGCAGCGGCATCCGCTCGCCCGGCGAGAGCACCTGGTCGGGGAACTGAGGCTGCCGCAGCGACCCGCAGTCGATCGTGCGCACCTGCGCGAGCGTCAGGTCCTTGATGTAGGTCCGGTTCGGCACGTACGGGAACTCGGGGTCGCCCGGGAACGCCGGCGCGGTGTCGACGCACTTGGCCGGGTTCGGGTCCCGGTCGTGCGTCACGACCGCATGGCCGTCCTCGGTGATCTGCACATCGAGCTCGAGAGTGCTCACGCCCAGCTGGAGCGCCCGCTCGAAGGCCGGCAGCGTGTTCTCGACCGTCAGCGCGATGCCGCCGCGGTGCGCCTGGAGGTCGAAGGTACGCGGATCGTTCTCGGCGTACGCCGGGGTGATGGCGGAGCTCGCCAGGAGCGCTGCGGCCACGAGGAGGCCTGCTCGGACACGTCTCATGCCCGACAGGATCCCGCAGCCGGATGGCCGCTAGTGGAACGCGTGATGAGACAGGAGCGACACGTTCTTGTCCGCACACCCGGTGGTCTCGTGGCGAACGAACTGGGAGTCGTAGGAGTCCGGCACGTAGACCCGGAACCCGTCCACCTCGGTCGGCTTGCAGGCCGAGGCCGGGTAGTTCTCGGCCATCGACTCGGAGACCTCGCTCACGGCCACCTGACCGGGCTTCATGATCACCGTGCGCCACTTGCCCTCACGCGCCGCGGGCGCGCCGACCTGGGTGCCGTCGCCACCCCCGACGTAGGACAGTCCGCCGAAGCCGCCGAGGGCACACGCACGGTCGGAGACGTTGGTCAGCGTGATCTCGCCGAACCGCGATCCGGCGCCGGAGTCGGTCGCGCGGTAGCCGGCCTTCAGGTCGGCGTCGGTGCACTTCGGTGTCTTCCGATCCGCCGGCGCAGGGTCAGAGGGAGCAGAGGACTCAGTCCTCACCGGCGAACCCCCCGTGGCCGCCGGTGAGGACTGAGTCGGGGACGATGGTGTGCTGCTCGCTTGGGCGGGATCCGCGGTCCCGGAGGCAGATGGTGACGAGTCGACCGCCCCGTCCTTCGTCGACCCACAACCTCCCACCGCGAGCACGCCGAGGACCCCGATTCCGACCACCATCAGTCGTAGGTGCCGCATCTTCGCTCCTCGAGTAGCAGATGCCAGCCAGATAGATCCAGCCAGTTAACTCATCGTCCCAATCCTGAGACGCGCGGACCGCACGCTTCGTTGCGTCGGATCTCGAGAAAATCTCAGACCCTGCTGTCGTACGCCGTCCGAGCCGCGTCGACCTCCGGCATGTGCTCCTCGGCCCAGGCCTTGAGGTGGCCGATGACCGGCAGCAGCGTCTGCCCGAGCGGGGTGAGCTCGTAGTCGGTCCGGACCGGCACCGACGGGGTCACCGTGCGGATCAGCAGACCGTCGCGCTCCATCCTCCGCAGCGACTGGGTCAGCATCTTCTGGCTCACCCCCTCGATCTGCGAGGCCAGCTCCGAGTACCTCAGCGGGCCGCGGAGCCCCAGCGCCACGATCGCCAGGCTCACCCACTTGTCACCGATCGTGTCCAGCAGCCGCCGGCTCGGACACAGCGCCGAGAACGCGTCGAATCCGCTCGGCCGCTCGGCCGTCGTCGTCCCCATGGCAGACCTCCAGGTGCGTACGCCACTTCAAAGTGCCTTCTTCCCAAAGGAGAGTAGGGCACCGAAAGTAGTACGTGCAACCAGTCGACCACAGCAAAGGACGAACACCATGTACGCACTCATCTCCCGCGCCGGCGACCCGACGCCGCGCCTCGAGGAGCTCCCGGCCCAGGCGCTCGGCCCCGACGACATCCGGGTCGAGGTCGCTGCCGCCGCCTTCACGCTCTTCGACGCCTTCGTCGCCGGCGACCACGCGGCCATCGGCCTTCCCGACGTGATCGGCCTCGGCTTCGACTTCAGTGGCGTGGTCACCGAGGTCGGCGAGGCGGTCTCCGGATTCGCCGTCGGCGACCGCGTCGCCGGCCTCCACGGCGACCCGGCCGCAGGCGCCCGCGCCCACGCGACCGAGGTCGTGCTCCCCGCCTCCGCCGCAGCGGCCGTACCCGACGGGCTCACCCTCGAGGCCTCCGCCGCAGCTCCGCTCAACGCGCTCACCGCCCGCCAGGCGCTCGACCTGCTCGGCACCGAACGCGGCAGCCTCCTCGTCACCGGTGCCGCCGGCGGCGTCGGCCTGTGGGCACTGGCGCTGGCCAAAGGCGACGGTTGGACGGTCGACGCCCTGGTACGCCCCGGCACCGAGCACCTCGCCACCGGCGCCGACCGCGCCGTCACCGAGATCGAGCCGCACGCGCACGACGCGGTCCTCGATCTGGCGGCGCTCAACGAACCGGCCCTGGCAGGCGTACGCGACGGCGGCCGCTACGTCAGCGTCAAGCCCGGCCGGGCACCGGCGTCCGAGCGCGGCATCGAGGTCTCGACCGCGCTGAACCAGCCCGACGGGGCGGTGCTCGCCGACCTCCTCCGGTTGGCGGCAGACGGCACGGTGCCGACCCGGATCGCCGCGACCCGCCCACTGAGCAAGGCCGCCGAGGCCTACCAGGAGGCGGAGGCGGCGCCGGGATCCGACGGACGCTGGCTCCTCGTGCCCTGAAAAGGACGGAAGGCCCCGCCTCCCGAAGGAGGCGGGGCCTTCTAGACCACTCGATCAGCTCTGGTACGAACCAAAGTCGAAGTCGTCCAGCGCGACGGCCTGGCCGCCGGTGTTGCCGAACTCGTAGTCGTAGTTGTCGTAACCGGTCACGGAGTACGCCGCGGCACGAGCCTCATCGGTCGGCTCGACCTTGATGTTGCGGTAGCGCTCCAGGCCGGTGCCGGCCGGGATGAGCTTACCGATGATGACGTTCTCCTTCAGACCGCGCAGCGAGTCCGAGCGGCCGTTGATGGCAGCGTCGGTGAGGACGCGTGTGGTCTCCTGGAAGGAGGCCGCCGACAGCCAGGACTCGGTGGCCAGCGAGGCCTTGGTGATGCCCATCAGCTCCGGACGACCCGAGGCCGGCTTGCCGCCCTCGGAGACCACGCGCCGGTTCTCCGACTCGAAGTCGATGCGGTCGGCCAGGTCGGACGGAAGCAGGTTGGTGTCACCGGACTCGAGCACCGTGATCCGGCGCAGCATCTGCCGCACGATGATCTCGATGTGCTTGTCGTGGATGGACACACCCTGCGACCGGTAGACCTGCTGGACCTCGTCGACGAGGTGCTGCTGCGTCTTGCGGACACCGAGGATACGGAGGACCTCCTTGGGGTCCGGCGTACCGATGGTCAGCGGAGCGCCGACCTCGATGTGGTCGCCGTCGGCAACCCGCAGACGCGAGCGGCGCGACACGACGTACTCCTTGACCTCGGAGCCGTCGTCCGGGGTGACCAGGACCTTGCGGGCCTTGTCGGTCTCCTCGATCTCGACGCGACCGGCGACCTCGGAGATCGGCGTGACACCCTTCGGCGTACGCGCCTCGAAGAGCTCGACGACACGCGGCAGACCCTGCGTGATGTCGTCGGCCGAGGCCACACCACCGGTGTGGAACGTACGCATGGTCAGCTGGGTGCCGGGCTCACCGATGGACTGGGCGGCGATGATGCCGACCGCCTCACCGATGTCGACGAGCTTGCCGGTGGCCAGCGAGCGGCCGTAGCACTTGGCACACGTACCCGTGCGGGCCTCACAGGTGAGGACCGAACGGACCTTGACCTCGGTGATGCCGGCGCGAACCAGCTCCTCGATCTTGACGTCGCCCAGGTCCTCGCCGGCGACCGCGAGAACCTCGCCGGTCGACGGGTGCTCGATGTCGACGGCAGCCGTGCGAGCGTACGCAGCGGTCTCGGCGTTGTCGTCCTTGACGACGACGCCGCCCTGGTCGACACCGATGACCTTGGGCAGACCGCGCTCGGTGCCGCAGTCGTCCTCACGGATGATGACGTCCTGCGAGACGTCCACCAGACGACGGGTCAGGTAACCCGAGTCGGCGGTACGCAGCGCGGTGTCGGCCAGACCCTTACGAGCACCGTGGGTGGAGATGAAGTACTCCAGGACGGAGAGACCCTCGCGGAAGTTCGACTTGATCGGCCGCGGGATGATCTCGCCCTTCGGGTTGGCCACCAGGCCTCGCATGGCGCCGACCTGGCGGATCTGGTTGAAGTTACCCGAAGCACCCGAGGTGACCTGCATGAAGATCGGGTTCTTCTTGTCGAACGCCGCCTCCATGGCAGCACCGACGACCTTGGCGGCCTCGGTCCAGATCTCGACGAGCTCCTGACGGCGCTCCTCGTCGGTGACCAGACCACGCTCGAACTGCTTCTGCACCTTGGCAGCCTGCGTCTCGAACGTCTCCAGGATCTCGGCCTTGTTCGGCGGCGTGGTGACGTCGTCGATGGAGACCGTGACACCCGAACGGGTGGCCCAGTGGAAGCCGTTGTCCTTGAGCGCGTCCAGCGACGCCGCGACCTCGACCTTGGTGTAACGCTCGGCCAGGTCGTTGATGATCGCGCCGAGCTGCTTCTTACCGACCTCGTAGTTCACGAAGGGGTAGTCGGCGGGGAGGGTGTCGTTGAAGATCACCCGGCCCAGCGTGGTCTCGAGCACGAGCGGGTTGCCTTCGGTCCAGCCCTCCGGCACGTCGTAGCCGATCGGCGGGACGATGTCGTCGAGGCGGATCTTGACCTTCGACTGCAGCGTGATCTCGAGGTGGTCGAAGGCCATGATGGCCTCGGCCGGGGACGAGAAGGCACGACCCTCGCCGACCTCACCCTCGCGGTCGGAGGTGATGAAGTAGAGACCGATGATCATGTCCTGGGTCGGCATGGTGACCGGACGACCGTCGGACGGCTTGAGGATGTTGTTGGTCGAGAGCATCAGGATGCGAGCCTCGGCCTGGGCCTCCGCGGACAGCGGCAGGTGGACAGCCATCTGGTCACCGTCGAAGTCCGCGTTGAACGCGGTGCAGACGAGCGGGTGCAGCTGGATGGCCTTACCCTCGATCAGCTGCGGCTCGAAGGCCTGGATGCCGAGGCGGTGCAGGGTGGGCGCACGGTTCAGCAGAACCGGGTGCTCGGTGATGACCTCTTCGAGGACGTCCCACACGACCGGGCGAGCACGCTCGACCATCCGCTTGGCGGACTTGATGTTCTGAGCGTGGCTCAGGTCCACCAGGCGCTTCATCACGAACGGCTTGAACAGCTCCAGGGCCATCTGCTTCGGCAGACCGCACTGGTGCAGCTTGAGCTGCGGACCCGACACGATGACCGAACGGCCGGAGTAGTCGACGCGCTTACCGAGCAGGTTCTGACGGAAGCGGCCCTGCTTGCCCTTGAGCATGTCGGAGAGCGACTTCAGCGGACGGTTGCCCGGCCCGGTGACCGGGCGGCCACGACGACCGTTGTCGAACAGCGAGTCGACGGCCTCCTGCAGCATCCGCTTCTCGTTGTTCACGATGATCTCGGGGGCACCGAGGTCGAGGAGACGCTTGAGGCGGTTGTTGCGGTTGATCACACGACGGTAGAGGTCGTTGAGGTCGGAGGTCGCGAAGCGGCCACCGTCGAGCTGCACCATCGGGCGCAGGTCCGGCGGGATGACCGGGACGGCGTCGAGCACCATGCCGGTCGGCTGGTTGCCGGTCTTGCGGAAGGCGTCGACGACCTTGAGGCGCTTGAGCGCGCGGACCTTGCGCTGACCCTTGCCGGTGGCGATGGTCTCGCGCAGGTTCTCGACCTCGGCCTCGATGTCGAAGTTCTCGAGGCGCTTCTGGATCGCCGTGGCGCCCATGTGGCCCTCGAAGTACTTCCCGAACCAGGTCTTCATCTCGCGGTAGAGCAGCTCGTCGCCCATGAGGTCCTGGACCTTCAGGTTCTTGAAGGTGTCCCAGACCTCGTCGAGACGGTTGACCTCACGCTCGGTGCGGTCACGCAGCTGCTTCATCTCGCGCTCGGCGCCGTCCTTGACCTTGCGCTTGGCGTCGGACTTGGCGCCCTCGGCCTCGAGCGCGGCCAGGTCGGTCTCGAGCTTCTTGGCGCGGTCGTTGATCGCCACGTCGAGCCGGCCGGTCAGCATCTTGCGCTGCTGGTCGACCTTGGCCTCGAGCGAGGACAGGTCGCGGTGACGCGCGTCCTCGTCGACCGAGGTGATCATGTACGCAGCGAAGTAGATGACCTTCTCCAGGTCCTTCGGAGCGAGGTCGAGCAGGTAGCCCAGCCGCGACGGAACGCCCTTGAAGTACCAGATGTGGGTCACCGGGGCAGCGAGCTCGATGTGGCCCATCCGCTCGCGGCGTACCTTGGAGCGGGTGACCTCGACGCCACAGCGCTCACAGATGATGCCCTTGAAGCGCACGCGCTTGTACTTGCCGCAGTAGCACTCCCAGTCCCGGGTGGGACCGAAGATCTTCTCGCAGAAGAGGCCGTCACGCTCGGGCTTGAGCGTGCGGTAGTTGATGGTCTCAGGCTTCTTGACCTCGCCGTGGCTCCACGCGCGGATCTCGTCCGCGGTGGCCAGGCCGATCTTGAGCTGATCGAAGAAGTTGACGTCGAGCACGGTGGCTTCCAGTTCCTTCGTTAGTTCTTGGAAAATTCAAAGGGGACTGAGGGAGGGGAGGTACGCCCGGGGGCGTACCTCCCGCTCGTCAGACTTCCTCTACGGAAGAGGGCTCGCGACGGGAGAGGTCGATGCCGAGCTCCTCGGCGGCGCGGAAGACGTCTTCCTCCGCGTCACGAAGCTCGATCGCCGAACCGTCCTGGCTCAGCACCTCGACGTTCAGGCACAGCGACTGCATCTCCTTGACGAGAACCTTGAACGACTCCGGGATACCCGAGTCGGGGATGTTCTCGCCCTTGACGATCGCCTCGTACACCTTCACACGGCCGGGCACGTCGTCCGACTTGATGGTGAGGAGCTCCTGCAGGGCGTAGGCGGCGCCGTACGCCTCCATCGCCCAGACCTCCATCTCACCGAAGCGCTGGCCACCGAACTGGGCCTTACCGCCGAGCGGCTGCTGGGTGATCATCGAGTACGGACCGGTCGAACGCGCGTGGATCTTGTCGTCGACCAGGTGGTGCAGCTTCAGGATGTACATGTAGCCCACGGCCACCGGCTCCGGGAACGGCTCGCCGGAGCGACCGTCGAAGAGGCGGGCCTTGCCGTCGGTGCCGACCACACGCCGACCGTCCCGGTTGGGGAGGGTCGCGCTGAGCAGACCGGTGATCTCGTCCTCACGCGCACCGTCGAAGACCGGGGTGGCCACCTTGGTGCCCGGGTCGGCCTTGTCGGCGTGGATCTTGATGAGGCGCTGCTTCCAGGCGCTGTCCTCGGGGTCCTCGGAGAGGTTGAGGTCCCAGCCCTGCTTGGCGAGCCAGCCGAGGTGGAGCTCCAGGACCTGTCCGATGTTCATACGACGCGGAACACCGAGCGGGTTGAGCAGGACGTCGACCGGGGTGCCGTCCTCCATGAACGGCATGTCCTCGACCGGCAGGATCTTCGCGATGACGCCCTTGTTGCCGTGACGGCCGGCGAGCTTGTCACCCACGGAGATCTTGCGCTTCTGCGCCACGTAGACCCGAACCAGCTGGTTCACGCCAGGGGGCAGCTCGTCGCCCTCCTCACGGTCGAAGACGCGGACACCGATGACGGTGCCCTCCTCGCCGTGCGGAACCTTCATCGAGGTGTCGCGGACCTCGCGCGCCTTCTCACCGAAGATCGCGCGGAGCAGGCGCTCCTCCGGGGTCAGCTCGGTCTCGCCCTTCGGGGTGACCTTGCCGACCAGGATGTCACCGGTGGTGACCTCGGCGCCGATGCGGATGATGCCGCGCTCGTCGAGGTCGGCCAGCATCTCCTCGGAGACGTTCGGGATGTCCCGGGTGATCTCCTCCGGGCCCAGCTTGGTGTCGCGGGCGTCGACCTCGTGCTCCTCGATGTGGATCGAGGTGAGGTAGTCCTGCTGCACCAGACGCTGGGAGAGGATGATCGCGTCCTCGTAGTTGTGGCCCTGCCACGACTGGAAGGCGACCAGGAGGTTGGCACCCAGCGCCATCTCGGCACCCTGGGTCGCCGGACCGTCGGCCAGCGGGGAGCCGACCTCGACCCGGGCGCCCTCGTCGACCAGCGGCTGCTGGTTGACGCAGTTGCCCTGGTTGGAGCGCTCGAACTTCGCGAGCTTGTACGAGGTGTAGGTGCCGTCGTCGTTGAGGGTCTCGATCAGGTCGGAGGAGACCTCCTTGACCACACCGGCCTTCTTCGCGACGAGCACGTCACCGGCGTCGACAGCCGCGCGGTACTCGATGCCCGTGCCGACCAGCGGCGAGTCGCTGCGGACCAGCGGCACCGCCTGACGCTGCATGTTGGCGCCCATGAGCGCGCGGTTGGCGTCGTCGTGCTCGAGGAACGGGATCAGCGCGGTCGCGACCGACACCATCTGGCGCGGCGAGACGTCGATGTAGTCGACCTCGTCGGCCAGGAGCTCGGAGACCTCACCGTCGCGCTGGCGAACCAGCACGCGCTCGGTCGCGAACTTCATGTTCTCGTCGACAGCCGCGTTGGCCTGCGCGATGACGTAGCGGTCCTCGTCGTCGGCGGTCAGGTAGTCGATCTTGTCGGTGACGACACCGTTCTCGACCTTGCGGTAGGGCGTCTCGACGAAGCCGAACGGGTTGATCCGGCCGAAGGAGGCCAGCGAACCGATCAGACCGATGTTGGGACCTTCAGGGGTCTCGATCGGACACATCCGGCCGTAGTGCGACGGGTGGACGTCTCGGACCTCCATGCCGGCGCGGTCACGGGAGAGACCACCCGGGCCGAGAGCCGACAGACGCCGCTTGTGCGTCAGGCCCGCGAGCGGGTTGTTCTGGTCCATGAACTGCGACAGCTGCGAGGTGCCGAAGAACTCCTTCAGCGCAGCGACCACGGGACGGATGTTGATCAGGGACTGCGGCGTGATCGCCTCGACGTCCTGGGTCGTCATCCGCTCGCGCACCACGCGCTCCATACGAGCAAGGCCCGTACGCAGCTGGTTCTGGATCAGCTCGCCGACCGTACGCATGCGGCGGTTGCCGAAGTGGTCGATGTCGTCAGCAGCGATGTCGATCGTGCCCTGCGGCATGTCGAGCTGCGCACGCCCGTCGTGGAGCGCCACGACGTACTTGATCGTCGCGACGATGTCGTCGACGGTCAGGGTCTGCTGGTCGAAGGCCTCGGTCAGACCGAGCTTCTTGTTGACCTTGTAGCGACCGACCTTGGCGGTGTCGTAGCGCTTCGGGTTGAAGTAGTAGTTGTTCAGCAGCGTCTGCGCGGCCTCACGCGTCGGGGGCTCGCCCGGGCGCAGCTTGCGGTAGATGTCGAGCAGCGCGTCGTCCTGAGCGGTGGTGCTGTCCTTCTCGAGGGTCAGCATCATCGACTCGTACTCGCCGAACTCCTCGCGGATCTGCTCGTTGGTCCAGCCGAGGGCCTTGAGCAGCACCGTGACGTTCTGCTTGCGCTTGCGGTCGAGACGGACGCCGACCAGGTCGCGCTTGTCGATCTCGAACTCGAGCCAGGCGCCGCGGCTGGGGATCAGCTTGGCGGTGTAGATGTCCTTGTCGGACGTCTTGTCGGCGGTGCGCTCGAAGTAGACGCCCGGGGACCGGACGAGCTGCGAGACGACAACACGCTCGGTGCCGTTGATGACGAAGGTGCCCTGTTCGGTCATGAGCGGGAAGTCGCCCATGAAGACCGTCTGGCCCTTGATCTCACCGGTGTCGTTGTTGGTGAACTCCGCCGAGACATAGAGAGGCGCGGAGTAGGTGAAGTCCTTCTCCTTGCACTCCTCGACGGTGTACTTGGGGTCGTAGAAGACAGGGCTCTCGAACGAGAGGGACATCGTCTCCGAGAAGTCCTCGATCGGGGAGATCTCCTCGAAGATCTCCTGTAGACCGGACTTGTGAGACACGTCCTCCCCCGCTGCTTCGCGGGCGGCGACCTGCTCCTGCCAGCGCTCGTTACCGATCAGCCAGTCGAAGCTGTCGGTCTGGAGGGCGAGGAGCTTGGGAAGCTCGAGAGGCTCTGAGATCTTAGCGAAAGAGATGCGGCGAGGGGTGGAGTCACCCGACGAGGTGCGCGCGGCCAAGAGGAATCCTTCGACAAGGTTCGCAGGTGGATTCGCGCTGCCGACCACCGAACAGCCACCGGGCAGGCTGAGGGGCATATGAAGGCATGCGCAAAGCGCCATAGTACGGCACAAAAGCGCACTTCACAACACCGGGCCCAATTATAAGTCCGGCGTACCTTCATTCACACCTGCGGCGCTCGACCGTCGGCGTTGTCGGTGCAGTGCCATTGTCGAGCATCGCGGATGATCATGCGCCCCATCGGCACCCCGGGTCAAGCATCCGCGCCAATCGGTCCGACCCACGGAAAAGTTATTCCAATCACTTGACAGGTAGCGCAAAGGCCTGGAAGCCGGGCTTGGCCCGGGAACTAGTCCTGGCTGGGCTGGGTCTCCACCTTGTCCACGAGCCACTCGTCGCCGACCTTGGCCATCGTGAGCATCGCGTACTCCTGGTAGCCGATCGGGGTGCTCCGCTGGGCGTTGGTGACCTGACGGTCGACCAGCACGAGGATCTGCACGGTGTCCTCGGAGACCCGGATGACGCCGGCGTCGACCGGGGCGAGCGTCTTCACCACGGTCTTCGTCTCGGGGACGTTGTCGACGAGAACCGCGAAGAGCCGGTCGTAGTCCTCGCGGTAGTCCTTCGTCATCACGTCGTGAGCCTTGCTCTTCGACTCGCCCATCTTGCTGTAGTCGTAGGAGAGCAACGGGACGACGGCCTTCTTCGCCGCCTCGAGCGCCTCGCCGCCCTGCTCCTCGACGAGGAGCTTGTGGTTGCGGGTGATCTGCTTGCCCACCGCACCCTCGACGGTGCTGGTCGTGACGTTGTTGTTGGCGACGGTGCTGACCTTCTCCTGCCCGAAGAAGACCACGCCGGCAGCGACGACCGCGGCCAGGGCGAGAGCGCCGGCGGCGACCAGCCCCCACGTCGGGAGCAGCGGCAGCGTACGCCCGGTGGCCGCACTCTCCTCGGCGTCGGGCTCCTCGTCGGCCGGCTCGTCGTCGTCAGCTGCGTCGGCTGCCACCTCGGCGTCGGCGCGCTCCTCGTCGGCCTCGCGGTCCTCGTCCTCGACCGCAGCCTCCTCGAGAGCCGCCAGCTCCGCGTCGTAGGCAGCCCGCTTCTTCTCGTCCAGCAGGACCGCGGCGGCATCGTTGAGGGTGCGGAAGCGACGGTCGGTGGGGTCCAGGTCGGCGATCGCGGACTTCCACGCCGCGCGGATGTCGTCGGTGGCGGCATCGGGCTCGACGTCGAGCAGGTCGTACCAGGTCGGACTAGTCATCGTGGAACTCATGGTGTCACCCCTTCGCTGCTTTCCGAAGTAGGAGCTTCCTCGGCGGGGTACCAGTCGTCGACCAGCCACTTCCCGTTCTGCTTCACCAGCTCCACCTCCGTCCGGGCGAGCTGACGCGCCGCCTCGACGCGCTCCTCGGAGCCCTCGGACTTCGGGTAGCTGATCGCGAGCTCGGCGACGACGAGCACGGTCGCGCTGTCCTCGTCGAGGCCGGCGACGCCCGTGCTGTGCACGCTCGTGGTGCGACCGACGCCCTGCTGTACGACGGTGGCCTCGGCGAAGGCGACGTTGCCGAGGAAGCTCTTCTCGAACTTCGGGGTCAGCAGCTCACCCACCCGCTCGCGATACTTCGGCATCGTCTTCTTGTCGCTGCCGACGTCATCGGGACCGTAGGTGTTGACCCGGCCGACGAACTTGTCGGCCGCCGCCATCACCTGCTCGCGCTGGCTCACCACCGACTCGTCGGCGCCGCGGGTCAGCTGCCAGCCGACGTAGCCGACGGCAGCCAGGATCACGGCGATCAGCAGGGCCAGGACGCCCCAGCGGAGCAGTGCGCCCCGGTTCGCGGTCGCCTGTTCGGTCTCTGCGCCGGTCTCCGTGTCGGGTCCGGGGTCGGTCGTGGTGCTCAAGACGGATCACTCTCTGTGGTCAGCGGCTCCAGGAGCCATTTCCAAGCATCAACACCGTACGCCGCGGGCGAGTCGGTCGATGCGGCAGCACTTCGGGCCCCGACCCCGGTCGGCTGCGTGGTGGTCAGGGTTCCGGCTACTCGGTCTCCATCGGCTGCAGGTAGAGCCACTTCCAGGCGTCCTCGCCGTAGGAGGCGGGAGCCGCGGTCGACACCGTGGTCTCCTCGGCCTCGCCCCAGGTGAGCTCGCCGGTGTCCGGGTCGAAGCTGGCGATCGAGTCAGTGCCACCGACGGCCGCACGCGGCACCTGGCTGGAGCCACGAGGGTTCGACTTGCTCGGGTCTTCGGTGCAGGAGACCTCCGTGTTGAACGGACGGCTCTGCAGGTCCAGCGGGCTGCGCTTCTTCGTGCTCTCGTAGCCCTTCTTGCACGGCGCCTGGGTGGTCAGCGCCAACCCGAAGTGAGCCTGCGCCAGGCCGGGATGGCCGACGTCGACGACCGCGAAGCTGCCCTCGACGACGACCGGGAAGATCGAGAGCAGGTGCCTGACGCCGGGCAGGTTCTTCCGGACGACCTTGCCGGTCACCAGCACCTCGTTGAGGAGCTCGCTGATCTCCACGTCGTTCTGCTCCAGGAACTGCCGCAGCTCGATCGAGCTGGCCGATCCGCTCTCGATCAGCCTGATCAGGTCCTTGTTGGAGCCGGCCAGGGTGCCGGTGAACAGCTCCAGGTCGTTGGCGAACGACTTGATCGCCGAGCTGCTGTCCAGCTGGCCCTGGAGGACCGTGTTGCTGTCCCGGATCAGCTGGGTGGTGAGGGCGAAGTTCTGGTCGGCGGTCTCCACGAAGGCGGTGCCGGTGTCGATGATGGTCTGTAGGTCCTGACCGGTGCCGGCGAAACCCTTGCCGAGCTCGTCGATGGTCGTGGTGAGCGCCTTCTGGTCGACCGAGTTCACCGTCGTGGTGACGTCCTCGAGGAGCTTCTCGGTCGGCAGCGGCGTGGTCGTCGCGGCGCGGGCGATCTCGGAGCCGTCCTCGAGGTAGGGCCCGCCCTTCGACTGCGGCTGCAGCTCGACGTACTGCTCGCCGACGGCGGAGCGGTTGCCGACCACGGCGAGGCTGTCGGCAGGGATCTTGTCCTTCCACCCCTTGTCGATCTTCAGGGTCACGTCGACGCCGCTGCGGTTGAGCACCAGCTCACCGACCTGGCCGATCTTGACGCCTCGATAGTCGACCTCGGCGTCCTCGTAGATGCCGCCGGACTGCTCGAAGTGGGCCATCACGACGTAGTGGTCCTTGACGAACAGGGACCCCAGGCGGGCGTAGCGCGCCCCGACGAAGCTGACCCCGACGAGGGTGATCAGCAAGAAGATCATCAGCTGCATCTTCGTACGGCGGGTGATCATGAGACGCCCTCCTGATGAGTGTTGCTCGAGGTGCTCAGCGCGGGGATCATCAGCGAGGTCAGCCCCGGGTCGAGCTCCTTGCTCAGCTCGTCGTACGTCACCGCATGCGTCCCTGGGGTCGCACCGGCACGGCAGAACAGGAGCAGTACGCACCCGGAGCCGTCGTCGGTGGTGCTCCCGCCGTTGGACGAGGGAGCCCCGATGCCGAGCAGACCGTCGAGGGTCTTCCCGATCGAACCCAGCACGCCCGTCACGCACGCCTGGGGCGCCGAGGAGGACTGTCCGGTCAGCACCTCCTGGCAGGTGTCGATGGCGCTGGCGAGCCCGCCGTCCTTGCAGACGTTCGTGAGGTTGTTGAGCCAGTCGAGAGCCGTCTCCTCGTCCGGATAGGTCTTGAGCTTCCGGTTGATCTCCTCGAGACCCCAGCAGACGGTGCTGCCGACCCGAGGCGCGTTCTGGAGCAGCGTGTCGAGGTTGAGGTCGACCGTGACGTCGAGGTTGACGAAGTCACCCATGTGCAGGTTGCGCGCGGCCTGCGGCGAACCACCGACCGCCGCGTCGACGAACGGATAGGTGAGGATCGTGTTCATCGCCCGGACGAAGTCGTCGCCGGAGTCGGCCAGGTTCGACAGGACCGGCCTGAGGTCCTTGATGATGCCGATGGTGTTGTCCTTGGACGCCCGGATGACGCGTACGCCGGTGTCGCCGAGCCGCTCCAGCGCCTTGAGCATCTTCACCAGGTCGGCGCGCTGCTTGTCGATGCTGGAGATCGCCGAGGGCAGCTCGTCGAGGGCGGCGTCGATGGAGCCCATCTGCGCGTTGGTGGCCTTCGCCAGCGCATCGAGCGCCTCGATGGCCGCGACGATCTTCTCCTTGTTGTTGTCGAGGTCGCGCGCCAGCTTCTCCACCTGGTGGAGTACGGAGCGGGCGGAGTCCTCGCGGCCGGCGAGCGCCTTGTTGAGCTCGGTCGAGATCGTCTTCAGCTGGGCGACGCCGCCACCGTTGAGCAGCAGGCTCAGCGCACTGAAGACCTCTTCGATCTCCGGGTTGCGGCCGGTCTGCGACAGCGGGATGGTCGAGCCGTCGGCGAGCTTGGTCGAATCGGGCTCGGCCGGCCGCTCCAGCGAGACGAACTTCTCGCCCAGCAGGGAGGTCTGCTGGATCGACGCCCGGGCGTTGCTCGGCAGGCTGACGTCCTTCTTCAGCAGCATCTCGACGGTGGCGACGCCGTCGTCGAGCCAGATCTTGTTGATCTTGCCGACGTCGATGTCCTCGAGCTTGACGGTCGACTGGGGCACCAGGTCGAGGGTGTCCTCGAACTGCGCGGTGACCGAGATCGCGTCGTCACCGGCGTCCACGCCGCCCGGGAGCGGCAGGTCGTAGACGGAGAAGGTGCCGCAGCCGGTCAGCATCAGGGCGCCGGCGATCACGCCGACGAACGCCTGGACGGCGCGCTTCATCGTGGTCATCGTGTCACCTCCACCAGGCCGCCGAGCGACATGTCATAGGGCACTCCGTAGGACGAACCCGTGCCGAGCCCGATCGCCGCGGAGCGGTTCAGCCCAGGCATCTGCCGGATCTGCGAGCAGATCTCGGCGCTGCTGCCGTTGGTCGCCTGGTCCACGAGGCTGCACAGGAACGAGGCCGGGTTCTCGATGATCTCGTCGAGAACCATGGTGATGTTGGCGTTGGTGTCGAGCGTGGCGGTCTCCGGGTTGTAGGCCAGGCCCAGGTTGTTGAGCGCCAGCGGAGCGGTCCGGAGGCTCTCGTCGAGAGCCTTGCGCTGCTTCACGAGGACCTTGCCTATCCGGTTGAGGCTCTGGATGTCCTCGCGCAGGATCGCCTTGTTGTCCCGGACGAACTGGGTCACCTTGTTCAGCGCCACCGAGAGGTTCTTCATCGACGCGGCGAGCTCTTCGCGCTCACCCTCCAGCATCGAGGAGACCTCGGCGAGCGCCTGGGCGAAGTCGCGTACGGTCTTGTCGTTCTCGGCGAGCGTGCCGATGAAGCCTTCGAGCTGCTCGGCGGAGTCGAAGAACTGCTCGTCGCGGTTGTCGAGCACCTTGGTCAGCTTGCCGAGGTCGCCGACGGTCGAGTTGATCTTCTCGCCCTGGCCGCCGAGGTTCTTCGCGGTCTGCTGCAGCAGGTCGGTGAGGGCGCCGTTCTTGTTGGCTCCGTCGGGACCGATCGCGACCACGAGGTCGTCGACGCTGGAGTAGATCTGGTCGAGCTCGACCGGGACCGAGGTCTTGTCGGTGCTCAGCACCGCACCGTCGGCCAGCTTCTTGCCGCCGTCGTAGGCCGGCGTGACCTGGACGTAGCGGTCGCCGACGATCGACGGCGAGATGATCACGGCCTTGGCGTCCGCGGGCAGGTCGACGTCGCCCTTGTATTCCAGGGTGACCTTGACGTCGGTGCCGTTCGGCTCGACCGAGGTCACCTTGCCGACGGCGACACCGAGCACGCGCAGGTCGCTGCCCTCGTAGAGCGAGACCGTGCGCGGGAAGTGCGCCACGAGCGTCTTCTCACCGGTGTCGCGGACCAGCGCCCACGCACCGACCCCGAGGACGAGAGCACCGATGATGATCGGAACGATGAACCTGTTCACGGGGTCCTCCCAGTGAGAGCGGGGACCGGAGGCATGTTCTGGATGTAGGTGTCCCACCAGGGGCCGTTGCCCAGGGTGTTGTTGAAGACCTTGTAGAACGGAGCCATCAGCCGCAGGGACTTCTCGAGGTTCTCCTCGTTCTTCGTGAAGACGTCGAGGATCACGTCGAGGCTCTCCAGCGCCGGCTTGAGGTCGGCGCGGCTGTCGTCGACCAGCTGGGAGAGCTCCTTCGAGAGCTGTTGGGTCGAGATCAGCAGGTTGTGGACCGCCTCGCGCCGCTCGACCAACGCAGCGAAGAGCTGGTTGGCGTCGTTCATCAGCGTGATCAGGTCCTCGTCTCGCTCGTCGAGCACCTTCGTCACCCGGTCGAGCTGGGAGAGCAGCGACTCGATGCGCTCGTCCTTGGCGGCCAGGTTGCGGGAGAGGTCGGAGACGCCGGTGAGAGCGGCTTGGAACTCCTCCGGCGTCGACCGGGTCAGGTCGGCGAGCGTGGTGAGCGCCGCGGCGAGCTGGTCCTTGTCGATGTTGGCGGAGGTGTCGGCCAGGCCCTCGAAGGCCTCGACCACGTCGTAGGGAGACTCCGTGCGGTCCACCGGGATGGTGGCTCCTGCCTTCAACTGGCCCTCTCCGGCCGGCTGCAGCTCGAGGAACATGTCGCCGAGCAGCGTCTTCACGCGTACGCCGGCTCCGGAGTTCTCACCGAAGTTGACCTTCTCGCGGATCTTGAAGCCGACCTTGACCTGGTTGCCGTCCAACTCGATCGAGTCGACCTTGCCGACCCGGACGCCGGCCACCCGGACCTCGTCACCGGTCTTGAGGCCACCGGCCTCGGAGAAGTTGGCGTAGTAGGTGGTGCCACCACCGATCAGCGGCAGGCTGTCGGCCTTGAACGCCATCACCATCAGCATGGCGAGGACGGCGATCGAGACGGCGCCGATCTTGACTGGGTTACGTTCGCGGAAGGGAATCATCCGAGGTTGCACCTCGCTTGACCGGGCTCGTAGAGCGGAATCTCGAGGTCCTTGCCCTCAGGGTCTCGGATCGTGCCCCGCAGACCGCACAGGTAGAAGTTGAACCAACCGCCGTAGCTGGCCGTCGCGCCGATCTTGTCCAGCTTGATCGGCTGGAGCTCGAGGGCGTCGTCGAGCTGGCGCTTGTCCTTGGCCACCTCGTCGGAGAACCTCCGGGCCTGCCGCAGGTCCTCCAGCAGCGGGTCCTTCGCCTCGTGCACCAGGTCAGCGGTCTCCACGGAGAGCGCCGAGATCTGGTCCAGGGAGCCGAGGATCGCCTCGCGGTCGTTGTTGAGACCGCCGACGAAATCGCGGAAGGTCACGATCAGGCTGGAGAGCTCCTTCTCGCGGTCGCCCACGTGCTCGAGCACCTCGGTGAGGTTGTCGATCAGGGCGTTGATCACCTGGTCCTTCTCGGCCAGCGTCGAGGTCAGCGAAGCCGTGTGGGAGAGCAGGCTCTCCAGCGTGCCGCCCTCGCCCTGGAAGACCTGGACGATCTCGTAGGACAGGGTGTTGACGTCGTTGGGCGACAGCGCCTGGAAGAGGGGCTTGAACCCGTTGAAGAGCACGGTCAGGTCGAGCGCCGGGTGGGTCTGCCCGACCGGGATCGTCTGGCCCTCCTGCAGAGCGGAGGCGTCGCCCACCAGCTGCTTGGTCAGCGCGAGGTAGCGCTGGCCGATCAGGTTGCGGTACTTGATCGTCGCCTCGGTCGTGGTCGCGATCTGCTGCGCGCTGTCGACCGTGAAGGTGACCACCGCGCTGCGGGCATCGTCGGAGATCTCGATGTCCTTGACCGAGCCGACCTTGACCCCGGAGATGCGTACGTCGTCGCCCTTGTTCACACCGGTGACGTCGGTGAAGACCGCCTTGTACTCATCGGTCTGCCCGAAGGTCACGTTGCCGATCGTGATCGCGAGCAGGCCGGTGGCCAGCGTCGTGACGATCACGAAGATCACCAGCTTCCAGAAGTCCTGGAAGGTCTTGGCGTCGAAGAGCTTCACTGCGCTCATTCGTACGTCACCTCAGCTCCACGTGCGGCCGGGCCGAGCAGCAGCCCGCCGAGGTCCGGGACCTCGCTGGCGGTCATGCCCATGCCGGGGGCGAACAGCTCGTTGATGACTTCGGTCTCGGCCGACGTACCGACGTAGGACAGGGCCGAGTAGCCGGTCGTCCCGGTGGCGGAGCGCATGACACCCTTTCCGGTGGGCTCGTCGACGCCGTCGTTCTTGTTGGGGAACGGCGCGAACGGCTTCTTCTGGCTCCAGGACGCGTTCGGCATCTCACCGCAGTAGGGCCCGCTGTCCTCGCCGTAGCGCGGCTTGTCCTTGGTCGAGTAGGGACGCGCCTGGTGCGGCAGCGTCTCCAGCGTGATGTGGACGGTGTTGTTGCGGAACACTTCGGTGAACTCGTCGGTCAGGATGTCCATGCCACCGATGAGGCACGGGAACATCGGGGCGTAACGGGCCAGCGTCTGGGTGACCGGCCGACCGACCTCGCCGACCTGGATCAGCGTGTCGCCGTTGTCGTCGAGGAACTTGTCGGCGGTGTTGGAGAACGCGGTGACGTCGGTCAGCATCTTCTTGAGCTCCACCTCGCGGTCCTCGAGCGTGGTCGCGGTGACGATCGTGTTGCGCAGGATCTGACCGATCTCCGGAAGCACGGCCTGGTAGGTGCCGGAGACCTCGGTGGCGAGCTCGAGGTCCTCGATCAGCGCCGGAATCTCGGGGTTCAGCCGCTTCAGGTAGGAGTCGAGGGTGTCGAGCGACTCACCGAGCTTGTCGCCGCGACCCTCGAGCGCGGTGGCGAGCGCGTTGAGCGTGTTGTTGAGGTCGGCCGGCTGGATCGTCCGCAGCAACGGGTAGAGGTCACGCAGCACGGCCTGCACCTCAGTGGCCATCTTGGTCTTCTCGATGACGGCACCGGCCTTGATCGGCTCGGTGAAGTCGGTGTCGGGCGGGACCAGCGAGACGTACTTCTGGCCGAAGAGGGTCTTGGGGAGGATCGCTCCGGTCACGTCCGGGTGGACCTTGCTGATCTCATCGGGGAACAGCCCCAGGGTCAGCTCGGCACCCTCGTCGGTTGGCTTCATCTCGAGGACCTCACCCACGATCAGGCCACGGACCTTCACGTCGGCACGATCGGGGAGCTGCAGACCGATGCGGTCGGCCTTGAGGGTGATCTCCTCGTACTGTCCGAACCGGTTGGTGAACTGCGCCCAGGTCAGGACGAGCGCGGCCAGGAGCAGCGCGAGGAAGAGGATCCCGAGGATCTTGCCCTTCTGCCGGCCCCAGGCGAGCGCCACGGCGCTTCTCTTGTGCGGCGTGGGCAGGTCGTGATGGACCTCGTCACGAGCGAGTGTCTGAGTCATCCCGCCAACCTCACTGTCGTCGTGCTGCCCCAGATCGCCATCGAGAGCATCAGGTCGAGCACGGAGACGGCGACGATGCTCGTACGCACCGCCTTACCGACCGCGACACCGACACCTGCGGGGCCGCCGGAGGCGTTGTAGCCGTGGTAGCAGTGGATCAGGATCACCACGACGGCGAAGATCAGCACCTTGCCGAAGGACCACAGCACGTCGATGGGCGGCAGGAACGTGTTGAAGTAGTGGTCGTACGTGCCCGCGCTCTGGCCGTAGAAGAGGATCACCGTGAACCGGGTGGCGACGTAGGAGGAGAGCAGGCCGACCACGTAGAGCGGCACGATCGCGATCAGGCCGCCGATCATCCGGGTGGTCACCAGGAACGGCAGCGACGGGATCGCCATGACCTCAAGGGCATCCACCTCTTCAGAGATGCGCATCGCGCCCAGCTGGGCGGTGAAGCCGCAGCCGACCGTCGCCGCGAGCGCGATGCCGGCGACCAGTGGCGCGATCTCGCGGGTGTTGAAGTAGGCCGACACGAAGCCGGAGAACGCCGAGGTGCCGAGCTGGTCGAGGGCGGTGTAACCCGAGAGGCCGACCTGGGCTCCGGTGAAGAAGGTCATCGCCAAGATCACGCCGACGGTGCCGCCGATGACGGCCAGCGCCCCCGATCCGAGGGTGACCTCGGCGAGGATCCGGAGGATCTCCTTCTTGTAGCGCCTCAGTGTGCGCGGAAACCACGAGATCGCGCGCAGGTAGAAGCCGAGCTCGTCACCGAGGTGGTCGAGGCTCTTGGCGGGCTTCTCGTAGATCGCTTTGAGGTTTGCCATCCGTCTCGCCTCCTATCCGGACTTGCTCGGGATGATCTGCAGGAAGATCGCAGACATCACGAAGTTCACGATGAACAGCAGCAGGAACGTGATGACGACCGACTGGTTCACGGCGTCACCGACGCCCTTGGGGCCGCCGCCGGCGTTCATGCCCATGTACGAAGCCACGATCGCCGCGATCAGACCGAACACGAGCGCCTTCGCCAGGCCCTGCCACAGGTCGGCCATCTGCGCGAGGGCGGTGAAGCTGGCCAGGTAGGCACCCGGGGTGCCGCCCTGGATGATGACGTTGAAGACGTACCCGCCCATGACGCCGACGATCGAGACCAGGCCGTTGAGGAAGACCGCGATCATCATGCAGGCGAGAACGCGCGGGACCACCAGCCGCTGGATCGGGTCGATGCCCAGAACCATCATGGCGTCGAGCTCTTCACGGATCTTCCGAGCACCGAGGTCGGCGGCGATCGCCGAGCCACCGGCGCCCGCGACCAGCAGCGCGGTCGCGATCGGGGCAGCCTGCTGGACGACCGCGAGGACCGCGGCCGACCCGACGAACGACTGCGCACCGAACTGGGCCACGAGGCCACCGACCTGCAGCGCGATGACCGCGCCGAAGGGGATCGCGACCAGCGCGGTCGGGACGATCGTCACCGACGCGATGAACCACGCCTGCTGGATGAACTCTCGGAACTGGAAGGGGCGCCGGAACACGGCGCGTCCCACGTCCAGACCGAACGCGAAGAGCGAGCCAGCGGTCCCGATCGGTTTCAGGACCCTGGCGGCGGTCAGAGATGACATCAGTAAGGAGCCTCTGTGGGGTCTGCTGCTTTCACGCCGCCGGGGGCCATGGCCGCGTCTGCTCGGAACGATCCCGGCGGCGGGGTGACGCCGTTCTCTCGGCACCAGGCGCCCGGCGGACGCTGGTACTTGCGCGGAATGCCGTTGGACGGCTCGAGCTGCATCGGGATCGGCGGCAGCGGCGGCAGGCCCATGTCCTTCTCCGCAGCCAGCTCGTCGGCGTCCTTCTCCTCGGACATGCCGATCGGGCCGATCGTCTGGGCGTTGAGGAACTGCCGTACCACCGGCTCCTCGGAGCTCAGCAGCATCTCGCGGGGCCCGTACATGGCCAGGTGCTTGTGGTAAAGCAGGCCGATGTTGTCCGGGACCGTACGCGTCGAGTTGATGTCGTGGGTGACGATCAAGAAGGTCGCGTCGATCTGCGCGTTCAGGTCGATGAAGAGCTGGTTGATGAACGCCGTACGCACCGGGTCGAGACCCGAGTCGGGCTCGTCGATCAGCAGGATCTCGGGGTCGAGGACCAGAGCACGCGCCAGACCGGCGCGCTTGCGCATACCACCGGAGATCTCGCCGGGAAGCTTGTTCTCCGCGCCGATGAGACCGACCAGGTCCATCTTCTCCATGACGATGTTGCGGATCTCGGACTCGCTCTTCTTCGTGTGCTCACGAAGCGGGAACGCGACGTTGTCGAAGAGGTCCATGGAACCGAACATGGCGCCGTCCTGGAACAGCACGCCGAACAGCTTGCGAACCTCGTAGAGGTCTCGCTCCGAACAGCTGGCGATGTCGACACCCTCGATGACCACAGAGCCCGTGTCGGGCTTGATCAGACCGATCAGGGTCTTGAGGAGCACCGACTTGCCCGTGCCGGACGGACCCAGCATCACGCTGATCTCGCCCGCAGGCAGGGTCAGCGAGACATCTTTCCAGATGAGCTGCTTACCAAAGCTCTTGGTCAGCCCTTCGATCTTTACGTCTACACCCATCCGGGCCGGCTCCCTTCCTGTTCGCGCGGGGATCTCCCTCAAGTCCCCACTGCCCGACTAACGGCAGAGTGTGACGGGGGTTACGCACTTTCCGCGACACGCGTCACACTTTTGTAAACCATAGTGGCCTGCGAACGATGACGGTGATCACCACCCGAGACGGACTCCCCCAGCCAAAACGTCGACGGTCGGATTGCGACCCTTCACGCCCGGTGTGTGTTCAAGATAACGAAACAAACCGCGAGTGGCTACTCAGGAGTAGCAACCCGCGGTTTGAACGATCGCAGCGCTGCGCTGCAGCTTGCCCGATCTGTTGCGGAACTGTTTCCGCAATGTAGAGAAAGCCCGGGCCCGGCGGAATCCGCCGAACCCGGGCTCAAGGGCCGAAGCCCTCAGATCACTTGACGGTGACCGTGGCGCCGGCGGCCTCGAGGGCCTCCTTCGCCTTGTCAGCGGTCTCCTTGTTGGCGGCCTCGAGGACAGCCTTGGGGGCACCCTCGACGAGCTCCTTGGCCTCCTTCAGACCGAGGGAGGTCAGAGCGCGCACCTCCTTGATGACGTTGATCTTCTTGTCACCAGCGGCCTCGAGGATGACGTCGAACTCGTCCTTGGCCTCCTCAGCGGCGGCGGCCGGGGCGCCCGGGGCGCCGGCAGCGGCAACGGCGACCGGAGCGGCAGCGGTGACACCGAAGGTGTCCTCGAAGGCCTTGACGAACTCGGAGAGCTCGATGAGGGTGAGCTCCTTGAAAGCGTCGAGCAGCTCGTCGGTGGAGAGCTTCGCCATGATGGCATTTCCTTTCGTGGTGGCCCTGTGCGTTTTTCTGTGAGTACGCAGCGGGGCCGGGTTACAGGTGGTGGTTAGTTACGACCGGGGCCATCAGGCCTCGGCCGGAGCCTCCTCGGCGGCAGCCGGCTCAGCGGCACCACCTGCGAGGATCGAGGGGTCCTCCGCGGCCTTGGCCTCGAGAGCGGCAGCGAGCTGCGCGGTCTTCGAGGGCAGAGCGTTGAAGGCGTACAGAGCCTGCGACAGCGACGCGGTGAACGCGCCCGCAAGCTTGGCGAGCAGGACCTCGCGCGACTCGAGGTCGGCAAGCTTGCCAACCTCAGCAGCGTCGATGGCCTTGCCGTCGAGGTACCCGCCCTTGATGACAAGGTTGGGGTTGGCCTTGGCAAAGTCACGCAGACCCTTGGCCGCCTCGACGACGTCACCCTTGATGAAGGCGATCGCGGTCGGGCCGGTCAGCAGGTCATCGAAGCCTTCGATGCCGCTCTGAGAGGCGGCGATCTTGGCCAGCGTGTTCTTGACCACGGCGTAGTTTGCGTGCTCACCGAGCGAGCGACGAAGAGTCTTCAGCTCGCCCACGGTGAGACCGCGGTACTCGGTCAGCACGGCACCGGTCGAGGCGCTGAACTCGTCAGCGATCTCGGCAACGGCAGCCTGCTTGTCAGCCCGCGCCATGGGTCTCCTTCTTCCGGGAATCGATTCCGTCGGTGAGGGCCCATGAATGACAAACGCCCCGAGCGCAGGCTCAGGGCGTGACGTACGATCTCGTCTTGCTCTTCACCTACGCTGGCCGTCCGCATCCTGCGGAACCTTCGATCGAGTGCATGCGCACCTGACAACCGGCGGTCTCTGGTTTCAGACAACAATTATGCGTACGCCGCGGGGTGCCGCCAAATCGGCGGGCAGTACCTTGGCGGCATGGAGAGCCACACCTTCGGAAGGATCGGTCGCTCGGCGTCGGTCATCGGTCTCGGCACCTGGCAGCTCGGCGCCGACTGGGGCGAGGTCAGCGAGTCGGATGCGTTGGCGGTGCTCGAGGCCGCGGTGGGTGACGGGGTGACCTTCCTAGACACCGCCGACGTCTATGGGGACGGCCGGAGCGAGCAGGTGATCGGGCGGTTCCTCCGGTCGCACGACGGGATCTTCGTGGCCACGAAGATGGGGCGTCGGGTGGACCAGGTGCCCTCGAACTACACGCTCGCCGCGTTCCGCGAGTGGCTGGACCGCTCGCGCACCAACCTCGGGGTCGACACGATCGACCTGGTGCAGCTGCACTGCCCGCCGACGGAGACGATCGAGTCCTCGGCCACCTATGACGCGCTGGACACCTTGGTCTCGGAAGGGGTGATCGCTGCGTACGGCGTCAGCGTGGAGACCTGCGACCAGGCCCTGGCCGCGATCGCGAGGCCCAACGTGGCCTCCATCCAGATCATCCTGAACGCGTTCCGGCTCAAGCCGCTGGATCTGGTGCTTCCGGCGGCTGCGGAGGCCGGAGTCGGGATCATCGCGCGGGTGCCGCTGGCCTCCGGGTTGCTGTCCGGTCGCTACTCGGAGTCGACCACCTTCGCCGCCGACGACCACCGCACCTACAACCGCCACGGCGAGGCCTTCGACGTCGGCGAGACGTTCTCCGGTGTCGACTACGCCACCGGGGTCAAGGCCGCCCAGGAGTTCGCCGCCCTGGTCTCCGAGCACGGCCCCGAGGGCGCGACTCCCGCGCAGGTCGCCCTCGCCTGGGTCGCTCAGCAGCCCGGCGTCACCACCGTCATCCCCGGCGCCCGTAACACGTCCCAGGCCCACGCCAACTCCGCCGCCGGCTCGCTGCCTGCGCTCGCCGACGAGCTGCTCTCCGGCGTACGCCAGATCTACGACACCCACTTCCGCGAGGCCATCCACTCCCGCTGGTGACGATCCGCCGCCGAGGCGTCACTCGCGTCGGCCGAGTGGGCACCACGTTGCCGTCTCGATCGACCTAGGTGACGTCTCGACCGACCTGAGTGACGCCTCGCTCCGTCTCGGCCGGCGTACAAATAGTGAGCCTCGGTAACGAATCGGGCAGAGTAAAGGGGTGACGACGGAGACGACGACGGAGTTCCGGTTCCGAGACATCGCGCTGGTGGCGTACGCGCCCTCGATCGTCAGCTCCATGGGACATGGTGCGGTGATGCCGGTGCTGGCGCTTCGGGCCTCCGACCTGGGGGCGGACGCGTCGACGGCCGCGTTCGTGGTCGCGCTGCTCGGGATCGGGTCACTGGCCACCTCGCTGCCCGCCGGGTCGTTGGTGGCGCGGATCGGCGAGCGGCGGACGCTGATGGGCGCCGGGGCTCTCGACGCGGTCGCGATGACGGTGGCGTTCCTCAGCAGCTCGGTCGCCGTGCTCGCCATCGCCGTGTTCGTGAGCGGGATGAGCTGGACGGCGTTCCTGATCGCACGGCAGGGCTTCCTCATCGACGCGACCCCGCTCTCCCACCGGGCTCGGGCGATGTCGCTGCTGGGCGGTTCGTTCCGGCTTGGCGTCTTCGTCGGACCGCTGCTCGGCGCCGGGCTCATCCACGCCTTCGGCCTCCCCGTGGTCTTCCTGTTCGCGGCCGCGATGTCGCTGTGCTCGGCGGTGATCGGCGGCTGGATGCCCGAACTCGGCCGTACTCGCTCGCGCGAGCAGGGGCATCTGAGCGTACGCAGCGTGCTGTGGACCCACCGCCGGACCTTCGCCACGCTCGGAATGGCGGTGGTGATCATCGGGATCTCCCGTTCCGTACGCACCGGCCTGCTCCCCCTCTGGGCCGACCACATCCACCTGGAGGCGTCGGTGGTCTCGCTGCTCTTCGCCGGAGCAGCCCTGGTCGACATCGCTCTCACCCTCCCCGGCGGCTGGCTGCTCGACCACCGCGGGCGTCAGGTCGTGGCGATCCCGGTCGTGCTCGCCGTCGGCCTCGGCTGCCTGCTGCTCCCCCTCACCCACGACGCGCTCAGTCTGGGCGCGGTGATGGCGCTGATCGCCGTCGGCAACGGCCTCGGCTCGGGGATCGTGATGACGCTCGGCGCCGATGCCGCACCGGAGGACGGACGCGCCCAGTTCCTCGGCGGCTGGCGGCTGTGCGGTGACCTCGGCGGCACCGGCGGGCCGCTCCTGGTCTCCGGTCTGGCCGCGGTCTTCTCGATCGCCGCCGCTCCGGTCGCGCTCGGGCTCTTCTCGCTCGCCGGAGCGGTCTGGGTCGGCTACTGGACCGGCCACGCCGACCGTGCCCGACTACAAACCCCGGCTAGGGAACGAGCGCGCGTGAGAGTGCCTCGGCCAGGGCGGCCTCGTCACCGGTGACGGTCAGCTCGGCGGACCGCGGCGTCGTACGACCCCAGAGCAGCAGCGCCAGGTCACAAGCGGATCCGGTGACGGACACCTTCTGCACCGCGTTCGGCGCCCCGATCGCCCAGGTCTGGTCGATGTCGGTCGCGGTCAGCTCGATGCGGGTGACGACCTTCCGCGTGCGCTTCAAAGCGATCTGCCGCGGGTACATCACCGTCAGCACCTCGTCGACCGTGTCGGCCCAGAGCTCCGGGGCCGCCTCCGGTGCGTCGAGCCCGAGCGCAGAGCGGATGTCCCAGAGGTGGACCAGGGTCTCGTGCACCTGGCGCCGGAACCAGAACGAGACCGGCCCACGGCCGTCCTCGGTCAGCCCGTTGAGGATCCGGCCCGTCGCCTCCGGCCCCAGCGCCGAGAGCGTCTCGCGCAGCTCGGCCGCCTGCTCCTCATAGGCCGCGACCAGGTCCAACGGCACCGGCAGCGGCTCCTCGTCCTGGTCGCGCGCCATCGCCGCCGCCCAGTGGTGCACCCCGGCCAGGTGATCGGCCAGATCGCCGACCGACCAGTCATCGCAGGACGGAACCGGCACATCCGGGTCGGCCTGCTTCAGCGCGGCCGCGAACTCGGCCTGCAGCTCACCGAGGGTCACGAAGTAGTCGTCAGGCGTTGGCACGTCGCAGACCATACCGACCGCGAAGGTCCGTCTGAGCTGTATCTCGTCACAGCTCGGACTACTTCTGGCGGGCGCGGTGGGCGGCCGCCTTCACCCGGCTCTGGCAGCGGGTGGAGCAGAAGCGGCGGCCGGCGTTCTTGGAGGTGTCGACGAAGACGCGGTCGCACGGGTCGGCCTGGCAGACGCCGAGGCGGCCGGCCAGGTCGGAGCCGATCGCCAGCGCGAGGCCGGCGGCGATTCCCGCGCCCCAGCCGATGACGAGGCCGGGGTCGCGGCCGTGGAAGTGCAGCGCCCAGCCTCCCCCACGGGCCCGGTCTAGCTGCGGGACCGAGCCCATCTCGCGCATGAGCGCGTTGACCGCGGTGGCGGCGGTGTCGAGGTCGCCACCGGCCGCTGCCTCGAAAACGACGCGCAGGGACTCGGCGAGCGCGACCATCCCGTCGGCATCGGCTTCCTCGACCCGGGGTTCGTAGTCGGGGCGGGCCAGCAGGTCGCTGACGACCCGCGCCCGCCGGCCGGAGGGAGGCGGCTGCACCGGGTGGGTGCCGTCATGCCCCGGGGTCAAAGCGTTGACGAGCTTGCAGGCCTGCTCGGTCACCGTATGCACGTGACTGTCGAAATGTATTTGACCAGTCACGAGTTCGGGTCCTACCGTCTCAGCCATGACCGTCATTCAACCATTGACCAGTCACCGAGGTACACGGTGGCCGCGGTCCCTCGTCGTGCTGGTCACCGCCCGGGCGGTGAACCGGCTGGGTTCGTTCGCCATGGCCTTCATGGCGGTCGCCCTGGTCGAGGTGCATGGGGCCTCCCTCGCCACGGCCGGTGCGATCGTCACGGCCTTCGGTGTCGCCACCATCCCGTCGAGGCTGCTCGGCGGGTGGATGGCCGACACAGTGGGCCGCCGGCCGACCACCGTCGCCGGCCTCGTCGCCTGCGCGGTGGCCCAGCTGGTCATCGCCGCGTCCCCCGGCATCGCGGGCGCGCTGATCGGCGCGACGCTGCTCGGGCTGGCGTACGAGATCTACGAGCCCGCCTCCCAGGCACTGATCGCAGAGTCGGTGGAGGCCGAGAGACGGCCACAGGCGTACGGACTCTATGGCGCCGCGATGGCCGTCGCCGGTGTGGCGGCAGGAGCAGTGGCCGCCCTCGTGGGCGGCGTCGACCTGCGCCTGCTCTTCGTCGCCGACGCGCTCACCTGTCTGTGCGCCGCGGTTCTCGTCCTCGCACTCGTGCGGGACACCACGGCTCGCGGCGTGCGCCGGCAGCGGTCCGGGCCGAGTCCCTGGCGTGATCGCCAGCTCCTGACGATGCTCGCGCTCGGCACCGGGTTCGCCACCGCATGGATCCTGAGCACGATCGCTCTTCCCCTCACCGTCTCCGCCCGCGGGCACGACGCCGCAGCCACCGGCTGGCTGCTCGTGGTCGCCGCGCTGACCACGATCGCCGGCCAGCGCCTGCTCCGTGGCGCCGCTGCCCGGCCCTTCACGCTCATCCGCGCAGGCCTGGTCCTGATGGCCGTCGGCTTCGCCGTGATCGCGTACGCAGCACCGCTGCCGCTCCTCGCACTCGGCTCCGCGATAGTCGCGCTCGGTGAGGTGCTGCTCCTGGGTCCGCCGATCGCGCTCGTGGCCGGCCTGGCGGCCACCGACGGCTCACGGGCGGGCTATCTGGCGGCGTACGGGACCTGTTGGGGGATCGCGCAGACGATCGGGCCGATGCTTGCGACCGGTCTGTTGTCGCATGGGGTTCCGACGGTCTGGCTCGTCGGCGCGGGGCTCTGCCTCGGCCTCGCGGCCGTCACCGCGCCAGTTGCGGCCGTCTGCTCACCGAGGTAACTCGGCCAGTGCCTGCTTCTTTCGCGGAATTCCACGAAGGAAGCGCTGGCTGACCGAGGTACCTCGGTGAGCATCCGCGCCTCAGAGCACCCGGGCGAGGAAAGCTTGGGTGCGTTCGTGCTGGGGGTTGCCGAGGACGTCGGCCGGCAGGCCCTCCTCGACGATCACGCCGCCGTCCATGAAGACGACCTTGTCGGCGACCTCGCGGGCGAAGCTCATCTCGTGGGTCACCACCATCATGGTCATGCCCTCGGCAGCCAGGTCCTTCATGACCGCCAGAACGTCCCCGACGAGCTCGGGGTCCAGCGCGGAGGTCGGCTCGTCGAAGAGCATCATGTCGGGGTTCATCGACAGCGCCCGGGCGATGGCGACGCGCTGCTGCTGGCCACCGGAGAGGTGGGCCGGGTAGGCGTCGGCCTTGTCCGAGAGCCCGACCTTCTCCAGGTTGGCCCGTGCGATCTCCAGCGACTCGGCCTTACCGCGCTTGAGCACCTTCTGTTGCGAGACCGTCAGGTTGCGCAGCACGGTCATGTGCGGGAACAGGTTGAACTGCTGGAAGACCATCCCGATCCGGGCGCGCAGCCCGTCCACGTCGGCGTCCGGATCGGTGATCTCCTCGCCGTCCACCAGGATCGTGCCGCTGGTCGGCTCCTCGAGGAGGTTCACGCAGCGCAACAGTGTCGACTTCCCGGAGCCCGAGGGCCCGATCACGCAGACGACCTCTCCCCGCGCGATGTGGAAGTCGATGCCCTTGAGCACCTCGTTGTCACCGAAGTACTTGTGCAGGTTCTGTACGTCGATCACCGCCTCGCCGCGGTCGGCGGATGGCGTCGTCTCGGTCTGAGTCATCAACGGGCCTTCCCGGACTTGGCTTCCATGCGGCGTACGACGATCGAGAGCGGCACCGTGATCAGCAGGTAGCACAGCGCGATCGTGAACATCGGGGTCAGGTTGGAGAAGGCGTTCATGTTCTCCCGGCCGAAAGCGGTCAGCTCGTACTCGTCCAGCGACATCCCGAGAATGTAGACCAGCGAGGAGTCCTTGGTGAGCAGGATCAGCTCGTTGGTCAACGGCGGCAGGATGATGCGGAACGCCTGCGGGATCACAATGGTGACCATCGCCCGAGTGTGGGTCATACCCAGGGTGCGTGCCGCTTCGTACTGCCCCTTCGGCACCGCCTGGATGCCTGCCCGGATCGTCTCGGCCATGTAAGCGCCGCCGACCAGACCGAGCGCCAGCGTCACTGTGACGACGTTGCCGAGGTTCACGCCGAAGGCCAGCGGCAAGCCGAGTCCGAGCACCAAGAAGACCACTAGCGCCGGCAGCCCCCGGAAGAGCTCGATGATGCCGGTCGAGATCCACCGGTAGGGACCAACGCTCGATAGCCGCATCAGCGCCAGCACCAGACCAAGCGCCAGCCCGAAGGCGAAGCCGCAGGCGGTGTAGAAGATCGTGTTCTTGAGGGCGATCACGATGACATCGGGAACCATCTGAGCGGCGACGTCCAAGTCGAGGAACGCCCGCCTGATCTCACCCCAGTCGGCGATCAGGGCAACGACGACGACCAGCAGCACCAAGATGGCGTACTGGATGTAGCGGACGAGCGCCGCGCGCTTGCGCGGCGACATCCGCTTTTTGGGAACTACGGCCGCGCTACTCACTGCGCGGCAGCCTCCCCGAACCACTTGTTGTAGACCTTGTCATAGGCAGCCTTGTCGTTGATGCCCTTGTTGAGCACCTCGAGCAGCTTGTCGTTGCCGCCCTTCTTGACCGTGAAGCCGTACGCCTCACCGGTCTGGAACTCGCTGGTGATCTCCATGTCCGAGTTGGACTTCACGAAGTCGTAGAGCAGACCGTTGTCGTTGACGCCCGCGTCGGCCTTGCCGGACTTGACCGCCTGCATCATCAGCGCGGAGTCCTCGAGCGTGATGATCTTGGTGTCCTCGGGGGCGTTCTCCTTGACGTAGTCGGCGCCGGTGGTCGCCTCCTGGACCGCGATGGTCTTGCCGCCGAGGTCGTCGAGCGACGCGTAGCCCGCACCCTTCTTGGTCATCAGGGCCTGGGTCGCCTCGAAGTAGGGCTCGGTGAAGTCCATGACCTTCTCGCGCTCCTCGGTGATCGTCATCGCGCCAGCAGCGACGTCACACTTGCCGGAGTTGAGGGCCTCACCGGAGACGATGGTCTCCCAGCCGATGTTGACGACCTCGGTCTCGAGCTTCTCGGCGTCGGCCGCGATCTTGAGCACGTCGATGTCGAAGCCGACGACCTCGCCGCCCTCGTTGAACTCGAACGGCTTGTAGGGAAGGTGCGTGCAGATGGTCAGGGTGTCGGCCTTGACCAGCTTCGCACCCGACGGGGAGGTGCCACCCTCGTCGCCGCCACCGCAGGCGGCGAGCGCCAGGCCGAGGACGGGAACGGTCAGGGCAGCAGCGAGCTTCCGCAGATTCATGCGTGGCACTCTACGTGTCTTTGGACACCGACGGCCCGCTACCCCTTGAGGTGGCGGGCCATCGTAGTGAGATCGTGCATCAACCGAGAACGTCGGCCCAGAACCCACAGTGGCTCGTCGCGGACGTGTCCACGGGGTGAACCCCACCCTCACCAGGAGCCAACTGAAGTACGTCGGCGGAGTCCCGGAACGTCGGCCAGCGAGGCGCACCGGGTGCGACCGGGCGGCCGTGATGGGCGAACGAGGTCCAGTAGGCGACCATCGTGTCGGACAACTTCTGTTGTCCTTCGTCGAGCTCGCCGAGGAGCCCCGGGAACAGGAACGTCAGCTCGGTGGCGTGCTCCGCGCCCTCCTCGTAGCCGGGCAGGTCGATCAGCGGCGGTGCGTCCCGGTCGGCGAACTGGTAGGCGAAGACCGACACCCCGGCGGCCTCGAGCTTCGCGAACGCCTCCTGATGGGCGCAGGTGGACAGTGCACCGGCCGAGTCGGTACGGATCGCCGCCAGGGCGTGCCGCGGGTCGTCGTAGGCGCTCGCCGGGTAGAGCCCGAGGACGGCATCGGCGGCGGGGCCGTAGGTGCTGCGTACGATCTGCTCGTACTTCTCCGCCGTGATCGGCCGCGGATACTCGAGCCCGACGTAGAGCCGCATCTCGTCCAGGGTCGAGCCGTGCATCACCGGCACCCGGTTGAACCTTCCGGAGTCGATGGCATCGGGGTAGGTCCGCGGCAGCACCCGCGGGTCGCCGACGACCGGTCCGGCGTTGAGCCCGGCCGCGCCGAAGGCCTCGATCAGCGCCTTGACGGGGGTGGCCCGCAGGCAGGCGGCCACGTCAGCCGCGTCGCCGCAGCCCACCGCGGCGGCCAGCCGCTGGCCCTCGGCCTCGGAACCCGCGTCGCTGCGCGCGCCGGCCGCACAGCTCCCGCTCTGCGGGATCGCCTTGTGGAACAGTCCGGCGGCGGCCGGCGAGGCGATCTGGGCGCAGGTGTCGATCGACCCGGCCGACTCACCGAAGATCGTCACGTTGCCCCGGTTGCCACCGAAGGCGGCGATGTTGCGACGCACCCAGCGCAGCGCAGCCTGCTGGTCGAGCAGCCCGTAGTTGCCGGACTCGTACGCCCCGTCCAACCCGGAATGCGCCAGCCAGCCGATCGCGCCGAGGCGGTAGTTGACCGTCACGACCACCACGTCACCCTCGACGGCGAACTTGCTCGCGTCGTAGCCGGAGCTGGAGCCGGTGGTGTTCCCGCCGCCGTGGAACCACACCATCACCGGCAGCTTCCGCTTCGCCGGCCGGTCGGGGGCGAACACGTTGAGGAACAGACAGTCCTCCTCGTAGGTCGTCGCACCTCCGTACGCCGGGGCCTGCTGCGCACACTGGCTGCCCGGTTCGGTGGCGTCGCGCACCCCTGTCCACGAATCGGCCGGCGCCGGGGCGCGCCAGCGGAGCCGGCCGACCGGCGGGGCGGCGTACGGGATCCCCTGGAAGGTTCGGAAACCGTCATGGGCAACGCCCCGGACCGCTCCCTTGTCGGTCCGGACCACCGGTTCGGGCGGGTCGGCCGCGGCGGCGGTGACGCCCGCCGTCGCGACCAGGGCTACGGCGAGGACCGGGACGAGAGCACGAAGTCTGAGCACCGATGTTCCTTTCGTCGACCGTCCGAACCTAGGGCCCCGACGCGGTCCACGGGCAGTGACGGAAGGACCGAAACAGGCCGTACGCAGCGCCCAAATGCGACGAGCGCCGCCGCCCGAAACCGGGCAGCGGCGCTCGTGTGGTCTGTCGAGGCTCAGGCCTCGTCCTCACCCGCCACGTTCTTGACGCGGTTGGGGTCGACCTGGACACCGGGGCCCATGGTGGTCGAGAGGGTGACCTTCTTCAGGTAGCGGCCCTTGGAGGAGGACGGCTTCAGACGAAGCACCTCCTCGAGAGCAGCGGCGTAGTTCTCAGCGAGCTGGGCCTCGGAGAAGGAGGCCTTGCCGATGATGAAGTGAAGGTTGGCGTGACGGTCGACCCGGAAGTCGATCTTGCCGCCCTTGATGTCGGACACGGCCTTGCCGGGGTCCGGGGTGACGGTGCCGGTCTTCGGGTTCGGCATGAGGCCACGGGGGCCGAGCACGCGGCCGAGGCGGCCGACCTTGCCCATCATGTCGGGGGTCGCGACGACGGCGTCGAAGTCGAGCCAGCCACCGGAGACCTTCTCGATGAGGTCGTCGCCACCGACGACGTCCGCGCCGGCCTCGCGGGCGGCCTCGGCCTTGTCCGGAGCAGCGGCGAAGACGATGACGCGCATCGTCTTACCGGTGCCGTGGGGCAGGCTGACGGTGCCGCGCACCATCTGGTCGGCCTTGCGGGGGTCGACGCCGAGACGCATGACGACGTCAACGGTCTCGTCGAACTTCTTCTTGCTGGAGGACTTGGCGATCTTGATCGCGGCCAGCGGGGCGTAGAGCTCGTTCTTGTCGAACGTCTCTTCCGCCGCGCGGTAGGTCTTGCTGCGCTGCATGGTGAATTCCTTAAGGGTTAAGAGGAGATGTGGTTAGCGAGCCAGCGCGGCTCTCCCACGGTCAGTCGGTGGTGACGCCCATGGAGCGGGCGGTGCCCTCGACGATCTTCATCGCGGCGTCGATGTCCTCCGCGTTGAGGTCGGGCAGCTTGGTGGTCGCGATCTCGCGCACCTGGTCCTTGGTCAGCTTGCCGACCTTGTCCTTGTGCGGGACGGACGAGCCCTTCTTGAGACCGGCGGCCTTCTTGATCAGCTCAGCGGCCGGCGGGGTCTTGGTGATGAAGGTGAAGCTGCGGTCCTCGTAGATGGTGATCTCGACGGGGATCACGTTGCCGCGCATGGCTTCGGTCTGGGCGTTGTACGCCTTGCAGAACTCCATGATGTTGACGCCGTGCGGACCGAGCGCGGTACCGACCGGCGGGGCCGGGGTCGCGGCACCGGCCTGCAGCTGCACCTTGACGAGCGCTGCGATCTTCTTCTTCGGAGGCATTCTTGAGATCTCTTCCTTCTCGTGGTCATGACGAAGCCGCTTGTACGTTGCGGCCTCTGCCACCTGCTGTGTTGCTCTCGCAACTGGTCAATTGTCCGTGATCCGTCCGGGTTCACGAAATCAGCGGAGGCGGCCCACTGAGTGGGACCCCCCGAGTGACGGCCACCACTCCCCTTGGCATACTCCCCCGGGGATTTACAAAGGGAGCTGAATTGTTCAACCGACGTCTGTCCATGTTCGCCGCGCTCGTGCCGCTGGCCGCGCTCTCGGCGGGGTGGACCGCCGCCGCCACCGGCACCGGGTTCGATCCGATCGAACCCGTGACGCTGCCCGGAGGCGAGACCTTGGTGACGTCGGCGATCGACCAACCCGCGAGCGTCACCGAGCCCGCGCCGGCGCAAGGAGCTCGCAAGGGCGCCCGAACCGGCACGATCGCCGTCGCGATGGCGCAGGGAAGCGACATCCCGATGCCGGCACTGGCCGCGTACCAGCGTGCGGCCGCCGTCGTCACCACCGCCGACCGGGCCTGCGCTCTCGACTGGACGCTGCTCGCCGCCGTCGGGATGGTCGAGTCCGACCACGGGCGCCTGAAGAACAGCCGGCTCGACGACTCGGGCAAGGCCTCTCCTGCCATCTACGGCCCGACGCTGACCACCGGCTCCGGCAGCCCCTCGCCCGACACCGATGCCGGCGCCGTCGACAAGCTCACCAGCGGCGACCGGGCCGTCGGGCCGATGCAGTTCATCCCCTCGACCTGGCCGTTGGTGGCCGTCGACGGGGACGGCGACGGCGTACGCGACCCCCAGGACATCGACGACGCCGCCCTCGCCGCTGCCGTCTACCTCTGCTCCGGTGACGAGGACGTCTCCACCGATGCGGGGAAGCAGGCCTCGCTCACCCGCTACAACCGCAGCGAGGCGTACGTCTCCACCGTCCTGAAGATCGCCAAGGGCTACGCCGACAGCCCCTACGGCGGCGACGACATCGAGCTCGCCGCCGCGCCCGCGCACGCCGAGCCGAAACCTGGCCGCCCGGGGCAGAATGGGGCGAAGAAGGCCGACAAGAAGCCCGGGAAGAAGAAGCCCCACGCCGTCACACCGAAGCCGAGCTCAGGCGCCCGGCCCTCGAACGAACCGAGCCCGACCCCCTCGACGGCCCCGAGCCCCAGCCCCACCCCGACCGACGACGGCAGCTGGGCCTCGATCTCCGAGCGCCGCGGGATCTGTGCCGCCGAGCTCTCCTCCCGCTTCCCCGACCTCGCCGACGGCTGGGACACCAACCGCGCCGTCGACTCCTGCAGCATCCGGCTGCTCGGCAAGACCGTCACCCAGGCCAACGCCGCCGTTCCCGGAGTCGTCACCGACATCACCGGGTACGTCGAGTGGCTGATCAAGACGCTGCCATAAGGCTTCCTTCCGACCCCCGAATGCCCACTTGGCATTCGGATAGGCTCGAAGCAGGGCCACAGTCGTCCAGGTCATTCTCGACACTGGCATGGTGGCAAACCCGAGGCGGTGGCACATGGCCGCACCCGGCGCGTCTCGGTCGGCCTCGGGCAACGAGGCGTGGTGGAAGTCGGCGGTGGTCTACCAGATCTACGTCCGCAGCTTCGCCGATACCGACGGCGACGGCATCGGTGACCTTCCCGGAATCGTGGAACACCTGGACTATCTCCAGGAACTCGGGATCGATGTGATCTGGCTGTCCCCGGTCTACCGTTCGCCGCAGGAGGACAACGGCTACGACGTCAGCGACTACCGGGACGTCGATCCGCTCTTCGGCACCCTGGAGGACCTCGACCGGCTGCTCGCGGCGGTCCATCTGCGGGGCATGAGGCTGATCATGGACCTCGTCGTCAACCACACCTCGGACCAGCACCCCTGGTTCCTCGCCTCGCGCGGCTCGCGTGAGAGTGCCACCTCCGAGTGGTACTTCTGGCGGGATGCCCGGCCGGGGACGGTGCCCGGCGAGCCCGGGTCGGAGCCGAACAACTGGGGTGCGTCCTTCGGCGGATCCGCATGGGAGTGGGTGCCTGAGCGCGGCCAGTACTACCTGCACCTGTTCGCTCGGTCCCAGCCGGACCTGAACTGGGACAACCCGGAGACCCGCGAGGCGGTCTACACCATGATGAACTGGTGGCTCGACCGCGGGATCGACGGCTTCCGGATGGACGTCATCAACTTCATCTCCAAGGATCCCCGGCTCCCCGACGCGCCGCTCAACCGCGACGGGTACGGCGACGGAATGCCGTATTTCAGCCACGGTCCCCGGATCCGCGACTATCTGGCCGAGATGAAGCACCGGGTCTTCGACTCGCGGCCGGGCAGCTACCTCACCGTTGGTGAGATGCCAGGGGTCACGCCCGAGCAGGCCCGGCAGTTCACCGACCAGGTGCACGGCCAGCTGGCCATGGTGTTTCAGTACGAGCACGTCACCCTCGATGCGGACGGCGACAAGTGGACCCAGCGACGGATGAGTGTGAACGACCTGCGGGACACGCTCGCGAAGTGGCAGACCGCCCTCGGCGAGAGCGGATGGAACAGCCTCTACTGGAACAACCACGACCAGCCCAGGGTCGTCTCCCGCTACGGCAACGACACGACGTACTGGCGCGAGTCGGCGACCGCCCTGGCCACCGTGCTGCACCTGCACCGGGGCACGCCGTACGTCTTCCAGGGCGAGGAGATCGGGATGACCAACACCCGGTTCGACGACATCGACGACTTCCGGGACATCGAGTCGCTCGACCACTACGCCAGAGCGGTCGGCACGCACGGCGAGGATGCCAGCGTCGTGCTGGACACCCTGCGACGCCGGAGCCGGGACAACGCGCGTACGCCGATGCAGTGGAGCGCCGCGTCCGGCGCCGGCTTCACGACCGGCAGTCCCTGGATCGGGGTCAATCCCAACCACAGCTGGCTGAACGTCGCAGCGCAGCGCGGCGCGCCGGGCTCGGTCTATGAGTACTACCGCGCCCTGATCGCGCTGCGGCACCGGCTGCCGGTGGTGGTGGACGGGCACTTCGCCGCCATCGACACGGGCCGTGACCAGATCTACGCCTTTCGGCGCCAACTGGGTGACGTCACCCTCACCGTCCACGCGAATCTGTCCGACCTGCCGGTCTCCGTCGACCGCGACCGGAGGCCTCGCGACCTGGTGCTGGCCAACTACCCCAGGAGCAGGATCGATCCCGATCGGCTGGAGCCCTGGGAAGTCCGCGTCTACGTGACGTGAGGGCCCGGCGGCTAGGCTGGGGCCAAGACTGCAGGACACCTGCCGCTCGACGCGGACACCGCGGGGGCACACGGCAGCGGTGTCGGCAGCAACCCGCAGACAGTGGGCAGATGGCTTCGTATCTCGACAATCGTCCGAAGACAGTCGGAAACATCTACTTCGTCTGGAACCCGCACCAGCCGCTGCCGGCAGGCACCGGGGGCACCGAGAACTACACGATCGGCCACGTCCGCGAGCTCAATCGCCGCGGCATCAACGCCCACGTCGTCACCATCGGAGTCGGGATGACGGACGGACGCGACGAGTTCGCGGACATCCCCTTCCTCTCCGTGGCTGGCGTCGCGGACGTCGGCGAGCTCGACGGTGTGGTGATCTTCGTCGCCGAGTTCCCCGTCGTGATGACCAGGCGACCGGCGTACCAGATGCTGCACGTGCCACCACCGGGAGACGCCGTCGACCGGGCCCGCATCGCGGCCACCATGCAGGACCGATCGCTGATCGCGACCAGCCGGTTCTCGGCGCAACTGTGGGCCGAGTTCCTCGACGTCGACATCGACACCATCAGCATCGTCTACCCGTACGCCGAGGCGTGCTTCAGCACCGAGGTACGCCCGCCCGCCGAGGAGGCCGGGATTCGCATCCTCTACGCGGGCCGGCTGAGCCCGGAGAAGGGGATCTACACACTGCTGGCGATGCTCGACCTGGACCCGGCCGGCCAGGAGCGGGCCTTCACCTGCACGGCCACGACCGCCGGCTCCGACAAGCCGCAGGGCCGCAACATCGAGCGGGTCCTCGAAGCGCATCCCAGCGTTCGGCTCGTGCCCCGGCGGACCACCTCGCGCGCGATGGCCACGCTGATGGCCCAGCACGACATCATCGTCATGCCCTCCAACAGCCAGTACTGGCACGAGACCTTCGGCATCGTCTCGATCGAGGCCCAGCACTCCGGCTGCCGCGTCGTCGCCTCCGACGACGGAGGTCTTCCCGAGACCGACTGTGGCTCGATCACCCTGGTCGCCCCTGACGACCCCGCCGCGCTTGCACGAGGCGTCCGTGCGGCCGCCGCTCAGGGCGCGGTCGACGAGCTCGTCAGGATCAACGCTGCCGCCAGGTTCACCGTCGACAACTCGGTCGACGGCCTCATCGACGTGCTGCTGATGCCGTCACCTCTCACGCCTGCCGCCGTCGTACGGGACCTGGAGACTCTCGCCCGGTTGCCGGCCGCCGACGATCCGCAGGAGCTCTCGGCCTTGCAGACGCCTGCCTGACCTACGCTCGGTGACGAAAACGGCATCAGGCCCCTTGCTCGCGAATGCGGACAGGGGGCCTGATTGCTACGGGAAAGTGGGTCTCGACCCGCTCAGACCTTCTCGATCTGGTTGAAGCTGAGCTCGACCGGGGTCTCGCGGCCGAAGATCTCGACGAGCGCCTTGACGCGCTGGGACTCGGCGTTGAGCTCGGTGATGGTGGCGTGCAGGGTGGCGAAGGGGCCGTCGACGACGGTGACCGAGTCGCCCTCGGCGAAGTCGACGACCTCGACGGGCTTCTTGGCGGTGCCGGTGGAGCCGGAGGTGGCGGTCGCGGCCTCACCGGCGGCGGCAGCCTCGGCCTCGGCCTGGGCGACGACGGCGGGGGCGAGCATGTTCTCGACCTCGGTCATCGACAGCGGCACCGGCTGGTGGCTGTGGCCGACGAAGCCGGTGACCGACGGGGTGTGGCGTACGGCGGCCCAGGACTCGTCGGTGAGGTCCATCCGAACCAGCACGTAACCCGGGAGAACGGTGCGCTTGACCATCTTGCGCTGGCCGTTCTTGATCTCCGGGACCTCCTCGGTGGGGACCACGATCTCGTGGATGTAGTCCTCCATGTTGAGGGAGACGATGCGGTTCTCCAGGTTGGACTTCACCCGGTTCTCCATGCCGGAGTAGGTGTGGATCACGAACCAGTCGCCCGGCTTGGCCCACAGCTCGCGGCGGAACGCCTCGAGCGGGTCGTCGTCAGCGGCCTCAGGGGCCTCGCCCTCGACGATCTCGTCGAAGGAGTCCTCGGACTCGACAGCGTCACCGGACTCGTCGGCCTCGTCGAGCTCAGCCTCTGCAGGCACGTCGGAGGCGGCCTCGGCCGTCTCGAGGACCTCGGTCTCCTCGGTGTAGTCCTGCTCAGACACGTCCTGCTCCAAACCGTTGATTGTGTGTATCGGGTGTGTTCCGCGGGCCGGGGCCCACGCGATCACGCGTCGCGGCCGCCGAACACCCAGAACATCAACTTGCCGAACCCGAGGTCAAGGCCCGCGGTGATCGCCATCATGACCAGGACGAAGACCAGAACCACGATGAAGTACGTCGTGAGCTGCTGCTGCGTCGGCCAGACGACCTTGCGGAGCTCGGCCACGACCTGGCGGTAGAACGTCGGGAGACTGGTGCGCTTCTCCGTCTTCTTGTCGTTCGGAGTCGGGACTGCCTTGCTGTCCGTCACGCCGCCACCTTCTCTCGAAAACGTTTCCATCGCTGGTCCGGCTTTGCAGGGCACGAGGGACTTGAACCCCCAACCTTCGGTTTTGGAGACCGATGCTCTGCCAGTTGAGCTAGTGCCCTACGGAGGTCTGCATCAGAGGCGCGGTTGAGGGCGCAACTGACCATGTGGGAAGACCACCAACGGTGAGTCTACGCACGCGGCTCAACGCGTTCCAAACCGGGACCCCTCGACCCATAGGATTGCTGACATGACCTCAGATCCCCGTCCCCTCGCCGAGCTCTCGCGCGAGGAACTCGAAGCGTTCGCAACGGAGCAGCGCACGGCGTACGACAACTTGGTGGCCAAGGGCCTGAAGCTGGACCTGACCCGGGGCAAGCCCTCCGCGGACCAGCTCAACCTCTCCGACGGCCTGCTCCATCTCCCCAAGACGACGACCGCCCCGGACGGCACCGACACGCGCAACTACGGCGGTCTGGCGGGCGGCATCGAGATCCGCGACATCTACGCCGAGCTGCTCGGCCTGGACACCGACCAACTCATCGCCGGCGGCAACTCGAGCCTCACGATGATGCGCGACACGCTGATGTACCTGTGGCTTCACGGTGCCGTCGACAGCGAGCGCCCGTGGGGGCAGGAGGAGACGGTCAAGTTCGTCTGCCCGGTGCCGGGCTACGACCGTCACTTCACGCTCCTGGAGTGGTTCGGGATCGAGATGGTGACCGTGCCGATGCACGCCGACGGACCCGATGCCGACGCCGTCGCCGCGCTGGTCAAGGACGACCCCACGATCAAGGGCATGTGGCTGGTCCCGACCTACGCCAACCCGACCGGTGACACCACCTCGCAGGAGATCGCCGAGCGGCTCACCTCGATGCCGACCGCGGCTCCCGACTTCAAGATCTTCTGGGACAACGCCTACGCGCTGCACCACCTGACCCCGGCCGAGACCAAGACCGCCGACGTCGTCTCGCTGGCCAACGCGGCCGGCAACCCCCACCGTCCGCTGGTCTTCGCCTCGACCTCCAAGGTCACCTACGCCGGCGCCGGCGTCGGCTTCTTCGGCGGCTCGAAGGAGAACGTCGCCTGGTGGCTGGACCACCTCAGCCACGGCGCGATCGGCCCCGACAAGGTCAACCACCTGCGGCACGCGGAGTTCTTCGGCTCGGCCACCGGCGTACGCGAGCACATGGCCAAGCACCGCGAGCTCCTCGCGCCGCGGTTCGCGGCCGTCGAGGACGCCCTCACCGCCGAGCTCGGCGCGCTCGGCGTGGCGACCTGGACCAAGCCCGCCGGCGGCTACTTCGTCAGCCTCGACGTGCTCCCGGGCACCGCGACCCGGGTGATCGAGCTGGCCAAGGGTGCCGGCGTCGCGCTGACCCCGGCCGGTTCGGCGTTCCCCGGCAAGGTCGACCCGGAGGACACCAACATCCGGCTGGCGCCGTCCTTCCCGCCGTTGGAGCAGGTCAGCGGGGCCATGGAGGTCGTCACGGTGTGCGTGAAGCTGGCCGCTGCGGAGAAGCTGCTCGCGTGAGAGAGCGTCAGCGAACGAACCAAGAGATCACGCGACCGCGTCCGTATTCTGGCGCTTGCGCTACGGAGGTGGTCGCGTGACTGCGGACCGACGCGACCTACGTACGCTGCCGAAGGCGCATCTGCACCTGCACTTCACGGGTGCGATGCGCCACCAGACCCTGCTCGAGCTGGCCGAGCGCGACGGGATCCGGCTGCCCGAGCAGCTGGTCGCGGACTGGCCGCCGACGCTGAGCGCGGCCGACGAGAAGGGCTGGTTCAGGTTCCAGCGTCTCTATGACGTGGCGCGCTCGGTGCTGCGCACCGAGGCGGACATCCGGCGGCTGGTCATGGAGGTCGCCGAGGACGACGTACGCGACGGCGGCAGGTGGCTCGAGATCCAGGTCGACCCGTCGGGCTATGCGGCGAAGTTCGGCGGGATCACGGCCTTCACCGACCTGGTGCTCTCGGCCGTCGGCGACGCGGAGCGGGCGACCGGGCTCGGGATCGCGGTGATCATCGCCTCCAACCGCACCCGGCACCCGATGGACGCGCGCACGCTGGCGCGCCTGGCCGCGCAGTACGTCGACCATGGCGTGGTCGGCTTCGGGCTCTCCAACGACGAACGGCGCGGGCGGACCGAGGAGTTCGACCACGCCTTCCAGATCGCCGAGCGGGCCGGTCTGCGGCTGATGCCGCACGGCGGTGAGCTGCGCGGGCCCGAGCACATCCGCACGGTGCTGCGGTCGCTGCACGCGACCCGGCTGGGTCATGGCGTACGCGCTGCCGAGGATCCGGCGCTGCTCGACGAGATCGTGCGCGCCGGCGTCGCGTTGGAGGTCTGCCCGACATCCAACGTGTCGCTCGGCGTCTACTCCGACCTGACCTCGGTGCCGCTGCCGCAGCTGCTCGACGCGGGTGCGACGGTGGCGCTGGGGGCCGATGACCCGCTGCTGTTCGGGTCCCGGCTGGCGGCGCAGTACGCCACCATGCGGGCCGCTCACGAGCTCACCGACGAGACCCTCGCCGACCTGGCGCGGATGTCGATCACCGCCTCGACCGCGCCCGAGTCGACCAAGAAAGGTCTGCTCGCCGAGATCGACGACTGGCTCAGCGCGCCCTCGCAACCCACGGACCCGGCAAGTTAAGACAGAATGTCGGCCATGACGAACCCGTCCGACGATCAGCCCGATCCCAACAAGCCGGCCGACGCCTCCACCCCGCCTCCGCCGACCCCGTCCGAGCCGACCCAGGCCGACGAGACCCAGGTGGCGACGCCGCCTGCGTCGACGCCGCCTGCGCCGACCCAGCCGATGTACGGCCAGACCTACGGTGAGCAGCCGCCCAACCCCTATGGCGGCGCGACGTTCGACCAGAAGCCGCCGGTCCCGCCGACGGCCGGCTACGGACAGACGCCTCCGCCGCCGGCCTACGGCGGTCAGCCGAACTACGGTGGTCAGCCGGGCTACGGCCAGGCGCCCTACGGTGCTCCAGCTGCGTACGCCGGTCCGGTCGGCACCCCGGACTCGGGGGCGACCACGGCGATGGTCCTCGGCATCGTCGGGCTCGTGGGGTCGTTCCTCTGCGGTCTCCCCATCGTCCTCTCGCCGTTCGCCCTGTTCATGGGTCTCTCCGCCAAGAAGCGGATCGACGCGTCGGCCGGTGCCCTGACCGGCCGCGGCAACGCGCAGGCGGGCTTCATCCTCGGCATCATCGGGACCGTCCTGTTGGTCCTGAGCATCCTTCTGATCGCCGTCGTCATCATCATCGGCGTCAGCGGTGGGTTCGACGACCCGGGCTACGACAGCGGCTACGAGACCTACGACAGCGAGTTCTGAGATGACGGACACGCCGCCGCCGGGCTACCAGCCCGCACCAGCGCCCTACGGCTTCCCACAGCCCCCTCCGCATCCTGAGGCCAACTCGGCGATGGTCCTCGGGATCGTCGGGCTGTGCCTGTCGGTCATGTGCGGCGGGATCGGCGTCTTCGTCGCACCGTTCGGATGGGTCAAGGGCAAGCGGGTGATGGCCGAGATCGACGCCAACCCGGCTGCCTACAGCGGGCGCGGCAACGCTCAGGCCGGTTTCATCACCGGCCTCATCGGGACGATCTTCGGGGCGCTCTACATGCTCTTCTGGATCGCCTACATCATCTTCATCATCGTGATGATCGTCGTCGCCTCCAACGAGACCGACAGCACGACGTTCGACAGCATCAACGCGATGCTGAGCAGCCGAATCTGACGGATGGACTGCGGCTACTTCACCTCCGGCGCCTGCCGCTCCTGCCGCTGGCTGGAGATGGCGTACGCAGATCAGCTCGCGCAGAAACAGCGGCGGGTCGCCGAGGCTCTCGGCGACGTACGTTGGGAGGAACCGGTCTCCAGCCCGGAGGCCGGTTTCCGCAACAAGGCGAAGATGGTCGTCGCCGGCTCGGTGGAGGCGCCGACGCTGGGGATCCTGTCGCACGACGGACTCGGGGTGGACCTGCTCGCGTGCGGGCTGCACACCCCGGGCCTGCAGGCCGCGCTGCCGGTCCTGTCCCGGTTCGTCACGACCGCACGGCTGACCCCTTACTCCGTGCCGGAGCGGCGCGGCGAGCTCAAGCACGTGATCGTCACCGAGGCGCCTGGCGGGGAGCTGATGGTGCGCTGGGTGCTGCGGTCCACCGAGGCGCTGGCCCGGCTGCGCAAGCACCTTCCGGCTCTGCTGGACGAACTCCCGATCGGCGTCGCCTCGGTGAACATCCAGCCGGAGCACAAGGCCGTCATCGAGGGGCCCGAGGAGATCTTCCTGACCGCCCGCGAGGCGCTCACGATGGAGGTCAACGGGATCGGCCTGCGCCTGCGCCCCCACTCGTTCTTCCAGACCAACACCGATGTCGCGGCCGCGCTCTACCGCCATGCCCGCGACCTGGTCTCCTCGGCCGCGCCGACCTCTGTCTGGGACCTCTACTGCGGCGTCGGCGGCTTCGGGCTGCACATGGCCGCTCCCGGGCGGGAGGTGCTCGGTGTCGAGTCCAGCGAGCAGGCCATCGAAGCCGCCGCCTCGACCGCCGCGGAGCTGGGACTGCCGGGCACCAGCTGGGTGGCCGGGGATGCGGCTGCGTACGCCCTCTCGGCCGGCTCCGCGCCCGACCTGGTCATCGTCAACCCGCCGCGGCGCGGGATCGGCTCCTCGCTCGCTGGTTGGCTGGAGCAGTCGGGGGTCGAGCACGTCGTCTACTCCTCGTGCAACGTCGACACCCTCGCCCGCGACCTGCGCGACATGCCCTCGTTGCGACCGGTGTCGGCGCGGCTGCTCGACATGTTCCCGAACACCGATCACCACGAGGTCCTTCTCCTCCTCGAGCGGGGCTAGACGGCTTCACGCGCCCGCCTGAGTGCGAGAGCGCCGAGGACGAGGCCGGCGAGGCCGAGGACGATCGCCATCCCGCCGCCGACCACGCCGTTGCCGGTGCCGGGTCCGCCGTCGGCCACGATCAGGTTGACGACGCCGACGACCAGGGCGATCGTGCCGCAGCCGAGCGCGACGACGGCGCCGTTGCGGCCACGGTTGCCGACGCCGCGTACGGCACGGGCCAGCGCTACCGCGCCGGCCACTGCGCCGGCCAGGCCGACGAACGCGGCGAGCGTCGCCCACAGCCGGGCGGTGGTCAGTGTGTAGGCGCCGACGTCAGGGTCGGCGGCGCTGATGAGTACTTCGTTCAGGGACATGGAGGACTCCTTCATCGAGTTCGATCGGATGACTCGATCGTCCCGCCGGCGCACGCCGGAGTCGTCCTGCCCGCGTGGACTCTTCGGAGCCGTCGCTACTGCGTACGTGGTAGCCGGATCTCCTGCGTCAGAGGGACTCGCGGGCAGGAGGCGCGGGCATATCCTGCTCGCATGGCCAGGCAGCGGATCACGGTCGGAGACTGGGTCATCGCCGCTGGTGTGGCCGTGGCCCAGCTGGCCGCTGCGCTGAGTGGCGGTCAGCCCGACTCCGGCAACGAGCTTCTCGGCTACGCCGCGCTGGTCGCGAGCGGTCTCGTCCTGGTCTTCCGGCGCCGAGCGCCGGTCGCCGTGCTGGTCGCCAGCGGCGCCTGCGGGCTGGCCTTCCAAGCACTCGGGTTCGACGTCGCGGTGATCGCGTTCCTGGTCGCGGTCTACGCAGCCGTGCGGGAAGGGCACCGGCTGGTCACGGTGCTGGCCGCGGTGGTGATGCAGAGCGGGCTGTTCCTGGTGGCGTACGCCTCCGTGGGCGACCTCGGCGCCGCCTCCGAGCAGGCGCGCGGGGCCCTGGAGATCGCCTGGCTGATCGCGGCAGGCGCCGCCGGTGAGGCGCTCCGGCAGGCCGAGCGACGGGCCGACGAGGCCGAGCGCACCCGGGAGGCCGCGGCCCAGCGCCGGGCCGACGACGAGCGCCTGCACATCGCCCGCGAGCTGCACGACTCCCTCACCCACCAGATCTCGGTGATCAAGATCCAGTCCGAGGCCGCCGTCCACGTGGCCCAGCGGCGCGGTGAGGAGGTCCCCGAGTCGCTGCTGGCGATCCGGGAGGCCGGGCGCGAGGCTGCCCGCGAGCTGCGGGCCACGCTGACGGCGCTGCGCGACGACGATCCGAACCCGCCGCGGGGGCTCGAGGACGTACGCGACCTGGTGGGATCCGCCGGGTCCACCGGGCTGGACGTCACGCTCACCGTCGAAGGCCAGCCCGGCACGGTTCCGGTCGCGGTGGGCCGGACGGCCTACCGAATCGTCCAGGAGGCGCTGACCAACGTGACCCGCCACGCCGCGGCCACCACCGCGTCGGTCCACATCGACCACGGGCCCGACTCGCTCGGGATCCGTGTCGAGGACAACGGCACCGGCGCCCCGGCCACGACCGTGCCAGGCATCGGGCTGCTCGGGATGCGGGAGCGGGTCTCCGCCCTCGGAGGTCAGCTGCGGGCACAGCCCGGCGAGGAGGGCGGTTTCATGGTCGAGGCACGGCTGCCGGTGGAGCGTACGTCGTGATCCGGGTGCTCCTGGTCGACGACCAGCCGCTCATCCGCAGCGGTTTCCGGGCCCTCCTCGACATCGAGGACGACATCGAGGTGGTCGCCGAGGCCGCCGACGGCGTCGAGGCGGTGGCGCTCGCCCGCGAGCACCTGCCCGACGTGGCGATGGTCGACATCCAGATGCCCGTGGCCGACGGTCTCGAGGCCACCCGGCGGATCGCCGTCGACCCGACGCTGGCTGACGTGCACGTGGTGATCCTGACCAACTACGGCATGGACGAGTACGTCCTCGAGGCCCTGCGCGCCGGCGCTGCCGGGTTCCTCGTCAAGGACGTCCAGCCGGAGGACTTCGTGCACGCGGTGCGCGTCGCCGCACGTGGCGACGCCATGCTCGCGCCGTCGGTCACCCGCGCGCTGATCGACCACTACGTCAGCCAGCCCTCCCCGGCCGACGCTCCCCTCGGGCTCGCCGAGCTCACCAACCGGGAGCGCGAGGCCGTTGCCCTGGTCGCCCGCGGCATGACCAACGACCAGGTCGCCGAGGCCATGGTGATCAGCGTGCTGACCGCCAAGACCCACATCAACCGGGCGATGACCAAGCTGCACGCGCGCGACCGCGCTCAGCTCGTCGTGTTCGCCTACGAGTCCGGGCTGGTCGCTCCTAGAGCTCCACGCCGAGCATGACGGGCTCGTTGACGAGCACGATCCCGTACGCCGCCTCGACCCCGTCGCGTACCTCTCTCGCCAGGGCGAGCAGGTCCTCGGTCGTGCCCTGACCGCGGTTGGTGAGGGCGAGAGTGTGCTTCGTGGAGAGCGACACCCTCTGATTGCCGTGGCCCTTCTTGAAACCGGCGTGGTCGATGAGCCAGGCGGCGGAGGTCTTCACCGTGCCGTCGGGCTGGGGGTACGCCGGAGCGCCCTCCGGCACGTCCTCGGGGGCGACCACGGGGTTGGTGAAGAACGAGCCCGCCGACCAGGTGTCGTGGTCGGCCTCGTCGATGACCATGCCCTTGCCGCGGCGCAGGGACAACACAGCCTCGCGGATCTGCTTGGACGGCACCCGCGTGCCCTGCTCGACGCCGAGGGCGCCGGCGAGCTGGGCGTACGCGATCGGGGAGCCGGTCTCGCCGTCGGTGCCGAGCCGGAAGGTGGCCTCGAGGACCACGTATCGGCCCGGTCGCTCCTTGAACCGCGACCAGCGGTAGCCGAACGCGCACTCCCCGGCGGTGAAGCTCCGCACCTCGCGGAGCTCGCGGTCGAACACCTTGACCGAGGTGATGGTCTGGGAGACGTCCTGGCCGTACGCCCCGACGTTCTGGATCGGGGTCGCGCCCACGCTGCCGGGGATGCCGGAGAGCGCCTCGACGCCGCTCCAGCCCTTGTCGACGGCGGTCGTCACGAAGTCGTCCCAGGTCTCACCGGCAGCCACGGTGACGCGTACGCCACCCTCGACCGGCTCCGCCGCCACGCCCGTGGTCGCCAGCTTGATGACGGTGCCCGGGAAGCCGGCGTCGGCGACGACCAGGTTGCTGCCGCCGCCGAGGACGAGCACGTCCTTCCCGGCCGCGTCGGCCGCGGTCACGGCCTCGATGATCTCCGCGTCGGTGGTCGCGGTGATGAACTCCGCCGCCGGGCCGCCGAGATGGAAGGTGGTGTGGCGAGAGAGAGATTCTGTCGAAGCGGAGCCCGAGACGATCAGCTCAGACACGTACGGAGACCTTCGGCATGCCGAGGACCTTCTGGTCGCCGGAGAGGACGGTCAGGGCGATCGTCGCCAGCCCGTCCTCGACCGACTTCACGGTGCCGCTGACCGTCACCGAGGTGCCCTCGTCGTCATCGGGCACGACGACCGGGTTGGTGAACTTGGCGCCGAAGTCGACGACCTCGGCTCCGTCGGTCCACTCCGAGACAGCTCGGGCGACCAGGGCCATGGTGAACATGCCGTGGGCGATCACGCCGGGGAGACCGACGGCGGTGGCGATCCGGTCCGACCAGTGGATCGGGTTGAAGTCGCCGCTCGCACCGGCGTAGCGCACCAGCGACGCCCGGGTGATCGGGTAGGTCTTCGGGGCCAGCTCGGCGCCTGCTTCGAGTGCCATCACGCGACCTCCGCCGCTCGGTGGACCAGGGTGGCCGAGGTGGTGCAGACGACCGCCCCGGATTCGTCGGTGATCTCGGAGACCGTGCCGATGATGTCGTTGCCGCCGATCTGCCGCAGCGATGCGACGCTCAGGGTCGCGACCAGCACGTCCCCCGGCGCGATCGGCCGGGCGTACGAGAACTTCTGCTCGCCGTGCACGATCCGTGACAGCTCGACCTGGACGTCGTCCAGGAAGGCGTTCATCGCGTCGAAGGCGAGCACGATCGGGAACGTCGCCGGAACCGGGTCCCCGCTCTCCCAGCCCACACCGGTGGCGGCAGCGAACTCCCGCACCTTCTCATCGGTGACCCGATAGGGCCTGGTCGGAGGAAACGCGCGCCCTACGAGCGACCCATCAACTGCCATGCGGACAACTCTAGTGGCCAGCCGAGAAGTCACCCACGTCGGCCGAAGCGTCACCTCGGTCGGCCGAGGCGTCACCGGCCTGCCAACTCGGTCGACCGGACTGACGTCTCGGCCGACCGGGGTGACGTCTCGGGAAATGACGAACGCCCCGCCTCCCGGAACTCGGGGCGGGGCGTTCGGAGCGCCGATCAGCGTCGCGCTCTACTGAGAGGATTCAGCGGGTCTCGCGGTGCGGGGTGTGCTTGCGGCAACGCGGGCAGTACTTGTTGAGCTCGATACGGTCGGGGTCGTTCCGACGGTTCTTCTTGGAGATGTAGTTCCGCTCCTTGCACTCGGTGCAAGCGAGGGTGATCTTCGGGCGAACGTCGCTGCTCTTGCTGGCCACAGGAGTTTCCTTACGGTGCTGATCGAGGTGATGCGGTCTTTGGCGGTAGCGGGGGCGGGGATCGAACCCGCGACCTCACGATTATGAGTCGTGCGCTCTAACCGCCTGAGCTACCCCGCCTCAACAGGAATCAGGCCCGCAGTATTCCTACTGCGGGACCTCAACCCAAGAATCCTAATGGACTCAGAGCCCCTTTACGGAATCGAACCGTAGACCTTCTCCTTACCATGGAGACGCTCTGCCGACTGAGCTAAAGGGGCGTTGCGAAAGAGAACATTACGGTAGGGGCGGCGTGCTCAACAAATCGACACGGACCTTCCCTCCGCCGACCGCATCATCGCAGGTCAGCGGGGTCCTCGGCGCCTCGATCGGGCTCCCAGATGCGGGCGAAACCCATCGCCTCCTCGAGCTCGTAGGACAGCTCGAGGAGCATTCGCTCGCGCCCCGGTGCCGCCCCGAACATCATCCCCTGGGGAAGCCCGGCGAGGGTCTGCTGAACCGGCAGTGACACCGCCGGCCCACCGGTGACGTTCTGCCACGGCGTGAACGCGACCCAGTCCATCAGTCCCTTCATGACCAGATCGTAGATCTGGCTCGGCGCCAGCCGGCCGATCTCCGGTGTCTCGTGCGCGACGGTGGGCGTCAGGACGACGTCGTACGCCGCGTGGAACCCCTCCGCGATCGCCTGCGCCTTGCGCAGCCGGACGATGGCGGCGGGGACGTACTTGGCGTTCTTGATCGTGTGCTGAGCGAGGCCGACCGTGAGGTTGTCGAGTCGGCTGCGGTCCCAGGTCTTGCCGCGGAGCGGGCCGGCGTTGACCAGGGCTACCGCCAACGTCCCCCAGTAGAGGACGAAGTCGTCGGCGAAGGTCTCGGGCACCGGCGGCGGCACCGTCTCGACGGTGTGCCCGAGCTCCTCGAGCACCGCCGCGGTCTTCAGCGTCAGCTCGGCGACCTCGGGGCTGGCCTCGCGCCCGAGCGCGCCGGTGAAGACGGCACAGCGCAGCCGCTTCGACCCGGGGCCGGTGACGTCCCCGATCGGCCGCAGCGAGGTGTGGTGCGCCTTCTCGGCCTCCCGGAAGAAGGCGGCGGTGTCGCGCACCGAGCGGGTCAGCACGCCGTCGGTGACGATCTTGAGCGGCAGCAGGCCGTAGATCGGGTCCTGGGGCAGCCGGTCGCGGGTCGGCTTGAGCCCGACCAACCCGCAGGCTCCGGCCGGGATCCGGATCGAGCCACCGCCGTCGTTGCCGTGGGCGATCGGTACGGCCCCGGCGGCCACCAGCGCACCCGAACCCGCCGACGAAGCACCGGCCACGCGGCCGGTGTCCCATGGGTTGCGCACCGCGCCGAGACGCGCGTGCTCGGCCGTGCCCGAGAACCCGAACTCCGAGAGCTGGGTCTTCCCCAGCGACAGCAGCCCGAGCTTGAAGAGCAGCTTGGTCATCTCGCCGTTGCGCGAGGCCGGCGGCATGACGTACGAATCCGTGCCGTTCCTGGTGGGCACACCGGCGACGTCGGTGTTGTCCTTGATCAGGGTGGGGACGCCGGCGAAGAAGCCGGCCCGGGGAGCGCGCGCCTGGATCCGGGCCCGGTCGAAGGTGCGGTAGGCCATCGCTCCGAGCGCGGGGTCGACAGCCTCGATCCGGGCGATGGACGCCTCGACCGCCTCGAGCGTGCTGAAGTCACCGCGTCGCAGGGCCTCGGCGACCCCGACCGCGTCGAGAGTGCCGAGTACGTCGTCGGTGAAGGCGTGCACACGGGCCATGGGACCAACGTTAGGCCGCGGGGAGCCTCAGAGGAGGAAGTACGCCACCAGCGGAACCAGGAGACATGTCACAACCGCGGTGAGTCCCATCGCCAGTCCGGAGAAGGCGCCCTCGACCCGGCTCTCCTCCAGCATCCGGGCGGTGCCGATGCCGTGGGAGACCGCGCCGACGGCGATGCCGCGGGCACGCGGGTCGCGGATGCGGAGCAGGGTCAGGACCCGCGGTGCGATCATCGCGGCGAAGGTGCCGATCACGATCGCGAAGCACGCCGACAGCTCCGGGTAGCCGCCCAACCGCTCGGCCAGCGCGATCGTCACCGGAGCCGTGACGGCCTTCGTGGCCATCGTCCGCTCCAGCACGTCCCCGCCACCGAGCCAGCGGACCAGCAGGATGCCGCTGACCATCGACACGACCGCGCCGGCGGTCAGCGCGACCAGAACGGGCACCACCATCCCCTTCAGCCGCGCGACCTGGTGGTAGAGCGGGATCGCCAGCGCGACCGTCGCCGGGCCGAGCAGAAAGCTGATCAGCGTGGTGGCGTCGGCGTAGTCGTCGTAGGACGTGCCGCTGACGGCCAGCAGGGTGCCGACGATCACGATCGCCACCGCCACCGGCTGGGCCAGCGGCGAATGGGTCCGCTTGCGAAGCCACCGCCCGAACTCGTACGCCGCAACCGTCACGAACAGCCACAGGATGACGCTCACTCGATCTCCTCCCCCGGCGCGCCTTCGGTGCCGGTGACCTCGGGCACCCGGCGCAGGAACAGGGTGAGCACCCAGCCGACGACGGCCAGCCCGAGGAACCAGGAGCCGAGCAGTGCGACGACGATCGGCAGCGCCGCGTCGCGGATGACCGCGAGGTAGGCGATCACGCCGACTCCGGCCGGGATGAAGAAGAGCTGCAGGTGGGAGAGGAAGTAGTCGCCGACCTGGATGACCGGGTCGTCCTCGCCGTCACGGCGCCGCAGGACGAGGACGACGAAGAGCAGCAGCATCCCCACGACGGGACCCGGCAGCGGGATCCCGGTCAGCTCGACGATCGCGGTTCCGGCCAGCTGGCACCCGAGCAGCCAGAGCAGGCCGACGATCACTGCGGGTCGGAGAGGGACTCGATCGCCATCGCGGCGCAGCCCACCAGGCCCGAGGAGTCGCCATGGAGCTGAGCCATGAAGGTGAGCTCGCGGGTGGCGATCGGGTTGGAGCGGGCGTAGACGCTCTCGCGCACCCCGGCGGTGTAGAGGTCGAACGCACCGGCCATGTCGCCGCCGATGACGACGACCTCCGGGTTGAGCAGGTTGACGGCCGTGGCCACCACCTCGCCGAGCTGTCGTCCGCCCTCGCGCAGCAGCCCGCGCGCGACGGCGTCACCGGCGAGCGCGGCGGCCACCAGGTCGCGTACGTGGCCTGCGGGGACCCCGGAGTCGGTCAGCCGCTGGGCGAGCGCCCAGCCGGACGCAACGGTCTCCAGGCAGCCGGTCGAGCCACAGCGGCAGGGCCGGTCTCCGGCCGCGTCGATGCGGGTGTGGCCGATCTCGCCGGCCGCCCCGAGCGCGCCGGTGACCAGCTTGCCGTCGACGATGATGCCCATGCCGAGACCGGTCGAGGCCTTGACGACCAGGGCGTTGCGTACGGGATGGTCGGAGTTGAAGAGCTCCGACCGCGCCAGCGCGTGGGCGTCGTGGGCGAGGATCAGCGGCGCGTCGGTCAGCGCGGTGAAGTAGGGGGCCAGCTGGACGCCGTCCCAGCCGCCCATCGCCGGGGTGTCGATGCTCATCCCGAGATCGGGATTGACCACGCCGGGCAGGCTCATCCCTATCGCCAGCACGGGCAGGTCGATCGAGGTCACCATCTTGGTCATCCGCTCGACGACCTCGGGCATCAGCACCTCGGCGGAGATGCCGACCTCGTGGTCACGGGTGTCACCGGCCAGCTCCCGCCCGGCGAGGTCGAAGACCGCCGCCTGGCTACGGCTGCGGCCCACCGCCACGGCCAGCACGACCCCTGGGTCTGAGGATTCGTCACTCACGACTGCAGTCTAAGCACGAACTGAGCACGGGCACTGACGCGACCTAAGACCGCGAGCGGAGCCGGGCGTTGGGAAGCGGGGGTGCCGGGATCGGCCGCTGGTGGTTGCCCTCGACCACGCCGAAACGGCCCTCGGTCAGGTCCTGGGAGTCCTCGACCAGCTCGCCGCCACCGCGGGTGACCTGGCTCTGCCACTCCTCGCGGTAGCCGACGACCTCCTCGTGGGTGCGCCCGACGAAGTTCCACCACATGATGATCGACTCGCCGAACGGCGTACCGCCGAGGAGGAGCAGCCGGGTCCACGCCTCACCGGCCTGCAGGATCAGCGTCGTGGCGCCCGGAGGGGCGTAGGCGAGGGAGTCCTTCTCCACCTCGGCCGAGGCCGGGCCGGACGCGCCCAGGCCGGTCATCGACACCTCACCGGTGTCCACGAGTACGCCGTGCTCGAACCGCTCGTCGACCGGGATCTCGAGCCGGGTGCCGGGCTCGAGCAGGATCTCGGCGCCGAGGATCTCGGAGTGGGTCCGCACCGGCGAGGTGACGCCGAGAAGCGACCCCATGAAGACCCGCACGGTCGCCCCGTCACGCTCGATCGGCGTGGGCGCGTGGTTCTGGAACCCCGGCTCGACGTCGCGGAACTCGTTCGGCAGCGCGACCCACAGCTGCGCCCCGTGCAGCACGGTGGTCTCGGGCGTGGAGTTCTCCGAGTGGGAGATCCCGCGTCCGGCGGTCATCAGGTTGACCTCGCCCGGGCGCACCATCGCGACCGTGCCGACCGAGTCGCGGTGCTCGATCTCCCCGGTGAACAGCCAGGAGACCGTCGCCAGCCCGGTGTGCGGGTGGGGCGGCACCTCCATCCCTCCGGAGACGACGACGTCATCGGGACCGTAGTGGTCCAGGAAGCACCACGCGCCGATCAGCGAGCGGGCGCGGGCGGGCAGGGTGCGGCGTACGTTCATCGCTCGCGGACCGCCCAGCGGGACGTCGCGCGGGGTGATGATCTGGATCTCGACGCCTTCGTCCCCGTTTCCACCGACGCACTCGACGGGGGTGGGGTGCGCGTCCAGGTTGGTCATATCTTCAACGATATCTCGTACGTTGCTTCGCCATGCCGACGTCACATCGAGGTCGCCGAAGGGCTACCTCGATGCCACACGATGTGGCCGTGCTCATCGCTCAGCTCGCGAACTTCGTCGGCCCCACCTCCGGCGGCATGAAGACGGCTCTGGAGGCTCTCGCCCGTGGCTATCTCGAGGCGGGCCACGACCGGCTTCTGGTCGTCCCCGGCCCGTACGACTCGGTCACCTCGACCGACCTCGGCGAGGTGGTGCAGCTGAGAGCGCCGCGCGTGGGTGGCGGCTACCGGCTGATCATCGAGCCGTGGCGGGTGACCGACGTGCTGACCCGTTTCAACCCGACGAGCCTCGAGGTCAGCGACAAGTTCACGATGCTGCCGGTCTCGCGCTGGGCCCGGCGCCAGGGCATCGGGACGGTGCTCTTCTCCCACGAGCGGCTCGACGAGTACATGCCCACCTACACCGGCATGGACACCACCTCGAAGGTCTCCACCGCGCTGCTCAACCGGATGCTGGTGCGCTCCTTCGACCAGGTGCTGGTGACCTCCGACTACGCCCGGCACGAGTTCGAGCCGCTGGCCGCGACCGTCGGCTGTCCGATCGCGCAGGTGCCGCTGGGCGTCGACCTCGACTTCTTCCAGCCCTCGCTCGGGCACCGCGACGACACCCTGAGGCTCATCCACGTCGGCCGCCTCTCCCGCGAGAAGTCGCCCGACCTCGCCGTCGCCACCGCCGTCGAGCTGCATCGCCGCGGGTTCGACGTACGCATGGACGTCTACGGCGACGGGCCGCACCGTGCCGAGATCGAGGCCCTCGCCGCCGGCGCGCCGGTCGTCTTCCACGGGCACGTCTCCGACCGCCACCGGATCGCCCGGGCGCTGGCCGAGGCCGACGTGGCCCTCTCCGTCTGCCCCCGCGAGACCTTCGGACTGGCCGTCCTGGAAGCCCTCGCCAGCGGTACGCCGGTGGTGACCGCCGACCGCGGCGGCGCCCGTGAGCTCATCGACCCCCGGTGCGGAGCCTGGGCGTCCGCCCATCCGGCGGCGCTGGCCGACGCGGTCATCGACGTCGCCGATCGGCCGGTGGTGGCGACCCGGCACGCGGCACGCGCGCGGGCCGAGCAGTTCCCCTGGTCACGCACGATCGAGGACATGCTGGAGCTTCACGAGAGCCTGGCGCAGGAGACCGCGCCGACCTATCTCCTCGCGCGCTCGCGGCAGCGGCAGGCGGCCCGGCGCTCCCGGCGCTACGCGTGAACGGAGCGAAGTCTTCAGGGTGTCGGAGCGCACTTTCTGTTGGGACGCCGTTACCCTGCTGTGACCATTCGATGCCAATGACCACGTGAGGCGCACATGAGCGAGCTGACGACGAAACAGCGCACGCACTTCGCCGACTCCTTCGGCCCGGTGTGTCGCGCGTACGGAGAAGATCCGCTGACCTCCTACGACTATCGAGACGTCACCTGTGGTGAATGCCGGCATGCCGCGCCCTACATCAGCGCGCTGCCCGAGCACCTCAAGCCCAGGTCGACCAGGCGGCGCTCGTGGCCGCGATCGATGCAGGACCGCTAGGAGGGCACCCGGATCGCGGTTCGGTCGTGCTGCTCCGGAGTCCACTTCCCCGCCGACCGTGACCGGGCGAGCCCGACGATCCCGGTGATCAGCAACGCCCCTGCGCTCACCGCGACCCACAGCGTGGGGGCGGAGGCTCCGAAGGCGACCACCGCGGCGACGTACGAGACGGTGGGGTTGGTGATCGTCATCGCCGCCATCGCCCAGGGCAGCGGGCCGGCGGCGAGGGCCGCCTGGGTGAGCACGATCCCGAGGCCGCAGGTGCACAGCAGCCCGTAGAACGCCGGCAGCGTGAGCAGTCCGAGGAATCCGTCGGCGGCGGCCCGGTCGGCGGTGATCTTCAGCAGCACCGAGGTGGTCGCGAACGAGCAGCCGGCCGCGACCGCCGTGGTCGCCGCCGCGACCGGTGGCGGGAACCGATGCGCCACCAGCAGGAGTACGCAGATCACGACCGCCACACAGCCGGCGAAGAGCGCGACGCGGCCGACGTCGGCATAGGTGCCGCCGCGATGGTCGTCGGTGACCAGCAGGACCACGCCGCCACAGATCGCGGCTCCACTGACCCAGTCGGAGACCGTCGGCCAGTGGCGGGCGGCGATCGAGGCGAAGACGAGCGCGAAGAGCAGCTGCGTCGGCATCACCGACTGCACGACGGAGACCGACCCCAGGTGGAGCGCGACCGCCTGCACCCCGAAGCCGATCGCGTTGATCACCGCGCCGGCGACCCACAGCGGGTTGCGCACCAGCGCCAGCATCAGCTGCTCGACGCCGGCCATCCCGCCGCTGCGGCCGGGGGCGAGCGCACTGGCGCGCTGCTGGACCGCGGCGGAGAGCGAGAACAGGACGCATGCGCCGATGGCCAGGCTCACGGCCGCAGCATGATCCATGCTTCGACGCTAGACCTCGCGAGGAAAGCCCATCCGCCGCTCACGCGAGCATCGTGCGATCAGCGGATGAACCCTGAGGGTCAGATCTTCACCTTCGCGCCGAGGATCTCGCCGTACTCGACCCCGAGGACCGAAGGGTCGCCGTCCTTCGGCACCAGCACCGCGACCGTCACTGCGGTCCGGATCGACAGGTTCTTGCCGGCCCGGCTGCGGAACTGGTCGAAGGGCGGGTTCCACTCCCACTCGGTGCCCTGGCCGCCGACGATCGTGTCGACGGTGAACTCCAGCATCGCGAACACGCCCTCGCGCGTCTACACCATCCGCGGTCCGGTCTCATCGAATGGCTCCACGGTCGTCTTGACCGTGTCCACACCCATCTCCGCGACGTACGCGTCCATCTCGCGCCGCGGTGCCCGGAGCCGGTAGAAGCGATTAACCCCACCCGGCACCGTATTACCGGGCAGTATGGAACGTTTACGTTCACTTGGTAATCGTCATGCCGTGTCGCTAGGACAAGCAGCCGCTGAGTATCCCTAGCGTCATGAAGCGCACGCGGGCCTGTCGAAGCCGAATATGGCCGACTCGGGAACCGCGCTGCATTCAATTCGAATTGACGATGAAAGGTATGAAATGAGCAAGAAGACAGGGCTGCTCCGCCGCGCCGCGGCCATCGCCGCCTTCTCGGGTGTCGCCTTCGCGCTGACCAACGGAGTCGCTGAGGCTGCGCCGGCCACCGCCGACACCACGACTGCCGTCAGCACCTCGACGTCGGACCTCTCCCCCTCGTCACAGAAGGCCTGGGAGGACTTCATCCTCGGCGGCTCGTACATCACCGGCGGCGCCTCCCAGATGGTCAGCGGTGCCTGGGTCGGCGCCCCGGGCCTGATCCTCGCCGGCGCCACCGGCTCCCCGATCACCCCCGAGCAGGCCGCGGCCTGGGAGAACTGGGACGAGGGTGGGCACAAGATCGGTGAGGGCGCCGCCATGATGGTCGCAGGCGCCTATGTCGGTGCCCCCGGCATCATCCTCGACCAGATCGCGGGCGGGGCGACCCCGAGCGACCTGTCGCCGAGCGAGCTCGAGCAGGTCACGTTCCTCATCCCGGAGGACAGCCCGGCGCTCGACGGCGTCTCCACCGACCAGATCCCGAACCCGATGGCTCCCTTCGGGTCCCTCTGAGCGTCGATATGACGACCGCCGACCGACCGTAGCTCCCACCACGATCCGATCGGCGCCGTCCCCAGATGGCCCCGGCCGTGCCTTCGCGCACGACCGGGCCATCTGCGCATTTACGCACGTTCAGACAAGAACGTTGCAGGCTGGCGAAAATTACGTCATTACATTTCATTCGTCACTAGTTGACATGAAAACAGCCGTGTCGACTTGCTGTGATGGCCGTTGATTCTCTTAGCATCACTTCCCGGATGCGAACGTATCGATGCATCTGTTATCGATCCGGGGGTCGCGTCCGTGCGTGATGTTTCAATTCGAATTGATCGATGAAAGGTACGAAATGAACAAGAAGACAGGGCTGCTCCGCCGCGCCGCGGCCGTCGCCGCCTTCTCGGGTGTCGCCATCGCACTGACCGCCGGCACCGCCACGGCCGCCCCGATGACGGGCGACAACCACAACCGCAGCGAGGCCGAGTGCATCGCGGAGAACTCCTCCGGCGCCTCGGACCTCTCGCCCTCGAGCCAGAAGGCCTGGGCCAGCTTCATCTGTGGCGCCGGCCAGGCCACCGGCGGCGCCGCTCGCATGGTCAGCGGCGCCTGGGTCGGCGCCCCGGGCCTCATCCTGATGGGTGCCACCGGCTCCGACCTGAGCCCGGCGCAGAAGAAGGCCTGGGTGAACTGGGACGGTGGCTCGCACCAGGTCGGCAACGGTGCCGCCCTGGTCGTTTCCGGCGCCTACGTCGGTGCGCCCGGCATCGTGATGGACAAGATCATGGGCGGCGCCTTGCCGTCCGAGCTGTCCGACAGCGAGATGGACCAGGTTTCGTTCCTGCTCCCGATGGAGAACCCGGCTCTCGACGGCCTCCCCGTCGGCCAGGTCCCGAACCCGCTGGGTCCGCTCGGCACCTTCTGAGAAACATGACCATGGCCGAGTGATCAACCCCCTACCGACTGCTCGGCTACGTCACACAGGTGGCCCTGGGCGTGCACACGTGCACAGCCGGGGCCACCTGCACGTTTTCCGCCGTGTTCAGTCGCGTTCAGTCGTACACCAGTGGCTCCTCGATCACGTCCATCACCGCTCTGGCGATCCAGTAGTGCCGCCCGCCGCGGCCCGACCGGCCGGCGGCCTCGATCCACCCGCGCCGCTCGGCGTCCTGGATCAGGTTGCGGGCGCCCTGGTTGGTCAGGCCGGTCGCGTCCTGGACGCGCTTGACGGTCAGGTAAGGGTTGGCGAACAGCAGCGTGACCAGCCCGGACAAGTTGGCGCGTGAGGTGGCGGCCTCGTCGAGATAGCTCTCCCGGAGCGCGACCAGGCGCTCGGACCTGGTCGTGGCGTCCTCGGCCGAACGTCGCACCGCGGTGAGGAAGAACTGCAGCCACTCCTGCATCTCACCGCGCTCCCGGACGCTCTGCAGCCGCTGGTAGTAGGTCTGGCGGTTGGCCTCGATGTAGCCCGAGAGATAGAGCAGCGGCGTGGTCATCCGCCCCTCCTCCATCAGCATCAGGTTGATCAGCAGCCGCCCGATGCGCCCGTTGCCGTCGAGGAACGGGTGGATCGTCTCGAACTGGTAGTGCATCAGCGCGCACCGCACCAGCGTCGGGCTGAGGTCGGGGACGTTGACGTACGCCTCCCAGTCGGCGATCAGCTCGGGCAGGTCGGGCGGGAGGGGTGGGACGTACGCGGCGGTCGTGGGGTTGTCGGTCGGCGACCCGACCCAGACCGGGCTCCGCCGGAACTCGCCGGGGTGGCGCTCGTGACCCCGGACCCCGGTGAGCAGGGTCTTGTGGAGCTCGAGGACGAGCCGCTGGCTGAGCGGCCAGCTCCTGATGAGCTCGAAGCCCTGACGGGTCGCGGCGAGGTAGGCCTTGACCTCGGCGACGTCCTCGCTCCTGGTCGCCTGACCGCTGACCTCGTCCTGGAGGACCTCCTCCAGAGAGGTCTGGGTGCCCTCGATCCGGGAGGAGGCGACCGCCTCCTGGGTCAGGTAGGGCCCGATCAGCAGCTCGGGGTCCTGGATCAGCGCGCTCACTCCCTGGAGGCGCCCCAGCGCGGCGTCGGCATCCGAGAGTGCCTTCACGGTGAGCGGCTGTAACGGCAGGTCACGCGGGATGTGGGCGGGTCTGTAGTACCAGTAGGCCCACTTGTTCCCCGGCTCGCGGGTCGCCCTGCCGAACTGCGGAGCGTCGTACCTCTCCGGATCCATGACCGGTCAACTTACCACTCAGAGGTGGTTTGAGTTGGAAGTTGACGAGAACTTCCAAGTGGGGCTTGGGAGTTCCCCACCAACCTCCAAGTCAGAGCCGGTCGAGCAGGAGCTCGGTAGCTCGCCAGAGCTCGTCCTGGGCGGAGACGTCGGTTGCCGGATCCGCCGGAACGAGCTCGCGCCTGTGCTTCTCGGTCACGTACAGGCCGCTTCGCCCGGCATAGCGCGCCTCGGTGGCGAGGTCGACGATCAGGCCCGCGCCGCGAGCAGGGTCACCGATGCGCAACGCTCGGAGCACCCGCTCGAGTCCGGCGGCGAAGGGGAGGTCGCGACCCAGGCCCGTCACGTTGAACCCCGGGTCCACGCAGTTGGCGGTGACCGCGGACCCGTCGAGCCGCCGAGCGAGCGCGAGCGTGAACATGATGTCGAGGAGCTTGCTCTGTCCGTATCGCTCCGACGACCCTCGGGCGGTGAACGGGGTCGTGTCGCTCAGGACCTGCGGGATGCGGAGGTCGCCGTGTCGACGTGACGCCTCGGACGCGACATTGACCACCCGGCCCCCGGGAGATCGCTGCAGCGACGGCAGCAGCTCACGGGTCAGCACGAAGGGCGCGAGGTAGTTGACCGCGATCATCTCGGGGAGCCCGTCCGCCGTCACCCGCGGCTCGAAGGCATGTATCCCCGCGTTGTTGATGAGTACGTCGATCCGCCCGTGCCGAGACCGGATCTCCTCGCCCACCCTGCGCACCTCTCCCGGCCGGGAGAGGTCGACCACGAACACCTCCGGATCCGCGGACGGCGCGACCTCGCGTACGGACGAGATCGTGGCCTCCGCGCGCTGCGCGCTCCGCGCCGTGATGACCAGGTGCGCTCCTGCCGCGGCCAGCGAGGTCGCGGCGAGGGCACCGAGACCACCCGTCGCCCCGGTGAGGACGATCGTCGGAGCCTCGTCGTTCATGCGGCACTGCCTCTCTTCGACCGAACGGCCGATATAGTGTGGATATGCCCACTATATCGGATGGTGTGCAAATGCCCATTACTTGGAGAGCTGCATGACCCCAGCGACCACACGGCTCGGCTTCGAGCTCAACGCTCTGCTCAGCGCCTCGCGCGCACTCACCGAACGGTCCGCCGCGGCGTTCCACGAGGAGCTGCGCCCGGCCGCCTTCCACCTCGCCCGCTGGCTCTACGCGTACGGCCCAGCCAGACCGAGCGCCGTGGCCGAGGCCGTGGCGATGGACCGCAGCTCCGCCAGCGCCCTCTTCAAACGCATGACGTCCCTCGGTCTGGTCCAGAGCGATCGTGCGCCGGAGGACGGACGCTCGGTGCTCGTGTCCCTGACCGACGCGGGCCGCACGCAGGTCGAGCGGGCGCTCGCGCTGCGCCAGGACGAGCTGGAACAGCGTGTCGACGGCTGGTCCGAGGACGACCTGGATCGGCTCGTGTCGCTGCTCCATCGGTTCAACGAACTGCCGGGCGGCGGAGTGCAGCGAGACGGCAGTTGAACCTAGTGTGGGAACCGTGCAGTTCGGCCAGTACCCCTCTCCACGTCATACGATCGCCCACCTCTCCGACCCTCACCTCTACGCCGGGGACCGGCGGATCTTCGGCAAGGTCGACCCGACGCCCGGGTTCGAGCGTGCGCTGGACCGGCTGCGGGGGATGACGATCCCGCCGCAGGCGATCGTCTTCACCGGTGACCTCGCCGACCTGGGTGAGCGCGATGCCTACGTACGTCTCCGGAAGCAGGTCGAGCCGGTCGCCGCGGATCTCGGCGCCGAGATCATCTGGGTGATGGGCAACCACGACGAGCGGGAGGTCTACTCCGAGGTGCTCTTCGGGGAGGCCTCGGACGCGCCGCAGGACTGGGTCTACGACATCGACGGACTGCGGATCATCGCCCTGGACACCACCGTTCCGGGCTGGCACCACGGCGACATCACCGAGCCGCAGCTGGAATGGCTGGCCGACGTGCTTGCCGAGCCGGCGCCGCACGGCACCCTGCTCACGATGCATCACCCGCCGGTCCCGCTCCCCCTCAACGAGGCGAGCGTGATCATCGAGCTCGACGGCCAGGACCGGCTCGCTCAGGTGCTGGCGGGGACCGACGTACGCGCTGTTCTCGCAGGTCACCTGCACTACTCGACCTTCACCACCTTCGCCGGCATCCCGGTCTCGGTCGCCTCCGCGAGCTGCTACACCTCGGCACCGGCGACCCTCGACCGCTACTCCGCCTCCGTCGACGGCCACCAGGCGATCTCGCTGGTCCACCTCTACGACGAGGGCGTCGGCGGCGTCCCCGGCGCACCGGTCGTCCACACCACCGTGCCGATCGGAGAGGCCCCCGAGGTCGCCGGCTTCCCCTCCTCGGTCCTCGAGAAGCTCGGTCCGATGACCCCGGCCGAGCGCCGCGACCTCTTCTCCCGCAAGGGCAAGGCCGCTCGCGCCCTGCGGCGTCAGCTTCGAGACTGACCAAGGACTGCCTCGATCTCCGACTCGAGGCTGATGCGGGCGTACGTCCGGGCCCGGAACGATGGCTGCGAAACGTCAACGACGACAGGAGCAGCCATGTCTCGGACCCTCGTCCGCACGGGCACCGCAGCGATCGCCGCGGTGCTCCTCCCCCTGACGGCCGTGCCGGCCGCGTACGCCGAGCCTGATCCCCAGCCTGATCCCGGCCCCGCGGCGGTGGCGCCCGACCCGACCGCACTGACCCGGGAGGCGACCGCGATCGCCGAGCGGGCCGCCAGCGAGCGGCAGGGCCTCCGGGCCCGGTCGGCGACTCCCACCGCCGCCGACCTCGACCGTGCCGTCGACGCGTTCATCGCCGATGGTGCCGTGGGCGTGACCGCCCGAGTCGAGACGCCCGGCCTGGAGTGGTCGGGGGCGGGTGGCGTACGCGAGGTGGGGAAGAAGAAGCCGGTCAGGCGCGGCGACCGGTTCCACGTCGCCAGCAACACCAAGACCCTGATCGCGACCCTGGTGATGCAGGAGGTCGAGCGCGGCGGCTGGACCCTGGACACGCCCGCCAACGACCTGCTCCCGGGCACCTTCCCCGACGGCGTCACGATCAAGCACCTGCTCAACCACACCTCCGGCGCCCCACGCGGGCCCGAGGAGATCCTCTTCGACCGCGTCGAGGACCCGACCTCCTGGGACCAGCTGATCGACGCCCTCGGGCAGTACTACTCCGAGGCCGAGCACCTCGCCTTCATGCGCGGCGCAGGCTGGCTCTTCGAGCCCGGCACCGACTTCTCCTACTCCAACTACGGCTACGTCGCGCTCGGGGTCATGCTCGAGAAGGAGACCGGGGAGCGGATCGAGGATCTCGTACGCGACCGAGTGCTCGAACCCGCAGGCATGCGTCAGAGCGCCTACCCGACCGATGCCCGCAACCGCGGCCCGTTCCTCGAGGACGCCGGCCACTACGAGGGCCGCTGGCGGCCGATGACCGACCTGCACCCGAGCATCTTCCACGCCGCCGGGGCCGCGACGAGCACCACCGAGGACCTCGCCGACCTCAACGAGTCGCTCCTCACCGGGAAGCTGGTCAGCCCGGCATCGGTCGAGAAGATGCTGCCTCCGATCGCGGGCAGCAGCGACCCGGACTACGGGTTCGGGATCTACCGGGTCGCCGACCCGTGCAATCCCGGCGAGTATCTCTACGGCCATGACGGCGCCCACATGGGTGCGCAGTCGATCAGCTGGGGCTCACCGGACGGCACCCGCCAGATCACGCTCGGCTGGACCGGTCGCAACTGGGACAGCACCGACCCGATCTACGACCTCGGTCTCCTGCTCGAGCCCATGCTGCTGGCGACCTGCTGAGACGCTGGGTGCCGTCGCCGGCGTCAGGGTCGCAGAATGCGACGCTCGATCGCCGTGGCGACGGCACCGGCTCGGGTGTCGACGCCGAGCTTGGTGTAGATGTGGGAGAGGTGCGACTTGACCGTCGCCTCGCTGACCAGGAGCTCGCGGGCCATCTCCTTGTTGCCCAGCCCACGGGCGAGCAGCCGCAGGATCTCCACCTCGCGCGGGCTCACCTTCGGCGTCGGCGAAGCGGCCCGCTGCAGCAGCCGGGTCGCGACCGACGGGGCCAGCACGGTCTCTCCGCGTGCGGTGCCGCGGATGGCGCGGAACAGCTCGTCGGGCGGCGCGTCCTTCAGCAGGTAGCCCGCCGCACCGGCGTCGACTGCCTCGAGGACGTCGGCCTCGGTGTCATAGGTCGTCAGGACAAGTACGTGCGGCGGCGACGGCAGCTCGCGGACCAGCCGGGTGGTCTCCGCGCCGCCCGGTCCGTCGCCGAGGCTGAGGTCCATCAGCACCACGTCCGGCCGGGTCTCGCCGACGACCGCGACGGCCTGGGCCGAGTCGGCCGCCTCGCCGACCACGTCCAGGTCGTCCTGGGCGTCCACCAGGGCGCGTACGCCTGCCCGGACGACCGGATGGTCGTCCACCAGCACCACCCGGATGCGTTGCTCAGCCACGACGTTCCTCCCCCTGAGTGGATGCTGTCTGTCCGACCGCGAACGAGGCCGCGACCACCGTGCCCTCGCCCGGGGCGCTCTCGACGACCAAGTCTCCACCCAGCAGGCGGGCGCGGGCCCGCATCCCGGCCAGGCCGTGTCCGCGCAGCCCGTCGGACTCCTTCAGCTGCGTTGCGTCGAATCCGGCTCCGTCGTCGCGTACGTCCAGGGCGACCCCGCCCTCGTGGAAGGTGAGCGAGACGACCGCCGTGGTCGCGCCGGCGTGCTCGGCGACGTTGGCGAGCGCACCCCGCAGGGTGCGTACGACGGCGGTCGCCACCCGCCCGCCGACCTCGTGCGGGTCGCCGTGGACGTGGACCGGGACACTGAGCCCGGTGGTGGCGGCGACGTCGTCGGTGACCTGGCGTACGGCGGTGGCCAGCGCCGATCCGCCGGTCAGCTCGGTGGGGGCGAGGTCGCGTACGACCCGGCGCGCCTCGTCGAGCGAGGAGCGGGCCATGGTGGCCGCCTGGTCGACGTGGCTGCGGGCATCGGCCGGGCGCGACTCCCACTCCTGGTCGGCTGCCTGGAGCAGCAGGTTGATGCTGGTCAGGCCCTGGGCGACGCTGTCGTGGATCTCCCGGCTCAGCCGCGCGCGCTCGGCCACGACACCGGCTCTGCGCTCGGCGTCGGCGACCTCGTCCTGGGCCGCCTCGAGGTCTGCGAGGAGGGCCCGCCGAGTGACCGCGTCGCGCTCGAGGGCGCGGTAGGTGGTCACCGCGAGCACGGCGACGCAGACCGGGCCGAGCAGCACGGTCGGGTCGGCCAGGCCGGTCATCCGGCTCCACGCGACCGCGACGACCGCGACGAGGAACACCGTGACGGCCACGGCCCAGCGGAACGGCAGCACCCGCAGCGCCAGGAAGACCAGCGGCACGGCCGCCCACGAGAACGACGGCGCGATCAGCGCCAGCACCGTCCAGCAGGCGATCACCGCGGCCAGCCAGACGACCGCCGCGGTGCCGGCGAGGCGGCGGCCCGCGGCGTACGCGATCAGGAGGACGGCGGCGCCGGGCAGGACCACCTCGGCCTGGTCGCCGAGCCCGTGTCCCTGCAGATAGCGCGCGACCGAGGCGATCACGAGCACCACCAGCGAGATGTGGAGCCAGCGGTCGAGCAGCGTCTGGCCGGCCAGGATCCCACCGGTGCGCGGGCTGAGCCCCGAGGTTGGCACGGTATCGGTCGACATGGTCGTTCCAGGCTAGGCCGGTCGCGCGGCTCCGGCATCATCCGATCGGCTATCCGGGGTGTCGCCGAACGGCTATCCAGACGTCGCCGGTCACCCGATGTCTCGACCCCTCCCCGACGGCGATGGTTGATGCATCAGCTCGACCAACAGCACCGAACACCGGAGGAGCACCACCATGCGTACGTCCCGAATCGCCGCCCTCGCCGGCCTGGCCGGCATCGCCGCCTCGGCCACCCTGTCCTTCACCGCCCTCGGCATGGGCACCGCGGCCAACGCCGCCGAGGGCAACGGCCGCCCGGCGAGCTACCTGCTCGAGGGCGACCCGTCCGCCCAGGGCGGCTCGAAGTTCGAGGGCATCGGCGTGGACCAGGAGTCCGGGAGGTTCTACGTCAGCGAGGTCACCGGCGGCGAGATCCAGCGCGGCTCGGCCGACCGTGCCCAGGCCGAGGAGTGGCTGGCCGGTGACGGCACCGACGGCCGCTACACCGCTCGCGGCATCACCGTCGACGACGAGGGCCGCATCTACATCGCCGGCGGCCCGAACGGCACCGGCAACGACCGCCCCGACCTGTGGGTCTACAGTCCCGAGGGCGAGCTGCTCGCCGCCCTCCGCGTCCCCGACAACAACGCGTTCCTCAACGACGTCGCGATCGGGCCGGACGGCGCTGCGTACTTCACCAACTCCAACGACCCGACGATCATCCGCGTCGCCGAGGGTGCCGACGGCTGGCAAGCCACCGAGTGGGCCGACGGCAGCTCGCTGATCACCCCGGTCGAGGGCTTCAACCTCGGCGGCATCGTGCTGAGCCAGGACCGCTCCGCCTTCGTCGTCGCCCAGGGCACCACCGGGCAGCTGTGGCGCTTCTCCGTCGCCACCGGCGAGGTCAGCGAGATCGACACCGACGGCGCGAACCTGCGCAACGCCGACGGCCTGATCGCGAAGGGCCGCGACCTCGCCGTGATCCGCAACTTCGACAAGCAGCTCGTACACCTCGAGCTGAACCCGTCGGCGACCTCCGCCGAGCTCGTCTCGTCGCGCGCCACCGACCCCGACCGGGTCTTCACGACCGGCAAGCTGCTCGACGGCCGGCTGCTGCTCGTCGACAGCCACTTCGACGAGCAGACCGCGCAGGGGCCGTACGAGATCGTCACCGCCAGGATGCCGCGATGACGCTGTGCACATCTGCTCGGCGACACCTGCGGTGGTCGACCTCCGCCGCGGCGATGGCCGTGCTTCTGGCAGGCTGCGCCGCGGCGCCGTCGGAGACCGCCGAACCGTCTCCATCGAGCTCCGCGTCGAGCTCGGCGTCCGCCCCGCCGAAGGAGGCGAAGGGCACCCCCGACCCCGAGGAGCGACAGCGCATGAATGAGCAGCTGATCAAGGCCGCCTGGGACAACGACGTGGCCCGTGCCCGTCAGCTGGTCCGGGCCGGGGCCGACGTCAACTACGAGGACGAGACCCAGCAGAGCGCCTACCTCATCGCCGCGAGCGAGGGCTACGTGGATCTGCTCGACCTCGCTCTCCGCAACGGCGCCGAGATCAACGCCAAGGACTCCTACAACGGGACCGCGCTGATCCGCGCCGCCGAGCGCGGGCACGCCGACATCGTGGGGCGTCTGGTGCAGGCCGGGATCGACCTAGACCACGTCAACAACCTGGGCTGGACCGCCCTGCACGAGGCGGTCGTCCTGGGCGACGACGGCCCGGACGCGGCCGACACCGTACGGGTGCTCGTCGCGGCCGGCGTGGACATCTCGATCGAGGCGGGCCGGGACGGGAAGACCGCCCTGGAGCACGCCGAGGAGCGCGGTTTCGACGCGATCGTGTCGACGCTGCGTACGGCTTCGGCCGAGGTCGCCGACGGCGACCAGCAGCTCCTGCGTTCAGCTTCAGCGGGTGATGCGGACTCGGCCGCAGCGGCGCTCCGTGGCGGCGCCGATCTGGAGACCAGGGACGGCAACCGGCGTACGCCGCTGCTGCTCGCGGTCACCGACGACCACCTCGAGACGGCCCGTCTGCTCGTGCACCTGGGTGCCGACCCGGACGCCCTCGACGGCCAGCACGACACCCCCTGGCTGGTCACCGGTGTCACCGGGAGCGTCCCGATGGCCGAGCTGCTGCTCGGCGTCGATCCGGACCTGACCGTACGCAACCGCTACGGCGGCCTCTCGATCATCCCCGCCAGCGAGCGCGGCCACGCGGACTACGTGGAGCGGGTCACCCGCACCGAGATCGACATCGACCACGTCAACGACCTCGGCTGGACCGCGCTCCTCGAGGCCGTGATCCTCGGCGAGGGGTCCGACCGCTGGCAGCGGGTCGTCCGCAGCCTGCTCGAGAACGGCGCCGACCCGAGCATCGCCGACCGCGACGGCGTGACCCCGCTCGAGCACGCCCGCAACCGCGGCTTCACCGAGATCGCGCGGATCGTCGAGCAGCACGGCGGCTGATCAGCCGCCTCAGGTGACACGAAAGACCGGCCAGCCGATCTCGGTGCGCCACGCAGCGGGATCGCTTGTGTCACGAGGGCCGACGACGTAGACCTCCCGCACCGGCCCGGCCACCGACATCGCGTTCTCCACGACCCAGGTCCCGAGCTCGCCGTAGGTCACCTCGATGTCGTCGTGCTCGCCGACGTGGGTGGTGACGGCCAGCTCGACGGCCGGAAGGGTCGCGGGATGCACACGCCCGGTGCGAGGTGGCGCATCGGTCGGCAGGTAGACGAGCGCGTGACCGCGCTCCTGCTCGAAGAGGGCGTTGTCGTAGCTGCCACCCGGCGGTCCGGTCACGGCGGTGCCGACGGCCGCCTCCAGCTCGGCCATCGCGCCTGCGTACCAGGCCAGGACGTCGCGATGCCCGACGACGGCCTTCACCGCGGCGACCGTCCGCGCGGGCTCCGCACGCAGCTCGACATCGATCGGCGCGGGATCGGGCCGGAGCAGGCGGCGCAGCGACACGACCGCGGCCCGGGTGCGGTCGAGCTCGTCCTCGAGGCGTTGCAGGTGGTCCGCGACCAGGGCCGCCCGGACACCGGGGTCGGGGGTCCGCAGGATCCGCTGCACATCGCCCAGGGGGACGTCGAGCTCGCGAAGCCGGTGGATGACCTGCGCGGTCGGGATCTGGTCGACGCCGTAGTAGCGGTAACCGGTGGTCTCGTCCACCACAGCGGGATCCAGTAAGGCCGCCTCGTGATACCTACGCAGGGTCCGCACGCTCAAATGGGTCAACCGCGAAAACTCCCCGATGGTCAGCATCCCCTCATTGTGAACGCTCCCCCTGGGGGAGAGTCCACCGCTTGACCCTCCCACGCCGAGAGGCCAGATGGTGGGCTCATGACACAGCACACCGACCTTCCGTCCGACCTGCTCCCGACCACCGTGCGCGAGTTCCTCGCCGCCCACATCGTCCGCGACGCCGACACCGCCTCGTCGTTCCTCACCGAGGATGCGGTGGTCGTCGACCAGGACGAGACCTTCCGCGGCCGAGAGGAAGCCGACGCGTTCCTGCGGGACGCCGGGTCCGAGTTCGAGTACACGACCGACCAGGTCGGCGCTCGCCGCGTCGATGACGCCCACTGGGTGGTCACCGTGCGGCTCGAGGGCACCTTCCCGGGTGGCGTCGCCGAACTCGACTACCGGTTCACGCTGCGCGACGGCCTCGTCGCCGAACTCGTCATCGCCAACCACCCAGCCTGACCGAACCCGCACCACCTCGATCTTCAAAGGAGAGAAATGTCCATCTCAGATCGCGATCGTCTCGATGGTCGCCGGGCGTTGGTCACGGGCGGCTCGAAGGGCTCGGGCAAGGCCGTCGTGGAGAGACTGCGAGAGATGGGTGCCGACGTGTACGTGACGGCGCGCACCATGCCCGACGGGTACGAGCACCCTGACCGGTTCATCGAAGCAGACATCCTGACGGCAGAAGGCACCGATGCCGTGGCCGCTCGCATCGCAGAGGCCGGCGGACTCGACATCCTGGTGCACGTCGTCGGAGGGGCGTCGACGCCGTCCGGTGGATTCGCGGTCATCACCGACGACCAGTGGCTCACCGAGCTGAACCTCAACTTCCTTGGAGCGGTACGGCTGGATCGAGCTCTCCTCCCGGCGATGATCGGGGCTGGGTCGGGCGTGGTGCTGCACTTCACCTCGATCCAGCGTGAGCTGCCCCTGTACGACGCGTCCTTGGCTTATGCAGCAGCGAAGGCCGCGCTGCGCACGTACAGCAAAGGGCTCGCCAACGAGCTCGCGCCGCGCGGCGTACGGGTCAACGCGATCAGCCCCGGCGGGATCGAGACCGAAGCCTACGAACGATTCGTGGACCGGATCGCCGAGGGCAACGGACTCACACGTGAAGCAGCCAAGCAGACGATCTACGACTCCCTCGGAGGAGTACCCCTGGGACGGTTCGCGAACACCGAGGAGATCGCGGACCTGGTCGGATTCCTCGTCTCGGACCGCGCCTCGGCGATCGTGGGCGCCGAGTACGTGATCGACGGCGGCACCGTCCCGACCGTCTGAGCCGGGCAGCACGGCGGCTGATCAGCCGCGACCGGCGTACGGCATCCCGGTCGCGAGGATCGTCATCGTGGGGACGCTGACGCCGAGCGGGAGCTGGGCCATGGCGACGACCGCGTCGGCGACGTGCTGCGGGTCGAAGGTCTGTTCGGGGCGTACGGTGCCGTCGGCCTGGCGGGCGCCGACAGCGATGCCGGCGGTCATCTCGGTGGCCGCGTTGCCGATGTCGATCTGGCCGACCGCGATGTCGTGGGCACGGCCGTCGAGAGCCAGGGCACGGGTGAGACCCGTGATCGCGTGCTTGGAGGTGGTGTATGCCGCGCTGCCCGGTCGCGGTACGTGCGCGGAGATCGAGCCGTTGTTGATGATCCGCCCGCCCCGCGGGTCCTGCCGCTTCATCTGGGCGAACGCCTCGCGGGCGCACAGGAACGAGCCGGTGACGTTGACCGCGAGCTTGACCGTCGTACCCGACAGCTCGGCGATCTCGCGCGTGCTCCACGTCATGGTGCCTCGCTTCTTTCTCGGTGCTGCTGGCCGCTAACGCTCTCGGTGGTGCTAGCCCTTAACGCTTGCGCGGCGCTCACGCATCCAGACCAGTGCGGCTACGACTCGGGAACGTCAGTGAGCCGTCGTCGCACTTGTGCCGGTGGTTCGTCCGTGATTGATCGCGGCGTCCACTGCTGCGCCGATGCGCTGCAAGGCAATGAGGTCGCGCGGTTCGAGCGAGTCGATCAGGTATTCGCGGACTGCCGCGACATGTCCGGGCGCAGCCGCGACCACAACGTCGTAGCCGGCCTCGGTCAGGGTGGTGTTGGTGCGGCGACCTGCACCGGGTATCCGGGACCTGGCAAGCAGCCCTCGCTTCTCCAATCGCCCGACGACGTGCGACAACCGCGACAGCGAAGCTGATGTACGCACGGCCAGTGCGCTCATCTGCATGGTCCGGTCCGGCTCCTCGGAGAGGACCGACAACACCATGTACTCGAAGAAGGTCATCTGGGACTCGCGCTGCATCCGCGCGTCCAGGGCGGCAGGCAGGCTGATCATGATCGCGGAGTTGGCCAGCCACGCCGCCAGTTCGTCGCTGTTCAGCCAGCGCGGCTCGGCGCCCGATCCAACGGGCGAGTCACTTCCGGGCTCGGGGACCGCAGCGGATGGCGTCGTTGCGCGGGACGCCGAGCCGCCTTGCCCGGCCCTCTTGCCCTGCCGCTGAGCATCCGCTGTCTTCGCCATGCGGCCAGCCTACGGCGATCGTTATTGACGCATCAAGTTCCATGAGGTAGAACTTGACGTATCAAGTTCATCTTGATGCATCAAGTTCTTGTCGGTCGACATACCGGCAGTGGGCCTGACGAACCGATCCAGGAGAGGAACATCCGATGCAGACCACGTCGCTCGGCGGGCTTGAGGTCTCGCGCCTCGGTCTGGGAGTCATGGGCATGTCCGCGTTCTACACAGGCAAGGACGAGTCCGAGGAGGGCTCCATCCGCACCATCCGGCGCGCTCTGGACCTGGGCGTCACCCATCTGGACACCGCCGAGGTGTACGGGCGAGGCGCCAACGAAGCCCTGTTGGGCCGGGCGGTCAAGGGCCGTCGGGACGAGGTGGTGCTCGCCACCAAGTTCGGTCTGGCGTCCCACACGGGCCGGCCGGGGGCGGACAGCACACCGGCGAACGTCCGTCTCGCCGTCGAGGCGTCGTTGCGGCGCCTGGGCACCGACCACATCGACCTCTGTTATCAGCACCGGGTCGACCCCGACACCCCGATCGAGGACACCGTCGGCGCCCTGGCCGACCTGGTCACTCAGGGCAAGGTCCGCTACATCGGCTTGTCCGAGGCCGGCCCCGCCACCATCCGCCGCGCGCACGCGGTCCACCCGGTGGCCGCGGTCCAGAGCGAGTACTCGCTGTGGACGCGGGACCCCGAGGCCGAGGTGCTGCCGGTGCTGCGCGAGCTGGGGATCGGTCTGGTTCCGTACTCCCCGCTGGGTCACGGTTTCCTGACCGGGAACATCCGTTCCCTGGACGGCCTGGACGCCGACGACTGGCGTCGCACCAACCCGCGCTTCACCGGCGGCAACCTCGAACGCAACCTGCGCATCGTCGAGGAGGTCAGGTCCGTGGCGACCGAGGCCGGAGCCACCCCTGCCCAGGTCGCCCTGGCCTGGCTCCTTGCCCAGGGAGGGGACATCAACCCCATCCCTGGCACCCGACACCTCGGGCGGCTCGAGGAGAACATCGCGGCCGACGGGATCCGGCTGACCCCGGACCAGATCGGCCGGCTGAACAACCTGGCGCCCGCCTCCGGCGACCGCCATGACCGGGGCGGCATGGCCGCCATCGACCGGTGAAGGACGACTCGGCAAAGAGCCGCCCGGCACGAGATAGCAGTGCCGTAACCACAGAACACCGAGCAGCAGACCGAATGGAGCAGCAGATCATGGCAAGCAGTGTGATTCGTGTCGGGATCATCGGCGCGGATACGAGGGCGAGCTGGGCCGGGGCATCGCACATCCCCGCGCTGGCGGCCCAGCCGCGGCTCGTGCTGGCAGCGGTGGCGACCCGGCATGAGGAGAGCGCTCGAGGGGCCGCCGAGCTGTTCGGCGCCGAGCGCTGGTACGCCGACCCGTACGAGCTGATCAGCGACCCGTCGATCGACCTCGTCACGGTCGCTGTCAAGGTTCCGGCACACCGCGAGCTCGTGCTCGCGGCCCTCGCGGCCGGCAAGGCCGTCTACTCGGAGTCGCCGTTGGGTGCGAGCGTCACGGAGACCGAGGAGATGGCTGCGGCGGCCGGCGCCCTGCACACGGCGATCGGGCTGCAGGGCAGCCTCAACCCGTCGGTGCGCCGGGCGGCCGAGATCATCGCCCAGGGCCGGCTCGGGCGGTTGCTGTCAGCCCGAGCGACCGCGACGACCTTCGGGAACGGCCCGGAGTCGGTGAGCGCCTACGAGTACTTCGACAAGGCGGCCGCCGGCGCCGGCTTCATGACGATCGCGGTGGGCCATGTCCTGGACGTGATCGAGACGATCCTCGGCGACATCACCGAGATCGACGCGCGCACGGAACTGCTCTGGCCCGAGGTGAAGCTGACCGACACCGGCACGACCACCACCCGTGAGGTCCCGGACCACCTCGACGCGATCCTCAAGACCGCCTCCGGCGCCCCGGTGGGAGTGCAGGTCCTGGCGGGCGTGCCCGTGCCCGACGCCCGGTTCAGCCTCGAGGTCCGTGGCGCCGACGGCTGGCTCAGGCTGACCGGCAACCACCCCGCCGGCGTCCAGGTCGGCGACCTCACGTTGACCTCGAACGTCGACTTCGAAGCGCCCGACCGCCCTGTCGCCACGGGAACCGGTCCGGCCGCCGCCGAGATCTGGACCGGTGCCTCCATCAACGTGGGCGAGGTGTACGCGAGCCTCGCGCGCGACATCGACGAGAACACCTTTGCGACGCCGGGCTTCGCTCACGCGCTGCACAACAGTCAGCTCGTCGCGCGAGTGGAGGAAGCCGCTCGCAGCGGGCAGCGACAGTAGAACACCTCAGCAGACTCGGCGGTGACGCCTAAGGCGTCGATGAAGACGATCGCAGAGTTCGCTGTCTCAGCCGTGGGACCAGGACACCGCGTTCATCGCCACATCAGCAACCCGGCGCAGTTCCGCCTCGCTCCTGCCCGTCGCCGCCTGAACGGCGATGCCGTACGCGACCGTCGTGATGTAGGCCGCCAGCGTGCGCGGATCCTCGGTCTCCGGCAGATCACCCTCGGCCCGCGCACGCAGAAATCGGGACTCGAGGCGCGCAGCGCCATCCTGGCGCCAGTCGACGAGGACCTTCTGGGCAGTGAGCCCGTTGTCGCCGGCGGACAGCGCAGCCTGGACGCCAAGGCACCCGTGGGGTGCGTCGCGACTCGTGCTGGCAGCGGCTGCGCCGCGAAGAATGGACTCGGCCACTTCGCGTGCGGTCGGCTCGGACAGTGCACGGATTCCGTAGGAGGCTGGGCCTTCCGTGTACCGCTCGACCGCTCGGCGGAACAGCTCGTCCTTGTTCCCGAACGCCGCATACATGCTGCTGCGGGTGATGCCCATCGCCTCGGTCAGGTCCGTCAGGCTCGCCCCTTCGTATCCTTTGGCCCAGAACACTCTCATGGCTTGTTCGAGGGCGTGGTCGGGATCGAACTCGCGGGGTCGCCCCAGTGTGGTCTGCGATACGGGCATGGTAGTCATTGTGCCCCCTTACGGACCAGGCAGTCCAGATAACGCGAAGGATCAGGCGTTCAAGCCGCCGTCGATGGTGAGCACAGCTCCGGTGATGGACGCCGCCGAGGTGCCCGCGACGAAAGCGACGGGGGACGCCCCGGTTCAGGATGCGGTCATCGTGGAGTAACTGGCCGCTTCCACCCGGAGCGCCGGGTTCGGGATGCTGACCGACCGCTTCGGCGTGACCTGGAATCTTTCTGGGCGTATGAGGGCGCCGCTCGACGCCGCACAGGCTGCTCTGGCCGAGGCGATGAGCGCGCTGTACAACCCCGCGCAGCGCGATGTCATGACGCGGGCGATCGAGCTCGGGCCGGCCGAGGACGGCGCGAACACCCAGGCCTGACGCCCCGAGCCGTGCCGCCTGCCCGCACGATTGAGGGCTTGTGAATAGATCTCTGCCCGTGTACGTTACTTATGTACCGATCGGTCCTGAAGTGATGTACTGGACCTACGGGCGTGACCTCGCTACCGGGCCTCCGTGAGCGAGCAGGCCGAAGCACGCCGCAGCGGAAGTGCCGCCGGCTCGATATGAGAAGGAGAAGGATCATCATGAAAGCCGCCGTCCTCACCTCGTTCGGCGAACCCTCCGTGTTGAGGGTTGCGGAGGCTCCGCGACCGGTGCCGGGTCCGGGTCAGGTACTGGCGCGGGTTCACGCCGCCGGGGTGAACCCGGCGGAGATCCTGGCACGCGCCGGAGCGTTCCGCCTGCGTGCTCCCGCCATCATCGGATTCGAGTTCGCCGGCGTCGTCGAGGCGGTCGGCCCGGGTGTCGACGAGGGCATGGTCGGCGACCGCGTCGCCGGGTGGCCGGACTCCGCCACCCAGGGCTCCTACGCCGAATACACGGTCAGCAGCAACTTCGCGACGATCCCCGACGGCGTTTCCTTCGAGGAGGCCGCGGCCACCGTCATCGGCGCCGACAACGCCGCAAGGGCGCTCGGGCTTCTGAACCTTCGCCCGGGTGACACGCTCGTGGTCACCGGCGCGAGCGGTGCATTGGGCGGCGCCGCCGTGCAGTTCGCGCGACAGCGCGGTGTGGCGGTGATCGGCGTCGCCGGGACTGCCAACGCCGACTTCGTCAGGAGTCTCGGTGCGATCCCTGTCGCCCACGGGCCGGGCCTGGTCGACCGCATCCGTGCCGCCGCTCCCGACGGTATCGATGCCGCGCTCGACACCGCCGGCAAGGGACTCCTTCCCGCCCTCGTCGACCTCCTCGGCGGCCCGGACCGGATCGTGACGCTCGCCGACCGCGATGCCGCACGATACGGCGTCGCATTCAGCCCGGGAGGCAGCGGGAATCGCGACCGCGGCCCTGTCCAGGAAGCGCTGAATCTGATCGCCGCCGGCGCATGGACCGCACGCATCGGTCGGAGCTTCCCACTCGACGAGGCCGCGGACGCCCATCGCCTCGTCGCCACGGGCCACACCCACGGCAAAGTCATCCTTCTTCCCTGACTCGGCCGACCGGCCATTCCACCACGACAACAATCAATTGGAGAATCCGAAATGCCTGCAGTCCTCGTCCATGGTGTACCTGATAACCACCGGCTTTGGGACACCGTCCGTTCCTATCTTCGACGCGAAGATATTGTGACGATCGATCTCCCCGGGTTTGGCGTACCCGTACCAGCGGGATTCACGTCGACGAAGGAGGAGTATCTCGATTGGCTTATTAAGAAGATCGAAGAAATCGGCGAACCCGTCGACCTGGTCGGTCATGACTGGGGGTCTCTGCTGACGGGCCGTCTCGCGTCTATCCGACCAGATCTGGTGCGGACATGGACAGGCATCAGCGGGCCAATCGATCCGGAGTATCCGTGGCACTATCTCGCCAAGATCTGGCAAACGCCAGGCGAGGGCGAGCAATGGATGGCGGACCTCGACCTCGAGGCGTTCGCAGCAAGCCTCAACGAGGCGCAGATGCCGCGCGACGCGGCAAACGAATCGGTCCGGCATCTCGATGCCACTATGAGGGCAAGCATTCTCGCCCTTTACCGTTCGGCGATCGAGGTCGGGGCGGAGTGGAAGCCAGGTTTGAGCAACGTGACCGCACCAGCGCTGGTGATCTGGGGCCTGGACGATCCGTTTCTTCCTCACCGCTTCGCCGACGAGCTCGGTAATGCCACACGCGCACGTGCCGTCTTCAAGCTGCGCAGCTCGCACTGGCCGATGATAGAGCGTCCGGCCGATGTCGCGCGCGAACTCGAGGCCCACTGGGCTCACACGTAAACCTGCGCTTGGGTCACTCGGGCTCACCCCCCGGCCGCTACGCGAACGGCAATAATTGCTCGCTCGCCACGGTGAGCCCGAGTGCCCACGCATGTCCGGAAACGAATCATCGTGACGCAGCCCGGAGAGCGTTGCTGGGGCTGCACAAGGCAGGAGCATCCTGATGACGAATTCAGCAAATACCCGGATCGGCGTCGGCCTTATCGGGGCTAGCGCCGATCGGGGTTGGGGCGGAATTGCTCACGTCCCGGCGCTGCAGGCGCTCGACGCGTTCCAGATCCGCGCCGTCAGTACGACTCGCATGGAGAGCGCGAACGCGACCGCTCGTCGGCTGGGCGCCGATCTCGCCTTCGACACACATGAGGCTCTGGTCGTGCGACCGGAGGTCGACCTGGTGGTGGTTGCGGTCAAGGTGCCGGAGCACAAGCAGATTGTTTCCGACGCGCTGGCCGCGGGCAAGATGGTTTATTGCGAATGGCCGCTCGCAAGAAACCTATCGGAGGCCGAAGCACTGGAGGGGTTTGCCCGCGAGCGCCGACTGCAGACGGTTGTCGGGCTGCAGGGCGGCCTGCACCCGCCGATCCTCTTCCTTCGCGACCTCATCGCGCAAGGCGTGATCGGCAAGCCGCTCAGCACGAGCATCCGAGCGCATTTGACCGACGACATGTGGGTCGGCCGATATGACCCGGCGGTCGAGTACATGGCTCACGCAAAGCATGGCGCCACGCTTCTGAGCATCATGCTCGGCCACGGGCTCGAACCGCTTGCGCGCGTGCTCGGCACGTTCGAGAGTCTGTCCGCCGTCGTCGCCAATCAGCGCGGTGACGGCGTCCGCCTCTCCGATGGCGCGTCGCTGCCGAAGGACGCGCCGGATGAGATCGTCGTCGCCGGCGCTCTCGAAGGCGGGATCGTCACGTCGCTGCACTACAGTGCCGGGCAGTCTGCCGGCTCGGCGATGGTATGGGAGATCCAGGGCACCGAGGGCAGTGTGCGTGTGGAATCGGCCTCGGGCTACATCCATTTCACCGATTTCACCATCACGCTGCGCCGCGGCAGCGAGCCTGTCCAGGTGCTACAGGTCCCCCCCCCCCCCCCCCCCGCTTATGCGGCTCCCGACCTGCAACTCGACGCACCCGCAGCAGGGGTCGCCCGCCTCTACGCCCAGTTTGCCGCCGACCTCCGCGACGGAACCGCCGATGCGCCGGATTTCGCGGTCGCACTCGATCGCCACCGGGTACTCGAGGCGATCACACGGGCCGCTGAAACAGGTCATCGGCAGCATCTGTCCCGCCCCGACCGAATGAACTCCAATCTTTGAACCCGGGAGAGGCACTGCCGCAGGACCCGAGGAGATGGCGATCCGCGAGCTAACCCTGACTTGACCACACAGAACTGATTCGCACCGTGTCGAAGAACTCTGCCGACCGCGGGACTTCGCCCTCCATCCCTCTTCTTCAATGCGGCGCCGACTGCGTCGCTCGCCCACCGCTTCCCCCGCGCCGTGCAGCGCTCATCCGCATCGCCGAATCGTGCCCATGTGTGCCCCACGACGCGGGCTGCTCAGGTGGCATTCGACACCAGCTGGCCGCGAAGCACACCTGGCCCTCGACATCGCTCAGCCTCAGCCTCGGCTGATGTTTCACGCACCGGTGGCCATTGCGAGCAACTCTGCGACGAACGAAAATTCGTTCACGTCGGCATCGGCCGCCCGCCGGTATCCCCCGTGAACGAAAATTCATTCGCCAGGTGCGCACCGGGGTCAGCCGCGGCCGGCGTACGGCATCCGGGTCGCCATGAGGGTCATCGCGGGCACGCTGACGCCGAGCGGCAGCTGGGCCGGCGACCGGCATCAGCCGAACTGCCGCGAGAGGACCGCGTGCCGATTGACGTCCTTGTAGAGCAGGTAGCGGAACCGGCCGGGTCCACCGGCATAGCAGGCCTGCGGACAGAACGCCCGCAGCCACATGAAGTCGCCCTCCTGCACCTCCACCCAGTCCTTGTTGAGCAGGTAGACGGCCTTGCCCTCGAGGACGTAGAGCCCGTGCTCCATCACGTGCGTCTCCGGGAACGGGATCGCGCCGCCCGGCTCGAAGCTGACGATGTTGACGTGCATGTCGTGGCGTACGTCATCGGGGTCGACGAAGCGCTGGGTCTTCCAGGCGCCGTTGGTTCCCGGCATCTCGCCACCGGGCACGTCGACCTCGTTGGTGACGAACGCGTCCGGCACGTCGATGCCCTCGACCCGCTGGTACGCCTTGCGGATCCAGTGGAAACGGGCGACCTGGTCGGAGGTGTTGTGCAGCGTCCAGGTGGAGCCGGGCGGGAGGAAGGCGTAGCCGCCGGGGGTGAGATCGTGCTTCTCGCCCTCGACCGAGAGCGTCAGCGCGCCCTCGACCACGAACAGGACGCCCTCCGCGCCCGGGTCGAGCTCGGGCTTGTCGCTGCCGCCGCCGGGCGAGACCTCGATGATGTACTGCGAGAAGGTCTCGGCGAACCCCGAGAGCGGGCGGGCGATCACCCACAGCCGGGTGCCCTCCCAGAACGGCAGCTTGCTGGTGACGATGTCGCGCATGGTGCCGCGGGGGAGCACGGCGTACGCCTCGGTGAAGACGGCCCGGTCGGTGGTCAGCTCACGCTGCGACGGGTGGCCGCCGGTCGGGGCGTAGTAGCGGGGTTCGCTCATGGTCGGGCTCCTTCTCGGGTGAGCAGCCGGCCCTGGGGCGCGGCCTCGATGTCGATCTTCTCGCCACGCAGCCAGGTCTCGCGGACAACACCTGCGAGCGATCGGCCGTGGTAGGGCGTGACGGCGTTCTTGTGATGGAGCTTCGCGGCGTCGACCACGTAGGAGGCGTCGGGGGCGAGGACACAGAAGTCGGCGTCGTGGCCGACCTCGATCCGGCCCTTGCGGCTCAGCCCGGCATGACGTGCGGGAGCCTCGGACATCCAGCGGGCGACGTCGGTGAGCGTGAAGCCGCGTCTCCTTGCCTCGGTCCAGACCGCCGACAGCCCGAGCTGGAGCGAGGAGATGCCGCCCCAGGCGACCCCGAAGTCGCCGGTGTCGAGCGCCTTCAGGTCGGGCGTCGAGGGCGAGTGGTCGGTGACGACCAAGTCGATGACGCCGTTGCGCAGACCCTCCCAGAGCAGCTCGCGGTTGGCCGCCTCCCGGATCGGCGGGCAGCACTTGTACTGCGTCGCGCCGTCGGGGATCTCCTCGGCAGCGAAGGTCAGGTAGTGAGGGCAGGTCTCCGCCGTGATCGGGACCCCGTCGCGACGGGCCGAGGCCAGCATCGCGAGCACGTCGGAGCTGGAGACGTGCAGGATGTGGACGCGGCAGCCGGTCCACCGGGCCAGCTCGATCACCTGGGCGATGGCGAGGTTCTCCGCGCCGCGGGGCCGGCTGTGCAGGAAGCGCTCGTACGCCTCACCACCCGCCGCGGGTGCGTGCTCGATCGCGTGGGCGTCCTCGGCGTGCACGATCAGCAGACCGTCGAAGGAGCGGATCTCGCGCATCGCCCGCTCGAGTTGCTCGGCGTCGAGCGGCGGGAACTCGTCGACCCCCGAGTGCAGCAGGAAGCACTTGAAGCCGGAGACCCCGGCCTCGTGCAGCGTACTCAGCTCCGCGACGTTGCCGGGGATCGCACCGCCCCAGAAGCCGACGTCGACGAAGGCCTGGCTGGCCGCGGTCTTGCGCTTGAGGTCGAGCGCCGGGAGGTCGCAGGTGGGCGGGATGCTGTTGAGCGGCATGTCCACGATCGTGGTGACCCCGCCTGCGGCCGCGGCGCGGGTCGCGGAGGCGAAGCCCTCCCACTCGGTCCGGCCCGGGTCGTTGACGTGTACGTGCGCGTCGACGACGCCGGGCATCAGCACCTCGTCGTCGGCGAGCTCGACCACCCGGGCCGCGGTCAGGTCCTCCGCGATCGGCGCTACCGCGACGATCTCGCCGTCGCGAACTCCGACCGCTCCGGCTCGCTCGCCCTCGGGGGTCACCATCCGTGCCGCCCGGATGACGACATCGAGATCTCGACTCACACCCTCACCTCCGCCTCATCGACTGCCACCACCCGCGTCCGCTGGCGTCCGAGGCCGGTCACCTCGGCCTCCACCACGTGCCCCTCCCGCAGGTACGGCCGGGGCTCGGGCCGCAACGCTGCGACCCCGCCAGGTGTCCCGGTCAGCACCAGGTCGCCGGGCTCGAGTGTCATCAGCGTACTGAGGAAGGCGAGGAGCTCACCGACGCCGTAGGCCATCCGGGCCGTCGTCCCTCGCTGCCGGCGCTCGCCGTCGACCCACAGCTCCAGGCCGAGGGCCTGCGGGTCGCCCACGGCGTCGGGCGTGACCAGCCACGGACCGATGGGGGTGAAGGTGTCAGCACACTTCCCCTTCGCCCACGTCGGCCCGGCCGCGATCCGCGCCCGCTCGCTGACGTCGTCGGCCGTGAGGTAGCCGCCGACCGCGGCCAGGGCCTGCTGCGGGTTTCTGCACCGCGACAGCTGGCGCCCGATCACCACGCCCAGCTCGACCTCGTAGTCGGTCATGGACGATCCCGGCGGCAGCTCGATCGCGTCGTGGGGCCCCACGACCGTGGTCGAGGGCTTGAGGAAGACGACCGGCTCGTCCGGGATGGCGACACCCGCCTCCTCCGCATGGTCCTCGTAGTTGAGCCCGATCCCGACGACCTTGCCCGGCCGGGCCACCGGCGGTCCGATCCGGGTGCCGCCGGCGACGACGGGGAGGCGGCCCAAGGCGATCAAGTCTTGGATCAACCTGAGCCGCTCCGGGTCGCCGAGCAGGTCGCCGTCGATCGCCGGCACGATGGCCGACAGATCGCGCAGTACGTCCTGGTCGTCGAGGGCCGCGGGGCGCTCCTGGCCCGGCGGGCCCACACTCAGCAGTCTCATGCGTCCTCCTCGGATGCCGACCGAGGTACCTCGGTCTCGATGCACTCCCCTCGCGGAACTCCACGAAGGAAGCGGGCGCTCACCGAGTTACCTCGGTGAACATTCCGTCGCCCGCTCATGCGTCCTCCTTGATGAGATGGTCGGCGGCGATCCGCTCGGCGATCTGCTCGAGCAGGGCGGCGCCCTCGGTCAGGCAGCGTTGCCGGTCGGGCTCGACGTCCGTCAAGGCGTACGCAGCGCCGATCCCGGCCGCCTGCAGCCGGTCGTGGTCGAGACGGTTGACCCCGCAGACCGCCACGACCGGGACACCGGCGCGTGCGGCCGCGGCGGCGACGCCGGCCGGGGCCTTTCCGTTGAGCGTCTGCTCGTCCAGCGCGCCCTCGCCGGTGACGACGAGGTCCGCGCCGTCCAGCCCGGCGCAGAAGTCGACCAGCTCGAGCACGAGCTCGATGCCCGATCGCAGCTCCGCGCCCAGCAGGGCGAGTGCGGCGAAGCCGACACCGCCAGCCGCTCCGGCGCCGGGCTGACCACGGAGATCGGTCCCGGTGAACGACGCCACGAGAGACGCCCAGCGGCCGAGCGCGGCATCCAGTCGTCGGACCTGGTCCGCATCGGCCCCTTTCTGCGGGCCATAGACCGCGGCCGCACCGGTGGGACCGGTGAGCGGGTTGTCGACGTCGCACGCGACCGTGACCGAGACCCTGTCGAGGCGCCGCCGCAGCTCGTCGACCTCGATCCGGGCGACGTCCTCGAGCCCGGCTCCACCTGGACCCACCGGATTCCCGGCGAGGGTGAACAGCCTGGCGCCCAGCCCGCAGAGCAGACCCGCTCCCCCGTCCGTGCTGGCGCTGCCGCCGATCCCGAGCACGATCCGGCGACAGCCCGCATCGATCGCGGCCGCCATCGCCTGCCCGGCCCCGAGGCTAGAGGCCCGCATCGGATCCGGCACACCCGGCAGCCGCGCCAACCCGGAAGCGTCGGCGAGCTCGACGACCGCGACTCCGTCGCGACGGGCGTACGCCGTCCGCACCGGCTCCCCGGTCGGCCCGGCCACGGTGACCGGGACGAGGACGAACCCGGCGGACTCGGCCGCCGCCAGGGTGCCGTCGCCACCGTCGGCGACCGGGATCGCGTCGACGACCACGCCGGGACTCCCCCGGCGGATCCCGGCGCTCACCGCCGCCGCGACCTCAGCAGCGGTGAGCGATCCCTTGAACTTGTCGGAGGCGACCAGCACGCGGACCATGGGGTGATCAGTCCAGCGGGACGAGCGCGGTCGGGGCGTGCTCACCACGCTCGGCCAGCTCCTCGAACTCGACGACGCCGTCGATCTCGACGCCCATCGAGACGTTGGTGACGCGCTCGAGGATGACCTCGACCAGCACCGGCACGCGGTACTCGGCCATCAGGGCCTTGGCCTTCTCGAAGGCGGCGCCGAGGTCGGCTGGGTCGGTGACGCGTACGGCCTTGCAGCCCAGGCCCTCGGCGACCTTGAGGTGGTCGACGCCGTAGCCCTCGAGCTCTGGGCTGTTGACGTTGTCGAAGGCGAGCTCCACGCAGTAGTCCATCTCGAACCCGCGCTGGGCCTGGCGGATCAGGCCGAGGTAGGAGTTGTTCACGACCACGTGGATGTAGGGGATGTTGAACTGCGCGCCGACCGCCAGCTCCTCGATCAGGAACTGGAAGTCGTAGTCGCCCGAGAGCGCGACGACCTGGCCGTCGGGGACCGCGGTCGCGACCCCGAGGGCGGCCGGCAGGGTCCAGCCGAGCGGGCCGGCCTGGCCGGCGTTGATCCAGTGCCGCGGCTTGTAGACGTGCAGCAGCTGTGCCGCCTGGATCTGGGACAGACCGATCGTGGTGACGTAGCGGGTGCCGGACCCGAAAGCCCGGTTCATCTCCTCGTAGACCCGCTGCGGCTTGATCGGGACATTGTCGAAGTGGGTCTTGCGCTGCAGGGTCCGCTTGCGCTCGGCACACTCCTCGGCCCAGGCGGTGCGGTCCGGGTTCTTCCCGTCCGCCGCCCACTCCTTCGCGACCTCGACGAGCACCTCGAGCGCCGCGCGGGCGTCGGAGACGATCGAGTAGTCCGCCGCGAAGACCCGGCCGATCTGGGTCGGCTCGATGTCGATGTGCACGAACGTACGTCCGCGGGTGTACGTCTCGACCGAGCCGGTGTGGCGGTTGGCCCACCGGTTGCCGATGCCGAGCACGAAGTCGCTGGCCAGCATGGTCGCGTTGCCATAGCGGTGGGAGGTCTGCAGGCCGACCATGCCCGCGTTGAGCGTGTGGTCGTCCGGGATCGTGCCCCAGCCCATGAGCGTGGGGACAACGGGGACTCCGGTGACCTCGGCGAGCTCGATGAGCAGGTCGGAGGCGTCGGCGTTGATCACGCCACCGCCCGCGACGATCAGCGGGCGCTCCGCCTCGAGCATCATCGCCAGCGCCTTCTCCGCCTGGGCACGGCTGGCCGCCGGCCTGGCGATCGGCAAGGGCTCGTACGTCTCGATGTCGAAGTCGATCTCGGCCTGCTGGATGTCGAGCGGCAGGTCGATCAGGACCGGGCCGGGACGTCCCTCGCGCATCAGCCGGAAGGCCTTCTGGAAGGTGCCCGGGACCTGGGCGGGCTCCATCACGGTGACCGCCATCTTGGTGAGCGGTCCGGCGACGGAGGCGATGTCGACCGCCTGGAAGTCCTCTTTGTGGAGCTTCGCGACCGGTGCCTGGCCGGTGATGCACAGGATCGGGATGGAGTCGGCGGAGGCCGAGTAGAGCCCGGTGATCATGTCGGTGCCGGCGGGGCCGGAGGTGCCGATGCAGACGCCGATGTTGCCGGCCTTCGCCCGGGTGTAGCCCTCGGCCATGTGCGAGGCCGCCTCGACGTGGCGGGCGAGCACGTGTTGGAGCCCGCCGTGCTTGCGCATCGCGCTGTAGAACGGGTTGATCGCGGCACCCGGGAGGCCGAACAGCTGGGTCGCGCCCTCCTTCTCCAGGATCAGGACGGCGGCATCGACCGCGCGCATGCGTGCCATGTCAGTTCTCCCCCTTGGTGACAGAGCCGCTCAGGCGCTCGACGCCTCGCAGCAGCCCGGAGTGGTCCAGGCCGCCGTCACCGTTGGCCCGCGCGCTCGCCATCAGCTGGGCGACCAGCGAGCCGAGCGGGACCACGACGCCGGCCTCGCGGGCAGCGGCGGTGACGATCCCCATGTCCTTGTGGTGCAGGTCGATCCGGAAGCCGGGCTGGAAGGAGCGGGTGAGCATGTTCTCCTTCTTCTGGTTGAGCACGCTCGAGCCGGCGAGCCCGCCGCCGAGCACCTCGAGGGCGGCCTTCGTGTCCACTCCGTACGCCTCCAGGAAGACGACCGCCTCCGAGAGCGCCTGGATGTTGGCGGCGACGATGAGCTGGTTGGCCGCCTTCACCGTCTGGCCGGCGCCGCTCGGGCCGACGTGGACGACGGTCTTGCCCACGACGTCGAAGAGCGGCTTCGCGGTGGCGAAGTCGTCGGCCGCGCCGCCGACCATGATCGATAGGGCAGCGTTCTTCGCACCGGCCTCGCCACCGGAGACCGGGGCGTCGAGGATGCGGAAGCCACGCGCCGTGGCCTGCTCGGCGAGCGCCGCGCTCACGTCGGGACGGATGCTGGAGAAGTCGATGATCAGCGCGCCGGCCGGGGCGGTCTCGAAGACGCCACCCTCGGCGGTGAGGACCTCCTCGACGTGGGGCGAGTCCGGGACCATGACACAGACGACGTCGGCGTCGCGGCAGGCGTCCGCGGTCGAGGTGGCGGCGCGGCCGCCCGCGGTGGCCAGGGCCTGGGTGCGCTCGGGGTTGTGGTCGAAACCGGCGACGGTGTGATCGGCGTCGACGAGGTGGGCGGCCATCGGGCTGCCCATGATGCCGAGGCCGATGAAGGCGATGTTGGTCATGATGATCTCTCCTACGGGGGTGGTCAGCGGGTTGCGGGCGCGGCGCTGCGGCGCTCTCGCGGCAGCCAGTCGAAGCTCTCGGCCGAAGTCGTGGCGGGCTTGTACTCGAGCCCGACCCAACCGGCGTACCCGGCCGCCTCGAGCGCGACGAGCTGCCGCTCGAGCGGGAGCTCGCCGGTGCCGGGCTCGTTGCGGCCCGGGGCGTCGGCGATCTGGACGTGGGCGATGCGAGCGGCGTACGCAGCGATCACCGCGTCGATGTCGTCGCCGTTCACGGCGAGGTGGTAGAGGTCGGCGAGCAGGCCGATGTTGGCCTCGCCGGCTCGATCGATCGCCGCGATCGCGTCGGCGGCGGTGAGCAGCGGATAGCGGTCGGCACCGCTGACCGGCTCGACCAGCACGGTGCCGCCGATGCGGGCTGCCGTGCGGGCGGCCAGCGCGAGGTTCTCGGCGCCGAGCTCGTCCTGCGCCTCGGCGGCGACGCCGTCGACGCGGTTGCCGTAGAGCGCGTTGAACGCCGTGCAGCCGAGCCGCTCACCGATGCCGATCGTGACGTCGATGTTGTCGCGGAACTCCGCCGAACGAGCCGGCCACGAGACCAGGCCGCGGTCGCCGGCGGGCATGTCGCCGGCGAAGAAGTTGAGGCCGACCAGGTGCACCCCGGCGTCCTTCACGGCGGCGACGAAGGCGTCGACGTCCTTGTCGGACGGCACCGCCTCGGCGAACGGCCACCAGAACTCCACCGCGTCGAAGCCGGCGGCCTTCACCGCCGCGGGGCGCTCGAGCAGCGGGAGCTCGGTGAACAGGATCGAGCAGTTCACCTCGTACCGGAGCTGGTGGGTCATCACACCGTTCCTTCCGTATTGCGGAATTTGATTTCTGACATTCGAAATATAAGGATGTGAGCGGAGTCACGTCAACCCCGAGCAGGACTCGGCCGCAAAGTGGTGAAGAAACGACAACGGGCCTCCCGTGCACATGCGCGGGCGTTGTACGTTCCTCCAAGACGCGGCCGATATGGACCGGCGACCGGTGGAGGCACCGTGCTACTTGCAGAGCTGTTGGAGACGCCCAGCCTGGGCCTGCGACTCCTGCACGCGCCCGAGGGCTCGCTGGAGCGACCGGTCGGGCGCACGATCACGATCGACCTGCTCGAGCCGGGCCGCTACCTGAACGGCGGCGAGCTCGTGCTCACCGGCCTCGTCTGGCGCCGCGGACCGGAGGACAGCGAGACGTTCGTGTCCTCGATCGCGGAGGGCGGCGCGACCTGTCTGTTGGCCGGAGCGGCCCTGCTCGGCGCGGTTCCCGACGACCTCGTCGACGCCTGCCGCCGCCATCAGGTCGCCCTGGTGGAGGTGCCCGGCGACGTGGCGTTCGCCGACGTGACCGAGTACGTCGCGGCCGCCGGCGCCGCCGGTGCGAGCGCCCGAATGTCGGCCAGCCTGGCCCGGCAGCGCCAGCTCCTCTCCGCCATCGCATCGGGCCGCAGCCTCGACGAGCTGGCCGCGCGAGTGGCCTCCGAGATCGGCCATGCGTGCCGGGTGCTCACCGCGAGCGGGCGCCACGTCGTACCGGGACCGGGAGAGCTCGGTCCCGAGACGGTCGACGCGCTGACCCGTCGCTTCCTGACCGCCGACCTGCTGCCCGCCGTGGCCGAGGTGGGCGACCGCAGCTACTCCCTGTTCCCGATCGGATCGGGACTGGCCGACCGCCTCACCGGATGGACCGTGGCGGTCGAGGGTGACCACACCACCTGGCCGCGGGAGGACCTCGACATGGTCCACGAGTTCGGCGCCATCACCGCACTGGACCGCTCGCGACGCGACGAGGGATTCCGTGTCCGACGACCGCTCGCGGCGGCGACCCTCGCCCACCTGGAGGCCGGTGCGTCGCCTGCGGAGATCGCGACCGGCCTACGCCAGTCCGGGCTCGATCCGGAGCGTCCGCTCGTGCTCGCCGTGGCCGAGCTCGGGCCGGGTGGCCCGCCCGACGCGGTCGCCGCGGTGCTCGAGGATGTGGCCCTCGGCCTGGGGCCGTCCGTGGTCGCGAGCGCGCGGGACGGCTGCGCCGTCGCCTTCCTCCCGTCCCGACCGGACCTCACCGACCAGCTGCGCCGCTCGCTCACCCGGCTGGCGCCGGCCCTGGTCCGCGGCTCGCTGTCGGTCGGGCTGAGCGGCGAGAGCGGCGTCGACGCGCTGGCGGGCGCGCTCGAGGAGGCCCGGTTCGCGCACCGGGTCGCCCGCTCCGGCAGCGGCGCGGTGGCGCTGTCCAGCTCGGAGGAGGTCACCTCGCACGTACTGCTGCTCGCCACGGTCCCCGACGACATCCGTCGCACCTACGCGCAGCGCGTCCTCGGCCCCGTCCTCGATCACGACCAGCGCACCGGGAGCGATCTGGTGCCGACGCTCGACCGGTTCCTGACGTACGCCGGGTCGTGGACGCGTACGGCGGAGTCGCTCCACCTCCACGTCAACAGCGTGCGCTACCGGATCTCCCGGGTCGAGGAGCTGACCGGGCGTGATCTGACCACGATGGAGGACCGGGTCGACGTCTTCCTCGCCCTCAGATCGCTGTGAACCAACTCGCAACGCGCTGGGCTGCCGCCGTGTAACACGTCGTTCGTAGGACTACTCGCCCTATTGGAACGACCGGACAGTCCTACGAACAGCGTGTTACAGCCGATCCCGCAGCGGTGTTTCACCCCACAGAAACCGATCCGAAACAGGCGGTACGTCATTCTGGAGCATCACACAAAGCCCGTATCCGCGGTGACCTCATCTTCGGATGATCGGCGGGTGCCGCTCGGGGCCCCGACAGACCAGGCTGTGGGGTAAGTCACAGCTCACCTGCCCACCGAGGGCGCCCCCGAGAAAGGTGTGAGGATGAACGCGAGAGCAGCCCTGAGGTCGATACGGCCCCAGAAGAAGGACGGTGGCCGCCCCATTCACCCCGTCGACGAGGTGCTCCCGGCGGGCAAGCTCGCCGTCTACGGCCTCCAGCACGTGCTCGCGTTCTACGCCGGGGCGGTGATCGTCCCGATCCTGCTCGCCAACTCCATCGGGTTGAGTCAGCAGGAGCTGATCCACCTGATCAACGCCGACCTGTTCACCTGCGGCATCGCCTCGATCATCCAGTCGGTCGGCTTCTGGAAGGTCGGCGTACGCCTGCCGCTGCTGCAGGGCGTCACCTTCACCGCAGTCTCGCCGATGATCGCGATCGGGCTCGCGGCGGGCGGCGGCACCGACGGGCTGCTCGTCATCTACGGCGCCGTGATCGTCGCCGGCCTGGCGACCTTCTTCATCGCCCCCTACTTCAGCCGGCTGATCCGGTTCTTCCCGCCGGTCGTGACCGGCTCGGTGATCACCATCATCGGCATCGCGCTGCTCCCCGTGGCCGCCGCGGACGCGACCGGTGGCGCCGGCCCAACCTCGGACCCGACCAGCGGCCGCAACCTGGCGTACGCCCTGGGCACGCTGGCCCTGATCGTGGTCATCCAGCGGGTGTTCAAGGGCTTCATGGCCACCGTCGCCGTGCTCGTCGGCCTGGTCGTCGGCACCCTGGTCGCCTGGGCCCTCGGGGACGCCCACTTCGACGCCGTGGCCTCCTCCGACTGGGTCGGGGTGACCACCCCGTTCCACTTCGGCTGGCCACAGTTCTCCGCCGCCGCGATCGTGTCGATGATCGTCGTCATGCTGATCACCGCCGTCGAGACCACCGGTGACGTCTTCGCCACCGGCGAGATCGTCGAGAAGCGGATCGGACGCAGAGACATCGCCCGCGCCCTGCGCGCCGACGGCCTGGCCACCACCATCGGCGGCGTCTTCAACTCCTTCCCCTACACCTGCTTCGCCGAGAACGTCGGCCTCGTCCGGCTGACCCGGGTCAAGAGCCGCTGGGTCGTCGCCACGGCCGGCCTGATCATGGTGTTCATCGGGCTCCTCCCGAAGGTCGGCGCGATCGTCGCCGGCATCCCGCACCCGGTCCTCGGCGGCGCCGCCCTGGCGATGTTCGCGACAGTCGCGGTCGTCGGCTTCCAGACGCTCAGCAAGGTCGACTTCCACGACCACCGCAACGTGGTCATCGTGGCGACCAGCGTCGGCCTGGCGATGTACGTCACCGCGCAGCCCGAGGTCGCCCAGGCCGTCCCGGACTGGGCCGAGATCATCTTCGGCAGCGGCATCACCCTCGGCAGCCTCACCGCCATCCTGCTCAACATCCTGTTCCACCACGTCGGTCCGGACTACGGCCCCGCCGTCGCCGGCCAGCCGGGCGAGGGCGTCCGGCTCGACCAGGTCAACCAGATGGGACGTACGGAGTTCGTGGAGACGTTCGACGGGCTCTTCCAGGGGCCGCGGTGGATGGTGGAGCGGGCCTGGGAACAGCGTCCGTTCGCCGACACGCACGCCCTGCGTCGCGCCTTCCAGGACGCCCTCTTCAGCGGCTCCGTCGAGGAGCAGCGCGAGCTGATCGAGGCCTACCCCGAGCTCGGCTCGCGTCTGGTCTCCGACGGGATGGTCGGCGAGGAGTCGCTGCGCGACCAGTCCTCGCGCGGCCTGACCCACCTGGCCGAGCCGGACCAGGAGACACTGGCCTCGCTCACCGACGCCTACCACGAGCGGTTCGGCTTCCCGCTGGTCATCTCCGTACGCGACTCCGACTCGCTCGACCGGATCCTCGCTGAGGGCCGGTCGCGGCTCGGCAACTGCGAACGGCAGGAGCACGCCGCCGCGCTGATCGAGATCGCCAAGATCGCCGGCCACCGCTTCGACGACTTCCTGCGCGACGCCAACCCGATCCACAGCGCCCGCACCCGCAACCCGATCCGGAGCCAGCCATGACCACACCCAGCGCCCCCGGTGTCCCCTGTGTCACGGTCAACGGGGACCAGGTGCCCCTGACCGGGGTCGCCACCCACACCACCGCCCTCGACTGGCTGCGCGGCCGCGGCCTCACCGGCGCCAAGGAGGGCTGCGCCGAGGGCGAGTGCGGCGCCTGCTCGGTGCTGGTCGCCCGGCCCGGCACCGACACCGCGACCGAGTGGACCGCCGTCAACGCCTGCCTGGTCCCGGTCGCCGCGCTCGACGGCCAGGAGCTGGTCACCAGCGAGGGCCTCGGCACCAGCAGCGATCTCCACCCGGTCCAGCAGGAGCTCGCCGTACGCGGCGGGTCGCAGTGCGGCTACTGCACCCCCGGGTTCGTCTGCAGCCTGGCCGCGGAGTTCTACCGCCCCGGACGTTCCGCCGACGCCGAGGCCGAGCCCTGCGATCACGAGCACGGCCAGAACGGCGTCGACCTGCACGCCCTGAGCGGCAACCTGTGCCGCTGCACCGGCTACCGCCCGATCCGCGACGCGGCGTACGCCCTGGGAGCACCTTCCGAGGACGACGCCCTCGCGGCCCGTCGCCAGGCACCGCCGCCCGCCCCGCGCCCGACCCGGGTCGCCGTCGACGGCGCCGAGTTCGTCCGCCCCGCGACCCTCGCCGAGACCCTCACGCTGCTCAGCGAGCGGCCGGAGGCGCAGGTCGTGGCCGGTTCGACCGACTGGGGCGTGGAGGTCAACATCCGCGGCCGCCGCGCGCCGCTGGTCGTGGCGGTGGACCGGCTGCCCGAGCTCCGCTCGCTCACAGTCGGCGACGACACCATCGAGATCGGCGCCGCGCTCACCCTGACCGAGATCGAGCGTCGCCTCGACGGTCGGGTCCCGCTCCTGGCCGAGCTCTTCCCGCAGTTCGCCTCGCGCCTGATCCGCAACGGCGCGACGATCGGCGGCAACATCGGCACCGCCTCTCCCATCGGCGACGCCCCGCCGGCACTGCTCGCGCTCGACGCCGACGTCGTCCTGGCCTCGCCGCGCGGTGAACGGGTCGTACCGCTGGCCGACTACTTCACCGGCTACCGCGAGACGGTCCTGGCGGCTGACGAGCTGATCCGCAGCGTACGGCTCCCGCTGCCGCTGGCCCCGCTCGTCGGCTTCCACAAGATCGCCAAGCGCCGCTTCGACGACATCTCCAGCGTGGCCGTGGGCTACGCGCTCGAGATCGCCGACGGCACCGTGGCCCGCGCCCGGATCGGCCTGGGCGGCGTCGCGGCCACCCCGCTGCGCGCCGTCGCCACTGAGGACGCCCTGGTCGGCCGGCCCTGGACCGAGGAGACCGTACGCCGCGCCGCGGCCGTCCTCGCCGGTGAGGGCACACCGATGGACGACCACCGCGCCAGTGCGTCCTATCGCTCGGCGATGCTGGGCCAGTCCCTGCTGCGCCTGTTCCACACCCACCCCGAGACCCACACCGACCGTCAGGAGGTGCCGGCATGAGCGCCCTGTCCGAACGCCCCGAGAACCCGATCGTCGGGATCCCGCTGCCCCACGAGAGCGCCGCGCTGCATGTCACCGGCGAGGCGCTCTACACCGACGACCTGGTCGGCCGGATCGCCGGCACGCTGCACGCCTGGCCGGTCCAGGCCCCACACACGCACGCCCTGGTCACCGCGCTTCGCACCGAACCGGCCTACGCGGTCCCGGGCGTCGTTCGCGTGCTCACCGCCGACGACGTACCCGGCATCAACGACGCGGGCGTCAAGCACGACGAGCCCCTTTTCCCGACCGAGGTGATGTTCCACGGCCACGCGGTCTGCTGGGTGCTCGGCGAGACCCAGGAGACCGCCCGGCTGGGCGCGGCCGCGGTCGAGGTCGACTACGAGCCGCTGCCCTCGCTGGTCACCGTGCCGGAGGCGATCGCGGCGGAGAGCTTCCAAGGCACCCCGCGCCACCTCGAGCGCGGCGACGTCACGGCGGCTCTCGAGAACGCCGCCCATGTCTTCGAGGGCGAGTTCGAGTTCGCCGGCCAGGAGCACTTCTATCTGGAGACCCACGTCTCCCTCGCCCTGGTCGACGAGGGTGGCCAGGTGCTGGTGCACAGCAGCACCCAGCACCCCTCCGAGACGCAGGAGATCGTCGCCCACGTGCTCGGCGTCCCGAGCCACGAGGTCACCGTCCAGTGCCTGCGGATGGGCGGCGCGTTCGGCGGCAAGGAGATGCAGCCGCACGGCTACGCGGCCATCGCCGCGCTCGGCGCCACCCTGACCGGGCGTCCGGTGCGGCTGCGCCTCAACCGCACCCAGGACATCACCATGTCCGGCAAGCGCCACGGCTTCCACAGCACCTGGCGCGTCGGCTTCGATGACGAGGGCCACATCCTCGGCCTCGAGGCCACCCTCACCGCCGACGGCGGCTGGAGCCTCGACCTCTCCGAGCCGGTGCTGGCCCGCGCGCTGTGCCACATCGACAACGCCTACTGGGTGCCCGACATCCGCGTCGACGGCCGGGTCGCCCGCACCAACAAGACCTCGCAGACCGCCTTCCGCGGCTTCGGCGGACCGCAGGGCATGCTCGTCATGGAGGACCTGCTCGGCCGGTGCGCACCGCTGCTCGGCATCGACCCGCTCGAGCTGCGCCGCCGCAACTTCTACCAGCAGGACCAGACCACGCCTTACGGTCAACCGGTGAGGCAGGCCGACCGGCTGGCGGCCTGCTGGGACCAGGTCGCCTCGTCCGGCGAGGTCGCGCGGAGGCGCGCGGAGATCGCGGAGTTCAACCGCGTACATCCGCACACCAAGCGGGGCCTGGCGATGACGCCGGTGAAGTTCGGCATCTCGTTCAACCTCACCGCCTTCAACCAGGCCGGCGCCCTCGTGCACGTCTACAAGGACGGCTCGGTGCTGATCAACCACGGCGGCACCGAGATGGGCCAGGGCCTGCACACCAAGATGCTCCAGGTGTCCGCCACCGCGCTCGGCCTGCCCCTGTCCCGCGTACGCCTCGCCCCCACCCGCACCGACAAGGTGCCCAACACCTCGGCGACCGCGGCCAGCTCCGGCGCCGACCTCAACGGGGCCGCGATCAAGAACGCCTGCGAGCAGATCCGCGAGCGGCTCGCCCAGGTCGCCGGCGGCCGTCTCGGGATCAGCCCCAGCGACGTACGTTTCGACGACGGCGTCGTCCACGGTCTCTCCCCCGCCTCCGGCGAGATCGGCTGGAACGAGCTGGTCAACGTCGCCTACCACCAGCGGGTGCAGCTGTGGGCGGCCGGCTTCTACCGCACCGAGGGCCTGCACTGGGACCCCAACGTGATGCAGGGCGAGCCGTTCAAGTACTTCGCCAACGGGGTGGCCGCGTCCGAGGTCGAGGTCGACGGCTTCACCGGTGCCTACACGCTGCGGCGCGTCGACATCGTCCACGACGTCGGCGACAGCCTGAGCCCGCTGATCGACATCGGTCAGATCGAGGGCGGCTTCGTGCAGGGCGCCGGCTGGCTGACCCTGGAGGACCTGCGCTGGGACACCTCCGACGGGCCCAACCGGGGCCGGCTGGCGACGCAGGCGGCGAGCACCTACAAGCTGCCGAGCTTCTCCGAGATGCCCGAGGACTTCCGGGTGAAGCTGCTCGAGAAGGCCCACGAGGAGGGTGCCGTCTACGGTTCCAAGGCCGTCGGGGAGCCTCCGCTGATGCTCGCCTTCTCCGTACGCGAGGCGCTGCGCGAGGCGGCCGCCGCCTTCGGCCCGGCCGGCATCAGCGTCGACCTGGCCTCCCCGGCGACGCCGGAGGCGGTCTACTGGGCCCTCGACAAGGCACGTACGCCGCACGCCCCCGCACCCAGCGACGCCGGTGCCGAGCCGGCCCTGGTGAGCGGGAGGTGACGACATGGAGTGGCTGAAAGCCGTCCAGCGGCTGCGCGAGCAGCGGGTCCCCGGCGTACTCGTGACCCTGACGTCCGTGCGCGGTCATTCGCCGCGCGAGGCCGGGGCGAAGATGGTCGTCTCGGGCGACCGCACCTGGGCCACCGTCGGTGGCGGCAACCTCGAGGCGGTCGCGATCGAGCGCGCTCGGGCGATGCTGGCCGAGGACCGTGCGCTGCCGGAGACCCTGAAGGTGTCGCTCTCCGACAAGGCGCCCTACCAGCACGGCGTCCAGTGCTGTGGTGGCGAGGTCGAGCTGCTGCTCGAGCCGCTGCCCGTCGTACCGTCCGTGGCCATCTTCGGGATGGGCCACGTCGGGCTCGAGTTGGCGCGCATCCTCGCCCGCCACGATCTCGAGCTGCACCTGGTCGACTCCCGCACGGCCCAGCTCGAGCCGGACCAGCTGCGCGGGCTGGACGACGCCGTCGCCGGCATCCACGTCCACCAGGTGCCGGTGCTGCCCGAGCTCGTCATCGGCGAGCTGCCCGAGGGCACCCACGTCCTGGTCATGACCCACGACCACGCCGAGGACGCCGCGCTGTGCGACGCTGCGCTCCGCGCCGGGCATCTGGCGTCGATCGGGCTGATCGGCTCGAGCGCCAAGTGGAGCCGGTTCCGGGCCAAGCTCGCCGACGAGGGCCACGCCCCCGAGGCGATCGCCCGCATCACCACTCCCATCGGACTTCCCGATCTCGGCGGCAAGGAACCGGCCACGATCGCGGTCAGCGTCGCGGCCCGGCTGCTCCAGATCTTCGCGGGCGAACCCGCGTCAACCGAACAACAATCAAGGTGAACCCCACGATGACGCTCTTCCGAGGAACCTTCCTCGACACCCCCGACGACCCCTTCACCGGCGGTCGGCTCCGCGCCGAGCAGGACGGCGCTCTGCTCGTACGCGACGGCGTGATCCGCGCCCGCGGCAGCTACGCCGACCTGCACCGCGAGCACCCCCAGGAGGAGGTCGTCGACCTCTCCGGCGGGTTCGTGCTGCCCGGATTCGTCGACACCCACGTGCACTTCCCGCAGGTACGCGTCATCGGCGGTCTCGGCATGCCGCTGCTCGACTGGCTCGACCAGTGCGCCCTCCCCGAGGAGGCGCGCCTGGCCGACCCGGCCTACGCCGAGGGCGTGGCCAATGACTTCGTACGCGGCCTGGTCGGCGCCGGCACCACCACCGCACTGGTCTTCGGCAGCCACTTCGCGCCCGCGGTCGACACCGTCTTCGCCGAGGCCGCCCGCGTCGGCCTGCGGATCACCAGCGGCCTCGTGGTCAGCGACCGGCTCATCCGCGAGGACCTGTTCACCGACCCGGACCGGGCCCGCGAGGAGTCCCTTGCGCTCGCGGCCCGGTGGCACGGTGTCGGCCGGGCCCGCTACGCCGTGACGCCGCGATTCTCGCTGTCGTGCTCTGACCCGCTGCTGGCGGCCTGCGCCGACGTGCTCCGTGCCGTACCGGGGGCGATGCTGACCTCCCACGTCAACGAGAACACCCGCGAGATCGAGACCGTCGAGGCGCTCTTCGGCTGCGACTACGTGACCTCCTACGACCGGCACGGCCTGGTCGGCCCCGGCACCGTCCTGGCGCACAACGTGCACCCGACCGACCCCGAGCTCGCTCTGTTGGCCGCCCGCGGCGCCGCCGTCGCGCACTGCCCCTCCAGCAACGCCGCCCTCGGCAGCGGCCTCTTCCCGCTGGCCCGCCACCGCGCCCACGGCGTACGCGTCGCGATGGGCTCCGACGTAGGTGCCGGCACCGGATTCTCCCTGCTCAAGGAGGGCCTGAGTGCGTACGTCGCCCAGCAGCTCCTCGGCGAGGCCGGTCACCCATTGACCCCCGCCCACCTCCTCCACCTGGCCACCCGCGCCGGCGCCGAGGCCCTCGGCCTGGGGGCCGCGGTAGGCGACTTCTGCGTCGGCCGCCGCTTCGACGCCCAGTGGATCAAGCCGGCCGCGAGCACACCCCTCGACGTCGGCCTCACCCACGCCACAGACGCCGGTGACGCCCTGGCCAAGATGTTCGCCCTCGGCACCCCCGCCGACGTACGCAGCGTCTGGATCGAGGGCGAGCTCGTCAACGCCCCCGACCCTCACCTCGTGGGCTGACGCAAAACCCGCCGAGTCGGCTCGTCATGACGAGCCGACTCGGCGGGTTTTCAGGTGAGGACGGGCCGACTCGGGCTCACGATCGGTCGATGTCGTCGTCGAGGCGGTCACCGAAGCCCTCACGAGAATCCTGGGAGGCGGCGAAGACCGAGGCGCCGGAGCGGTTGCCGACGGTGATCTCGTTGAACAGCAGGTTGAGCACGACGGCGACCAGGGCGGTGGCGCTGATGCCGGAGTGCATGATGACCCCGAGCCACTCCGGGAAGGCGTCCCAGAAGGTCGGCGCCGCGATCGGGAGGATCCCGACGGCGATCGCCACGGAGACGATCACCATGTTGAGGTTGTCCTCGTAGTCGACGCGCGAGAGCGTACGGATCCCGCTCGCGGCGACCGAGCCGAAGAGCACGATGCCGGCACCGCCGAGCACGGGATACGGGATCGCTGCCACCACCGCTCCGACGACCGGCAGGAGCCCGAGGAGCAGCAGCACGAGTCCACCGGTCGCCACGACGTACCGGCTCCTGATGCCCGTCAAAGCCACCAGCCCGACGTTCTGCGCGAACGCACTGCACGGGAACGTGCCGAACAGCGGGGCGACCGTCGTGGCGGCCATGTCGGCGCGGAGGCCGCGGGCGACGCGCTTGGCGTCCACGTCGGTCTCCACGATCTCGCCGATCGCCAGAATGTCCGCGGTCGTCTCGGTCATGATCACCAGCACCACGATCGTCATCGAGACGATCGCCCCGACCTCGAAGGTCGGAGTCCCGAAGTGCAGCAAAGGCGGGAGCGCGACCAGATCGGCCTTGCCGACCGAGGAGAAGTCGGCCTGGCCGGCGATGGCGGCGATGACGGTCCCGACGACGAGCCCGATGAGGATCGAGAGCCGGGAGATCGCGCCCTGGAACGCCCGGCTGATCACCAGGATGATGAGCAGCGTGAGCCCGGCGTACGCGATGTTCGTCATCGACCCGTAGTCCGGCGCCTCCGCGTCGTTGCCCATCGCCCAGCGGAACGCCACCGGCATCAGCGAGAGACCGATGACCGTGACGATCGTGCCGGTGACGACCGCCGGGAAGAGCCTGACCAGCTGAGCGAAGAACGAGGAGAGCACCAGCCCGATGAGGCCGGCGACGATGATCGCGCCGAAGACCGGGCGCAGCCCGTCCTCGCTGGCGATGGTGACCATCGTCGACACGCTGGCGAACGAGATGCCCTGCACGATCGGTAGCCGGCTGCCGAACGGCCCGAGACCGAGCGTCTGCAGCAGCGTGGCGAGGCCCGACACGAAGAGCCCCGCGGTCACCAGCAGCGCCAGGTCCGTGCCCGACAGGCCCGCGGCACCCCCGACGATGAGCGGCGGCGCGATCACGCCGCCGTACATCGTCAGGATGTGCTGCGTGCCGTAGGCGAGGAGCTGGCCCGGCGGATGCCGCTCGTCCTCAGGTCGGGTCGTGATCGGCGCGGTGGCCTGCCTCCTGCGACCTAACATGGCCGGGCCTCAGCAGAATCCGGGGATGGCGTGCCAGGCGTTGCCGGCATCGGGGGCCTCGTCGCGTACGACCGAGGCTTCGATCAGGCCGTAGGGCCGGTCCGCGGCGAAGAAGACCTCGCCGGGGTTCTCCAGGCCGAAGGGCGAGAGGTCGGAGAGGAAGTGGTGCTTGTTGGGCGCGGAGAACTTGATCTCGGCGACGTCGCCGTGCTGCTCGAGCACCGAGGTGCCCATCCCGTGAAGCGTCTGCTGCAGCGCGAGACTGTGGATCTCCACGAACCGCTGCAGCAGCAGGGCCCGGATGGAGTCGTACGCCTTGTCCCAGTCGACCTCAGTGCCGTCGTACCGCCAGCGGGCGACGAGCGAGGTCGCCAGGATCCGGTCGGTGGTCTCCTGCAGGGTCGTGTATTCGTCCTTGAGGAAGCCGTGGAACTCCGAGCCGGTCGACTTGAGCACGACCAGGTCCTTGATGCCGGACACCACATGGGCGACCCGGTCCTCACCGCGGCCGTCGACGTTCACCACGGTGGTCCGTACGCCGCCACCCGAGCTGACGAACGAGTGGTCGTGCCCCGCGCCGTCGACCTGGATCCGGTCCCAGGCGTACTCGTCGATCTCGACCCGCGCCCCCTCGGCGGCCGGGCAGGCCTCGAGGTAGCGGTCGGCGAGAGCCAGCGCGAACTCCTCGATCGAGGCGACGCCGATCTCCTTCGCGTAGGCGAAGACGGTGTTCTTCTGGGTGTCGGTCGGCAGTACGTCCTGCTGGTCGCCGCTGGTGTGGGCGTCGTCGAAGCTGCCGCGCAGCGCGGTGGAGACGTTGAGGTCGCGGATCTGGTGGCGAGGCGTGTCGCGGTAGATGCGTACGACGCGGTTCTCGGCCTTGCCGTACTGGTTTGGGCCAAGACGAATGGCACCGTGGCGAATGGGCATGTCAGCTCCCTCTGTAGGTGGAGTAGGCGAACGGGCTCAGCAGAAGTGGCACGTGGTGGTGCCGCCGGTCGGTGACCGCGAAGGTGACGGAGACCTGCGGGTAGAAGCACTCCTGACCGGTCGCCGCGTAGTAGGCGGCGGTGCCGAACCGGAGCTGATAGGTGCCGGGCGGGACCTGATCGGGTCCCAGGTCGGTCACCCGGCCGTCGTCGTCGGTGACGGCGTCGGCGAGGACATGGTCTGACTCGTCGATCCGGCTGAGCCGGACCGGGACACCGGCGGCCGGGCGGCCGAGCGCGGTGTCGAGCACATGGGTGGTGATGGCGCTGGTCATGCGGAGACCTCCGCGGCCAGGACGCGCTCGAGGCGGAGCAGCGCGATCCGGCGCAGCTCGTCGGCGACCACGGCCGCCTCCTCGTCGTGCTCGTGACCGAGCCGGTCGCGGAGGGAGGCGAGGACCTGGTCGGCCGAGAGGCCCGTGGCGCAGATCAGGAAGACCCGGCCGAAGCGCTCCTCGTAGGCCCGGTTGCCCTCGGCGAGAGCTTGGGCCGTGGCCTGGTCGGTGCCGACCGCTGCCTGCTCGTGCCGCGACCAGGCAGCCTCGGCGTGCTCGCCCTCGGCGCGTTCTCCGATCCGGGGGTGGGCGGCCAGCGCCTGGTCGACGTCGGCCGCGGTGAACCGTCGGGCCGCCTCGTCCGCGACCCGGACGACGTCGGCCTCGTCGGCGTACGGGCGCCCGGCCAGGACCGCGGCGACCCAGCTAGGAGCATCGCAGCAGGCCTGCAGCAAGGGCCGTACGACGTCCGCCGGTGAGGTGTTGAAGCTCTGGAGATCCATGAACCGTTCTCTCTCGCTATGCGGAAACTAATTTCCGTACAGCAACAACGATTGCATGTGTCTCTCATCACAGTCAACAGTTTGTTGAAAAGTCTGGGGACTACTCCCGTTCGCGGTTCAGGTAGTTGTAGACCGTGAACCGGGTGACGCCGAGCGCCGCCGCCACGATCTCGGCGCTCTTGCGGTAGTCGAAGGCACCGCGCTCCTCCAGCAGTCGCACGGCGCGCTGCTTCCCCTGGCGGTCCAGAGCTGACAGGTCGCCGCCGAGGCTGTCGGCGACCTCGGCGAGCAGCGCGTCCAACCCGCTGGCCGTACGCCGCGGCGCGCTGTGTCCTTCGACCCGGACCTGGAAGGTGATCTGGTCGGCGCCGTGGTCCAGGCCCGCGGCCACCACCTCGGCCAGCGTGGCCAAGACGGCGTCCCGCTCGCCGCGCACCGACGTGCCCAGCGGCCCGAAGTCACACTCCAGACCGGCCTCGCGGGCGGCCGCGAGCGCCGCCGTCGCATGCTCGGGAGGCTCGCCCTCGCCACGGAACGGTTCGGTGGTGAACTCGGCTTCGACGCGCATGGCGGCAGGCTACCCAGCCTGCCGCCATGCGATCGGGATGCTCAGGCGGTGATCCGCCGACGAGCCAGCTCGGCCAGCTTGGCCTGGTCGATCCCAGCAAGCGTCTCGACCTCGTCGGCCGCGACGGCACCGCACTCCACGCCACGCAGCACGAACGCGGCGAGCGCGGCAGCGGTGGCGGGCTCGTCGAGATAGCTGGAGTCGCCGCCATGGACGTACGCCCGCAACCGAGCCGAGGCGACCTCGAGCCCTTCTCGGAAGAACGCGTAGGTCGCGATGTAGCGGCTGGGGAGCTGGGCCGGATGCAGGTCCCAGCCCTGGTAGATCCCGCGGGCCAGCGACCGGCTCACCAGGCGGGAGTGGAGCCGCCACGCCGCGCGCACCGCATCGGGGTCCCCGACCGGAAGCACGTTGGTCGAGCCGTCCGAGACGAAGACGCCGGTGCCGGCGGCGGCCACCTGCATCACGTCCTTGGCATGGTCGGCGACCGGGTGCTCCATGCTCTGGAAAGCGGCCGCGACCCCGAGCGAGGCGGAATAGTCGTAGGTCCCGTAGTGCAGGCCGGTGACGCGGCCGGCGCCGGCGGCGATCATCCGCGCGATCAGCGCCGTGCCGTCGGAGCCGAGGATCGCCTGCGGCGTCTCGACCTGGATCTCGAACCGAAGACTCTCGGCCGCGATGCCGTGAACCGCCTCGAGCGCGTCCAGCGCGGTGACCATCGCGGTGATCTGTTCGACCGAAGTCACCTTGGGCAGCGTGATGACGAAGCCATCGCCCAGGCCGCCCTCTCGGACGAGCTCGCCCAGGAAGAGGTCGAGCGTACGCAGCCCGCGGTGTCGGGTCAGGGCCTCGAACGACTTGATCCGGATGCCGTGGAACGGCGCCGCGGAGCCGTCACGGACGGTGGCGGCGAGCGCCCGGGCGGCCGCCACCACGGCGCCGTCCTCGTCCTCATCGGGTCGAGCGCCGTAGCCGTCCTCGAAGTCGATCCGCAGGTCCTCGATCGGCTCGGCGGCCAGCTTGGCCGTCACGCGATCGTAGATCTCGTCCGCCAGGCCTGGAGTCAGACCGAACGCCTCGGCGACCTCGGCAGCCGAACCCCCGTGCTCAGCCAGCACCCGCCCGGACTCGGCGGACCACTGAGCGACGGTCTTCTCGTCGTAGCGATCCCCCGGGACGTAGACGGTGTGCACCGGCTGCCGTACGCCACGATCCCCCGGATAGCTGGCGGCCAGTGCCGCATCGGCGCCGGCGAGCGCCCGGTCGAGCCGACCGATCAGATCCTCGAGGTGACTCATGAACCGACCACCTGCTCGTAGGCCGGCAGGGTCAGGAAGTCGACGTAGTCGTCCGCGAGCGCGACCTCCTCGAAGATGGTGCGAGCCTGCTTCAGGTGGTGCTCGATCCCGTCGGCCGCCCCGAGCAGCTTCGTCATCTCCTCGTCCAGGACCCGGCGTACGAGCTCGGCGGTCACCTGGGTCCCGTCGTCGAGCTTCGAGCCGTTGTGCACCCACTGCCAGATCTGCGAGCGGGAGATCTCGACGGTGGCGGCATCCTCCATCAGGTTGTGGATGGCGACGGCGCCGGCACCACGGATCCAGGCGTCGAGGTAGACCAGCGAGACCTCGACGTTGTCGTGCAGCCCGGCGAGGGTGATCGTGGCGCCTGCAGAGGCGACGTCGAGCAGGTCCTCGGCGCGCACCTCGACATCGTCGCGCTGCCGGTCGACCTGGTTCGGCCGGTCACCGAGCGGTCCACTCAAGACGGCGTCGAAGATCTCGCGGCAGATCGGGATCAGGTCGGGGTGGGCCACCCATGAGCCGTCGAAGCCGTCACCGGCCTCGCGCTCCTTGTCCTCACGGACCTTGGCGAAGGCGATGGCGTTGACCTCCTGGTCCCGGCGGCTCGGGATGAAGGCGGCCATGCCGCCGATCGCATGGGCGTTGCGGCGGTGGCAGGTCTTCACCAGCAGCTGGGCGTACGCACGCATGAACGGCGAGGTCATCCCGACCGTCGCCCGGTCGGGCAGCACGAACGAGGGCCCGGCGTCGCGGAAGTACTTGATCAGGCTGAACAGGTAGTCCCACCGGCCCGCGTTCAGCCCCGAGGCGTGGTCGCGCAGCTCGTAGAGGATCTCGTCCATCTCGAACGCGGCCGGGATCGTCTCGATCAGGACGGTCGCGCGCACGGTGCCGTGCGGGATCCCGAGCTCCGCCTGGGCGAACGTGAACACGTCGTTCCACAGCCGCGCCTCGAGGTGACTCTCCATCTTGGGGAGATAGAAGTACGGCCCGCTCCCACGCTCCACGAGCTCGCGGGCGTTGTGGAAGAAGTAGAGCCCGAAGTCGACCAGGGCGCCGACGACCGGCTTACCGTCGACCAGGACGTGGAGGTCGTCGAAGTGCCAGCCGCGCGGGCGCATCACGATCGTGGCCAGCCGCTGGTCCTGCTTCAGCTCGTAGAGCTTGCCCTGCGGGGACATCGCCGAGATCTGCCGCCGCACGGCGTCGTACAGGTTCACCTGGCCGCCGACCACGTTGCTCCAGTGCGGCGTGCTGGCGTCCTCCATGTCGGCCAGCCAGACCCGCGCCCCGGAGTTGAGGGCGTTGATCGTCATCTTCCGGTCCGTCGGACCGGTGATCTCGACGCGGCGGTCCTGGAGGTCCTCGGGCACCGCCGCCACGGTCCAGTCGCCGGCGCGTACGTCGGCCGTCTCGGGCAGGAAGTCGAGCCGGCCGGTGCGGGCGACCTCCTCGCGGCGCACTCGGCGGGCGGCCAGGAGCTCGTCACGGCGGGCACCGAACCGTCGCTGCAGATCCGCGACGAAGTCGAGGGCCTCAGGAGTGAGGATCTCGTCTCCTCGCTCGACGTCGCCACCGGTGATCTGAATGTTCACGAGCTCCACCCTTCCAGGGCTACAGTTTTCCTTTGACTGGATTTCTCTTTCCGCATTGCGGATATTAATCCGGCCAGACAAGGGACGCAACCAGCCGGATTTCCTCTACACGACGCTAGACTTCCGTCATCCGGAAGACAGTACCCATAGATCGGGGAGCTCAGGTGAGCGAGAACGAGAAGGCGCCGAAGGCACGCACCGGGGCCGTGCAGTCGATCGAGCGCGCCTTCGCACTGCTGGAGACGATGGCCGACGCCGGCGGGACCATGGGCCTCTCCCAGCTCGCCGCCGCCTCCGGCCTGCCGCTCCCGACCATCCACCGGCTGGTGCGCACCCTCGTCGACCTGGGCTACCTCCGCCAGGAGGCCAACCGGCAGTACGTCCTCGGCCCCAAGCTGATCCGGCTCGGCGAGAGCTCCTCGCGCATGCTCAGCACCTGGGCCCGCCCGCACCTCACCCGGCTCGTCGACGAGGTCGGCGAGTCGGCCAACCTGGCGATGCTCGACGGCGACCAGATCGTCTACGTCGCCCACACCGAGTCGCGCCAGTCGATGCGTATGTTCACCGAGGTCGGCCGCCGGGTGTCCCCGCACTGCACCGCAGTCGGCAAGGCGATCCTCGCCGACATGGCTCCCGACCAGGTCCGCGACATCCTCCGGCGCACCGACATGGTCCCCTACACCTCCACCACGATCACCTCGCGCGACGACTACCTCGACCAGCTCGAGCAGGTCCGCGAGCGCCGCTACGCCATCGACGAGGGCGAGCAGGAGGCAGGCGTACGCTGCGTCGCCGTTGCCGTCCCCGACTACGCCCCGCGCCTGGCGATGTCGATCAGCGGACCCACCGGCCGGATGAGCGACGAGCTCATCGAGCGCGCCGTCCCGCTGCTCACCGAGGCCGGCAAGCAGCTCGCCGCCGACCTCGCCTGACCTGCGTAGACGGTCAGCCGCCGTACGGCACCGTGATGATCTCGAGGTTGTGCCCGTCGGGGCTCTCCCAGTAGACGCCGCGACCGCCGTCGTTGTGGTTGATCTGGCCTTCCCGCCGGTGGAAGGGGTCGGCCCAGTAGGTGATGCCGCGCTCCTGGATCCGCCCGAAGATCTCGTCGAACTCGGCCTCGGACACCTTGAACGCGTAGTGCTGCGGCCGGAAGTCCTGGTCCTCCACCACGTCGAGGCTGACCTGGTTGGTGAGCTCGACGACCCGGAACGGGCCGAAGACCTGGGCCTCAGGAAGCCCGAGGATCTCGGTCAGATGGGTCGCCATCGTGTCCCGGTCGGAGGCGTGGACGATCGTGTGGTTCAGCTGGACGCTCATCGGATTCTCCTCTCGCGTCATTACGACTCTAGGTCGCTGACCCGACGCTGCCGACCGCAATTCGTGGTACGTATTGCGGTCCACGGGTCACATCGACCCGGTAGATCTCGGGAGATCTGACATGAAGCGCACCACCGTCGGGCTGAACCGTCGCGCACTGCTCCAGGGAGCCGCCGCCATCGCGGGGCTCACCGCTCTGTCCTCCTCAGCGGGCGCATCTGCGACCTCCGCCGGCCCACCGCACCAGAGCCCCATCCGCATCTACCGCGGCGGCACCCAGCAGGCGCACCTGCCCGCCCTGCACGTCCACTATCCCCACGACGCGACCGTCACGATGAAGTACATCCGTGAGGACGCCGACGAGCCCGACGGCTGCACCGTCCGCGGAGACGAGGAGACCGTACGCGCAGAGCTCCCGCCCGGCATCGGCTCGCTCGAGATGGACGGCGTGACGTACGGCCTGGTGCAGTTCCACTGGCACACCCCGAGCGAGCATCTGCTCTCCGCCCGGGACTACCCGATCGAGATGCACTTCGTGCACCAGGACGCCTCCGGCCACACCCTCGTCGTCGGCGTCTGGGTCCGCCCGGGCCGCACCAACCCGACCCTCGGCCGCCTCTACGACCATCTGGTCTCCGAGTGCTCGACCGCCGACCATGTCGGCCACATCGACGTCGGCGCCCTCCTGCCGCGCCGGCACACGTCCTACCGGTACGACGGCTCACTCACGACCGCGCCCTACACCGAGCACGTCCAGTGGGTCATGCTCACCGACCCCATCACGGCCTCACCCCGCCAGATCGAGCGGTTCCGCACCATGTTCCCCACCGGCAACCGCCGCGACGTCCAGGACATCAACGATCGAGTCGTCCTCACCGACCGCGGGCTCTGACAGCTGCCTACCAGCCCGACGGACGTACGTTGCCCAGCACCCGGGTCACGGTGATCTCGATGACCACGCGCTCCGGATTGGGCCGAGGCTGCCGGTAGCGCTCGGCGTACCGACGCTCGGCCTCAGCCACGGACTCCGCATCGCCCTTGACCACCGCCGTGCCCTCCAGCGTGCACCAACGACGCCCGTCCACCTGGCTGACCGCCGCCTGCGCACCGGCCCCGGCCGCGCGTACGTTCCGGACCTTCTTGCTGCCGGCACTGCTGATGACGCGCGCGACGCCGGCGTCCGGATCGAACGTGACCCCCACGGGGACGAGATGCGGGCTCCCATCCGGGCGGCTCGTCGTCAGGAAGCAGACCCGGCGTTCCCGCCAGAACTCATCGTTCTCCGCGGTCGAGGGAGTTGCGTCGACTGTCATGGGTGCTCCTTCGTGAACCAGGGCCGTGGCTGCCACGGCCCTATCGGTGGGTCAGCGGTTGTCGCCACTGCCACCGATGGCGTCGCGCTGCTGACGATCGGCGAGCTTCTTGATGTTGAGCTCGGCAACGTCCGCGAGCGGGAGCCCGAAGTGGTCAGCGAGGACCGCCAGGTACCACAGTGTGTCGCCGAGCTCCTTGGCGAGATCATCGAGGTCCCATTGGGCGAAGTCGCCGTCATGGTCACGCACGATCTTCTTCGCCTTCTCGGCGATCTCGCCCGTCTCCCCGACCAGCCCGAGCAGCAGGTGGAACACCTCGTTGGGCGTGTCCTTCGTCGCCGCAGTGCGCAGCGCTGCCTGCTGGTAGGCGTTCAGATCCATGACCGGAACATATCGCGGCCTGCTCGGCCACCCTCTCGTCCGCCGTTTCGGTCACGCCTCGCGCGTGCGACCGATGCGGGTGAGAAAGGTGCCAGCCATTCCCACGGAGGCAACCGCGAGCAGCTGGGCACGGCGACCGAGATGGCGGCGGCGGGCCGGGTCCTCGACGTACGTCACCGCATGGGTGTGTTCGACGTGGCTCAGACCTACGGAGCCGCCCATTGGGCACGTTCGCGACCAGGTACCCGAGGGCTGGGTGCTGCTCGGCATCGACCGCTGCGCCGAGCAACCCCGGCGGCTGGAAATCGGCGGCTGGAACCCCGCCAGGCCGAACTCAGCCCCGAATCTTCGTGTCGATCATGCTGGCGACGAACTCAGGGAAGACCAACGACGTATCAACGCGGACATCCGCAAGATCGAGCTTCGGCGTCTCGTGCCATGCCTCCATACGCATATGCTGGACCAGATCGGAGTCACCGCCCTCCTTCAACCTGAGTTCGGCAACATCAACAGGGCACCACAGCTCGACCACTGTCCACCTGACCTCGGGGAACGCCGTCACCACCGCATCGACAGCCTCTGGTTGCCCGAGATGAATCACGGGTATTCCGTTGTCAAGCGCCTCAGCCAGGCCCGGGCGGTCGACAGCGAAGATCGCCCCGTAGCGCCGGTTCTCCCAGATGACATCCCGCTGCAACCGAAGCTCGTTGAGCACACCTCTCGTGACCATCCGGTAGGCATCCTCATTCCCCGAACCGACCTTGATACGCGCGAAATGGACGTAGTCGGCCGACCGCTCGCGAAGCGCACGATCAGTCGAATCCTTTCCCGCGGCCGGCGGGCCGTAAAGGATCACGCCGCGCTGGGTCATGATGCCTCTCGCTCGGCGAGGGCCGCCAGCAACTGCTCCACCTGAGCCTTGAGCGGTTCGGCCGACAGCGAGTCATCGATCACGTGGTGATCTGCGCCGAGCCGGAAGTCGAGGTCCATACCGCCAATGTACTTGGCCCACCTGGCGAGCCTGTGTGCGTCACGAGCCGCACCGCGACGGCGCACGTAGGTCAGCATCGTGTACGCATCGCAGACAACCCAGACCACCGCGGCCGGACACAGCCAGACACCCAAGCGAAACACCCCGGTGGCCAGCGTTTTCGCTGGTCACCGGGGTGTTCTCCCAGGCGTGGCAGATGAAGGATTCGAACCTTCGAAGGCAAAGCCGACGGATTTACAGTCCGCTCCCATTGGCCGCTCGGGCAATCTGCCTGGGTTGCGCGCGCGCCCCGATTAAGGGGATCGCGACAGCAATAAACAATAGCGCAGGGGCTGGCGGCGTACGAAAACGGGACGAGGTTCTAGGGTGAGACACCACAGACTTGGTCAGAAGCTAGAGGAGAGAGTCATGGCGGACTCGTCGTTCGACATCGTGAGCAAGATCGACCGCCAGGAGGTCGACAACGCGCTGAGCCAGACCGCGCGAGAGGTCTCGACGCGGTTCGACTTCAAGGGGACCAACGCGAGCATCGAGTGGAGCGGCGAGCAGGGGATCGAGATCTCGGCCTCGGCCGACGACCGCGCCAGCGCGGTGCTCTCGGTCTTCCAGGACAAGCTGATCAAGCGCAAGCAGTCGCTGAAGATCCTCGACGCGAGCGAGCCGCGCCAGTCGGGGCAGCAGTCGAAGATCTCGATCACTCTCAAGGAGGGCATCTCCTCCGAGGATGCGAAGAAGATCTCCAAGCTGATCCGCGACGAGGGCCCCAAGGGCGTCAAGGCACAGATCCAGGGCGACGAGCTCCGCGTCTCCTCCAAGAAGCGCGACGACCTGCAGACCGTGATCTCGCTGGTCAAGGGCCAGGACTACGACTTCGCGGTGCAGTTCATCAACTACCGCTGAGCTCATGGCCCACGACCACCCGAGAGCCTCGATCGAGATCGACGCCCCGATCGAGGTGGTGTGGCGGGTGATGGTCGAGACCGAGTCGTACGCCGTCTGGAACCCGTTCGTCGTGTGGGCCGAGACCGCGCAGCCGGCGGCGGTGGGCAACCCGATCGTGCTGCATGTGACCTGGGCGAACGGCGGCCGCTCGCGCTCTCCGGAGCGGATCTCGGCGCTCGAACCACCGGTGGTCGGCGAGGACGGGGTCGAGGCTGCGTACTTGGCCTATGTCTATGAGGGCTGGCCGGCACGGCTCGGCCTGGTGCGGGGCGTACGTCACCAGCGGCTGACCCAGCGACCCGGCGGGCCGACGCGCTACGAGACGGTCGAGGAGTTCTCCGGCCCGCTGGTGGGGCTGGCAGGACCCGAGCGGGTCGCGGACGGGTTCCGGCGGCATGCCGCAGCTCTGAAGGTGCGAGCCGAGACGCTCGTGAATGAAAGTGGACTTGACCACTAGATTGAGCGAAATTCTGCATTCATCTGCAAGAATGTGGCCGTGCGAGTATCTGCCAAGTCCGACTACGCCCTCCGCGCCCTCATCGAGATGGCCGCGCGCGAGGACGGAAAAGCTGTCAGCGCCGAGGAGCTCGGCCGCGCCCAGGAGATCCCTCACGGGTTCCTGCAGGCGATCCTCGCCGACCTCCGCAAGGCCGGCGTCGTCATCTCACAGCGCGGCCAGTCAGGCGGTTGGCGCCTGGCCCGCAAGGCGTCGGACGTCTCCGTCGCCGACGTGATCCGCGCCGTCGACGGTCCGCTTGTCTCGGTCTACGGGCTGCGCCCCGAGGGCGTCACCTACAACGAGCGCGCCGACGTCCTCCAGCACGTGTGGATCGCCGCCCGCGATTCCCTGCGCGAGGTCTTCGAGAAGGTCTCGATCGCCGAGCTCGCCTCCCGCGAGCTGCCCGACGAGGTCACTACCCGCACCGCGCGCGACGAGGCCTGGCTGCCTCACTGAGCCGTTGGGATACCCGGTTAACCGGGTATTCCTGCACTTCTCTGGCATTGCAACACCTGAGAAGTGCCAGTTTCACCGGTTAACCGGGTATCCCGTCCCGCCGCTACGCCGCCGGCGCCGGCATCGTGTACGCCCCGGGCGACGGCGTGACGAAGACGTTGACGCCCTCCTCGAGCTGCAGAGCCCGGGCATGCGTACGCGTCAGCTCGGCGGTCACGACCTCACCGTCGTCGGTGAGAACCGTGAGGCGCACCTCGAAGCCGATCCGCAGGACGCGCGAGACGGTGCCCTCGAGCGAGTGCTCGGAGATCGGCGACGGGGTGACCTCGACGTCATGGGGCCGGATCAGGGACCCGCCCAGGGTCGTCACGTCGCCGAGGAACGACATCACGAAGTCGTTGGCGGGCTCGTCGTAGAGCTGCTCGGGGGTGCCGATCTGCTCGATGCCGCCCTGGTTGACGACCACGATCTCGTCGGCGACCTCGAGGGCCTCCTCCTGGTCGTGGGTCACGAAGACGGTGGTCACGTGCACCTCGTCGTGGAGCCGTCGCAGCCAGTCACGCAGCTCCTTGCGTACCTTCGCGTCCAGGGCGCCGAAGGGCTCGTCGAGCAGCAGTACGGACGGCTCGATGGCCAGCGCCCGGGCGAGCGCCATCCGTTGCCGCTGGCCGCCGGAGAGCTGCGAGGGCAGCCGGTTGGCGAACTGCGAGAGGTGCACGAGCTCCAGCAGCTCCTCGACCTTCTTGGCGACCTCCGCCTTGGGGCGCTTGCGGATCTCCAGCCCGAAGGCGACGTTCTTGGCCACCGAGAGGTGCTTGAACGCGGCGTAGTGCTGGAAGACGAAGCCGACGTTGCGCTTCTGGACCGGCAGCGAGGTCGCGTCCTTGCCCTCGATCACAACCGACCCGGTGTCGGGTGTCTCCAGCCCGGCGATGACCCGCAGGAGCGTGGTCTTGCCGCCGCCGGAGGGCCCCAGCAGGGCGGTCAGCTGCCCGGTCGGGATGGTCAGGTTGATGTCCTCCAGCGCCACGAAGTCGCCGTAACGCTTGTTGACACCACTTACTTCGATGCTCATGGGATGTGTCCTTTCACCGCACGCGCGCACCGCGGGCGCGCAGCACGAAGACGATGAGGATGCAGATGACCGAGACGCTGGCGAGGAGGAAGGCGACGGCGTACGCGCCCTGCTGGTCGAAGTTGAGGTACTTCTCCTCGACCGCGAGGGTGGCGGTACGGGTCTGGCCGAGCACGTTGCCGGAGACGACCTTGACCGCGCCGAACTCGCCGAGCGAGCGGGCCAGGGTGAGCACGACGCCGTAGATGACGGCCCACTTGATGCCCGGGAGCGTGATCCGCCAGAACGTCTGCCAACTGCTCGCGCCGAGCGACGCGGCGGCCTGCTCCTGCTCGGTGCCGATCTCCTCGAGCACCGGGATGACCTCGCGGATCACCAGCGGCAGCGACACGAACGCGGTCGCCATGATGATGCCGGGCGTCGAGAAGATGATCTGGATCCCGGCGGACTCGAGCGTCGGCCCGAACCAGCCGTCGCGACCGCCGTAGACCAGCACGAGCGCCAAGCCCACGACGATCGGCGAGACCGACAGCGGCAGGTCGATCATCGCGCTCAGGAGGCGCTTGCCAGGAAATTCCGTACGCACCAGCAGCAGCGAGATCGAGACGCCGAAGAGCAGGTTGATCAGCGTCGCGACCACTGCGGCCACGCAGGTCAGCTGGATCGCGTGCATCATCTGCGGGTCGTTGAAGATCGCTGTGAACGCCTCGGTCGTGAACCCGACGTCGGGCACGTAGAAGGCGTTCCAGGCGACCAGGACCACCGGCCAGGCCACCAGGAGGCCGAGGTAGGCGATGACGATGACGCGGAGGACGTACGTCAGGGGTGTGCGCGGAGCGCGACGGGTCTCAGCCACGGCGGACCATCCTCCTCTGGACCAGGTCGAGGACGACGATGACGAGGAGCGAGACGCCCAGCAGCATCGCCGCGATCGCCGCCGCGCCCTCCGGGTTGTCGTTCTCGATCGCGGACAGGATCCGCACCGAGGCGACCTCGGACTTGAACGGCAGGTTGCCCGAGAGCAGGACCAGGGAGCCGTACTCCCCCATCCCGCGCGCGAAGGAGAGCGCCGCGCCCGCCGCGATGGCCGGGGCCAGCGACGGCAGGATGATCCGCCAGAACGTGGTGAACCGGGACGCCCCCAGAGAGGCCGCGGCCTCCTCCACGTCGGTGTCGAGCTCCTCGAGGACGGGCTGCACCATGCGTACGACGAAGGGCAGCGTCACGAAGGCGAGGGCGAGGTAGACCGACGTCGACGTGTTCGCCCAGTGCAGGCCGAGGGGTGACTCGGCGCCGTAGAGGGAGAGCAGCACGAGGCCCGCGACGATCGTCGGCAGTGCGAACGGGATGTCGATGATGACCTCGAGCAGGCCCTTGCCCCAGAACTTGTCACGGACCAGGACCCAGGCGATCACGGTGCCGATGACGACGTTGATCAGGGTGACCACGATGGCCGCACGGATCGTCAGCAAGATCGCCGAGGCGGTCTGCTCATTGCTGAGCTGGCTCGCGAAGGCGGACCAGCCGCCGCTGGAGGCGGTGATGATCACCGCCACCAGCGGGATGAGGACGAGCAGGCTGAACCAGAGCATCGTGATACCGAGCCCGATGCCACTGGTCCTTGTCAGAGTGTTGCCCGGCCGGCTGCGACGGGCAGCCGGCCGGGCAGTAGGGATGGTTGTCGTCATGGCTGGACTACTGAGAGGCCTTGCCGGACTTGGCGATGGAGTCGGTCACGATGCCGAGCTCCTCGCCGTCCTCACCGGTGCCGAAGAGCTTCTCCTTGACCCCCGACCAGTCGCGGCCGCCGAAGTCGTTCTCCAGGGTGAGCAGCTGCTTCGGGGCCGGGAACGGGTCGGCCGGGTCCTTGGCGCCCTTGATGTCCTCCGGCTTGAGACCGATCGCGTCCCAGTCGACGACGCCGGGCTCGGCGGTGTTGACGGGGCGGAAGCCGGTCAGCGCGAACTGCTTCTGACCGCCCTGCGGGTCGAGGACGAAGTCGAGCCAGGCCTGAGACGGCTTGGAGGAGTCCTTGAGGATGGCGCCGGGGTTCTCGATCAGGACGGTGGAGTCCGGGATGATGTACTCGAAGCCCTCACCCTGCTGGGCCGCGAGGATCGCCTCGTTCTCGTAGGCGAGCAGCACGTCGCCGGTGCCGCCGAGGAAGGCGGTGGTGGCGTCGCGGCCGGAGTTGGTCAGGGTGACGACGTTCTTGAAGAGCTTGTCGAGGTACGCCTTGCCCTCCTCCTCGGTGCCACCGTTCTTCACCACGGAGCCCCATGCGGCCAGCGCGTTCCAGCGGGCAGCGCCGGACGAGGCCGGGTTGGCCGTGACCACGCCGACACCGGGCTTGACGAGGTCCTCCCAACCCTGGATGTTCTTCGGGTTGCCCTCACGGACACCGAGTACGACGACCGAGCTGGACACGATGCCCTTGTTGTCGCCGTCGTCCCACGACGCGTCGACGAGGCCGGCCTTCTCCAGGCGCTGTACGTCGGTGCCGACGGACAGGTGGACATAGTCGGCCTTCAGGCCTGACTCGACCGCACGGCTCTGGTCGCCCGAGGCGCCGTACGAGGTCTGGAAGGTGACGCCCTCGCCCTCAGGGGTCTTGTTGAACTCCTTGGCGATCGCCTTGTTGGCCGTCTCGGGGACGGCGAAGCCGACGATGGAGATCGACTCCGCGTCACTGCCGCCGCCGGAGCCACCGCACGCGGTCAAGGTCAGGATGCTCGCAGCGGCCAACGCCACTGCAACCTTGATCTTCTTCATCTGGTTCCTCACTTCTGCCCTGCCGAGTCAAGGTCGATCGGGTTACGAATGTCGAGGACAATACTTGAGTTAGTCGAGTGGATGTGAAAACACACGAACGGTCCGCTCCTTGGACGGCACCCAGTCGCCGAGACGTCACCTAGGTCGGCGGAGGCGGGTCTAGACGGTCGTCGTGCTCGGCGGGGTCACGAGCGTCCGCAGGACCTTGCGGCGGTGGTGGATGGCCTCGGCGCTGAAGATGACCAGGGCGATCCAGACGATCGCGAATCCGGCCCAGCGGCCGGGAGGCATCGCCTCGTGGGCGATGAAGACGCCGACGGCGAACTGCAGGATCGGCGCGAGGTACTGGAGCAGCCCGATCGTGACCATCGGCACCCGGATGGCGGCCGCGCCGAAGCAGGCCAGCGGCACGACGGTGATGATGCCGAGGCTGATCAGGAGGAGTACGTGGAGGGCACCGTGGCCGAAGAGCGTGCCGTTGCCGGTCGCCTGGAGAGCGATGATCAGTGCCAGCGCGAACGGCGCTGTCACGGCGGTCTCGACGGCCAGCGACTCGAACGGCCCGACCCCCGCGCTCTTCTTGAGCAGCCCGTAGGTGCCGAAGGAGAAGGCCAGGATCAGCGCGACCCACGGCAGCCGGCCGTAGTCGACGGTGAGCACGACGGTGGCCACGAACGCGATCCCGAGCGCCACCCACTGCAGCTTCCGCATCCGCTCACGCAGGATGATCACGCCCATCAACATCGTGACCAGCGGGTTGGTGAAGTAACCCAGGCTCGTCTCCACGATCCGCCCGTTGTTGACCCCCCAGATGTACGTCACCCAGTTGATCGAGATCACCGCCGCAGCCGCAGTCAGCAGCACGAGCTTGCGCCGGTCGCGCAGGATCGCGGCCACCTGCGCACGGCGCCCCACGATCAGCACCAGCGCTCCGGCCACGACCAGCGACCACACGATCCGGTGTCCCAGGATCTCCCAGGCCCCGGCGGGCTCCATGAGCGGGAAGTAGAGCGGGAACGCTCCCCACATGATGTAGGCAGCGGCGCCGAACATCACTCCACGCCGTTGCTCATTCACGTCGCAACGGTACTGCCAGGGCGTCGATACCCTTTACCGAATATCGCGCCTCGGCTCAGACGGAGCGGACCGCGACGATGTCTGCGAAGGCCTCGAGGGCCTTGCGGACGGGCCCCTCCGGCAGCGGGGCGAGAGCGGCCTTGGCCTCCTCGGCGCGGGACTGGACGTAGGCGCGGGCCTCCGCCAGCGCCGGGTGGGCGCGGAGGAGGCCGACGCACTCGGCCAGAGCCGCGTCGTCGGTGAGGTCGCTGTCGAGCAGCTCCAGGAGCCTTGCGTCGCCGGCGTCGGTGGACCGGCGGGCCAGCAGCACCGGGAGCGTCGGGACGCCCTCACGGAGGTCGGTGCCCGGCGTCTTGCCGGACTCGTCGGAGGCGATGTCGAGGATGTCGTCGGAGAGCTGGAAGGCGACGCCGACGATGTCGCCGTAGGCGAGCAGGGCGTCCTGGATCTCCTTGTCGGCGCCGGCGAAGAGCGCACCGTAGAGAGCCGAGGTGGCGATCAGGACGCCGGTCTTCCCGGCCAGCACCTCGAGGTGGTGGTCGACCGGGTCGACGCCCTCGGGCGGCGCAACGCCTTCGAGGATCTGACCCTCGACGAGCTTGGCGAAGGTGGCCGCCTGGATGCGTACGGCCTCCGGACCCAGCTGGGCGGTCAGCTCCGAGGAGCGGGCGAAGAGGAAGTCGCCGGTCAGGATGGCGACGTGGTTGTCGAAGCGGGCGTTGGCGGTGTCCTCACCGCGGCGCACGAGCGCCTCGTCCATGACGTCGTCGTGGTAGAGCGAGGCCTGGTGGGTGAGCTCGACGACGCAGGCGGCGGTGATGACCTCGTCGGCGAGCTTGTCCGGGCCGTACTCGGCGGCCAGCAGCACCAGCAACGGCCGGAACCGCTTGCCGCCGGCCTCCAGCAGATGGGAGGCCGCTTCCGTGACGAACGGGGAGCTGCTGCGGGCGTAACCCGCCAGCTTCTCCTCCACGATCGCCAGCCGAGCGCGGAGCCGCTGCTCGAGCTCGGGATCGGTGATCGGGAGGGCGAGTTCAGGGGCTCGGTCGGTGGGTGCGCTGGTGCTCACCCGATGAATCCTCCCGCATCCACCAACAGGCTGAGCACAGGGCCCGGAATTACACCCAACAAGACGGTGGCGACAGCGCTCAGTGCGATCACGACGGTGGTGGCGTACGACGGGGTCACTACCGCGGCCACGTCCTCGCGCGGGTCGGTGAAGAACATCAGCATCATCACGCGTACGTAGAAGAAGATCGCGATGATGCTCGAGCCGATCGCGACCGCGACGACGGGCCACTGACCGGCGCCCAGCGCGGCGGCGAAGACGCCCCACTTGCCGATGAACCCTGCGGTCAGCGGCAGGCCGGCCATGGAGAGCAGGAAGACGGCGAAGGTCGCCGCGACCCACGGGTTGGACCGGCCCAGGCCGGCCCAGCGATCCAGCGAGTTGACCTCACCGTTGGGCCCGCGGACCAGGGAGACGATCGCAAAAGCGCCGAGGGTCGCGAACCCGTAGGCGGTCAGGTAGAAGAGCACCGCCTGGGTCGAGCCGAAGGCGTCGGTCTGTACGCCGAGGAGGCCGGTCAGCAGGAAGCCGGTGTGGGCGACGGCGGAGTAGCCGAGCATCCGCTTCACATCGGTCTGGACCACCGCGAAGGAGGCGCCGAGCAGCATCGTCAGCACGGCGATGACGCCGATCGCCGGGCGCCAGATGTCGCCCTCGGCGCCGAAGGCGACGTAGAAGAGCCGGAGCATCGCGGCGAATGCGGCGATCTTGGTGGCCGCGCTCATCCACGCGGTGACCGGCGTCGGAGCGCCCTGGTAGACGTCCGGGGTCCAGGAGTGGAAGGGCACGGCGCCGGTCTTGAAGAGCAGGCCGACGGCCATCAGGCCGATGCCGAGGAGCAGGAGCGGGCTGGAGCCGTCCTCGGCCGCCACCTCACCGATCTCGGCCAGCGACATCGACCCGGCGAAGCCGTAGACCAGCGCGAGACCGTAGAGGAAGATGCCGGAGGAGAACGCGCCGAGCAGGAAGTACTTCAGCGCCGCTTCCTGGGATAGCAGCCGGCGACGGCGCGCCAGCCCGGTCAGCAGGTAGAGCGGCAGGGACAGCACCTCGAGCGCCACGAAGAGCATCAGCAGGTCGCCGGAGATGCAGAAGAGCATCATCCCGCCGACCGCGAACATCATCAGCGGGTAGACCTCGGTGTGCTCCAGCCCCCGCTGGGAGGCGGTGCGCTCGGCCGGTGTGCCCGGCAGGGCCGCGGCCTGACCGGCGAAGGCGCTCACCCCGTTGTCGAGACGTCGCTCGGCGAAGAGCGCGACGCCGCCGAGCGAGACCAGCAGCACCAGGCCCTGGGAGAAGACCCCCGGGCCGTCGACGATCAGGGCACCCTCACCGGTCGAGGCACCGAGGCTGGACCCGGCGCCGACGGCGACGGTCCCGGCGAGTGCGGCGACCAGGCCGGCCAACGCCAGCGACACCTGGGCGTTGAACCGCGCGGCACGCGGCGCGAAGGCCTCCACCACGACACCGGCGCACGCCACGGCCAGCACCAGCAGGACGGGCCAGAGGGTGGCGTACGAAATTCCGGGGGACTCGAACATCGCGTCACTCACCTGCCTGGATGACATCAACAAGAGGAGCCACGACCGGCTGGGCCGCCGAGATCAGCGGTCCGGGGACGAAGCCGAAGAAGAGAAGTGCGACCAGCAGAGGAACGACTACGCCGAGCTCCCGCCGGTCGAGGTCGGAGACCGGTTTGGACAGCTGAGCGGGTCCGGTGAAGATCCGCTGGTAGGCCCACAGCACGTAGATGGCGGCGAGCACGATCGCGGTGACCGCGATGACGCCGACAAGCCAGTGGTAGTCGAACGCGCTGATCAGGACCAGGATCTCGGAGACGAACTGACTCAGGCCCGGGAGGCCGGCGGTCGCCAGACCGGCGATCAGGAACGTGCCGGCGAGCACCGGGGTCGCCTTCTCCAGCCCCCGCATCGACGAGATCGACGCGGTGCCCTTGCGGGCGATCAGGAACCCGGCGATCAGGAACATCGCCGCGGTCGCGACACCGTGGTTGACCATGTAGAGGATCGCCCCGACCAGGCCCTCGCGGGTCGCCGCGAAGATGCCGAGGGTGATCAGCCCGAAGTGCGAGAGCGACGTCAGACCGATCAGGCGGAGCAGGTCGTCCTGCCCGATCGCCAGCACCGCGCCGTAGACGATCGAGATCAGCGCCAGCGCCACGACGACGGGCGTCGCCCAGGCGGACGCCTCCGGCACCAGGCCCAGGCAGAGCCGGATCATGCCGAAGGTGCCGATCTTGTCGAGGACGCACACCAGGAGCACCGAGGTCGGCGTGGTGGCCTGCTCGGTGGTGTCGGCCAGCCAGGTGTGCACCGGGAACAGCGGCGCCTTGACCGCGAACGCGATGAACATCGCCACGAAGATCCAACGCTCGGCGGTGGTGCCGATGTCGAGCTGGGCGAGGTCGCTGATCAGGTACGACGGCGACCCGGCCTCCGAAGAGACCACGAAGAAGCCGATCAGCGCACCGAGCAGCACCAGCCCGCCGCCGAGCTGGAACATCAGGAACTTGAGCGCGGCTCGGGCCCGGTTGGGGCCACCGTGCTGGCCGATCATGAAGTACGCCGGGATCAGCGTCGCCTCGAAGGCGATGTAGAAGAGGAAGAGATCGCCGGCGGTAAAGGTGAGCAGCGCGAAGGCCTCCAGGGCCAGCGCCCAGGCGTACCAGCGCTTGTCGTGGTCCTTGACCGCCGCGACCATCACGAGCGGGACCAGGACGACGGTCAGCATCACCATCAGCTTGCCGAAGCCGTCCATCTCGAGCGCCCAGTGGACGCCGAGCGGCTCGATCCAGACGAGATCGGTGTCGGGGGCCGTGAACATCGTGACGATGCCGGCGATCAGGGTGGCGATCGCGAAGCCGAAGGCCCACGCCTTGGGCCGCGCCGGCATCACCGCGGTGATCAGCGCACCCGCGAACGGGACGAGGACGAGGATTGTCAGCATCAGTTGACCACCAGGATCACGAGGGTCACCAGCACAGTGCCGCCGAGGACGGAGAGGGCGTAGGAACGTACGTAGCCGGTCTGCGCCTTGCGGAGCTCACCGGCGATCGCCGCGAGCGCGATCGGGCCACCGCTCATCAGGCCGTCGACGGCGTACTTGTCGGTCGCGAGGGTGCCGCGGGTGATCGCCATCCCGGGCGGCACCACGACGTCCTCGACGTGCGGGACGTGCAGGTAGGGAGTCGGCTCGGTCGTGATCGGGCGGCGCCCGAAGACGAACCCGGCGGCCGCGACCCCGATCGCGACGACCAGCACCGCGAGGACAGAGGTCGCCCAGACCGGGAGCGGACCGTGTTGCTCGACGTGGCCGATCGCGACCACCGGCTCGAGCCAGTGCTCGATCCAGCCGCCGAGCGCGAAGACGCCACCGAGGACCGACAGCGCGGCGAGGACGACGAGCGGACCGGTCATGATCCGCGGCGACTCGTGCGGATGTACGCCCTCGGGCCAGCGCTTGCGGCCGAAGAAGGCGAGCATCATCAGGCGGGTCATGTAGAACGCGGTCACACCGGCGGCCAGGAGGGCGATGATGCCGACCAGCCAACTATCAGCGAAGGCGACCTCGAGGATCTTGTCCTTGGACCAGAAGCCGGCGAACCCGGGGAAGCCGATGATGGCCAGGTAGCCCATCGAGAACGTCACGAACGTGACCGGGAGCGCCCGACTCAGCGCACCATAGTGCTTGAGGTTCACGTCGTCGTTCATGCCGTGCATCAGAGACCCGGCGCCGAGGAACATGTTGGCCTTGAAGAAGCCGTGGGTGAGCAGGTGGAAGATCGCGAACGCGTAGCCCGGCCCGCCCAGCCCGGCGGCCAGCATCATGTAGCCGATCTGGCTCATCGTCGAACCGGCCAGGACCTTCTTGATGTCGTCCTTCACGCAGCTCACCGCGGCGCCCCAGATGATCGTCACCAGGGCGACGACCACGACGGCGGTCGAGGCGGCCTCGGCGGCGTCGAAGATCACGCTCGACCTGACGATCAGATAGACGCCGGCGGTCACCATCGTGGCCGCGTGGATCAGCGCCGAGACCGGGGTCGGGCCCTCCATCGCGTCGAGCAGCCAGCCCTGCAGCGGCACCTGGGCGGACTTACCGCAGGCACCGACGAGCAGCAGGATGCCCAGCCAGTTGAGGGTGGTCGTGGTGGTGTCGCTGATGTCGATCGCCGAGAACGACGTCGAGCCGAAGGTGACGAAGCAGAGCGCGATCGCCAGCGAGAGACCCATGTCGCCGACCCGGTTCATCACGAACGCCTTCTTGGCGGCGGCTGCCGCCGACGGCTTGTGTTGCCAGAAGCCGATCAGCAGGTAGGACGCCAGGCCGACGCCCTCCCAGCCGAGGAAGAGGCCTACGTAGTTCTCCGCCAGCACCAGCATCAGCATCGCGGCGAGGAACAGGTTGAGGTAGCCGAAGAACCGAGTGCGCCGCTCGTCGTCGGCCATGTAGCCGACCGAGTAGATGTGGATCAGCGTGCCGACCCCGGTGATGAGCAGCAGGAACAGGCTGGAGAGCTGGTCGTAGAGGAGATCGAACCCGACACTCAGACCACCGGTGTCGAACCAGGTGTAGAGGTGCTGGACGACCTGCCTGCTCTCCTCGTCGCGACCGAGGTCGGCGATGAAGAGGACGAGCGACAGCACGAAGGACGCCCCGGCGAGCCCGACCGCGAGCCAGTGCCCGATCCGGTCGAAGAGTGCCGGCGCCAGCGGGCGCCCGATCAGAATCAGGGCCGCACCGGCGAGGGGCAGCGCGATGACCAGCCAGATCAGCGAGAAGACGCCGCTGGCCTCGACAGGATTCACCACTTGAGCATCCTTGGCTCGTCGACCGAAGCCGTGTTTCTGGTGCGGAAGATGGTCATGATGATCGCCAGCCCGACGACCACCTCAGCGGCCGCGACGACCATCACGAAGAACGCGGTCACCTGCCCGTCGAGGTTGCCGTGCATCCGGCTGAACGCCACCAGGGCCAGGTTGGCCGCGTTGAGCATCAGCTCGACGCACATGAAGACGACGATGGCGTTTCGCCTGGTCAGCACGCCGATCGTGCCGATCGTGAAGAGGATGGCGGACAGGATGACGTACGCCGTGGTGTTGTCTGTCATGCCGCCGCCTCCGTAGCGCAAGCGCCATCATACGAACGCGGCGGCATGTTGATCCCATGACTCGCTCGCTGACGCTCGCTCATGCGTCCTCTCCTTCGTCCGCACGACCGCCGGCGAGGATGGCCGGGACCGACTTCGTGCTCTGCGACCCGTCCGGCAGCAGCGCCGGGGTGTCGTTGCTGTTGTGGCGTGCGAAGGTGCCCGGTGGGGGCAGCGGACCGAGGTGCTTGCCGCTCTTCGCGTAGTCGGCGACCCGCTTCTGGGCCAGGTCGGTCTGGCTCTGCTTCGGGTCGATGCGCTCGCGGTGGGCCAGCACCATCGCGCCGATCGCGGCGGTGATCAGCAGCGCGCTGGTCGCCTCGAAGGCGATCACGTAGCGGGAGAAGAGGAGGTCGGCGAGGCGTTGTACGTTGCCGCCCTCGTTGGCGCTGGCCAGCCCGCGCATCGTGGCGATGCTCGCCTGGCCGATGCCCGCGATCAGCGTCGCGCCCAACCCCACTCCGAGGATGACCGCGAGCACCTTCTGCCCCGCGATCGTCTCCTTGAGCCTGTCGGAGGTGTCGACGCCGACCAGCATGATCACGAACAGGAACAGCATCAGGATCGCGCCGGTGTAGACGACGATCTGCACGGCGAACAGGAACGGCGCCTCCAGCATCGCGTAGACCATCGCCAGCCCGATCATCACGACCGCCAGCGACAGCGCGGCGTGCACCGGCTTGCGCGCGAACAAGAGGCCCAGCGCCGCGATCACCATGATCGAGGCGAGGATCACGAAGCTCATCGCGTGGGCTCCTTGGGCTCCGGGGCGTAGTAGGAGGTGTCGTCGTTGCCGAGGAACATCGGGTGCGGAGGCGCCTCCATCCCGTCCTCGAGCGGCGCGAGCAGGTCCTGCTTCTCGTAGATCAGGCTCTCGCGCGAGGTGTCGGCGAGCTCGTACTCGTTGGTCATCGTCAGCGCCCGCGTCGGGCAGGCCTCGATGCACAGGCCGCACAGGATGCAGCGCAGGTAGTTGATCTGGTAGACGCGGCCGTAGCGCTCACCGGGCGAGTAGCGCTCCTCCTCGGTGTTGGGCGCGCCCTCGACGTAGATGGCGTCGGCGGGGCAGGCCCAGGCGCACAGCTCGCACCCGATGCACTTCTCCAGGCCGTCGGCATGCCGGTTGAGCTGGTGCCGGCCGTGGAAGCGCTCCTCGGTCGGCTCCTTCTGCTGCGGATACTGCTCGGTGACCGGCTTCTTGAACTGCGTCCCGAAGGTCACCGCGAACCCGCTGACCGGGTCCCAGAAACGCTCCTTGAACGAGCGGTCGTCGTTGCTCACTTGGCCTCCTCAGGAGAGGGAAGAATGCGTACGCCGTTGGTGGTTGTCGGCACCGCCGGCGGTCCGAACACCAGCGGCTGGGCGGCCCCTCGCACGGCCCCGCCGAGCGGCAGGGCGGGTGTGGGGAAGCCGCCGGTCGGCTTGGTGACCTGGGCCTCCTTCTCCGGAAGCCGGTTGAGGAAGCCGAGCACCACGACGACCGTGACGGCCAGACCGAAGCCGAAGAGGATCCAGTCAGGGCTGAAGCCGCCCTGGATCGCGGCCATCTTGATCACCGCGACGACCACGATCCAGGCGAGGCTCGCCGGCAGCAGGACCTTCCAGCCGAGCGACATGAACTGGTCGTAGCGCAGCCGTGGCAGCGTGCCGCGCAGCCAGATGAAGACCCAGATGAAGAAGAACATCTTCAGGAAGAACCACAGCACCGGCCAGTAGCCCTCGTTGGCGCCGGCCCAGAGGGTGCCGATGCCGAGCGGGGCTCGCCAGCCGCCGAGGAACAACGTGGTGGCGAGCGCACTGACTGTGGCCATGTTGATGTATTCGGCCAGGAAGAAAAGGGCGAACTTCAGGCTGGAGTATTCGGTGTGGAACCCACCGACCAGCTCGCCCTCGGCCTCGGGGAGGTCGAACGGCGCGCGGTTGGTCTCGCCGACCATCGAGATGCAGTAGATCAGGAAGGACGGCAGCAGCAGGGCGCCGAACCACCAGTCCTCCTGGGCCGAGACGATCTGGCTGGTGGACAGGCTGCCGGCCATCAGGAAGACGGTGACGAGCGCCAGGCCCATCGAGACCTCGTAGGAGATCATCTGGGCGCTGCTTCGCAGCCCACCGAGCAGGGAGTACGTCGAGCCCGATGCCCAGCCTCCCAGCACGATCCCGTAGATGCCGATGCTGGCGATCGCCATCACGAACAGCACCGCGACCGGCATGTCGGTCAGCTGCAGCGGCGTCTGCACGCCGAAGAGGTTGACCTCCGGCCCGAACGGGATCACCGAGAACGTCACGAACGCCGGCACCGTGGCCAGGATCGGGGCCGTGATGAAGACGATCTTGTCGGCCTTCTCCGGCGTCAGGTCCTCCTTCAGCGCCAGCTTCACACCGTCGGCCAGGGATTGGAGCAGGCCGAACGGTCCGTGCCGGTTGGGCCCGATGCGGTGCTGCATCCGGGCCACGACCTTGCGCTCCCACCAGATGTTGAACAGCGTCAGCACGACGCAGACGACGAAGACCAGCAGGACCTTGATCGCGATGATCCACCAGGGGTCCTGGCCGAACTGCTCCAGCCCGTTCACTTGGCCCCCTCCACGCTCACGGTCGACCCCGGCGAGGCCAGATCGGCCCATACGCCGCGCCCGAACGAGTTGGTCGGCACCCAGATCGTGCCCTCGGCCAGCTCGGCCGGAAGCGCCGGGAGCGTCCATCTGCCCCGGTCGCCGGTGATCGTGACGACGTCACCGACCTCCTCGTGGAGCGCTGCCGGGATGCGTACGAACGCCGGTCGCGCGGTCGCGGCCAGCGCCTTGTCACCGCTCTGCAGGGTCCCGTTGTCGAGCATCAGATGCCAGGTCGCCAGTCGAAGCCCCGCCGAATCGGTAGTTGTGGCGGCCGAGTCGGTAGTTGTGGGCGACGATTCGACACTTTCGTCCGCCACTTCTGCGGACTCGGCACCCATTTGTGCGAACTCGGCGGTGATGTGGCCGAGGACCTCGGCGTCGGAGTAGGCGGCGGGCTTGTCGAAGACCTTCACGAACGGGCGGCGACGACCTTCCCAGGTGACGAAGGTGCCGGCCTTCTCGGAGGCGGTGGCGACAGGAAGTACGACGTCGGCGCGCTCGGTCACGGCAGTGACCCGCTGCTCGAGGCTGACCACGAAGCCGGCCTGGTCGAGGGCGGCCAGGAAGGCGGCCGGGTCGGCGGTGTCGTCGGGGTCGACGCCGGCGACCACGAGGGCGTCGAGGCCGGCGCGGACCATGGCCTCGGCGTCGAGGCCGCCTTCACCGGGCAGCAGGTCTGCCTCGACCGCACCCCGGTCGCCGGCACGACGCGGCACCCAGGCGAGCCTGGCGCCGGTGCGGTCGGCGAGCTCGGCGGCGGCGGAGTAGGCGCCGGGGCTGGTCGCCAGCCGCTCGCCGACCAGGATCACCGAAGCCTCGGTGACCCCGCTGACCTGGGACAACGCGTCCTTCTCGGCACCGGGGGCGGTCAGGACGACCGAGGCTCCGAGCTTGCGTGAGCCCTCCGAGGCGTACGGACTCAGGGTGGTGATCCGCAGACCGCTCTTGTTGGCCTTGCGCAGCCGGAGGAAGAGCGTCCCGGCCTCGTCCTCGGGCTCGAGGCCGGCCAGAACCACGTGGTCGGCGGCGTCGAGGTCGGCGTAGGTGAGGCTGCTCCCCGCGACGCGTGAGCGCAGGAAGCCGGCCTCCTCCTCCGAGAGCGGGCGCGCGCGGAAGTCGATGTGCGGAGTGCGGAGCGTGTCGCGGGCGAAGGCGGCGTACGCCTTCGCGTCCTCCAGCGTCAGTCGCCCACCGGGCAGCACGCCCACCGAGCCGGAACCGGCCAGGCCCTGGGCGGCGACGGCGACGGCCTCCAGCCAGGACGCCGGCCGGAGCTCGCCGTCCTCACGGATCATCGGCGAGGTGAGCCGGTCGCGGACGGCGTAGCGGAAGCCGAAGCGGTCCTTGTCGGAGATCCACTCCTCGTTGACCTCCGGGTCGTTGCCTGCGAGGCGGCGCATGACCTTGCCACGGCGGTGGTCGATGCGGATCGCGGCGCCGCAGGCGTCGTGCTCGGCGACGCTCGGGGTCGAGACGAGGTCGAAGGGCCGAGCCCGGAACCGGTAGTCGTCCGAGGTGAGCGCGCCCACCGGGCAGATCTGGATGACGTTGCCGGAGAAGTATGACGAGAACGGCTTGTCCTCCGCGATACCGATCTGCTGCTGCGCACCACGCTGGATCAGCGCGATCCCCGGGTCGCCCGGGATCTCGGCGGCGAAGCGGGTGCAGCGCTGGCAGACGATGCACCGCTCGCGGTCGAGCAGCACGTTGGGCGAGAGGTTGATCGGCTTCGGGAAGGTCCGCTTCGTCCCCTCGAAGCGAGTCTCACCCTGGCCGTGGGACATCGCCTGGTTCTGCAGCGGGCACTCGCCGCCCTTGTCGCACACCGGGCAGTCCAACGGGTGGTTGACCAGGAGAAACTCCATGATCCCTTGCTGGGCCTTCACGGCCGTGGAGTTCTGCGTCTCCACCACCATGCCCTCGGCCACCGGGATCGTGCAGGAGGCCTGCGGCTTCGGGAAGCCGCGGCCGTTGCCGGCGTCGGGGATGTCGACCAGGCACTGCCGGCAGGCGCCGACGGGCGCGAGCAGCGGGTGGTCACAGAAGCGCGGGATCTCGATCCCGGCCTCCTCGGCCGCCCGGATCACCAGCGTGCCCTCGGGCACCGTCACGTCGGCGCCGTCGATCTTGAGCGTCACATCGGTCACTGCACTGCCTCCGCCCATGCGGTCGACTTCTTGGCGTCGAAGGGACAGCCACCCTGCTCCAGATGGGCCAGGTATTCGTCCCGGAAATACTGGATCGAGCTCGTGATCGGGCTCGTCGCGCCATCACCGAGCGCGCAGAACGAGCGGCCCAGGATGTTGTCGCACTGGTCGAGCAGCAGGTCGAGGTCCTCGGGCTTGCCGTCGCCCTTCTCCAGCCGCTCCAGCACCTGCACCAGCCACCAGGTGCCCTCGCGGCACGGCGTGCACTTGCCACAGGACTCGTGCTTGTAGAACTCCGTCCACCGCAGCACCGCGCGCACCACGCAGACGGAATCGTCGAAGATCTGCAGCGCGCGGGTGCCGAGCATCGAGCCGGCCGCCTGCACCCCTTCGAAGTCCAGCGTCACGTCCAGGTGCTCCTGGGTGAACAACGGGGTCGAGGAGCCACCCGGGGTCCAGAACTTCAGCTCATGCCCCTCGCGTACGCCGCCGGCCAGCTCGATCAGCTTGCGCAGCGTGATGCCGAGCGGTGCCTCGTACTGCCCCGGCTTCTTGACGTGACCGGAGAGCGAGAAGATGCCGACGCCGGCCGATTTCTCGGTGCCCATGCCGGCGAACCAGTCGGCACCGTTCTTGACGATGGCGGGGACCGAGGCGATCGACTCGGCGTTGTTGATCACGGTCGGGCTCGCGTAGAGACCGGCGACAGCCGGGAACGGCGGCCGCAGCCGCGGCTGACCGCGGCGCCCCTCGAGCGAGTCGAGCAGCGCGGTCTCCTCACCACAGATGTAGGCCCCGGCACCGGCGTGCACCACCAGCTCGAGGTCGTAGCCGGAGCCGTGGATGTTGGTGCCGAGGTGGCCGGCGGCGTAGGCCTCACGGACCGCCGCCTGCAGCCGCCGGATCACGTGCAGCACCTCGCCGCGTACGTAGATGAAGGCACGCTCCGCGCGGATGGCGTAGGAGGAGATGATCACGCCCTCGACCAGGGTGTGGGGCGAGGCCATCATCAGCGGGATGTCCTTGCAGGTGCCCGGCTCGGACTCGTCGGCGTTGACCACCAGGTAACGCGGCTTGGGGTTCTCGGGGTCGGGCGCCGGCAGGAAGCCCCACTTCACCCCGGTCGGGAACCCGGCGCCACCGCGACCGCGGAGCCCGGAGTCCTTGACCATCGTCTGTACGTCCTCGGGCGCCATCCCGAGAGCGACATCGAGCGCGTCGTAGCCGCCCTGCTCGGCGTAGGCCGGCAGGGTCCAGGCTCGCTCGTCGCCCCAGTTGGCGGTCAGCACCGGGGTCAGAGTGTCAGTCATCGGACGCCTCCTCGGCGATCGTCTCCGACTCGGCGCGACGGGTATCGGCCACCTCGACGGCCTCGGGCAGTTCCTCCGGTACGTCGGCGGCGCCGTGGGCATCACCGGGCGCGGCCCAGCCGCGCTCGCGGGCGAGCTCCAGCCCGACGCGCGACGCCGGTCCGGCCGCAGGCCCCTCGTCGACGAGCCCGTCCTCGAAGCCGGCGAGGACCCGCTCGGCCTCGCGCCAGCTCGTGATCCGAGCGCCGCGCGAGGCCACGACCTCGCGGCCCTCACGCAGGTCGTCGACCAGCTGCGAGGCCGACTCCGGGGTCTGGTTGTCGAAGAACTCCCAGTTGACCATCACCACCGGCGCGTAGTCGCAGGCCGCGTTGCACTCGATGTGCTCGAGCGTGATCGCGCCATCGGCGGTGGTCTCGTCGTTGCCCACCTCGAGCTTCTCGCGCAGGCAGGCGAAGATCTCGTCGCCGCCCATGACCGCGCACAGGGTGTTGGTGCAGACGCCGACGTGGTGGGTGCCGACTGGATGACGCTTGTACATCGTGTAGAACGTCGCCACCCCGCTCACCTCGGCCGGGGTGAGGCCCAGGACCTCGGCGCAGGCCTGGATCCCTTCGGGCGTGACCCGACCCTCGACCGACTGCACCAGATGGAGCATCGGCAGCAGCCCGGAGCGGGCCTGGGGGTAGCGAGCGGCGATCTCGCGCAGCTCGTCGTAGGTCTCAGCAGCAAGCGTCATCGGTCGACGCCTCCCATCACCGGGTCGATGGACGCGATCGCCACGATCACGTCGGCAACCATGCCGCCCTCGGACATCACCGAGGTGGCCTGCAGGTTCGTGAACGACGGGTCCCGGAAGTGGACCCGGTAGGGCTTGGTGCCACCGTCGCTGACCACGTGGGCGCCGAGCTCTCCGCGCGGCGACTCGATCGCGACGTACGCCTGGCCTGCCGGGACCCGGAAGCCCTCGGTGACCAGCTTGAAGTGATGGATCAGCGCCTCCATCGACTCGCCCATGATGTGGCGGATGTGGTCGAGGGAGTTGCCCTGGCCGTCGGGACCGACGGAGAGCTGCGAGGGCCAGGCGATCTTCTTGTCGGCCACCATGACGGGGGCGCCGTCGAGATCGTTCAGCCTCTTGAGGGCCTGCTCCATGATCCGCAGCGACTCCCACATCTCGGCCAGCCGGATCCGGAACCGGCCGTAGGAGTCGCAGGTGTCCCAGGTGATGACCTCGAAGTCGTAGTCCTCATAGCCGCAGTAGGGCTGGGTCTTGCGCAGGTCCCACGGATAGCCCGTGCTCCGCAGGATCGGGCCGGTCAGCCCGAGCGCAAGACAGCCCTCCAGGTCGAGGTAGCCGACCTGCTCCAGGCGGCCCTTGAAGATCGGATTGGCGTTGCACAGCGCCGCGTACTCCTCCAGGCGCTTCTTCATCAGCTCGATGAACTCGCTCACCCGCGCGACGGTGCCCTCCGGCACGTCCTGGGCGATGCCGCCGGGCCGGATGTAGGCGTGGTTCATCCGCAGCCCGGTGATGAACTCGAACAGGTCCAGGCACAGCTCACGCTCGCGGAACCCGATCGTCATCACGGTCAGCGCGCCGAGCTCCATGCCGCCGGTCGCGATCGCCACCAGGTGGGAGGAGATCCGGTTGAGCTCCATCAGCAAGACCCGGATGACGTCGGCCTTCTCCGGCACCTCGGCGCCGATGCCGAGCAGCTTCTCCACCCCGAGGACGTACGCCGTCTCGTTGAAGATCGGCGACAGGTAGTCCATCCGGGTGACGAACGTGGTCCCCTGCGTCCAGGACCGGTATTCCATGTTCTTCTCGATGCCCGTGTGCAGGTAGCCGATCCCGGCACGCGCCTCGGTGACCGTCTCGCCCTCGAGCTCGAGGATCAGCCGGAGCACCCCGTGCGTCGAGGGGTGCTGCGGGCCCATGTTGACGACGATCCGCTCGTCCTTGACGTCCTTGAGGGCGTCGGTCAGCTCGTCCCAGTCCTGGCCGGTGACGGTGAACGTACGTCCCTCGTCTTCGGTGGTCGTCATGAGTAGCTCCTCCGGGTGTCCGGCGGCGGGATCGTCGCGCCCTTGTATTCCACCGGGATCCCACCCAGCGGGTAGTCCTTGCGCTGCGGGTGGCCCGGCCAGTCGTCGGGCATCAGGATCCGGGTCAGTCCGGGGTGGCCGTCGAAGACGATCCCGAACATGTCGTAGGTCTCGCGCTCGTGCCAGTCGAGCGTCGGGTAGATGCCCACCGCGCTCGGCACGTGCGGGTCCTCGTCGGGGGCCGAGGTCTCCACCCGCACCCGGCGGTTGTACGTCATCGAGAGCAGGTGATAGACCGCGTGCAGCTCTTTCCCCTGGTCAGAGAGGTAGTGCACGCCGGAGACGCCGGAGCAGAGCTCGAAGCGCAGCTCGTCGCGGAGCACCTGCAGGGCCTCGAGCAGCCGCTCGCGGCGTACGTGGAAGGTCAGCTCACCGCGGTGGATGACCGCCTCCGCCTCGGTGAAGGCGAGGGAGTCGGCGATCTCCTTGAACCAGCCGCCGTAAGGCTGCACCCCGACGTCGCTGGTGCGACTCGGCATCGCGTGCTGGCGGGTGAGACCGCCGTAGCCGCTGGTGTCGCCGGTGTCCGCCACCCCGAACATGCCACTGTTCTGGCCGCTGTTCTGGTCGCTCACCGCAGAAGTCCCGTCTGGTCGATCAGCGGCAGCTGGCGCAGCGCCGCGGTCTCGTTGGCGACCTCCTCGCGCTCGGCGTTGACGCCCAGCGAGCCGCCCTGGATCTTGTCGTGGAGCTTGAGGATCGCGTCGATCAGCATCTCGGGACGCGGCGGGCAGCCGGGGAGATACATGTCGACGGGCACGATGTGGTCGACGCCCTGGACGATCGCGTAGTTGTTGAACATGCCGCCGCTGCTGGCGCAGACGCCCATCGCGAGCACCCACTTCGGCTCAGGCATCTGGTCGTAGATCTGGCGCAGCACCGGCGCCATCTTCTGGCTCACCCGGCCGGCCACGATCATCAGATCGGCCTGCCGCGGCGAGGCCCGGAAGACCTCCATGCCGTATCTGGCCAGGTCGTACTTCGGGCCGCCCGACGTCATCATCTCGATGGCGCAGCAGGCCAGTCCGAACGTCGCCGGCCACAGGCTCGCCTTGCGGAAGTAGCCGGCCAGACCTTCGACCGTGGTCAGAAGTACGCCGGAGGGAAGCTTTTCTTCGAGACCCATGTCAGTCCCAGTCCAATCCGCCGCGGCGCCACACATAGGCGTACGCCACGAACACCGTCAGCAGGAACAGGCCCATCTCCGCGAGGCCGAACCATCCCATCGCGTCGAACCTGACGGCCCACGGGTAGAGAAAGATGATCTCGATGTCGAAGATGATGAAGAGCATCGCGGTGATGTAGTACTTCACCGGGAAGCGACCGCCCAGCGCCTGTGGCGTGGCCTCGATCCCGCACTCGTAGGGATCCGCCTTGGCCTGGTTGGCGCGGCTCGGTCCGACGACCGAGCTCATGACCACCGAACCGACCGCGAAGAGCGTCGCCAGTCCCGCCAACGCGAGCACCGGCACGTAGAGCTCCATCTCGCCTCCTACCCTGAGCGACCCACCCCTTCTTGAGACTTTGTGAATGGAATCACAATGTGGGCCAACTCACATCCTGCCACTCCTGCGGCGGATTGCAAGTGGGTTGCCGAAATGGCGCGCGGCACTTTCCCGCCATGGCGGAAATGCGTGCCGCATCCGGCGGCAAACGCCTGCAGAATCACGCCATGGCGGGGGTTGCGGCGGGTCAGACTTCGGCGCTGACGGCCGGCGCCGGCGCGTCGAGGAAGGCTCGGGGGATCACGATGATCCGCTTGTCGAGGTTGGTCGGTGTCGCCGGCCTTCCGTCGGGACCGACCTGCAGCATCTCGTACGTCACGGTGTGCTTGGTCAGCCGGCGCAGCTTCAACCATCCCGGGGGCCAGGCAACGCTTCCCCACGGTCCCTGGATCTCGAGCCACTGGCCCATCGAGCCGACGACTGGGGCGCCGACGGCGTACATCCCAGACATCCGGCCCTCCCCGGAGAGCAGCCAGATGAGGGGGTTGAGCAACACCATCACCAACCAGGGGATCGCCATCCGGTAGGAGCCACCGGCCAGTAGTAGCAGGATGTTGAGAGCGAACACAGCCGGAAGCAACCACGCCGTGATGCCGAGCTGCGCCCGCAGCCACGCCCGGACGAGCCGCCACCGCAGTGCACGATCGACGACGATCGGATCCCCAAACATCGGTGTCTCCACCGGCTCCCGCCCTGCCCTCGCTGCCAGCTCGCGTCTGATCGCCGGCCCGATGAGCTGGGCCGGAAAGTCGACCGACCGTGCCACCTCATCAGGCCCGGCCGGAAGATATGCCGGTACGGCCAGCGTCTTCGGACCGCCCTGCCGACACCGCACGAGCACCGGCCCCGCCTCGATCTGCGTCAGCCGCGACCAGGGATAGAAGGCGAGTCGCCTGAGCGTACGCATGCCCAACCCGCTCTCGGTCGCCCATGCGACGAGAGTGGCTCCAACAGGAAACTCGCGCTCCACTCGGCGAGAGACTGTCCACAGCGGCGTCGTCAGCGAGAACGCCAGAAAGACGACTCCGACAGCGACCGTCATCCCGAGTTCGACGGCCCCGCTAACGAGTCCCGGACCAAGACCCGGATCATGCATGCCGAACCAGAGGGCGCCGGTCAGCAACACGGGCAGACCCAACGCCAGGACCCAGTAGGCCCGGCTCCGAAGCCGCAGCCGCACCATGGCCGACTTGAGCCGCCGCTGATCGTCGATCGTGACGGTCCAGTGCGTCACCGACCCCGGCACCACATCCACGTCCACGAGCGGCCCCCCTCAGCGTCCCCGCAGCCCAAAGTCGCCGCAGCGTAACGGATACCGGATAGGGAATGTGGGCAAACTCGGAACGGGTTCCCAGTGAGCCGGGATTGGGCGGATCCAGCCACTCAGGAATCCGCCGAGTCGGCCCGTCCTCACCGGAAATCTCGCCGAGTCGGCTCGTTGTAACGAGCCGACTCGGCCTGATTTCGCGTCAGGATGCGCCGACTCGGCGGGATCGGGCTCAGTCGGGGTCGGGGCGGATCCAGCCCTTGGCGAGCCCCGCACGGACGATGGCGTCGGTGGCGGCACCGAGGGTGGTCGAGGCGGCGACGACGCCGGCCTCGCGGGCGCGGACGCGGGACTCAGTGGCGCCGGGCATGCTCCAGGTGCCGCCGCGGTTGAGCCAGTTGAGGAGCATCGGCTCGAGGCGGTCCATCGCCTTGCAGAAGCGCGCCTCGGGGGTCTGAGCGGCCTCGAACTCGTCCCACAGGGCGCGAATCTCACCAGCCTGATCCGACGGCAGCATCGTGAAGAGCCGCTCCGCGGCAGCGATCTCGCGCTCGACCTGGTCGACGACCGCAGCCGGGTCGAAGACCGGGCTGTCGCCGGCGTAGATCTCGATCATGTCGTGGATGATCACGAGCTTGATCGCGTGCCCGACGTCGATCGGCTCGTCGGCGTACTCCGCGAGCAGCAGCACCATCAGCGCCAGGTGCCAGGAGTGCTCGGCATCGTTCTCACGCCGGTCGGCCGCGGCCAGCGGCGAGGCCCGCAGGATCGTCTTGAGCTTGTCGGCCTCGGCGACGAACTCCAACTGAGCCCGCAGCCGGCCGCCTATCTCGTCCGGGAGCGGGTTCAGGTCGATGATCAGGTCGGCAGTCGAGTCGTCCATGGGACGACCTTCGCACGCCGCTCTGCGTCAGCGGGCGGGGAGGGCGGGAACGGCGCGCTTGGAACGGCTCACGTAGGCCGAGCCCTCCGGGCCGACGACGGCGTAGGAGTCGCCCATGCGGGAGTTGTACTCCAGGTGAGCACGGCCCCAGAACATGCCGATCCGGATGCCGCCGTACATCCCCGGCGCGGTGAACCAGGCCTCGTCGGGGCCGCCCTCCTCGGAGATGAGCCGGACGTCGAACGTACGCAACTGGTGCTCGCCACGGAACTCGGCGGTGAGCTCGGCGAGCGTCGTGTTCACGTGGAGGTTGACGTTCTCGAGGTTGTCGCCGAGCGGGGTGCCGGGGCGGAAGTAGGGGTCGAGCATGTCGAGCAGGTGGTCGTGACCGCGCCGCTTGGCGAGCTGGTAGGGCGTCTCACCGTGGGCGGTGGGCAGGGACCTGACCCCACCAAGCGAGAGCAACTCCTGGACGGTCTCCCGCGGAGCACCGAGGTAGGCGGCGTGGTGGAGCGGCGTGAACATCGACTCACCGCCGATCTTCCAGGTGTTGACGCCGACGGTGTAGTCGTTGCGCACCTGCGAGAGCGCGCGGCGCCAGTCGCCCTGTGCGGCCGCGTCGGTGAGTGAGTCCCTGGCCTTGACCGCTGCGGGCCCGTAGGCCTCGCGAGGCATCAAGATGCCGTCCCATGGCAACGTCGTGGTCATAGTTGAACTTTCGCAGAGATCAAGCGGTTGCGTGATGAAGTGCGACGATTCCACCCGAGAGGTTCGTCCAGGTCGGAGCCTGCCAACCCGCCGCGGAGAGCATGGCGGCGAGGCCTGCCTGGTCGGGCCATGCGCGGATGGACTCGGCGAGGTAGACGTAGGCGTCCGGGGAGGACGATACCGCCCGAGCGACCGGCGGCAACGCCTTCATCAGGTATTCCACGTAGACCGTCCGGAAGGGCTTCCAGGTCGGGTGCGAGAACTCGCAGACCACGATCCGGCCGCCGGGGCGGGTCACCCGGCGCAGCTCACGCAGGCCCGCCGCGGGGTCGACGATGTTGCGCAGGCCGAACGAGATCGTCACTGCGTCGAAGGTCGAGTCGCGGTAGGGCAGCTTGGTGCCGTCGCCGGCCGTGAACGGTAGGTGGGGCTTGGCCTGCTTGCCGACCTGGAGCATCCCGATCGAGAAGTCGGTCGGGACCACCTCGGCGCCCGCGTCCAGGAACGGCTGGGACGAGGTGCCGGTGCCGGCGGCGAGGTCGAGCACGAGCTCGCCCGGCTTCGGGTCGACGGCCTTGATGACCTCGCGTCGCCAGCGTCGGTCCTGGCCGAGCGAGAGCACGTCGTTGGTCACGTCGTAGCGCTTGGCCACGGCGTCGAACATCCGACGGACCTCGCCGGGCTGCTTGTCCAGATCTGCTCGGGTCACGTGCTGATTCTGTCTCGGGTCTGTGTCCGGGACCGAAATCAGGCGAGCTTCTCGAAGATCTCGTCGGCGTACTTCGCCGCGTCCTTCTTCGAGGCAGCGGTCGCCTGGACGGTCAGGTCGTTGGACGCGTGCGAGCAGGTCGCCTGGGTCTGGCCGGTCGACTGGTCGGCGCTGGAGTAGCAGACGTTGTCGCGCACCTTGGAGACCTCGCCACCGCCGTAGTAGGCGCTGCCGTCGCCGGCGAAGGCACGGACCATCACGGACTTCTTCATGTCCTTGGTGATGTAGGTGCGCGAGGCCATCGAGAACCCGAGCGCGTCGGACACGTTGCGGTCCTCCGTCTTCGAGCTGGCGGCGTTCTGCTTGATGAACAGGTCCAGCTGCTCCTCGGACGCGCCCTGCTTCTTGATCACGTCGAGGTCGTAGGAGGACTTCTCGTCCGCAGGCTTGTAGCCGCCCGACAGCGTCTCCGGGAGCGTGATCTTCACGCCCGAGTGGGATTCGGAGTCGCCAACCCACCGTGGCAGGCCAACGCCCAGCACGACGAAGAGGGCCAAGGCGATGATGCCGAGGGTGATGCCGTTCTCTGCGATGAACGACTGCTCTTTGTTGGTACTCACGCCAGCGCACGCTACAACCCACATGGTCATATGTGGCAACCCGGGGCGGATGCCATACATCACTTCGACTCGTCCTCGCCGACACCACGCCGATACCCTGGGGGTGTGAGTGAGTCTGAGCAGCAGTCCCTGGTAGCCACCACCGTGGCACTCGATGCCGGGTCGGAGACGCTCGACGACCTGCTCGCGCTGCTGCCCGCCCGCCGCCGCGTTCTGTCCTGGGTCCGCCACGGCGAGGGCCTGGTCGGCTGGGGCACCGCCGCCGAGATCCGTACGTCCGGACCGGAGCGGTTCGCGCACGCGGCCAAGTGGTTCGAGGAGCTGGCGGCCGTCTCCACGGTCTCCGATCCCGTGCGCGAGCCCGGCACCGGCCTGGTCGGCTTCGGCTCCTTCGCCTTCTCGGACCTGCCGGGATTCTCCGTGCTCAAGGTGCCCGCGGTCGTCGTCGGGAAGCGCGGCGACGTCGCCTGGGTGACCACCGTCGGCCCGGCCGCCACGCCCCCTCCTCCGCTGACTCCGGTGCCGGAGCCGGAGGCGCCGCGCGACGTCGTCTTCGCCGATGCGTACGTCGATGGCGAGCACTGGATGCGGATCGTCGCCGACGCCGTCGCCCGGCTCCAGGACGGAGACCTCGACAAGGTGGTCCTCGCCCGCGACCTGCTGGCCGCGGCGAGCGCCCCGATCGACATCCGCGCCGTGCTGCGGCGGTTGGCCGCTGCGTACCCGACCTGCTGGACGTTCCACGTCGACGACCTCTTCGGCGCGACCCCTGAGCTGCTCGTACGCCGCGAGCGCGGCCTGGTCACCTCCCGTGTGCTCGCGGGCACGATCTGGCCCACCGGCGAGGAGAACCTCGACCACGCTCTCGCCGCGTCGCTGGCCGAGTCCTCGAAGAACCTCGAGGAGCACGAGTACGCCGCCAGGTCGGTCGCCGACGCACTGGAGCCGCACTGCTCCTCGATGAACGTGCCCGATGCGCCGTTCGTGCTCAAGCTCCCCAACGTGATGCACCTGGCCACCGACATCACCGGTGTCGCCAGCGACGGGGTGAGCTCGCTGGATCTGGCCGCCGCACTGCACCCCTCGGCCGCGGTCGGCGGGACCCCGCGCGAGGACGCCGTCGCGCTCATCGCCGAGATCGAGTCGATGGAGCGCGCCCGCTACGCCGGGCCGGTCGGCTGGATGGACGCCAGCGGCGACGGCGAGTGGGGCATCGCGCTGCGCACGGCCGAGATGATCGACGACCGCACCGCCCGCCTCTTCGCCGGCTGCGGCATCGTGGCGAGCTCCGACCCGGCGACCGAGCTGGCCGAGACCCAGGCCAAGTTCGTCCCGATCCGGGATGCCTTGTCTTAACCTCCGTTCATGGAGAACTCGGACGGCCTCATCCGCACAGCCCTGCGCGAAGGAGAGGAGAACGCCGACCGGCTGGCGCGGACGCAGCTGCTCACGATCCCGTTCCTGATCGTCGCGATGATCTCGGTGCCGGCGTACCGGATCGTCCACGACGACGGTGAGGACGGCGACAGCTACGGCTTCTGGTCGGCGATAGCGTGGTTGGGCGACCGCCCCGACGACGCCCCGGGCGCCTACCGGCTGCTGGTCGTTGCCGCGGTGCTGACGATCCTCTTCGCCGTGGCGGCCGCGGCGATGGGCCTCTACTTCGCCTACTCCCGGAGCAACCATCCCGCCGTCGAGATCGGGATCGCGATCGTGTCGGGGATGCTGCCGAGCGCCATCGCCGTGATCGGTGTGGTCGCGCTGCCCGAGGACTCCGCGGTGCAGATGGGCTGGGGCGTACTCCTTCCGGTCTTCCTCGGCCTGTGGCTCGCCAACATGGTCCGCTCCGACGTCTAGAGGCCGCGCGATAGATTCGGCGGCATGAGGATCACGAAGTTCGGCCATGCCTGTGTCCGGATCGAGCACGACGGGGCGGTGGTGGTCGTCGATCCGGGCGTGTTCACCCAGCCCGAGGCGCTGGACGGCGCGACGGCGGTGCTGATCACCCACGAGCACCCCGACCACTACAACCCCGCCCTCCTCGAGGGCAGCGACGCGCCGATCTACACCATCGGCGCGGTCGCGGCGCAGATCCAGAAGGGCGCCCCCGCGGTGCACGAGCGGACCACGGTGGTGAAGCCGGGTGAGTCGTTCGACGCCGGGCTCCCCGTCACCGCGATCAACGAGAAGCACGCGGTCATCCACGCCGACATGCCCCACTTCGACAACTCGGGCTACCTGATCCAGGCCGGGGACAGCAAGATCTTCCACCCGGGCGACGCGCTCGACGGCCCCGGCCAGGCCGTGGACGTACTCTTCCTGCCGGTCTCCGCGCCGTGGGCGCGGTCGGCCGAGCTGATCGACTTCGCCCGCTCCGTCGGCGCCTCCAAGACAGTCGCGATCCACGACCGGGTCTACTCCGAGTTCGGCTCCGGGGTCTTCGACACCCAGGCGGCCAACCTGATCCCGGCCGAGCGCGGCTACGTCCGTCTCGCGGACGGGGCTGACCTCTGATGGCCATCGTCGCGGTTCTGTACGCCTACAACGACCTCCCCGACGTGCGCGCCGAGCACCTCGGCGCCCACCGGGAGTTCCTGGCGAGCCAGCCCAACCTGCTGCTCTCCGGCCCCACCTCCGACGGCTCCGGCCTGCTCGTCTTCGATGGCGAGGTCGCCGAGGTCGAGAAGGCCCTGGACGACGACCCGTTCCTCGCGGTCGGGCTGATCCAGGAGCGTCGGGTCTTCGAGTGGACCCCGGCCCTCGGCTCATGGAAGACCCAGCTGGGTCTGTGAGGGCCGGGGGTCCACCCCCGGATCGGCGCCCGGAGGATCAGCCTCGGGCGAGCGCCTGCAGGCGGTCGTACGCGCCGTTGAAGGTGTTCTGGTCCAACGGTGACGAGGTGTACTGCCAGAAGGTGTAGTAGCCCCAGCCTGCGGGCAGGGTGCCCGGCGAGCTGGCGTAGCGCGCGATCCACAGCGGGTGGGCGGCGGCGAACTGCGAGGTGTTGCCGGTGCAGGTCGTCCACCAGTCGGTGGTCGTGTAGATGACCGCGTCGCGGCCGGTGCGGGCGCGGTAGCGGTCCAGGAACGCCGCGATCCACGAGCGCATCGAGGCCTGGGAGAGGCCGTAGCAGGTGCCGCCGCTGTAGGGGTTGTATTCGATGTCGAGCACCCCGGGGAGGGTCTTCCCGTCGGCCGACCAGCCGCCGCCGTTGTTGACGAAGTAGTCGGCCTGCGCCGCGCCGCCCGAGTCGGACGGGTTGGCGAAGTGGTAGGCGCCGCGGATGAAGCCCTGGTTGTAGGAGCCGTTGTACTGCTGCGGGAAGTAGGTGCTGTTCCGGTAGTAGGTGCCCTCGGTCGCCTTGATGTAGGCGAACCGCTTCCCCTGGCCCCACCAGTAGGCCCAGTCGACGTTGCCCTGGTGGCCGGAGACGTCGATGCCGCTCACGGTAGCCTGCGCGGTGATCGGCGGGGCGTTCTTGGTGCCGCCCTTGGCGTCCGAGCCGGGCGTCGACCAGCCGACGTACGCCCCGTGCTCCAGCGTGACCCCGTGGGACCTCGCCTTCTGGGTGAGATGGCGGTCGTCCTTCTCGGCGGCGCCGGCGGACTGGGTCGGGGAGAGGGAGATGGCGAGGAGGAGACCGGCGGCTACTGCGGTCACTCTCATGGATCTGCGGCGCGAAGGACTCATGGGGGCTAGGCCTTTCCCGAGGAGGAGACTTGCACTGACAGACATGGTGCCGCAACCGATGTCCCCCGGGGAATGTTTTCCAGTAAGCAAGTTACTCAACCATACGGTTGACAATGTCGCAGGCGGGGCCTAGCCTCGTAGTCAACCGATTGGTTGAGGAGTACGAGATGAGCGAGGACAGACTCTCCCGAGTCTTTGCGGCCCTGGCGGACCCGACCCGGCGCGACCTGGTCGCCCGGCTCTCGTCGGCCGATGCGACGGTCGGCGAGCTGGCGGCGCCTTACGACGTCAGCCTTCAGGCGGTCTCCAAGCACCTCAAGGTGCTCGAGGACGCCGGCCTGGTGAGCCGGGAGTCGCGCCGCGCGCCCGTACGTCTCGAAGCGGAGGTGTTCGACCTCATGACCAAGTGGATCGAGAGATATCAGCAGCAGGCCGAGGAGCGCTACCAGCGCTTGGACGCACTCCTCGTCGAGATGCAGGAAAGCACGCCACCACGACAATCATCACAAGCAGAGGACGCATCATGACCACCACGAAGCACGAGACCACGATCGAGGCCTCCAAGGAGACCCCGACGATCACCATCGTCCGCGAGTTCGACGCTCCCCCGGAGCTCGTGTTCCGCGCCCACGCCGAGAAGGAGCTGTACGCCAAGTGGCTCGGCCCTCGCGACATCGGGATGAACATCACCGAGTGGGACTTCCGCACCGGCGGCTCCTGGGCCTACTCGGCCGAGCGCGACGGTGACGAGTTCACCCAGTTCTTCGGCAGCTTCCACGAGGTGCGCGAGAACGAGCGCATCGTGCAGACCTTCACCTGGCGCGGCGCGCCCGACGGGGCCTCGCTGGAGTTCCTCACCCTCGAGCCGCTCCCCGGCGGCCGCACCCGGCTGACCGGCCTCAGCGTCGTCGAGTCCTTCGAGACCCAGGCCGCGATCATGGCCAGCGGCATGGAGAAGGGCGTCCTCCAGGGCTACGAGCAGCTCGACGAGCTCCTGGCGGAGCTCTCGTGAACGACGCCGGCCTGAGCATGAGCGAGCAGCACGCGTACGACGCGGCCCGGTTCGCCGAGATCGTCGGCTCTGCCGCCGCCGAGGACTGGGCTCGCCCCAGTCCGGTGGCGGCATGGACGGCGCTCGATGTGGTCTCGCATCTGGTCGACTGGTCGCGGGGGTTCCTGATGGGATCCGCCGGTGTGGACCTGGCGCCGCTCGACGTCGCTGCGGACCCGGTCGCCGCCTGGAAGACGCACACCGCCGACATCCAGGGGCTCTTCGACGACCCCGCCGGCCGGATGATCTCCAACCCGCACATGGGCGACAAGCCGCTCGACGTGGCGCTCTCGGAGATCTACACACCCGACATCTGGATGCACTCCTGGGACCTGTCCCGCGCCTTGGGGCGCGACTACGACCTCGGCGCCGAGCGTGCCGCGGCGATGCTGGCCGGCGCTGCGGCCATGGAGGACGCGATGCGCGCCTCCGGCCAGTTCGGCCCCAGGGTCGAGGTCCCGGCCGACGCCACCCCGCAGGAGCAGCTCCTCGGCTTCATCGGCCGAGACCCGTACTGGACCCCGTGACCACCCATGTCGAGTCGGCTCGTCATGACGAGCCGACTCGAGCCCTGTTTCGGTCAGGATGCGCCGACTCGGCACGTCCGAGGCTCTGCTCCGGGTCGACGAACGCTGATCAGGACAGGGTGATCGATCCGAGGCCGGAAGCGAACTGGCACAGGTATTGCATCCGCACCGGCTCCGCGCCTGGCGGGAGCAGTGCTGAGGCGACGCGGAATCCGAGATCCTGCGAATACTGACCGCCGCTCTGTCCGCCCTCGCAGCGCACACTGACATGGCATGCCCGCTCCGCGGGGATCTCGAAGCTGACTTGGCCCCAGTAGACCCGATAGTCACGCCCGTCGATCGCCACGATCGGCGGCATCGTGGCGATGAACTTCTCCTTCGCCGTGGATGCCATCTCCAACGTCATCACCCGCGTCGCGCCCGAGTAGGACTCCACGTACGGCACGACGGTCGGCCATTGCGGCTGCGCCTGTTCGCTCACGGGCACACTGTGCCATGGCCGACCGGGTCGGCGGCTCAGGAACGGGCGAGCGCGCGGATGGCCAGGTCGAGCTCTCGGCGGTCGCGCCGGGAGATCACTGCCTCGACGACCTCGATGCCGCCGTTCGGCGAGGCGAGGGCGGCCTCGAGCTCCGGCACGGACGTGACCGCGAGGTGCGGGATGCGGTGGGCGGCGCAGAGCGCCTCCAGTGAGGTCCCGTGCGGAGTGCCGAAGAGGCGCTCGAAGCTGTCGGCGTAGTCGTCGGCGCCCTGCTCGAGGGAGGCGAAGATCGAGCCGCCGTCGTCGTTGGCGACGACGATCGTGAGGTCCGGGCGGACCTCCTCGGGACCGAGCAGGAGACCACCGGCATCGTGCAGGAAGGTCACGTCGCCCATCAGCGCGAGCGCGCGCGTCGAGGACTCGCGGCCGGCGGCGGCACCGATCGCGGTGGAGACGATGCCGTCGATGCCGGCCAGGCCACGGTTGGCCAGCACCTTCCGTCGCCCGCCGACACGGTTGGGCCGCATCATCAGGTCCAGGTCGCGTACGGGATTGGAGGGGCCGAGCATCAGCAGCCCACCGTCGGGCAGGGCGCGGGCGACACAGCCGGAGACGTCGTACGCCGTCATCTCCTGCTGCTCGTGGAGCAGCCGATCCAGCTGGCGGCTGATCGTGCGGTCGGCCTCGCGCCACTCCTCGAGCCACGCCGGATCGGGCTCGCCCTCGACGTGGAGCCGGGTGCGGATCGTGCGGTCGACCCGGAACGGGCGCGCGGGCCAGGCACCCTCGACCGGGGCCGCGATGACCTCGATGTCTGCGCGGGCGAGCAGGTTGGCGACCGGTCGGGAGAGGGTCGGGTGGCCGTAGACGACGACGCGCTCGATCCGTTCGGCGAGCGGTGACTCGAGCAGCAGCCGGTAGGAGCGCAGCGCGTTGTCGCCGGTACGCGCCCCCGAGGAGGGCTCGGCGAGCAGCGGCCAGCCGCCGTCCTGGGCGAGGACGCGGGAGGGCGGGCCGGCGTCGTCACCGGCGACGACGACCGTGCACGGCGTCCCGGGGCCGGTCGGGATCGACTCGTGGATCATCAGCTCCGGACGTACCGGCGCTGGACGGGCCTCGATGGTCCCCGGCTGCCACCGGTCGGGCGGGGTCAGCGGGTCGTCGAGCTGAAGGTTCCAGTGGACGGGGCCGCGCGCGGAGTCGAGCGCCGCGATGTCGTTCTCGTCGGGCGCGTCGGCCAGGTCGATGGTCTCCACCAGCCGGCCGAAGATGCCGACCTGGTCGGTGACCTGGTTGGCGCCGGTCTCGCGGAGCCGCGCCGGCCGGTCGGCCGTGACGACGGCCAGAGGCACTCCGGCGTGAGCGGCCTCGAGCACCGACGGGTGCAGATTGGCGACCGCGGTGCCGGAGGTGCACATCACCGCCGCGCGCGAGCCGACCTTGGTCAGGCCGAGTGCGAAGAAGCCGGCGGAGCGCTCATCGATCCGGGTGTGCAGACGTACCAGCCCCGCTCGCGACGCGTCGAGGACGGCGAACGAAAGCGGTGCGTTGCGCGATCCGGGCGCGATGACGATGTCGGTGACCCGCGCCTCGAGGAGCGCGGTGACGACCGCCCGGGCGAGCTCAGTTGCGGTGGCCATGCGTGCTCGCTTCATCAGAGGGTCTCCCGGTAGGCGAGGACATCGGCCAGGCGCCGGCGCCAGAATTCCGTACGTTCCGGGGAGGCGCTCAGCGCCGGCTCGGCAAGCAGGCGCGTCGGCACCGGTGAAGTCGGGAGCACCGGGAGGACGCCGCCGTGCGGGAGGAGCGGCGACGCGGCGATGTCCTCGGTGAGCATCGAAACCGTGCCGAGCCCACAGGCGTAGGGCAGCTCAGGCAGCGCCGCCGCGAGCGCGATCCCGGCGGCCATCCCGACCGAGGTCTCCAGCGCCGAGGAGACGACGCACGGGAGCCCGATGTCCTCGGCGATCCGCAGGCAGGCGCGTACGCCGCCCAGCGGCTGCACCTTCAGCACCGCCACGTCGGCAGCTTCGAGGTCGCGAACGCGATAGGGGTCCGCGGCCCGCCGGATCGACTCGTCCGCGGCGATCGGGACATCCACCTTGCGGCGTACGTCGGCGAGCTCCTCGACCGTGGGGCAGGGCTGCTCGACGTACTCGAGCCCGCCCGCGGCCCTGTCGAGCACCCCGATCGCGGCGAGCGCCTCCTCGACGGTCCAGAGGCCGTTGACGTCGATCCGCACCTTGCCGGCAGAGCCGAGGGCATCCCGGACCGCCTCGACGCGGGCGATGTCGTCGGCCAGGCTCTGGCCCGGATCGGCGACCTTGACCTTGGCGGTCGCGCACCCGGAGCGGGCGACGATCTCGTGGGCGCGCTCCGGACCGACCGCCGGCACGGTGGCGTTGACGGGCACGGTGTCGCGTACGGGCGTCGGCCAGTCCCCCGCGGCCGCCTCCTCGGCGCAACGCAGCCAGGGCTCGATCTCGGGGGTGTCGTAGTCGAGGAACGGCGACCACTCGCCCCACCCGCCGACGCCCTCGAAGACGAGGCCCTCGCGCTCCGTGATCCCGCGGAAGCGGGTGGTCATCGGAAGGGCGAAGACGTGTGGTTGGTCGGTCATCGCGCCTCCGCGTCGGTCGTGGCCAGCGCGAGCAGAGCCTGCCGGTCGGGCTTGCCGTTGCCGAGGAGCGGGATCTCGTCGAGCGCGACGACCTGTCGCGGCGCCCAGGAGCGGGGATGCTCAGCCGCGACCCACTCGCGGACGGCGCCGGCGTCGATGTCGCCGACGACGAAGGCGACCAGCCGCTGGCCCCATTCCTCGTCGGTGACGCCGAGGACCTCCGCGGCCTCCACGTCCGGGTGTTCGCGGAGCCTTCTGGCGACGAGTGCCGCCGGCACCTTCACGCCGCCGGTGATCACCATGTCGTCGATGCGGCCGAGGATCCGGAGCCGGCCGTCCTCGTCCAGGGTGCCGGCGTCGGAGGTGAGGAACCAGCCGTCCACCAGGGAGTTCGCGGTCTGCTCGGGGTCGTCCTGATAGCGGTCGAAGAGCGTCGGGCCGCTGATCCGGACCCGGCCGTCGGTGCCGATCGCGATCCCGACCCCGTCCAGCGGCATCGCGTCGTAGACGCACCCGCCACAGGTCTCCGCCGAGCCATAGGTGGCGACGACGTCGACCCCGGCGTTCTCGGCGCGGGCACGGAGCGACGGGTCGATCGGGCCACCGCCGAGCAGCAGCGTGTGGAACCCGGCCAGCGCGGCGAGGTCCTCACCGCCCGACTCGATGATCCGGTGCAGCTGGGTCGGCACCATCGACACGAACCGAGGCCCGTCCTCCATCGCCGCCGCGGCCTCGGCGAAGGAGCCGTGGGCGGCGGCGATCACCGGCTCGTGGCCTGCCAGCAGCGAGCGGGCGATCACGTTGGCCCCGGCGACGTACGACTCCGGCAGCGTCAGCAGCCACTGCCCGCTCGCCCCGACCCGTCGCGCCGACGCCGCTGCCGACGCCTTCACGGCCTCTCGCGAGAGCATCACCCGCTTGGGCTTGCCCGTCGATCCCGAAGTCTCCACGACCCAATGCTCCGGCCCGCCTCCGGCGAGCCACCCGGCCATCGCGGCGACGGTGCTCTCAGCCCGTTCCACCGCGTCGTTCATGGAGCCAACGCTAGCCCTCCACCGCGCTCTACCCATCGCCGGGCTGGTGGGCATCGCGCGGTGTAACACGCTGTTCGTAGGACTGTCCGGTCGTTCCAATAGGGCGAATAGTCCTACGAACGACGTGTTACACGTGGCGCAGGCGCTACTGGCCGCGGATGTTGAAGTCGCCCACCAGGCCGTGGTGGTCGGACTCGAGCCTGAAGGTCGCGTGGCGGGTGGGGGTGGCCGTGGAGCTCGAGCCGAGGAGCCAGTCGATGGTGCCGCCGCCGTCGTGGGTGGCCCAGCCCTGCGGGGGCGCGCCCAGGGTCTCGAAGGAGGAGGTCATCCCGGCCTTGGTCATCAACGGCTTCGGGCCCCACGGATCCCCGTCGCCGCCGTTGCGCGGGTAGGGCGAGTTGAGGTCGCCGGCGACGAGGACCGGGCCGTACTTCTGCAGCCCCTGGGCCAGTCCGGCGAGCTTCGCGAAGCCGCGCTGGGCCTCGTCCTTACGCGCCTGTGCACTCTTGGCGGGCGAGGTCATCGTGTGGGTCGAGATCACCGAGATGCGCCCGGAGCCGTCGCTGCTGGCGAGGACCACCCAGGTGGCGTACCTGTTGTCGTTCTTGACGCCGGTGACCGGCTTGGTGAGTTGGACGGTGCCCTTGTCGACCGCCACCCAGCGGTCGGTACGCCACATGACGACCGGACTGAGGGCCTGGCTACGGGTGCCGTACTCGTCCGCCGAGGCGCGGTAGGTGCCGTAGCCGCGCACCGAGATGTCGGAGACCGACCGTGACTGGGCCTCGTTCAGGGAGACGAAGTCGGGTCCGTGCTTCATGACCGTGGCCAGGTCGGAGCGGTATCTCGAGCTGGACATGGAGACCTTGATGTTGGCCTGCGCCAGGCGCACCTGCGGGCCGGAGACGGCGGCTGGGGAGGCGCCGACCTGCCCCGCGCCGGGCAGCCCGCCGACCTGCTTGGTCGTCTCGAGGGTCTTGCCGATGTTCTTGTCCAGCCAGGCCGCCGGGTCCACCTGGTCCTGCAGGTAGCCGCCGCCGTGCGGGTGCACCTCGAAGTGGAGGTGGCAGCCGGTCGAGTTGCCCTCGCTGCCGACCTGCCCGATGACCTGCCCGGCCTTCACCGTCTGCCCCGCGGCCACCGAGAGCGACTGCATGTGGCCGTACCACGTGGTCAGGTTGCCGGGCGCCGTCTGCACCTTCACCAGCCAGCGTCCTGCCCAGCCCCAGCTGCCGCCCGACTCCAGCACGATGGTGCCGCCGTGGGCCGCCTGCACGGGCGTGCCGCACGGCGAGGAGTAGTCGTTGCCGGTGTGCATGTTGGCCCAGTTGGAGCCGGAGTTGCCGTAGTTGTCGTTGTCGACCGCGAGACCGGCCTGGATGGGACGTACGACGCTGGTGCTGATCCCGGCCATGCCGATCGTGCAGGCCACGTCGGTCGCGGTGGCCGTCAGGTCGGCGGCCGAGACCCCGTCGGCGAGCGCGGCGACGAGGGCTCGCGCCTCGTCCTCGTGCTGGGCGTACGCCAGCGGGAACGCCGAGCGCTGCACCGCCTGCGCCGCCGCGGTGACCTGCATCTTGCGCCAGCCCGGGATGTCCAGGAGACCGGTGTTGCCGGTGTGGGCGGCCACGCCGTAGAACGCCTGGGCGGACTTGACCGGGTTCATGATGTCGGCGACCGAACCCCACCCGGAGACCGGGCGCTGCTGGAAGAGGCCCACCGAGTCGCGGTCGCCGTAGTCGAGGTTGCGCAGGGTGCTCTCCTGCATCGCGGTCGCGAGCGCGATCACCCACCCGTAGGCGGGCACGCCGGACTGCTTGCCGACCGCCACGATGGTCCGGGCGTTCTGGATCTGCTCGGTGTTGAACCCGGCGATGCTGCCCTCGGGGATCTCACCGTCCGGCCCCAGGTTGCCGGCCTGGATCGCGTTGGTGCCGCCGACACAGCCCGACTCGGCCTGGTCCTGGTTGCTCTGCTCGGTGCTCGCCAGGCCGCCGATGAGGATCACCAAGGCACCCGTGACCACCAGGACGAGCGTGGCCGCGCCGGCCACGATGCCCCAGATCAGACGCGCCTTGAAGATCCACATCGCCCTATCCCCCCGGAAGAATGTTCGCGACGTACCAGACGTTGTCGACCAGCGTCAGGTAGACGACGACCTTGGGACCGTCGGTGGTGACCTCGACGCGTGCCTCCCCGTCGGTCTGCTCGAGCACCTTCGCGGCGCCGACCACCTTGGTCGCCGGCACGGTCGCCGGGTCGGTGGAGCCCAGTGCCTGGGCCAGCGACTCGTCCGGGCGGGCGGCGTTGATCCCGGCCCACCATTCGTCGGTGGTCAGGTCGGGACGGGCCCAGGCGGCGACGAACTTGGTCGCCAAGGGTGTCGGGTCCGGGACGGGTGCCGGCGAGCCGGTCGCGGAGGCGCTCTGCTGCGCCGACGCGGAGCCCCGCTCGGGCTGGGCGGCCGGCTCGGCGTCGGGAGCGTCGCTCCACTGCGCGATGAGCCAGATGACGAAGACGATGCCGACAACCACCGAGAAGAACCGGAACGGCGACCTCATGGGCCACCTCAGCACCGGCGCGATGACCTCCCACAGCACACCACGCGTCGTTGTCGACCGCACTACCGGGCTCCTCCTTCAGACCAGCTCGGACCGTTGTCGACGGGCACCGAGCGGTTCCCGTTCGGTGAGTAGATGACGAAGACCGCGTTGCCGTCGGCGTCGTAGTCCACGTTGGCCTCGGCCACCGGCGACTGTCGCGGCGGCTCCGGCTCGCGGTCGGCGTAGGCGCCCGCGGTGTAGTCGACCGGGTTCGGCGCCTCGGGGCGGTCGTTGTTGTAGACCTGCCCGGCGGCGAACCCTGGGCGGGCCTCGTCGCGGATGGACGGCTCGTCGCGCTCGACGGAGCGCGAGTCGAACCATTGGCCGGCCACCCGCTCACCTTCCTCACCGCTCATCGAGGAGCCCAGGGCGTACGTCGGTGTGCTGCTCGCGCTCGCCCCGGCACCCAGCGCTCCGGCGGCCGTCACCGGAGCCTGGTTGGGCACCTGTTCGGCGACCATCGTCGGTCGGCTGCCGGTCAGCTCGTGTCCGGGCATGTAGACGCCGCCGGGGCTCGAGACCGATCCTGTGCCTGCCGGGCCACCGCTCGGGACGGGCGGCCGGTCGGCGTTCGCGTCGCTGACCCCGGCCTCGGCACCCGCCCGGGTGCCGACGTACGAGGAGAGCATCGAGGTGAGCCGGCCCATGCCCGGCAGCGGGATCCCGTAGGCGGCGGGTCGGGTGAGCCGCCAGGCCAGCACGGTCAGCACCGCGATCAGCCCCAGCTTCAGCACGAACCACATCGTCGAGGTCAAGATCGCCGAGTCGAGCCGCAACAGCAACAACGCGACCAGGAAGTAGATCGGGCCCATCACCAACGGACCCACCACCCGCTTGAGCATCGCCACCGCGGCGTCCCGGGTGTGATCCAGCATGAACAACACCCCCGCCGCCGGCGCGAACGGCACGATCAACCGGATCAACGCGAACGACAACAAGATCGCCAGCCCGGCCACCAGCAGGAACCCACACACCACCACGACCACGGCCAGGTTCACCAACGCCGTGGTCGCCCGCTGGGACCAGTGCTCACCCTTGAAGTACTCATAGGCGACCGGGTCGGACTTCTTGACCGCCTCGGCATGCTCCTTGAAGGCGTCCTGCTTGGCCTCCAGGACCTTCTTGCCCTCGCCGTTGGGGTCCTTGCGGTAGGTGTCGTACTCCTGCCAGGAGAAGTGCGTGGACCGGAACACCCGCGGCCCATACGTCTTCGCGGTGGCCGAGTCCGGGTCACCGAAGGCACCGGCCAGCCAGGTGCGGTACTGCGTCGACCGCACCACCTCGTCCATCTGGCCATCCACGGCCTTGACCGCATCGGTCTCACCGAACTTGTCGTCGTTGACCCCGGGCACCGTCCGGCCGTCGTTGAACCCGGTCGCGATCATCCCGGTCGCCGACCGGACCCCGTCATCGACCAGCTTGGTCGACTCCACCGGGTACTGGATCAGCCACGAGGTCACCACCAACACGCCCAGCGCCCAACCCGCCGCCGTGACCGCCCGCGCGAACCGGCCATCACGCGCCCGGATCATCACCGTCGCCGCCACCAGCAACAACACCACGCTCACCCACGGCGCCCACACCCCATCGGTGACCGCCTCCGAGGCCGCCACGATCGGGTCGTCCAACGCCTTGAGGAAGGAGTTCTCCCCGATCACCGCGTTCAACAACGCATGCGACCAGTTCGGCAGGATCCCCGAGATCTCCAACATGATGTTGCCGATCGAGGTCCCCGCCCCCGCGACGAACTGCCCCGTGCACCCGTTGTCATAGGTCCACCACTGCGGTGTGGTCCCGTAGGCCGACTCCAGCGAGACCTCGTCCTTGTTGCGGAACGGATCCAGCTCGTCGTTGATCTCCTTCGGGTCGTTCAGCTGCGTACCCGCCTTCGACGCCGCCCCCAACGCCGTCATCCGCACGATGAAGCTGCCGTCCCCGTAGGGAGAAGCCGGCATCGGTGCGTCCAGGTTGTTGCACGCATCGCTCACACCCGAGAGCCCACCCGTCGGATCGAACGGGATCGGGATGTCGATCCCCCTCGGCCCCGCTGCCGCCGCCGGTCCGGCGACCGACAGCAGAGCAACCACGAGTACGACGAGGGCAGCCGCCCTACGGCGCAGGGGTGTCCTGTGGTGAGCGGGGCGCGGCTGCATCAGCCGATCCCATCCCCGGAGAGCTCGGTCTTGGGAAGGTCGGTCGGCTCGCCGCCGATGGCTCGGCTGACGCGGCGGGTGGGGTCGGCGGTGGTGTTGAGCGCCTCCTGCAGACCCGGGTGGTGGTTGAGGGTGACCTTGATGATCTCCATGCCGCCGTGACCGGTGTCGCCACCGAGGCCGTCGCGGTAGATGAACTCGCGGTAGCCCAGCTGCTCGTCGCCGCGCCTGGTGCGCGGCGAGAGCCGCGCCAGGATCGACTCGTAGCCGAGTCCCTCGGGCTTGCCGAGCAGCTTGAGCGCGTCGCGCTGGGCGCTCTCGTCCTGCGTACGTCCCACGAAGGCCGCCCCGACGAAGTTGTTGATGTCGGAGCCCAGGATCGCGGAGGCGTTCTGGGTCGAGACCAGCGCGGCACAGTTGTTCTTGCGGGAGTCGCTGGAGAGCTTGTGGACGAGGGCGCGACCGGTGCCGCCGGAGGCCTGGGTGACCTCATGGGCCTCGTCGAGCGCGAACAGCTTCCGCTCGTTGGGGTCGCTGCGGTAGATCAGGTGCAGCGCGGACCAGGCGGCCAGGGTCATGATCGGGCGCGCCATCTGCTCCTCGGCGCTCCACTCCTCGCGCGGCACGTGCTCGGGCGGGGTGTTGAGTCCCTTGAGGTTGTAGAAGGTGAACGGCGTGCCCTTCAGCTCCTCGTCGGACTGGAGGAAGTCGTTGCCGAAGAAGAGACGACCGAGCTCGCGCTCACGGGCGGCGGCGAGCTCGCGGCCGATCTCGTGGTCACCGCCGTCGCCCTCGAAGAGCATCTTCACGATCGTCGAGGTGTCGGCGCCGCGGTCGGCCTGCGCCTCCATGACGCGGGCGCGGATGCGCTTGAGCACCTCTTCGTTGTTGGCCAGTCCGACCGGGAGGCAGGAGCGGAGCACCGAGACGGTCAGGTCGCGGCGCTGCTGTACGGCGGCCGACCGCTCCCGGTGGAGCCGCTCGGCGAACTCGTGGTCAGACATCGCCTCGGCCCGGATCAGCTCCGGGTTGGGGTCGGGGACGACGGCGTACGGCGACAGGCTTCCCGGGCGGCCGCCGAGGACGTCCACGCTGCGGGCGCGGGCCGGCACCTGCTGGCCGTTGAAGACGCCACCGCCGATCTCGGGCAGGGTCATCAGCCGCTGCAGTCGTCCGGCCGGGTCCATGGCGACGCCGTGGATGCCGGACAGGATCGACATGTAGATGACGACGCCCATCAGGGTCGACTTTCCGGAACCGGGCGTGCCCACGAGCGGGATCAGACCGGCCTGCTCCATGACCTCGGTGAGGTACCACGGGTCCATCAGCACGGCCCGAGACGCCATCGCGGAGGTCTCGCCGAGGTAGAAGCCGCGCTTGTCGCCGACCTCCGCGGTGACCGCCGGCAGCCCGGCGGCGACCTTGAGCACCGGGAACTTCCGGGCGTGGGCTGTGCTGGCCAACGGCTCGCCGGGGACGAACTCGCGGGCCAGGTGATATTGCCCCAGCTGGCGGGTGATCTTGATCTGCGGCCGGTAGAGGTCGACGACCTTCTGCGCCTTGTCGAGCGCCTCCGCCTCGCTGCGGCCGGTGACGGCGATCCGGTACCAGCCCCTGGTGCGGGTGGACAGGCCGGTGAACTCCGAGCGCATCTCGTCCTCGACGTCGGCGGCCCGGCCGGCCTGACGGGAGAGCTGCTTGGGAGGCCGCTTGCCGTGGTCCTCGGACCAGTGGCTGACCTGGCCGTCGATGCGGCGGGTCAGGGACGCCATCTCGCGGGAGACGTCCTCCGGAGAGCGGGGCTCGACCCGGAACGACCACTCCACCGGGAAGCCGAGCGCGTCGGTCTTCGCCATCCACGGCGCGTGGGTCTCCGGGACCTCGATGTCGCCGATTCGGGAGACCGTCAGCACGCACACGTGGCTGGTCTCCTGGCGGCCGCCGATGCTGCTGGTGACCTGCACGGTCGGCGCCAGCGGCTCGGCCGACCAGGCGACCGACTCGAACCACTCGGCCATGTCGTCGGTGTCGAGGAAGTTCTGCTGGGCCTCGCCCGGCTCGGGCACCGGGATCTTGGCGCCCAGGGAGAGCGAACGGGCGATCATCCACTCCATGTCGTGACCGACCGCCGGCCGCGCGGAGAAGCCCGGACGCGACATCACCCGGTTGACCGTGTCGAGGCGCTCGCTGATCGCGGCCATCTCACGCTCGGCGGCGCCGGCGGAGAACTTCGCCAGCGTTCTCACCGTCGCGTCGCGGCGGCCGAGGTCGACGCCGTAGTAGACGAGCTTGTCGGCCTGGCTGTGGGCGGCCATGTGGGCCTGGTTGCGCGCCATCATCTCCTCGAACCCGGGCTGCGGGTCGGGAGCGTTGGCGAACGCGGCGTGTGCCCAGTGACGTACGGGATAGGGGCGGGTGGTGACCCGGCCGTGGACCGTGTTGCCGACCAGGTCGGCCAGCTGGCTCGCCTGGTCGGTGATCAGGGCCTCGAGGTCGGAGTGGGCGCGGAACGACCAGGTCTGCGGCTCGGCGAGGTACCAGGCGATGATCCGGTCGCTGGTGAAGGTCAGGTGACCGCGCACCTCCTCCAGCGCCCAGCTGTCGCCTCTGGGCTCACGGACGCCCTTGGAGTCGTCGCCGCCCCGGCCGAAGACGCTCTTGCGTCCCGGCTTGGGCTTCTCGAAGCCAGGCCCGTAGGCCCGCTCCGTTCGCGGCCGCCTCATGCGGTTCCTCCGTCGTTGGGTGCGTCGTCGCCGTCGAGGCGCTTGCGGTAGTCGTCCACACTCTGCGGGCGCCCGTCAGGCACCGCCCGCTCGTCCTGATTGTCCCTGGGACGCGTACGTCCTGAGGGCGCATCGTCGAAGTCGTCCCATTGGTCGGCGTCGTCCCATTCGTCGACGTCGTCGAACTTTGGCTCCGGTGCGATCACCACTGCCGGCCTGACCGCATGCGAGAGCGGCAGCCGGGCGGGCTTGGGCGCGGACTCCGGCACAGGCTTCGGCACAGGCTTCGGTTCGGTCTTCGGGGCAGGCTGCTGGGCAGCTGGGGCCCTCGCAGGCGGTGGCGGAGGAGGTGGCGGGGGTGGCGCAGTGGGCGGTGCCGGCTGGGCTGGGGGCGGAGGCGGCGGTGCAGCGGAGGCGGCGGTCTCGGCAGCCGGAGCCGGCGGCGCGGGCGGCGCGGGCTGAGCGGCCTGAGCGGTCGGCTCGGGGGACGGCTGCGGGGGCGACACGGGCTGCTCCGGCTCCTGCCGGGCCTGCCACGGCGCACCGCCCTTCCACGGAACGTCGCGGGGCTCACGCGACGAGGAGGACGGCCGACTCGACCAGCCACCCTTCGCCGGACGTACGCCGGTGGTGTGCTGCTGCCTCGCGGGCTGGGCCTCGGGCTGGACCGTGAGGTGGGCCGGGAGCGGCTCTTCGACGACCTTCGCCTCGATCACGGGCCGCACGGGGGCAGCCTTGCCTCGCACCGGCTGGCTCGGGGCGCTCGGCGTCGAGGTGACGACCGTCGCCGGCAGCATCCTCGGCGAGGGGGTGGCACCGGGCTGCTGGGCGAACCGCCGGCCGGGTCGTCGCATGGCCTTCGCCCAGCCGCCGCGGGGGATCGTGGCGTGCCGGAAGGCGACAGCCGCGCCGCCTGCGTACTGGGCGCTGGTCTCCACGCGCGGCGTGGTCAGCTCGTGCCAGAAGGTCATCAGCCAGGCGCCGGCCGAGCTCTCCGAGCTGATGTAGTCGGAGGCCTTCATCGAGAGGTAGGAGGCGCCGATCAGCCACAGCCCCATGCTGAGCAGCGTCACCGGCATGCCGAGCTTGCGCAGCAGCACAAGCGTCAATGGTGCGATCACCAGAAAGAGGAAGATGGTGCGATAACGCATCTCCCCGATGTAGCGACGAGGGGGACCGAGATAGGTCTGGTCGACCTCGTACAGCTCGTCGTCGTCAGGCAGCCTCATCCCCGAGATCCCTCCCTGGATTAGCTAACGGGACCGGGTTCACCCCTTGAAGAGACCAGCCATCCACTGACCGAGGTCCGTGGCGTTGTTGCCCACGGCCAGGCCGAGGACGCCGAGACCGATGATCAGGCCACCGACGATCGTGACAGCCTTCGAGATGTTGCCGCTGCGGGCAGCCCACAGGACCGTGACGCCCAAGATCAGGACGACCAGCGTGATGATGTTGTCGGTGATCCATTCGGCCAGGCCGCCGGTGCCATACTCAGCGGCTTGCGTCGTACTTTGAATCAACTGGTGCGGTGCCATTGTTCTGCTCCCTTTCCCGAGGTGAGGTGTGGTTGCCGGATCCGTCCGGAAGTATTCGGTTGTCCCGCCCGGCGCAGCCCCATGCGGCACCGGTGGGTGGAGGCGCCTTGCCCCTCCCGCGGGCTGACGCAGACTCCCGGGCATCGGCATTCTGGACAAACGCCACCGCCATGTGAGACGAGCGTAGTCGCCAGACCGCCGTAGCGCACCTCGTTCCACCTGACGACACGTGCACACCGCGCGCGTACCAGCGCTCCGTGGACCGCGTCACCGGGACGTCATGCCGCACACCGGACCGCTGTGCGCGACACTGTCCCGCTCAGCGGTCTCCTTCGCCGTAGTCTTGCGAGGGGAGGCTAACTTCGGGGAATCTATATCCCGGAGCAACCTCGCGAGTTTCGCGCGCTTGCGTCCGGATTCGCGAATTCACTCCACATTCAATCGGATTTCTCGGGAGGACGAGCTCACATGGACAAGAAGAAGATCTTCATCGTCATCGGCGTACTGTTCGTCGGGTTCTGGCTGTTCACCGATCCGCAAGGGCTGACCAGCACGATCTCCGCAATCGCCGGCGGCATCTGGGGCGTCACCACCGACGTCTTCGGCGGCGTCATCGGCACGATCGAGGGCTCCACCCGCTGACCTCGGCCGCCACCTACGCCGACGCAAGGGCGTCGGCGCGATGGACTCCTTTTTCCTCGCTGCCCGGTTTGGGGACCGATCAGCACAGATAACTGTTTGACGTCGAACACCGCGATGACAAGACTGCGCTTGTCTCGATGTCAAGATAGTTTGGAGTCGTCTTGTCCCCTCACTTCATCCGGTTGAGGGACAAGGTCCTCTCAGACGACCCGCTCATCCGGGCGATGTCGTACCAGTCGGTGTTGTCGGCCTTCGCCGAAGGCACCTTTCTCACCGGCTCGGCGGTCTTCTTCACTCAGATCGTCGGCCTCTCCGCCGCACAGGTCGGCCTCGGTCTCACGATCGCGGGCGCAGCAACCTTCTTGTTCGCCGTCCCCCTGGGCCGACTCGCGGATCGTCTCGGCACCCGATTCAGCTGGATCGCCGGTGCCGTCCTCCAGGCGCTGCTGTTCGGTGCCTGGGTGCTGGTCGGCAACTTCGCCGCGTACGTCGCCGTCGAGGTGCTCCTCGCGCTCGCCTCCTCCTGGCAGAAGTCAGGCCGCGACGCCTACCGGATCTCGGTCTTCCCCGCGGCGACCCGGGTGCGTGGGTTCGCCTACATGCGCGCCGCCCGCAACGTCGGCTACACGCTCGGTGCCCTGGCCAGCGGTCTCGCCCTGGCCGCCGACTCCAACACCCTGATCAAGGCCGTCCCGCTGATGACCGCCGTGGTGCTGCTGGTCAACGCCTACTGGATCTCGCGCCTCCCCCGGCTCGCCACCGCTGCCTCGCCCGGTGATCTGAAGGCGGACGTACGCGACCGCCTCGGCGCCCTGCGCAACCGCGCGTTCCTCGCGACGACCTTCTTCGACGGCGTGCTCGGCACCCACCAGGTCCTGCTCAACGTCGTCATCCCACTGTGGCTGGTCCAGGAGACCGACGCCCCGCGGGTGCTGCTGGCGTGGCTGTTCGGCACCAACACCGTGATGGCCGTCGGGCTGCAGGTCATCGCCGCCCGTGGCGTCACCGACGTGACGACGTCTCTCAAGGCCCAGCGCCGCGGCGCGCTCTGCTTCCTGGCCTCCTGCGCGATCATCGCGGTCACCCACGACACCGTCGGCCTGATCACGATCGCTCTCGTCTGGATCGGCCACGTCACCGTCACCGGCGCCGAGCTCTTCCAGTCCGCCGGCGAGTGGGGCCTGGTCGCCGATCTCTCCGACCCGGAGCACCGTGGCGACTACCAGGGCGCCGCCCAGGTCGGCTACACCCTCGGCACCGTCTGGGCCCCCGCGGCGTACACGTTCCTGGCCATGGAGCTCGGCCACCTCGGCTGGGCCATCATCGCCGGGATCATCGTCATCGCCGCGATCGGCGTCCACCCCTCCGCCCGCGCCGCCGAGCGCTACCTCGCCCGGCGTACCCAGCCCGTCCCGGCGCCGGCGTAGCCGCTTCGGAGATAGCTGCTCGGGGGGCCGCTTCGGTGTAACACGTCGTTCGTAGGACTACTCGCCCTATCAGAACGACCGGATAGTCCTACGAACAGCGTGTTACACGCGACCGTGCGCCACCTCGGGGCCACTCGCTCTCCACAGGCTCATCTCGTGTTGGGGTTATCCACAGTGCGCCGTTGAGCGCCGGCGAGTGTCGGATCCGGGCCACAGGCTGTGGCTATGAACCCACGTACCCAAGCGATCATGGCGGCCAACCATGGCCTCATCACTCGCCGCCAGGCACTCTCATCCGGCCTCGATCTCGACACGCTCTATCGACTCGTCGAGAGCGGCACGTGGACGGCCGTACGCCGCGGCGTCTACGCCGAACGCACCTACGTCGAGAGCATCACCTTGCCCACAGACAGGCGGCGCCTTCTCGATCGGGCAGCCTGCGCGGCCATCACAGTTCCGTTCGTACGAAGCCATGAAACGGCAGCCCTCGAGCTCGAGATGGGCATCCTCCTACCCGTGAAGGCCCAGACCCATGTCACTCGCCAGCCCGTGGTCGGCACCCATAACAAGTGGGGTGTGAAACACCACCTTGCGCCCTACTCCGAGGATCAGGTCGTGCAGGTGAACGGGTTCAACGTGCTCGGTCTTGCCCGGACGGCGATCGACATCGCTCGCGAGCACGGTCGGCCGTACGGGGTCGTCGCCGTCGACTCCGCGCGGCGGATGGGCGTATCCGTCGACGAGCTCTGGGAGGTCCTCGAACACATGAAACACTGGCCCAACCGCCGCCTGGCCAGGGAGGCCATCGAACTCTCGTACGCCGGGGCCGAGTCGGTTGGGGAGTCACTCACCCGGGACGTACTCGAGGAGCTCGGGCTGACCGGCATCGAGACCCAGTTCGAGATCACGGACGGCGTACGTACTGCTCGATTCGATCTCCGGGTGGGCCGTCACATCTTCGAGTTCGACGGCCGGAGCAAGTATGTGGCCACGGCAGATGGAGGCCTGGCGCTCCGGTCGGTCGACGACATCCTCGCCGAGGAGAAGACCCGACAGGACTGGGCCCACGGCTTTCATCTCGGCATGTCACGGGTCGGATGGGCCGATCTCTTCGGCCGGCAGCGCGACTACCTCAAGAACCGCCTGGATCGGGAGTACCGAGCCACCTGCCGAGCCTTCGGCACCGACATCTCAGACCTGGAACGGTTCCGCGTACGTCGTTCGAGGGCTGCCTGATCCCGCGGCTCAGACGAACAGCAGAGGTACGCCGACGAGCAGTCCCCACACCAGCGTGGCCAGCCCGGTCTGCTGGAGGACGGGGATCAGGCGCGGGCCGAGGTTGGCGCGGTCGAGGACAGTGCGTACGCCCTGGGCAGCGACGGCGATGAACCCGAGACCGAGCAGCGCCCACCACGACGTCGTCAGAGCCACGAGCACGACGGCGACGGCGGCGACGGCCACGAGGGCGACGTAGAGCCAGCGGGTCCGCGCGTCGCCGAGGCGTACGGCGAGGGTGATCTTCCCCGACTCGGTGTCGCCGGGGATGTCGCGGAGGTTGTTGGCGACGAGGAGGGCGGAGGTGATCGCGCCGATCCCGACACCGGCCCACAACGCGCCCCACTCCCAGGACTGCGTCTGGACGAAGGTCGTGCCGATGACCGCGACGAGTCCGAAGAAGACGAAGACCATGACCTCGCCGAGGCCGGCGTAGCCGTAGGGGCGGGAGCCGCCGGTGTAGTACCAGGCCGCGATCATGCAGACCAGGCCCACGAGGATCAGCCACCATGCGGAGGTCAGCGCCAGCACCAGGCCGGCGACCGCGGCGATCCCGAAGGCGATGAACGCGGCGCGCTTGACCGCGGCCGGCGTCGCGAGGCCGGAGCCCGTCAGCCGCAGCGGGCCCACGCGGTCGTCGTCGGTCCCGCGGACCCCGTCGGAGTAGTCGTTGGCGTAGTTGACCGCGACCTGCAGCGCCAGCGCCACCACAAGAGCGAGCAGCGCCTTCCACCAGACCAACCCACCGGCGTACGCAGCCACCCCTGTGCCGGCGATGACCGGCGCGAGCGCCGCGGGGAGGGTGCGAGGACGGGCTCCCTGGAGCCACTGAGCGGAGTTTGCCACCCGGCTATTCAACACCGACGGCTCGTTGCAGGTCCCGCGGGGATGTAACACGTCGTTCGTAGGACTACTCGCCCTATCAGAGCGACCGGATAGTCCTACGAACAGCGTGTTACACGACCCCACACCAACCCCGAAAACCCAGCGACCCCTGCCCGGAGGGAGGCAGGGGTCGCGGGGTGGGGGTGTGGGGGATGGATCAGGTCTTCGGAGGATCGTTGGAGTCGACGCTCAGCTCGGCCTCCATGGCCTCGATCTCCTCGGCCAGCTTGTCGGGCGGCGGAGCGCTGGGCTCGGCAGCCTCGGCACCGGCACCACCGGACCCGGCGGTACGGCGCTTGTTCCACACGTCGAAGGCGACGGCGAGCAGGAGCACGAGGCCCTTGATGGCCTGCTGCCAGTCGATGGAGACACCGAGCAGCGACATGCCGTTGTTGAGGACACCCATGACGAGACCACCGATGATCGCGCCGACGACGGTGCCGACACCACCGGTGACGGCCGCGCCACCGATGAAGGCGGCGGCGATCGCGTCGAGCTCGAAGTTGACGCCGGCCTTGGGGTTGGCCGCGGTCAGGCGGGCGGTCGTGACCAGGCCCGCGAGGCCGGACAGGAGCCCCATGTTCACCATGACCAGGAAGTCGACACGCTTGGTGTTGACGCCGGACATCGTGGCGGCGTCGACGTTGCCGCCGATCGCGTAGACGTGCCGGCCGAAGACGGTCTTGTTCATGATGAACGTGTAGACCACGATCAGCCCGGCCAGGATCAGCCCGACGATCGGCAGCCCGCGCGCGTCGGCGAGCAGGTAGGCGAAGTACATGATCACGATCGTCAGCAGCGCCAGCTTCACCACGAAGAGCGGGAAGGGCAGGACGTCGAAGTTGTACGCCATCTGGGCGTTGCGGCGACGCACCTCGAGGAAGATCAGCACACCGACAGCGGCCACCGCGATGAGGAGCGTCAGGTTGTGGAACCCGGTGTCGGGCCCGATCTCGGGCAGGAAGCCGTTGCCGATGGCCTTGAACTGCTCGGGCAGACCACCGACGGTCGCGCCCTTGAGCACGACCAGCGTCAGACCGCGGAAGAGCAGCATCGAGGCCAGCGTGACGATGAACGCCGGGATCCCGACGTACGCCACCCAGAAGCCGTGCCAGGCGCCGATGGCGGTGCCGATCAGCAGGCCGAGGAAGACGGCGACCCACCACGGGAAGTCGTACTGGGTCATCATGATCGCCGCGGCGGCGCCGACGAAGGCGGCCACGGAGCCGACCGAGAGGTCGATGTGACGCGCCACGATCACGATCACCATGCCGATGGCCAGGATCAGGATCTGGGCGTTCTGGACTACCAGGTTGGAAACGTTGAGCGGCTTGAGCAGCACGCCCTCGGTCGAGATCTGGAAGAGGATGACGATCGCCGCCAGAGCGATGATCATCCCGTACTGGCGGACGTTCCCGCGCAGCGTGTTGAGCAGGGCATTCATCGGGGGTTACTTCCTCGCGTCCGCGGTCATGTAGCGCATCAGGGACTCCTGGGTGGCCTCTGAGCGGTCGAACTCATGGGTGATCACGCCCTCGGCGAGCGTGTAGATGCGATCACACAGGCCGAGCAGCTCGGGCAGCTCGGAGGAGATCACCAGTACGCCGCGACCGCTGCGGGCGAGCTCCTGGATGATCCCGTAGATCTCGTACTTGGCGCCGACGTCGATGCCTCGGGTCGGCTCGTCGAGGATCAGCAGCTTCGGGTCGGTGTACATCCACTTGGACAGCACCACCTTCTGCTGGTTGCCGCCGGAGAGCTTCCCGACCCCGGCGGTGATCGAGGGCGCCTTGATGTTGAGGTTCTTGCGGTAGCCCTCGGCGACCACGACCTCCTTGTGCTCGTCGACGACGAGCCCGGAGCGCAGCTTCTTCAGCGCCGCCGCGGTGACCGAGGTCTTGATGTCGTCGATGAGGTTGAGCCCCAGGCCCTTGCGGTCCTCACTGACGTACGCGATGCCGGCATCGATCGCCTGGGTGACCGTGTTGAGCTGCAGCTCCGCGCCTTCCAGGATCAGCGAGCCGGAGGTCCGGGAGCCGTAGGAGCGACCGAAGATCGACCGCGCGAGCTCCGTACGTCCCGCGCCCATCATCCCCGCGATGCCGACGATCTCGCCGGCTCGCACGGACAGGTTGGCCTGGCGGATGACCTCACGGTGGCTGTCCTGCGGGTGCATGACGGTCCAGTCGCGCACCTCGAAGAGGACGTCCCCGATGGAGGGGGTGTGATCGGGGAAGCGGTTCTCGAGGTCGCGGCCGACCATCCCGCGGATGATCCGGTCCTCGTCCACGCCACCGCCGGCGACGGACAGGGTCTCGATGCTCTGGCCGTCACGGATGATGGTGATCTCGTCGGCGATCTGCTCGATCTCGTTCAGCTTGTGGCTGATCATGATCGAGGTGATCCCCTTCTCCTTCAGCCCCTCCAGGAGCGCGAGGAGGTGCTGGGAGTCGTCGTCGTTGAGGGCGGCGGTCGGCTCGTCGAGGATGAGCAGCTTGACCTCCTTCGAGAGCGCCTTGGCGATCTCGACCAGCTGCTGCTTGCCGATGCCGAGGTTCTTCACCGGCGTCAGCGGGTTCTCCCGCAGGCCGACCCGCGCGAGCAGGTCGATCGCCTCGCGGTTGGCGCGGCCCCAGTCGATGATGCCGCGCTTGGCGGTCTCGTTGCCGAGGAAGATGTTCTCCGCGATCGAGAGCTCGGGGATGAGGGCGAGCTCCTGGTGGATGATCACGATGCCGGCGGCTTCGCTCTGCCGGATGTTGGCGAACTTCGCGGTCTCGCCCTCGAAGACGATGTCGCCGCTGTAGGTGCCGTGGGGGTAGACCCCGCTGAGCACCTTCATCAGGGTGCTCTTGCCGGCGCCGTTCTCACCGCAGATCGCGTGGATGTCACCGCGGTTGACGACGAGGTTGACGTCGGCGAGCGCCTTGACGCCGGGGAACTCCTTGGTGATGCCGCGCATCTCCAGGATCGGTGAAATCATGTCGTTCCTGCTATCTGGCCAGGTGCCGGCGTGGGCCCGGTCCGGAGGGACCCGGGCCCACGCCGAGTACGGGGCGCTACTTGATCTCGTCGGCGGTGTAGTAGTCGGAGTCGACGAGCACCTTGCTGACGTCGTCCTTGGTGACCACTACCGGGTCGAGGAGGTAGGACGGAACGACCTTCTTGCCGTTGTCGTAGGTCTCGGTGTCGTTGACCTCGGGCTCCTCGCCCGCACCGACGGCGACGATCATGTCGACGGTCACCTTCGCGAGCTCGCGGGTGTCCTTGAAGATCGTGGAGTACTGCTCACCGGCGTTGATCGACTTCACCGACTGCACCTCGGCGTCCTGACCCGTCACGACCGGGAGGTCGGCGGTGGTGTAGCCGTTGCCCTTGAGGGCGGCGATGATGCCGAGCGAGAGGCCGTCGTAGGGCGAGAGCACGCCCTGGACCTTCTTGGAGGCGTACGTCTTGGTGAGGATGTCCTCCATGCGCTTCTGCGCGGTGGCGGGGTCCCAGCGCAGGATCGCGGCCTGCTTGAAGTCCGTCTGACCGGAGGGGATGACGATCTCGCCGGACTTGATCAGCGGCTCGAGCACCGACATGGCGCCGTCCCAGAAGAAGGTGGCGTTGTTGTCGTCCGGCGAACCACCGAAGAGCTCGACGTTGTAGGGGCCCTCGCCCTTGGCCTTCAAGCCCTCGACGAGCGAGGTGGCCTGCTGCACGCCGACCTGGAAGTTGTCGAAGGTCGAGTAGTAGTCGACGGCCTCGGTGTCGCGGATGAGGCGGTCGTAGCTGATGACCGGGATGTCCTGCGACTCAGCGGTCTCGAGGACCTCGCCGAGCGCGGTGCCGTCGATGGCCGCGACCACCAGGACGTCGACGCCCTTGGTGACCATGTTCTCGACCTGGGAGACCTGGGTCGGGATGTCGTCCTCGGCGTACTGCAGGTCGACGTCGTAGCCCTCGGCCTCGAGCTGCTTCTTGATGTTGTTGCCGTCTGCGATCCAGCGCTCCGAGGACTTGGTCGGCATGGCTACACCGACGGTGCCCTTGTCGCCGCCCTCGCCGCCGTCGCCGCCGCCGCATGCCGCGAGGCCGAGCGCAAGCGCTGCCGCGGTGATCGTGGTGAGTACCTTGCGCACTTACCTGCTCCATTTCGTCTACGGCCGCGTCGGTAGGCCTACGCGCCGCTGTCGGGGGGTGCCGGGAGTTCGGCGCACGGGCCGGCTCCCAGGTGAGTCACATCACAGATGTGAACGCTCACATCGAGACAATGTGCCTCTTCATGTCCGAATGCGTCAAGTGCAGGACGACGATGTTTCCGACTCGTGACTTACGGGAGGCTCCGTTGATCATCTGCGCCACACAGCGGACTCACAGACAAGCCCAGAGGCCGTCCCGTCACAGGTGGCGTACGCCGACCAGCGCCCCGGCGCCGTCCGGCCAGGTGACCTGGATCGACTCCGCGCCGTCGGCGTCGGAGCCGTCGACGACCCGCTTCACGACGATCGCGAAGCTGCCCGCGTCCACGCGGGTGTCGGCACCGTGGGAACGGATGGTGACGCCGTCGAAGTGCGGCACCGCGTTGCGCGACCACGAGCCGGTGCCGGTCGCGGTGACGACGCTCTCGCGACGATCGACCAGGCGGCCCCGGTCGTAGACGTCCATCGGCTCCTGGGTCGCGCCGGTGAGCGCGGCCGTCAGCAGGGCCCGGACCGCCACCGCGTCGGCGGTGGCGTCGTAGACGTAGCGCGTGCCCAGCGCCGAGTGTTCGGTGGTCGCCATCAGGAAGTCCTCGGCGCCGTCGAGGGGTGCCTCACGGTAGGAGACCGGGAGGTGGACGACGGACTCGCCGACCTCGAGGAGCACGCACTCGATCCCGACCCGTCCGGCCGGGTCGTCGAACCGGTAGGAGCCGATCGTGCCGGTCAGGTCACCCTCGCACCACGTCCGGGTGGCGAGCCAGGCGCCGAAGATCTCTTTCTTCGACGGGGTGAGCGTGGCCTTGTGAACGATCGACATGACCGTTATCTACCAGGTCAGGACACCTTGTGGCTATCGCCTTCGCCGTTCGAGGTGGTGTCGGTCCCAGAGCCGGCCCCGGAGTCGATCTCGGCGTCCTCCTTGGCGCGAGCGGCCTCGACCGCCTTCGCGGCCCGCGTCTCGACCTTCTCGGCGAAGGCCCGGCGCTGCGGGTCGAGCACGAAGAAGGAGAGCACGCCGCTGATCACGAACGCCACGATCACCGCGAAGAAGATGTCGACCTCGCCCGCGACGAGCGACCAGATGCCCGCCACGATGCCGAAGGTGGCGAGCAGCGACAGCAGCCGCAGGCCGGTGTAGATCCAGAACTCTTTCATCGTGAGGCTCCCTCGGTGAGCTCGACGACCGCCGGGGCTGCGGGCGCAGCGTACGAGTGCTGCGAGGTCGAGGAGAAGTAGTTGATGCCGATGAAGTTGAACCACAGCGTGGCCAGCCCGATCAGCGCGACGATCGCCGCCTTCTTGCCCTTCCACCCGGCGGTCGCGCGGGCGTGCAGGTAGCCGGCGTAGACGACCCAGGTGATGAACGCCCAGACCTCCTTGGGGTCCCAGTTCCAGTAGGAGCCCCAGGCCTCGTGGGCCCAGATCGGACCGGAGATCAGCACCCCGAAGGTCCACACCGGGAACGCGAAGGCGTGGATCCGGTAGGAGACCCGGTCGAGGTTGTCGAGGTCGGGCACCCGCGCCAGCAGGGCGGCGTCGGGGTAGCGGGCCTTGAGGAGGTACGTCACCGAGGCGATGCCGCCCAGCGTGAACCCGCCGGTGGCGATGATGGCCGCGATGACGTGGATGACGAGCCAGTAGGAGTTGAGCGCCTCGGTCAGCGGCGCGACCGGCTCGTAGAGCCCGACGACGGCCAGCATCAGCACGACGACCGTGAAGCCGAGCACCCACGGCGCCATCCAGGAGAGCTTCAGTCGCCGATAGAGAACTACGTACGCAGCGGCCACCACGAACGAGCCGGAGATCGTGAACTCGTACATGTTGCCCCACGGCACCCGGTTGGGGTCGGCGGCCATCCCGCGGCCGACCAGCGCGATCAGGTGGCACGCGACCGCGATGGCGGTCAGGAGCAGGCTGAGGCGTCCGAAGAGGGCGGCCCGCTGCTCGCGTACGGCAGCGGCGGGGTTCGCCGCAGCGTCGGTCTCGTCGGCCGGCGCACCGGCGCCGACGAGCTCCTTCTCCGCGACCGCGGCCCTGGCGCGCGACTGCCAGGCCGACCACTCGACCAGCGCGCAGAGCAGCGCCAGGAAGTAGACGACGCCGGCGGCCGTGATGGCCTGGTTGCTGAGAACGCCCCAGGTGTGGTCAGTCATCGGTTCTCCTCCTGTGTTCGCGCGCCTCGTAGGGTCTCCGCAAGGCCGGCGACGACGGCTGCGGTGTCTCCACCGCCGGAGCGGTCGAGGGCGGCGATCTCGACCAGTGTGCGCCCATCGACTCGGCGGGCGCGAACCCACACCCGTCGCGAGCGGATGAAGAGGGACCCGAGGAGCCCCATGAGGGCGAGGGAGACGCCGAGGAGCGCCCACTCCTTGCCGGGCGACTTCGAGATCTGCACCCGGTTCCACTGCTGGACGTCGTCGAAGGAGATCGATCCCAGACCGTCGGGGAGCTGGGCCGTCTCCCCCAGGCGCAGGTTGAACGCCTTCCCGGTCTCGTCGGGCGACATCATGTTGGCCTTGGAGGTGTCGAGCGAGTAGACCGACTGCGGCCCGGCGTCGAGGTTGAGGTCGCCCCGGAAGCCCTGCAGCGAGAGCATCGCGTGCGACCCGTCCCCGATGTCGCCCATCAGGTTGACCGGCTCACCGTCGACCGTGCCCTCGAACGGGTAGAACAGCCCCTGGAAGCCGAGTTCCTCGGGCGAGGCGTACGGCGCCTTGACGACCCCGAAGGAGAGCAGGTTCTGGCTCTGCGGGAGGAAGATCGTCGGGCCGGAGTAGGCCACGTCGCCCTTGCCGTCGCGCACGGTGATCACCGGCGCATAGCCGTGGGCGAGCAGGAAGACGTCGGTGCTGCCGATGGTCAGCGGGTGGTTGACCCTGAGGTCATAGCTCTTCTCGTCGCTCGATCCCGCCGTGTAGCGGATCTTCGAGTTGAACCCGCGCGCGGTCCCGGCGCCCGCACCGGTGGTCAGCCACTCGGCCTTGAAGTCGTCGATCTTGAAGCTGAAGTCGTCGAGGTCCTCAGGGGCGAAGAGCGAGCCGGACTTGAAGTCGTCGTACTGCGACAGCTCGTTGGCGAAGCCGTACTCCTCCCCCACCAGCACGATCACGCCGCCCTTGTAGCCGAACAGGCTCCCGGTCGCGAACGCGACGAGCACGATGATCAGGGACATGTGGAAGATCAGGTTGCCGGCCTCGCGCAGATAGCCCTTCTCAGCCGAGACGGAGTCGCCGTCACCGTCTTTCCGGATGCGGTAGCCGCGCAGCTGTTTCCGCGCCGCGGCGAGCACCTCCGCGGGCTCCTCGTCGGTGACGTACGTCGCGGAGTCGGGCAGCCGGGTCAGCTTGGCCGGCGTCGCCGGCGGCTCGGCCCGCATGGCCCGGGCGTAGACGAGGCACCGCGGGATGATGCAGCCGACCAGCGAGACCATCAGCAGCAGGTAGATCGCCGCGAACCACGGCGTCGAGTAGACGTTGAAGAGTCCGAGCTTCTCGTAGATCGGCGTCAGCGTCGTGTGCGCCTCGCGCCACTGGTCCGCTTTGAGCGAGTCGACGCCGTCCTGCGGGATCAGGGACCCCGGGACGGCCGCGAGCGCGAGCAGCAGCAGCAGGATCAGTGCCGTACGCATCGAGGTCAGCTGACGCCAGCCCCAGCGTGCCAGCTCGCGGGCGTTCAGCTCGCCCGGGCGGCGTACGTTCTCTTGTTTCTGCTGGTCAGCAGGGTCTTTGTCGGTCATCGGGGTGCTCACAGCGCGATGCCCTCCCAACGCTGGACGAGCTGGACCTGCAGCCACTGGACGCCGTTGTCCCACCAGCCGGTGAGCATGGCGACGCCGATCAGGATCATCAGCACGCCGCCGATGATCGTGATCGCGCGGGTGTGCCGGCGGAACCAGGTGAGCGCGACGGTGGCCTTGCGCCACATCACCGCGACGAGGATGAACGGGATGCCGAGCCCGAGCGCGTAGACCGCGAGCAGCAGGCCACCGCGGGCGGCGGTGCCCTGGTCCCAGGCGAGGCCGGCGATGACGCCCAGCGTCGGTCCGGTGCACGGGGTCCAGGCGAGCCCGAAGAGGAAGCCGAGCAGCGGCGCCGCGGCCAGGCCGACCGCCGGCACCTTGTGGAACTTCAGGTCGCGCTGCAGCAACGGGATGAAGCCCATGAACGCGATCCCCATGATGATCGAGAGCACGCCGAGAACCTTGGTGCCGGTCTGCTGGAACTCGAGCAGCTTGTAGGCGATCCCGCCGACGGTGATGCCCATCAGGACGAAGACCACCGAGAAGCCGGCGACGAAGAGCAGAGCGCCCGCGAGCATGCGGCCGCGGCGTACGTCACCGGAGGCGAGGTCGGCGCCGGACAGGCCGGTGGCGTAGGAGAGGTAGCCCGGGAGCATCGGCAGCGTGCACGGCGAGACGAACGAGAGGAACCCGGCCAGCAGCGCGACCGGGATGGCCAGCATCAGCGACCCGCTTCCCGCGGTGCTCGCGAACCAGTTCGTCACGAGGATTCACCTGCCGTGGAGATCAGCTCGTCGAGCGTACGTGCCGAGGGGATCTCGCCGCGGATCAGCGCCGCCACGCGCCCCTCGGTGTCGAGGATCGCGGTGGCCGGGATGGCGCGCGGCGCCAACGAGCCCTTCAGCGCGAGGACGGCGGCTCCGTCGGGCGAGTAGACCGAGGGGTACTCCACGCCGTAGTGCCGCTCGAAGGCCAGCCCCTGCGCGGCCGAGGCGTCGCGGGTGTTGAGCCCCACGAAGGCGACCTCGTCGCCCAGCTCCTCGTAGGCGGCCTGGAGCATCGGCATCTCCTTGCGGCACGGCGCGCAGCCGGTCCACCACACGTTGAGGACCGTGACCTTGCCCCGGGTGTCGGCCAGGTCGAACGGCTTGCCCTCGAGGGTCTCGCCGGCGAGCTCGACGGGCTCCCCGCGGTCGGCGACCGGGATCTCCTGGGTGCGGCCGTCACCGGAGATGTAGCCGGCTTCGTTCGTGCCGGTCTGCCCACACGCGACCAGCAGCCCCACCATCACCACTGTGAGGAGGCCACCCAACTTCTTACGCACGCGCAGGACTCTTCCTGACAAACCTGAGAGACCCGTTAATCTTCCGAGTCGCCGGCCGAGAACGGCGCGTACTTGTCCTTCGCCGGCAGCATGTCGCCGGCCGGCTCGCCGTAGGAGAGCGCGACGAACTCGTCGTCGACGAAGTGCAGCGAGGTCAGCGAGCACAGCGCGCACTGGCGGCGGCGCGGGTCGTGCAGGAAGCTGCGGCCCTCGATGTGCAGCCGGGTGGTCCAGATCGGCAGCTGGTGGGAGACGATGACCGCCTCGTGGCCCTTCGCCTGGTCCCGGGCGTCGTGGATCGCGGCCATCATCCTGGCCACGATCTCCAGGTAGGGCTCGCCCCACGACGGCTTGAACGGGTTGACCAGCTTCGGCCAGACCTTGGGGTCCTTCAGCGGGCCCATGCCGTCCTTGAAGCTCTTGCCGACGAAGAGGTTCTCCGACTCGAGCACCCGCTCGTCGAGCGAGATGTCGACGCCGAGCGCCTTCGCCAGCGGCCCGGCGGTCTGCTGGGCGCGCTCGAGCGGGCTGGAGATGACGTGGGTGATGTCCTGCCCGCCGATCCGGTCGGCGACCCGCTCGGCCATCCGCAGGCCGAGCTCGGAGAGGTTGAACCCTGGCCGGCGCCCGTAGAGGATCCCCTCCGGGTTGTGCACCTCACCGTGGCGCAGCAGGTGGACCGTGGTCTCGATACTCATGACTTCACCTTTACAGCAGCAGCCTCGGCGGCGTACGGAAGCGCCTCCGTGATCTGGGAGATCGCCCGCTCGTCGTGGGCGGAGGATAGGAACCACGCCTCGTAAGCGCTCGGCGGCAGGTAGACGCCCTGGTCGAGCATGGCGTGGAAGAAGGCCTTGTACGCCGCCTCGTCGGTGGTCTTGGCCTCGTCGAAGTTGCGCACCGGCTCGTCGGTGAAGAAAACCGAGAACATCGTGCCGGTGGACTGGATGACGTGCGGGAGACCGACCTTGGTGAAGCTCTCCTCGATCGCGGCCTTCACGACGTCGGCGGCCCTGGTGATGTGGTCGTAGACCTCATCGGTCGCCAGCTTGAGGGTCGTGAGGCCGGCGGTGGTCGCGACCGGGTTCCCGGAGAGCGTGCCGGCCTGGTAGACCGGGCCGTCAGGGCTGAGCGAGCCCATCACGTCGGCGCGGCCGCCGAAGGCCGCCGCCGGGAAGCCGCCGCCCATCACCTTGCCGAAGGTGACCAGGTCGGGCGTCCAGCCCTCGTGCTTGCCGTCCAGGCCCCACTGCCCCTGCTTGCTGGCCCGGAACCCGGTCATCACCTCGTCGGAGATGAACAGGGCGCCGTTCTTCGTGCAGGTCTCGCTGAGGAACTGGTTGAACCCGGGCTCCGGCGGCACGACGCCCATGTTGCCCGGCGAGGCCTCGGTGATCAGGCAGGCCACCCGGCCGGCGTATTCCTCGAACGCCGCCGTGACCGCGGCTCGGTCGTTGTACGGCAGCACGACGGTGAGCTCGGTGCTGCTCTCCGGGACGCCCGGGGTGCCGGGGATCGCGTGGGTGACCAGCCCGGAGCCGGCGCTGGCGAGCAGCGAGTCCACGTGGCCGTGGTAGTTGCCGGCGAACTTCAGGATCACGTCGCGCCCGGTGAACCCTCGTGCCAGCCGAATGGCCGACATCGTCGCCTCGGTGCCGCTGCTGACGAACCGCACCTTCTCGACCGGCGCCCGCTCGACGATCGCCTCGGCGAGCTCGACCTCGGGCGTGGTCGGGGTCCCGTAGGACGTGCCCCTGGTGACGGCCTCCAGGACCGCGGCCTGGACCTCCGGATGGGCGTGGCCCAGCAGCATCGGGCCCCAGGAGCAGATCAGGTCGACGTATTGGTTCCCGTCGACGTCGGTCAGCCACGCCCCCTTCGCCTCCCGGATGAAGCGCGGCGTCCCGCCCACCGCGTTGAAGGCGCGCACGGGCGAGTTCACGCCGCCCGGCGTCACGGCCTTCGCGCGGGCGAAGAGCGCTTCGGATGCCGCTGCGGACAGGGGTGCGATGTCGTGAGGCACCGGGTCATTCTTCATCAACCCCACCCGAATCCCCATTTCCGCCCCGGCGCGGCCCCGGCTCGGCTCCTGGTCAACCGTCTTGGTCACGTACGCTGGCGGCATGGGCTTCCTACTGACGAGAGACCTCTGATGGCGCGCGTCTCGGCCGACGTACGCCGCGAACGCCTGGTCGAGGCCGCGATCCGGGTGATGGTCCGTGACGGCGTCGCCAAGACCACGACGCGCTCGATCGTGGCGGAGGCAGACATGCCGCTCGGGGCCTTCCACTACTGCTTCCGCTCCAAGCAGGAGCTGCTGGAGAACGTCATCGAGGCGATCACCGGGCACACGCTCCAGCTGGCGCTGGTGGAGATGCGCGGCGAGGAGTCGTTCGAGGAGAAGCTCCAGGCGGCGCTCAGGGCGTACTGGCAGCACGTCATCGCCAATCCCGAGGAGCACCAGGTGACCTACGAGCTGACGCAGTACGCCCTTCGTCAGCCGGGCCTGGCCACGGTCGCGCGCCGTCAGTACGAGACCTACCTCGAGGCCAACACCCAGGTCCTCACCGTCCTCGCCGAGTCCACCGGGGTGACGTGGGACCAGCCGATCCCCATGCTCGCGAGATACCTCACCGCCAACATCGACGGCCTCACCCTGCTGTTCCTCAACGAGGGCGACGCCGAGGCCGCCGGCGCCGCGCTCGACTTCGCCGCGGCACACGTCGCCTCCATGGCCAGATCGGCGTAGTCACGGGCCCTTGGACCGTTGACCCGGTCATGCGACCAACTCTAGGATGCGGCGTACGTCACGCACCCTGGAGGCACTGTGAACGCCATCCGCACGCTGCTCTGTCTCGTCCTCATCGGCTTCGTGGCGTTCGCCCCGCCGGGCTGGTCGTCGCCGCCGGACCAGTGGTGGGAGCCGGCCGACCGGCCGGCGCCCGACTCCCAGGTCAACGTCACCGGCAAGCCTTTCACCGGCACCGATGCCAACGGTGACGTACGCGGCTTCGCCGACGTCCACAACCACCTGATGACCAACGAGGCGTTCGGGGGCGAGCTGGTCTGCGGCAAGCCGTTCTCCGACGCCGGGGTCGCCGACGCGCTCGAGGACTGCGCGGCCCACTACCCCGACGGCTCCGGCGCGCTGCTGGAGAACCTCACCGGCGCAGAGCCGGACGGCAAGCACGACCCGGTGGGCTGGCCGACCTTCAAGGACTGGCCGTCGTACCGCACGATGTCGCACCAGCAGAACTACTACGCCTGGCTGGAGCGGTCGTGGCGAGCCGGGCAGCGCGTCCTGGTCACCGACCTGACCAGCAACGGCGTCATCTGCTCGATCAACCCCAACCGCGACCGCGGCTGCGACGAGATGGAGTCGATCCGGCTGCAGGCGGAGAAGACCTACGACCTGCAGGACTTCGTCGACAGGATGTACGGCGGCGAGGGCAAGGGCTGGTTCCGGATCGTCACCGATCCCGCGCAGGCCAAGCAGGTCATCGAGGACGGCAAGCTCGCCGTGATCCTCGGCGTCGAGACCTCCGAGCCATTCGGCTGCAAGCAGGTCCTCGACGTCCCGCAGTGCAGCAAGGCCGGTATCGACCAAGGCCTCGACGAGCTGCACGCCCTCGGCGTACGCAGCATGTTCCTGTGCCACAAGTTCGACAACGCGCTCTGCGGGGTGCGCTTCGACTCGGGCACGACCGGGACGATCATCAACGTCGGCCAGTTCCTGTCGACGGGCACCTTCTGGCAGACCGAGAAGTGCCACGGGCCGCAGCACGACAACCCGATCGGCGACGCGCCGGTCCCCGAGATCGAGGAGAAGCTGCCCGCGGGCACCGAGGTGCCGACGTACGACGACGAGGCGCAGTGCAACACCCGCGGCCTCTCCCGTCTCGGCGAGTACGCGATGCGCGGGATGATGCAGCGCGGCATGCTCGTCGAGCTCGACCACATGAGCGTGAAGGCCACCGGCCGCGCGCTCGACATCCTCGAGTCGGCCGACTACCCCGGCGTCATCTCCAGCCACAGCTGGGCCGACCTCGGCTGGGCCGAACGCGTCTACGGGCTCGGCGGCTTCATCGGTGAGTACATGTTCGGACCCGAGGAGTTCATCGGCGCCGCCGGGCGGACCGAGGCGCTGCGCACCGAATACGACAAGGGCCTCGGCATCGGCACCGACTTCAACGGCCTCGGCTCTCACCCCGCTCCCCTGGGTGCCGACGGACCCAGCCCGGTGACCTATCCGTTCCGCAGTGTCGACGGCGGGTCGCTGATCGACAAACAGGTCACCGGCGAACGGGTCTGGGACGTGAACACCGACGGCGGAGCCCACGTCGGCCTGGTCCCGGACTGGATCGAGCAGATTCGCCGTCTCGGCGGCACCGAGGCCGTCCAGGACCTGATGGGCGGAGCCCAGTCCTACCTCGACACGTGGGGCGCCGCATCCGGCTACACGCTGCCGGGCAACCTCGCGGCCGGGTCGCGCGCCACGGCGAGCTCGTCGGAGTGGAGCGCCTTCACCAGCTTCGCGCCGGGCCGCGCCATCGACGGCGACACCGGCACCCGCTGGGCCAGCGACTGGAGCGACGACCAGTGGCTCACCCTCGACCTGCGCAGCGAACGGACCGTGGGCCGCGTGGTCGCCGACTGGGAGAGCGCCCATGCGGCGGCGTGGAAGGTCGAGGTCTCCTCGGACGGTACGACGTGGCGCACGGTGTGGTCGACCGACACCGGGAAGGGCGGGGTCGAGACCGCGACCTTCGAGCCGACCACGGCGCGCTACGTACGCATCCACGGCGTCAGCCGCGCCACCCGCTACGGCTACTCGCTGTGGGAGGTCGGCGTCTACGACCGCTGACCTGCCGGAGCGGGTCCCGCCCGCCGGTCAGCGGCGGGCGGCGATCAGCTCCTGGTACCAGCGGAACGAGTCCTTGGGAGTACGCCGAAGCGTGTCGTAGTCGACGTGCACGAGCCCGAAGCGCTCGGCGTACCCTTCCGCCCACTCGAAGTTGTCGAGCAGCGACCACGCGAAGTAGCCGCGTACGTCCACACCGGCGGCGATCGCGTCGGCCACCGCCCGCAGGTGCGCGTCGTGGTAGTCGATCCGGGGCTGGTCGTGCACTCCCCCGTCGGCCGCGACGGTGTCGTGGAACGAGCAGCCGCTCTCGGTGACGTAGACCGGCGGCAGCGCGTCGGCGTACCGCTGGTGGAACTGGGTCAAGATCTCGGTGAGCCCGTCGGGGACGATCGCCCACCCGAAATCGGTGGTGGGTACGCCGACGAGCTGGCGCGGCTCGAACGGAAGCCCCTCCGGCATGATCGCGCCCTCGAGCGCCGGGCCCTGGTCGCCGCCGGAACCGGGGGCGCCGACCAGCACCGGCTGGTAATAGTTGATGCCGTACCAGTCGAGCGGGGTCGAGATCACCTTCAGGTCCTCCGCCACAGGTCCAGGCATCATCGAGGTGATCAGCTCGTCGGGGTACTCGCCGCGCAGGATCGGGTCGGAGAACAGCCAGTTGGTCAGCGTGCCGAACATCTCGGCCGCATCGCGGTCCTCGGCCGAGTCCGACGCCGGCCGGGCGGGCTGGTGGTTGGACGCGATGCCGATGTTGCTCGCTCCGGCCGCGCGCAGCGCGGAGACGGACAGGCCGTGACCGAGCAGCAGGTGATGGGCCACCGGCAGCGCGTCGAAGCCGAGCGCCTGGCCGGGGGCGTGGGTGCCGAGCGCATGCCCGAACATGGTGACCACGACCGGCTCGTTCAGCGGCATCCACATCGAGACCCGGTCACCGAGGTGCTCGCCGACGATCGCGGCGTACTCGGCGAGGCGGAGCGAGGTGTCGCGATTGAGCCAGCCGCCGGCGTCCTGCAGAGCCTGCGGCAGGTCCCAGTGGTAGAGCGTCGCGGCCGGCTTGATGCCCGCCTCCAGCAGCCCGTCGACGAGCCGGTCGTAGAAGGCCAGCCCCTCGGCGTTGGCCGGCCCGGAGCCGGTCGGCTGGATCCGCGGCCAGGCGATCGAGAACCGGTACGCATCCACGCCGAGGTCCTTCATCAGCGCGATGTCCTCGGGGTAGCGGTGGTAGTGGTCGCACGCGACCGCCCCGGTATCGCCGTTCTTGATCCGGTCCGGCTCTGCGCAGAACGTGTCCCAGATCGACGGCCCGCGGCCGCCCTCCTCGACGGCACCTTCGATCTGGTACGACGCGGTGGAGACGCCGTACACGAAGTCGGTGGGGAGCTGCAGGCTCGGCAGATCAGGATGGGTGGTCACGAGTTGTCTCCTATCGAACGGACTTGATCCGGTAGACCAGGACGGCGCCGGTCAGTGTCACGCCGGCGGCGACGGCGTACAGGGTGGAGTAGCCGCCGAGCACGCTCACGATCGGTGCGGCCACGACGGGGGCGAGCACCTGCGGCAGCGAGTTGGCGATGTTGACGACGCCGAGGTCCTTGCCGCGGTCGATCGCCTCGGGGAGTACGTCGATCATCAGCGCGAGGTCGACCGAGGTGAACACGCCCATGCCGAGACCGAGGACGGCCACGCCGATGATCGCGGCCGTCCAGGAGTGGAAGCCGGCCAGCGAGAGGGTGCCGGCAGCCATCACGACGCCGGCGACGGTCACGAAGATCCGGCGGCGATCGAACCGGTCCGACAGCCATCCGCCCGCAACGACCGTGACCAGCAGAGCGAGGGAGTTGACCGCCGAGAGCAGGAAGACGCCGGCTTCGGGGTTCTCGTGGTGAACCGCGTCATCGAGGTAGAAGAGCAGGTAGACCAGCCCGATCGAGAACCCGAGGTTCATCAGGAAGCGGGTGAGCCATGCCCAGGCGAAGTCGGGGTGCAGACGAGGGCTGATCCAGAAGCCACGGAGGAACGTTCCCCACGAGAACGATGGCCGGTCGGAGGGGTCGAGGACCAGGTCGCGGCGCATCGCGACGTACGGCGCGCTCGCGATCACCAGGAAGACCGCGCACGCGAGGTAGCCACCGACGATCCCGCCCGCAGCCGCCGCGAGCCCGGCGCCGACGACGGCGCCGACGGTCTGGGCGAGGCCGAGGAAGCCGCCGATCGTGCCCCGCTGCTGGTGCGGCGCATGGTCGGGTACGGCGGGCGTGATCGCCGCGAAGTTCGCGTTGAGGGCGATCTGGGCCAGGCACCATCCGATGGCCACCACGACGAGGTTCGGCGCGAAGGCCAGCAGCACCAGGCTGGCCACGCCTCCGCAGATGCCGAGGACCGTCCACGGCAGTCGACGGCCGTAGCGCGACGTGGTCCGGTCCGAGAGCGCGCCGAAGACCGGGTTGGCCACCGTCGAGCAGAGCGCGCCGATGCCGACGACCCAGGCGAGCGCGGCCTCCTTGTCGTCACCGGCGAACCGCTCCGCCTGCATCCCGAGCAGGGTCAGGATCGGGCCGAACCACGCGGTGAACAGACCGACGTTGGCCAGCGAGATCGCGGCCACCCATGACGCGGGGGCCGGCTTGGCCGGCTCGTCCAGCGCCGACCGAATGAGCTCAGAGCTGGTCACGTTGGGCGCCGATCAGCTGCTGATACCAGGAGTAGGAGTCCTTCGGCGTCCGCACCAGGGTGTCGTAGTCGATGTGCACGAGGCCGAAGCGCTGGGTGAAGCCGTGGGTCCACTCGAAGTTGTCGGTCGGCGACCAGACCCAGTAGCCACGGACGTCCGCGCCCGCCTCGATCGCCTGGTGCACGGCGCGCACATGCGCGTCGAGGTAGGCGATCCGGCCGTCGTCGTGGATCCTGCCGTCGGGGCCGGGTTCCTCGGTGCCGGGCTGCTGCGAGGTGCCGTTCTCGGTGACGATCAGTGGCGGCAGGCTCTCGCCGTACCGCTCGGTCAGCGTCAGCAGGACCTCGCGCAGGCCGTCGGGGCTGATCTCGCCGCCGAGCCCGGTCTTGGGCCCATCGACCTCGACCGCCCGGAACGGCATCTCCGCCGGGATCTCGTGCTCCTGGATCAACGACGGCTCACCGGTCGGGGCGGCAACTCGCTGCGGGCTGTAGTAGTTGACGCCGTAGAAGTCGAGCGGGGTCGAGATGACCTCGAGGTCTTCGGCGACCGGACCGGGCATCCCCTCGGCATACCCCTCAGGGTAGCGTCCGAGGAGGATCGGGTCGCCCCAGATCCAGTCGGTCAGGTCGGCGCTGAACGCAGCGGCAGCGAGGTCCTCCGGACTGTCGGAGGCGGGCCAGGTCGGCGCGTGCGGGTTGGCGGTCCCGACGCTGCCGCCGCCGGATGCACGGATCGCCTGGACGCTGAGCCCGTGGGCGAGCAGCTGGTGGTGGACGGTCGGGAGCGACTCGAAGAGCAGCTCCTGCCCGGGGGCGTAGCCGCCGATCGCGTAGCCGAGCATCGAGAGCACCACCGGCTCGTTGAGCGGGATCCAGTACGCCGCGCGGTCGGCCAGCCGCTCGGCCACGACCGCGGCGTACTCACCGAAGCGGAGCGCGGTGTCTCGGTTCATCCAGCCGCCGGCATCCTCGATCGGCAGCGGGGTGTCCCAGTGGTAGAGCGTCGGCGCCGGCTTCAGACCGGCAGCCAGCATCTCGTCGACGACCCGGTCGTAGAAGTCCAGGCCCTTGGCGTTGACGTCGCCCGACCCGGTCGGCAGGATCCGCGGCCAGGCGATCGAGAATCGGTAGACGTCGGCACCGAGGTCGCGTACCAGCGCGATGTCCTCGGGGTAGCGGTCGTAGAAGCCGGCGCTGGTCGCCGGCGTCGATCCGTCGGCGATCCGCCCGGTCTGCTCGCAGAACACGTCCCACGTGGACCGTCCCCGCCCGTCAGCGTCGAGCGCGCCTTCGGTCTGGTACGCCGAGGCGCCGACACCCCACTCGAAGCCAGGTGGGAATCGGGGCGGCGGCCGGGTCATGGCCATGACGATAACGCGAATACCGAATGGCCGCTAGGTTTTCGTTCGGGCCGCCTAGACTGCGAGCATGTCCAGCCGAGCCCGTGGTCCGTACGCCAAGTCCGCCGAGCAGCGGCGCCGGATCCTCGACGTGGCTCAGGACGTGTTCGGGCGTCGAGGCAGCCACGGGGCATCGCTGCGGGAGATCGCGGACCTGGCCGGCATGAGCCAGGCCGGGGTGCTGCATCACTTCGGCTCCAAGACGGGCCTGCTGATGGCCGTGCTGGAGGAGCGTGACCAGGCCTCGCGCCAGCAGGCGGACACCGGCGCGACCTGGGACGAGCAGGCCCAGGTGGCGCGGAGCATGTTCGAGCGGGCCATCGCCGACCGCGGGCTGACCCAGCTGTTCACCACCGTCACCGCCGAGTCGATCGTCCCGAGCCACCCGGCCCACGACTTCACCGTCGCCCGCTACCGGCGTACCGTCGCCGAGTTCACCGCAGCGCTGACCGAGGCCGCACCGGACGAGCTCGAGCCGGACGCGGCCCCTGCTACGGACATGGCGGGCGTCGCGCGCCTGGTGATGGCAGCCATGGACGGCCTGCAGCTGCAGGCCCTGCTCGACCCCGACGCGGACGTGCTCGGAGCCTTCGACATCCTGCTCGAAGCGCTACCTCTCCTCGCCCCGCGCTCACCCAGCTCGACGGACTGACCGACGTCCATCGGAGCGCTCAGTCCCAGCACTCATGCCTTGCTCCTCACATAGGGGGCGAACCGGGATGCCATCAGCAACAGGACCGGGCTCAGCAGCAGCGGCAGCACGAACATCGCGCGATGGCTGATCTGCTCGGCGACGGTGGCGATGGCGACGGCGGCCACGAGGTAGCCGACGTAGTTGGACACATTGACCCGGGCGACGGCCTGACCGCCACCGTCGGCGTCCAGTTGACCGGCCGCGACGAACGACAGCGGCGGGATCATCGCCAGGCCGGCGCCGAGCAGGCCGAACCCCACGATCGCGACCCACACCGACGGCGCGGCGACGACCAGCGCCATCGAGACGATCGCGACGAGCCCGCTGATGCGCACGGTCCGCACCGGCCCGATGCGGCGTACGACCTTGTCACCGAACAGCCGGGTGACCAGCAGCACCGCCTGGTACGCCGTGAACGCCAGGGCCGCCGCGCTCTGCGTCGACGACAGCCCGTCGACCAGGTAGATGCCACCCCAGGCCGAGATCGACGAGTCGAGGAACCACATCACGAAGGTGGGTACGGCGAGCAGCAGGACCGGCAGCCACGGCACGCTCGGCGCATGCTGCCCTGCATCGACGTGACCGTCGATCGGGTCGACCTGGAGCAGATCACCCAGCAGCGCGAGGTTGAGCACGAGCCCGACCGCGCAGACGATCGCGAACGACGGCAGGAGCGACCAGCCCAGCTCCAGGGTCAGCGCCGCATAGCCGCCGCCGATGACCGCGCCGAGGCTCCACATGCCGTGGAAGCCGACCATGATGCTGCGGCCGTAGCGGTCCTCGATGCCGACGCCCTGCATGTTCATGGCCGCATCGATCTGACCGACGAAGAGCCCGTAGGCACACACCGCGACGACCAGGCCCGCCACGCTGTCCGGGAGCGAGACGAGCAGTGTCGCCACCGACGCGCCGACGAGCGCGACCCTGAGGACCGTGGCGCTGCCGAAGCGCGCGGCGGCGTACCCGGTGATGACGCTGCCGACGGCCGACGCGATCGCCACCCCGCCCAGCAGCAGGAGCACCTGGTAGTCGCTCAGGTCGTGCTCGGCCTTGATCGTGGGCAGCCGGGTGATCAGGGACGCGAACGTGAATCCCTGGATCCCGAAGGCCGCGAAACAGGCCCGGCGTGCCGCACGTGGCGGCGCGGGGGTGACGGTGGTGGTCATAGGAACGTCTTTCCTTCTCCTCGGTAGGTCGGGACGGCGTCGACAACGCTGCCGCCGTCGACGAGCACCAGCTCGTCGACGTGCTCGCAGAGCTCGCCGGCCTTGGTGTGGCGGAACCAGACCCGGTCGCCGATCCGGAGACGGGCAGCCGCAGCACCGGTCAGCGGCGTCTGCACCTCGCCCGCTCCCTCGGACGGCACCAGACCGAGGCCGCGCGGCCACACCGGGATCGGGAGCCGGTCCTTGCCGGCCGCTCCGGAGGCGATCCAGCCACCACCGAGAACCGTCGCGTGGCGCGGTGAGGGGCGGCGTACCACCGACAGGACGAAGTACGCCGCAGGCTGGGGGTGGAAGCGGGTGTAGTGGTCGAACTGGTGCGGAGCGAGCAGTCCCGACCCGGCGGCCACCTCGGTCACGGCGTCCTCAGCGACAGTCGTCTCGATGCTGCCGGTGCCGCCGCCGTTGACGAACTCCAGCGGCGCCACACGTCGCACAGCGGCCACGGCGGCGGCCCGTCGTTCGGCCAGCTCGTCGACGGACCTCCGCTGCAGCGCACGGATGACGTGCTTGGACAGGCCCGGCTGGTTGTCGCCCATCCCCGCGATCTGGCCCTCGTAGGCCATCACGCCGACCAGCTCGCAGCGCGGGTGGGCCACGACGGCCCGGGCGAGTGCGGCCGCCTGCTCGGGCGCGTGCACGGGCGAGCGCCGGGCGCCGAGGTGCACTCTGCCGGAGGCCAGGCGGAGGGAGGCGTCGAGCTCGATGCAGATCCGGATCCGCGGACCGCTGGCGCCGGCCGCGGCGGCGATCAGCTCCAGATGCTCGACGCTGTCGATCATCAGCGTCACCCGAGAGGCCAGCAGGTCGTCGTCGGCGAGTCGCCGGATGGCGGCCGTGTCCGCGGTCGGGTAGCCGACCACGACGTCCTCGACCTCATGCGCGAGCCAGAGCGCCTCAGGCAGGGTGTAGGCGAGCACGCCCTGGAAGCCCGGCATCGCCAGCGTGCTCCGCATCAGGGCACGGCAGCGCACGGACTTGCTCGCGACGCGGATCGGCTTGCCGCCGGCCCGACGAACCAGGTCGGCTGCGTTGGTGCGCAATGCGGCCACGTCCACCACGGCGTACGGCGTGGGGAGGTCGGCGGTGGCGGCTTCGAGGTCGTCGAAGGAGGCACGTACGCGCGTCGGGACGGTGAGATCCAGCATTCACTGAGCATGGACCGACCATCGAATTAGGTCAAGTGTCCAAGACTATTGACCTTTGGTGTGACCTGGGCCATCCTGAGGGCCGACCGTCCGCAGAAGGGACCCACCCATGAGCACTCGGTGGCGCAACTGGTCCGGGACCGAAGAGGTGACCCCGGCACGCGTGGCCACGCCCGCGACGACCGATGAGGTCGCGGCCGCCGTGAAGGCTGCCGTCGCCGACGGTCTGACGGTGCGCGCGATCGGGTCCGGGCACTCCTTCACCGGCGCGGCCGTCGCGCCCGGGCTGCAGCTCCGGCCGGACCGGCTGGACGGCGTGCTCGCCGTCGACGGGCACTCGGGCCTGGTCACCGTCGGGGCCGGACTCCCGCTGCACCGGCTCAACCCGATGCTCGCCCAGCACGGGCTGGCGATGGAGATCCTCGGCGACATCGACCGGCAGACGGTCGCCGGCGCGATCTCGACCGGCACCCACGGCAGCGGCGAGAGGTTTCGGAGCATCTCCAACCAGATCCGCGCGCTCGAGCTGGTGCTCGCCGACGGCTCGGTCGTGACGTGCTCACGCGAGGAGCGGCCGGAGCTCTTCGAGGCCGCGCGGGTGTCGATCGGAGCGCTCGGCGTGATCACCAAGGTGACGCTCCAGTGCGTGCCTCTCTATGCCCTGCGCGCGGTCGACGCGCCGATGCCGTTCGATGAGACGCTCGACGGGCTCGACGAGCTGGTGGCGGGCAACGACCACTTCGAGTTCTTCTGGTTCCCGCACACGACCACCGCACTGACTCGCCGTTTCGAGCGGCTTCCGGGCGACGTCGAGCTCAACCCGATGAGCGCGTTCGCCAGGACGATCGACGACAAGATCGTCACCAACATCGGCTTCGAGGCGCTGTTGCGCCTCGGCACCCGATTCCCTGACCTGGTGCCCGGGATCACCCGGTTCGTGACCCGCGCGGTGTCGTCCCGGGACTTCACCGACCTGGCCCCGAACGTGTTCGCGTCCCACCGCGACGTGCGCTTCCGCGAGGGTGAGTACGCCGTCCCGCGGGCCGCGGTCGCAGACGTGCTCCGCGAGCTCCGGCAGTGGGTCGACACCCATGACGAGAAGGTGTCGTTCCCGCTCGAGGTGCGCTTCGTGAGGAGCGACGACATCTGGCTCTCGCCGGCGTACGACCGCGACGTCGCGTATGTCGCCTTCCACCAGTACCACCGGATGCCCCACGAGCGCTGGTTCTCCGTCTGCGAGGACATCCTCGGCGCTGCCGGCGGGCGTCCGCACTGGGGCAAGATGCACCGGCTCACCGCGGCCGACCTCGCCGAGCGATACCCGCGATTCGGCGACTTCACCGCGCTACGCGACGAGCTGGACCCGACCGGCGTCTTCGCCAACCCGTACGTCGACCGGGTCCTCGGCCACACCTTGCACCAGATCTCGCCGACCCGTCACTGACCTTCGGCGACGATCAGGTCCTCCAGGTTGCGCATCGACTGCTGGAACGCCTTCCGCAGCCCGGGCTGGGTGACCTTGTCGATCACCGCGCCGAGCGGGCCCAGGCCGACGCGGTAACGGACGGCGTACGTCATCTCGGTGCCGGCACCGTCGACACCGTCGACAGCGACCGGCCGGAAGCGAAAGACGTTGGTCATCTCGTGCAACGGGGCGAAGCCCTCACCGGTGTCGATGCGGGTCGTCAGCGGCTCGATCTCCCTGACCGTCCACGTCGACCGCGTGGACAGCGGTCCGATGGTGCGGTTGCGTTCAGCGTAGGTGCGACCGACCTCGGCCTCGCCGTGATGATCGGTCACCTCGAAGACGCCGTCCACCCACTCGGCGTACCGGTTCGTCGCCGACACCACCCGCCAGACCCGCTCCACAGGGACGGCCAGCACAGCGGTCTCGCTCAGCTCGGTCATGCTCATCTCTCAGTTCCTTCCAGTACGTCGATCACGGCAGCCGCGGCGTCGCGGCCGGAGCGGACGGCGCCGTCCATGTAGCCGTTCCAGTAGTCGGCGTGCTCCGCGCCGGCCCAGTGCACGAGCCCGAAGGGCCGGTCCCGCCAGGCGCCGAGGGCGGTGAGTACGCCGGGGGGCAGGACCGATGTCGGCCCGCCCCGGGTCCACTCCTCGCTAGACCAGTCCTGCTCGAAGTAGTCGCGCGGGCGCAGCGCCTCCCGCCCGACCGCCCGCGCGAAGGTACGCAGCACGGCGGCCCGGCGCTCGCGTGGCGGCCGGTGGGACAGCGCCCGCCAGGCACGGCCACCGAGGAACCCCATCAGCACACCGGGTCCGCCGCTCGGCGGGGTGTTGTCGAACATCGAGCAGATCGCCGAGTCGGGCGAGCGGAACGTGGCCTGGCCGGAGAGCCCGTCCGCGCGCCAGAACGGCTCGTCGTACACCGCCTCGCACTTCATCAGGTTGCCCATCGGCATCCGGTCGAAGAGAGCCGCCTGCGGCGCGGGCAGCAACGGCGACCACGAGATCTTGCCGGCGAGCGGGGGTGGGACGGCGACGATCGCGTGCCCGGCCTGCCACACGCCCACGTCGGTACGCAGCTTCACGGTGCGGCCGTTCTGCTCGATCGCGCGCACCGGAGCGTTCGGCACCACCCGGTCCCCGAGCTGCTCGGCCATCGCCAGCGAGACCACCTGCGAGCCGCCGACGAAACGATCCTGCTGGGCTCCGCCCTCCACCCCGATCCCGCGGGCGATCGAGCCGGGGTTGTCCTCATCGCCCATGCCCGCGACGTAGTGGAGGCTGAACAGAGCCGAGGCATCCGCCGCGGTGCCGCCGTAGGCCGAGCCGAAGAAGATGTTGACCAGGTCGACGCCGGCTGCGCTGACAGTGGTGTCGCGGATCCACGAGTCGAAGGTGACGGCGTCCAGCCGTGCAGCGTTGCGTGCCTGCCATGGTGCGCCCAACGGGATCCGCCGGGCGAGCCGGTCGATACGGGCCAGCGTCACCGCGACATCCGCCAGGGCCGTCGGGTCCGGAGGGATGTCCCCGGCGTAGCGCTTGGCGCGGCCGCCGCGGACGTAGACCGCCTCACCCTCGGTGTACGCCGGGAAGGTCTTGACGTCCAGCTCGGCGGCCAGCCCGAGGATGTGGTTCTGGGTCGGCCCGACGAACTGTCCGCCGGCCTCCACGACCTGCCCGTCGCCGAGGTCGTGGTTGAGGGTGCGACCGCCCACCCGGTCGCGCGCCTCGAGTACGACGACGCTGCGGCCCGCGGCCACCAGGGCGCGAGCGGCGGTCAGCCCGGCCAGGCCGGCACCGACGATCGCCACGTCGACCCGAGCGGGGCGTGGCACCGCTCAGACCTCCTTGAGCGCCGCGTCGGCGGCGAAGCTCTCGACCGAGGCGAGATCGAAGCTGCCGAAGTCGGACCCGAGGCCGCCGGCGACCTGAGCGGCGGTGGCGCAGCCCAGCCCGGCCGCCTCGGCGGGCGTCCGGCCCAGCGCGAGACCGCGGATGTAGCCCGCCGAGAACGCGTCGCCGCAGCCGGTGGTGTCGACCACCTCGATGTCGTACGCCGGCACCCGGACCGTCTCGTCCGCAGTCACCACGACCGCGCCCCGGGCGCCGGCGGTCACGGCCACGCAGCCGGCGCCGGCCTCGACCAGCTTGCGGCAGGCCGCCTCCAGGTCGACGGCACCGGTCCAGCCGAGCGCCTGCTCGTCGTTGACCAGCAGGTGGTCGACATAGGGGAACGCGGCCGCGATCCACTCGAACATGCCCGGGTCGCCGGGCGCGAGGGAGTCGAGCGAGGTGGTCACGCCGTTGTCGCGCGCGTGGGCGAGGATCTTCGCCGCCGCGTCGCCGCCCATGAACTCCGGGCCGCCGAGGTGCAGGTGGTCCGCCGCGGCGATCACGTCCAGCGGCGCGTCGTCGACACCGTAGGCGCCGTTGGCACCGATCACATGGAATGCCGGCCGCGACCCGTCGGGACGGATCGGGAGCACGCTCGCCGAGGTCTGGTGGTCCTCGCGGCGTACCAGATGCTCGGTGTCCACGCCATCGCGCTGCAGCAGCGAGAGCAGCTGGTCGCCGACCGCGTCGGTCCCGATGGCGCCCGCGCTGACCACGGTCGCGCCGAGCTTGGAGAGCACCAGCGCGGTGCCCCCGGCGGGGCCGGCCGCGGTGACCCGGATCTCGTCGACCAGCTGGCCGTCCTGTCCTTCGGGGATCGACTCGACGTGGCGTACCAGCGTGTCGAGCACGTGTGCGCCGAGGGTGACGACGGTGGGGGAAGTGGTCACGAGTTCTCCTGTGATGAGGGACGGGTGGTGCCGTAGCTGCGGGTCAGGGCGGCGTGGATCACCGCGGCCTGTTGGTCCTCGTCGAGGACGCGCGGGGTGCCGATGGCGGCGGCGCGCCAGTAGACGGTGCAGCCCCACTCCAGGAGCAGGGCCAGCTCGACCGCCTTGGCCAGGTCGGCCGCATGGGTGATGGCGCCGTGGTTGGCCATGAGCGCGCCGGCGCGGTCCTCGAGTGCCTCGATGACCAGCTCGGCGAGCTCCGGCGTGCCGAAGGTCGCGTACGGCGCCACCCGGACCGTGCCGCCGAGCGCCAGCAGGCCGTAATGGACGCACGGCAGCTCGGTCAGGACGCACGACAGCGCGGTGGCCATCGGAGCGTGCGTGTGAACGATCGCGCCCGTCTCCCGGCGTCGGTAGAGCCCGAGGTGCAGGTCGACCTCGGACGTCGGCGCGAGCTCACCCGCGACGACCTGCCCGTCGAGGTCGAGGACGGTCACCTGGTCTGCGGTCATCGTGGCGAACGACGCCCCGGTCGCGGTGATCGCGACCAGGTCACCGGAGCGGACGCTGACGTTGCCCGCCGTACCGATGACGAGCCCCTCGGCCGCCAATGCGCGGCAGGCATCGGCGACCGCCTCTCGCTCCGGCGTCATCGTGCCCCTACCGGAGCGTCGTCGGTCGGGAGCACGGCGTCCGGGTGCTCGCGGAGCCAGCGCTGCTGTTCGCGATCGCCCCGCACGTTGTCCGGCCGCGTCTTCGGCGCGGTCGTCCCGGCCACCGACTGCTCGCCGAGAGCATCGAGCACGATCTTGCTGATGGCGCGCATCCCGGCGCCGTTGGGGTGGTACGCGACCCCCGCGAGCAGGTCCGTCGACTGGCCGCGCACCCAGGCTGCGTCGCCGGCGCAGGCGTCGTGACCGAGAGCGGGCCCATAGGTGTCGACGTACGTCGCGCCCTCGTCGGTCGCGGCGCGCTTCATCACCGCGTTGAGCTTGCGGTTGAGGGAGTCGGCCCAGGCGTAGTCGCCATCGGCGAACGGGACCACGTCCGGGCAGTAGCCGGCGGGCGGCAGCAGGCGCGGGTAGCCGACGAGGACGACCTTCGCGCCGGGAGCGCGCTCCTTGATCAGGGCCACCGAGCGCTTCAGGTTGCGGCCGGTGTTGTCGAGCGCGGCCGAGAGCGTGTCGATCCCGCCGACCGTGTAGTGGTCCCGGCACGGCGTACCCGTGGGGTTCTGGTCACGGAAGTCGCCGCAGCCGATGAGCGAGCCGAAGACGCCGTAGTCGTTGCCGCCCATCCCGAGCGTGACCAGGTCGGTGTCGAGGGTGATGGCGTCGAGCTGAGGCGACTGGCTCGCCAGGTTGAGCTCGGGCGTGGGCGTCGGCTGCGCCAGGGTGAGGTTGCTCGTGTCCGCCGACGAGCAGCTGACGTCGTGGAACGCACCCGGCTCGTAGTAGATCCCGAGATCGGTGGCCAGCCACGCCGGATAGTTGTTGTTGGAGCGGAAGCACCAGGTGCTGTTCCACGGGATCAGCGGCCCGGCCGTGAAGGAGTCACCCAGGGCGACGTACTTCTGGTACGCCGGTGCGGCGCTCGGGGTGCGTGCCGGGTCGGCGACGGCGGGTGCCACGGTGGCACCGAGCACGGCGCCCACGGTCAGAGTCGCTGCGATGACGCTCCGCAGTCGGGGTGTGACGGTCATCGGAGCTCCTCAGCTGCCTGCGACGGGATAGTGGTCGGAGTAGTCGGTGTAGGCCGTCCCGGCGTGCTCCCAGGTCGGCGACGTGGGCGTGAGCACTGTGTTGGTCCACACCCGCGGACGTACGTGGCCGCGGCGATGCAGCACGTAGTCGAGGTGCTCCTGCCCGCCCGTGGCGAGCGGGTTCGTCGTCGGGTCCCAGCTGAACGGATGCCCGGCGTACGCCGTCGGGGCGACGGTGTCGGTGGCCGCGAGCATGTCGGCGTACTCCGGTGAGGCCTTGTCGACGTTGAGGTCGCCCGTCACGATGACCTGTTCGTCGGACGGGATCGCCAGGCCGTCCAGGAACTCGTCGATCGTCGCGAACTGCTCGGCGCGTACGTCGGCCCCGCCACCGAAGCAGAGCGGGTCCTCCGCCTGGACGTGGGTGCCGACGACGTGGACAGGAGTGCCGTCGACATCCAGCTGCACGTAGACGAAGCCCTTGTTGGACAGCGCGTCGGCGCCGCAGCCACCGCTGTAGACGTACTGGATCCTGTGGGTGATCGGCCACTTGCTCAGGATCGTCACGCCGCCGTCCTCGGGCGCCAGCCAGGAGTAGGCACCGAGGGTCTCGTCCCAGCCCGACGTCGAGCGCCCGAGCAGCGGTGTCTGGTGCGGATACTGCGCTGCGAGCCGGCTCTTGAGGGTCTCCGACGGACCGTTGTCGAAGGCCTCGTCGAAGACCACGACGTCGTAGCCCTTCACGTAGGCGGCCTTCGCGATCAGCTCCGCCCGGGTGGCGTTGGCCTTGCCGCCGATGATCGCCGGCAACATCTGCACGTTGTGCGTCAGCACTCGCACTCGCGGCGTGGCGGCCGCCGCTTCGGGCGCGGCCGTGGCGGTCCCCGGGAGCGCGAGCCCCGACGCCGCCAGCAGAGCGACACCCACCACCCGACCCGAGACCCGGCTCACGAGCTGACCCCGAAGACGGGCGAGGTGCCGGTGAACGGCGAGACCGTCCCGAGCAGGTTGCGCGCGTCGCCGAAGTAGCGGATGCGGTAGCTCCCTGACGCGGTGTCAGGTGGGACGTCCCACGTGATCGTCACCTTGGAGGCCGCGATGCCGTCGCGCGCCCAGCGGAACTTCGTCGACCAGTCGCCGTCGTCGGCGACCCGCTGCCAGGTCGTACCCACCTTGCGCTCGACGGCCAGGTAGCTGCCACCTAGATGGAGGTTGTTGTTTGGGTGCGCACCGGCGAAGACCACGCTGACCTGCTGGCCGGGGCGGTAGATCGAGCCCGGCGCGGTCAGCACGTCGCCGAACCTCCGGCCGATCTGCGGCGCATCGACGAGTACGGCGCCGCTGGGCGACGGCAGCTGCCAGGCGCTCCGGTCGGCCTCCTTCTCTCCCTGCGGTACGTCGACCCCGTCATCCATCGCCGAACCCAGGTCGGACGCGACCTGCGCGAAGGCCGGCTGCTCGTAGCGGCCGAAGAGGGTGCTGGCGCCTTCGTACTCCTTGGAGTCGTACTCCTCGGGCGTGGTCAGGTAGTGCGCGTAGGCGTTGGCATAGCCCTGCACCAGGACGTTGTCCAGGTCCGTGCCGACCGCCTCGGCCACCGCCTGCCGGATCCGAAGACCCGCCACCACGGTCACCTCGGCCGGGATCCCGACCAGATAGAAGTCGCCGATCCGCATCAGCTGCACCGGCAGCTTCTGCTGCACCAGGTCGAGGTCGCCCACGGGCAGCAGCACCTCCTTCGGCGACTGGCAGGCCTTGAGCTCGGGCGATCCGGTGTAGAGCGCTTCGGAGATCAGCCCGACCAAGGGATTGCCGCCGTCCTTGCCCTCCTTGAAGATCGGCAGCCCGCCGCCACCGTCCTCGGTGCTTCCCGCCGCGAAGGACGCCCCGAGCGCCGCCGAGCAGGTGTTGTGCGGCTTGCCGTCGGGTGTGAACTCCGGCCGCACGGCGACCTTGCTGAGGTCCACGTAGACGATGCGTGAGTCGATGCCGCCCTCGAGCGACCGCTTGTCGGACTCGAGTCCCTCGCGGGCCGCGTCGAACATCCGGGTGCCGATGATGCGGGTGTTCTCGAACTCGTCCTTGGTCGGACCGTCGGTCGGCTGCAGGTTGAGGTTGGGCGACATGTCCCCGGCGTTGGTCTGCGCGAACGACGCCACGAAGTCGGGGGCGGTGTCGTCGATGTAGTCGACGCCGCGCACCTGCCGCTCCCAGACGTACTCCGCATACCCCTTGTTGTCGGGGCTGATCAGCGTGTTGCCGGTCGACATGCTCGTGGCGTGGACGGGGAACCAGTTGATGATGCCGTCAAGCACGCCGTCCCGCTGCACCTGAAGCGTCGTGCTCCGGGTGTCGGTGCCGTTGGGGAAGTACGCCCTGTCGGCCTCCGGGTTGCGGTCGAACGCCTGCTTGGAGCGATTGACGTTGGCGTTGGTGAGCCGGCTGGTCGACAGACTGAGGTCCGCCGGCGCGAGGTCGGCGTCGGCGCGTCCGATCGCGGCGACGATGCCGTCGACGACCGCCCGGAAGGTCTTCTCGTGGTAGCCGAGCGTCGTGATGTTGTAGAGGTTGTGGTGCGAGAACCCGCCCGGCCCGGCGTGGGTATGGGTCGCGGTGAGCATGACGTTGCGCTCGCCGTAGCGATCGCCGTACCGCTGCTCGAGCTTGGTGAGCACTGCGTCGCGCACGCCCTGAAAGATCATCCCGACGTCGGCCACGACGTGGACCACGCGCTCACCGCTCGCCGCGTCGGCGATCACGAAGGCGCGGGCGCGCTGACGCATGTGGATGCCCGTCGTGCTCTGCGCGAGGTCGGCGTAGCCCATCATGCCGTTCTCCCCCGGCTCGCCGGTGACGTCCGCGATGCCACGGCCGACGAGGTACGCCGACTCGGAGGCGGCGCTCGCGCTGCTCAGCCCCGGCCCGGGTGATGGCCCGAGCACCAGCACAGCGGCGGCAAGTGCGGCGACCAGCAGGCTGGCGCACGTCGTACTCGAACGGTGATGGCTCATCGGTCGGATCCTCTCGCCGGGTTGCGGTGTGATGAGGATTACCTTTTTGACTCGTTCGGTCAATCGTCCTGGTCACTTGACCCACATATTGGGACCAGAATGTTTCAGATCTGGGTTCGGCGTCATGAACTGGAGCTTTCATCCGTCTCACAGGCGTCTCGTTTAGTGGAACGCTATGTTCACGTAAAACGTGACGCGCGTAACTTCGACGTGAGACGGTTCGTTTGAACGTTGCATGAGGGAGCACGACCTCCGTACGATTTCAGTGCGGTGATCACCAGGGGAGATTCGATGTCCGCTTCGCGCTACAGCCGCCTTCAGAAGGCGACCGCGCTCGTTCCGCTCGCCGTGCTGAGCGCGGCCTGGACGGTCAACGTCACCGGTCTGACGCAGTCGAGTGCCACCGCATCAGGGACCAGATACGACGACGCCTTCAGCCTGCCCGACGGGACATCGGTCCCGGCCGAGGCGATCGAGGCGCCGGCCAGCGTGTCGGCCTCGACCAACGAGGGCGGCAACTCGCTGCCCGGGACCGCCAGCGCTGCCGGGATCCCGTCCGCCGCGCTCGCCGCCTATCAGCGTGCGGCCACGGTCATCAACGCCGCGGACGCCGCCTGCAAGATCGACTGGCCGCTGATCGCCGCGATCGGGCGGGTCGAGTCCAACCACGGCCGCGCCAACGACAACCGTCTCAGCGCCGAAGGCGTCTCCACGCCCGGCATCTACGGGGTGCCGCTCAACGGCAAGGGCAACGTCTCCCAGATCACCGACACCGACGGTGGACAGTACGACGGCGACACCAGCTACGACCGCGCGGTCGGCCCGATGCAGTTCATCCCCTCCACCTGGGCGATGGTCGGCGTGGACGCCGACGGCGACGGCAAGCGCAACCCGCAGGACATCAACGACGCCGCCCTCGCCTCCGCCGTCTACCTCTGCTCCGGCAACGACGACCTCTCCACCGACCAGGGCGCGCGCGCAGCGGTCTTCCGCTACAACCACAGCCAGTCGTACGTCACGACGGTGCTCGGTGTCGCCGAGGCCTACCGCTCCGGTGACTTCACCTCGATCCCGAACAGCACGGTCCCGGTCGACTACGCGATCCCGCGGATGGAGGCTCCCAAGTCTTCGAAGCAGAAGGACCGCGAGTTCCGGGCAGGCGGCCAGCAGGCGGGCCCGCGCGGCGGCTCCTCGCAGTCTCCCTCCGGCCCCTCCAGCGAGGCCCCTTCCGGTGAGACTCCCGGCGGGAGCACCGGTGGTGGCACCGGCGGCGGTGACGACGGCGGCAGCACCGGCTCGCCTGCGGAGACGGTGACCGAGCCGCTCAAGGAGACGGTCGAGACGGTCGTCGCCACGCCCGCTCAGATTCTTGCCGCGTGCCAGCGTGAGCTGGCGAAGTACCCCCTCCTGAGCGCGAGCCAGTCCGGCCAGGCGTTGACCCAGTGCGTCAATGCCATGGCCGGCAAGACACTCGAGCAGGTCAACGCGACCGTCAGCAACCTACTCACGCTGATCCTCAAGGGCATCCTCGGCGGCCTGTTCGGAGCCCTCACCGGCAACTGATTCAGACATGCGAAGGGCCCCGCCACCTGGCGGGGCCCTTCGCATGTCTGGAGCGCTCAGGCGGCGGGCTCGTCGTCCTCGTACTCGGTGACGAAGGCACGCCCGAGCTCGCGGACCGCATCCAGGGAGGATGCGTCGGCGAGCAGGGAGCTGAGGTGGTAGTCGGCGACCGACTCGGCCAGGGCATCAGGACTCGCCAGGGCCTTCTCGTCGTCACGCCGGCCGTGCCAGAGCCGGTGCTGGGCGCCTTCGTTGAGCGAGAGCAGCATCAGCGCGGTGGCGGCGGGGTCGGTCTGACGCAGCTCACCGCTGTCGACGCCCAGCTCGAGGAGCTGGGCGGCCGCGTCACGCAGCTTGTCGCCGTCCTCCTCGAAGCCTGCGAAGACCTGCGGCTGCGCCAGGGCGGCCACCTCCAGCTCGTAGAAGTCGAGCGGGGCGGTGCACAGCTGGCGGACGTCGGTGTAGAGGAAGGCGTAGAGCCGCGGAGCAGCCGGGCCGTCCTCCTCGAGAAGCTTCTCCGCGAGCGTGAGCGACTCGCGGTTCTTCTCCATCAAGGCGGAGAGGATCTCCTCCTTGGATTTGTAGTAGTAGTACATCGAGGACTGGCGCAGTCCGACGCACTCGGCAATCTGGCTGATCGTCGTCGCCGCGACCCCTTGAGCGGTGAAGAGGCGGGATGCCTCTTTGAGAATCTCTTCCCGCGGGTTCGCCGAATTCCGTCCACTGTTGCGCGGCCGACCGGTGCGCTTGGGGCTGGCCAACTCTCGATTGGTCACGGGCTGCAGTCTACTCTCAGGATATGTTCCACGTCACAGAGCTGAGCGGCTGATCAAGCGAGAACGTCAGCCTCGCAGCCAGCCAGCTGCTTCGGTGGCCCAGTAGGTCAGAATGACGTCCGCGCCCGCCCTCTTGAAGGCGGTGAGTGTCTCCAGGATCGCCGGTTCGCGGTCGATCCAGCCGTTCGCGGCGGCGGCTTCCAACATCGAGTACTCCCCTGAGATGTTGTAGGCAGCCACCGGAACATCGACAGACTCACGCACTCGCTGCAGGACGTCGAGATACGGGAGCCCGGGCTTGACCATCACGATATCGGCACCCTCAGCGACGTCAAGGAGCGCCTCGCGGACGCCCTCCAGCGCGTTGGCCGGATCCTGCTGGTAGGTGCGCCGGTCGCCCTTGAGGGCGGAGTCGACGGCCTCGCGGAACGGGCCGTAGAAGGCCGAGGCGTACTTCGCGGAGTAGGCGAGGATCGAGACGTCGGTGTAGCCCGCGCCGTCGAGAGCATCGCGGGTCACCGCGACCTGGCCGTCCATCATCCCGGACGGGCCGACCATGTGGACGCCGGCCTCGGCGTGGGCGATCGCCATCTGGGCGTAGATCTCGAGGGTGGCGTCGTTGTCGACGGAGCCGTCCTCGGCGAGCACGCCGCAGTGACCGTGGTCGGTGAACTCGTCCAGGCACAGGTCGCTCATGACGGTGAGCGCGTCGCCCACCTCGGAGACGACGTCGGCGATGGCCACGTTGAGAATGCCGTCGGGGTCCAGCGCGCCCGAGCCCATGGCGTCCTTCGTCTCCGGGACACCGAAGAGCATGATGCCGCCGATGCCGGCGGACGCGGCCTCGGACGCGGCCTTCCGCAGCGACTCCCGGCTGTGCTGGACCACGCCGGGCATCGTCGAGACCGGGACGGGCTCATCGATCCCCTCGCGCACGAACGCGGGCAGGACCAGGTTGGCGGGACGTACGGCCGTCTCCGCGACCATCCGGCGCATGATCGGCGTGCGGCGCAGCCGGCGGGGACGGATCACGGGCTTCTCGATGCTCATCGGCACTCCATCGCAAAAGGGTACGTTCCACGGTAATGCAACAGCCGCGTGCACCCACACTCGGGAGCACGCGGCTGTTGCCGTCGAACGGTCGGTTCAGGAGGTGCGCGAACGGCGGCGCGAGGCGGGGCGCCGGTCGGACGGCTTGGTGACCGGCAGGCCCTGCTCGACCAGCGAGGCACGACGCGCGGCACCGAAGGCGGCGAGCGCCTCGGTGAGCGCCTCGATCGACGGCTCGGGCGACATCACGTCGACCCGCAGGCCGTGCTCCTCGGCGGTCTTGGCGGTGGCCGGACCGATCGCCGCGATCACCGTGGAGGTGTGCGGCTTGCCCGCGATGCCGACCAGGTTGCGGACCGTGGACGAGGAGGTGAAGACCACCGCGTCGAACTTGCCCGTCTTGATCGCGTCACGGGTCGGCGCGGGCGGCGGGGCCGCCCGGACGGTGCGGTAGGCGGTCACGTCGTCGCACTCCCAACCGAGGTCGACCAGGCCGGCGATGAGGTTCTCGGTGGCGATGTCGGCGCGCGGGAGGAAGACCCGGTTGATCGGGTCGAGGTCCTCGTCGTACTCCGGCCACACCTCGAGCAGGCCGGCGGCCGACTGGTTGTCGGTGTTCGGCACCAGGTCGGGACGCAGGCCCCAGGCCTCGAGCGCCTGCCCGGTCTTCTCGCCGACGGCGGCGATCTTCAGACCGGAGAAGGCGCGGCAGTCCAGGCCGTACTCGTCGAACTTCTCGCGTACGGCACGCACCGCGTTGATCGAGGTGAAGGCGATCCAGTTGTAGCGGCCCTCGACCAGGCCGCGTACGGCCTTGTCCATCTGCTGCGGGTTGCGCGGCGGCTCGACGGAGATCGTCGGCACCTCCTCGGGCACGGCACCGAAGCCCTTCAGCTTCAGCGACAGCGCAGGCGCCTGCTCCTTGGTGCGGGGCACCAGCACGCGCCAGCCGAACAGCGGCTTCGTCTCGAACCACGAGAGCGTCTCACGCAAGTTGACCACCTTGCCGATCACCACGATCGCCGGCGGCGCCATCCGTGCGGCACGAGCGTCGACGGCGATGTTCTCCAGCGTCGACTCTACCGTCGACTGCTCGGTCGTGGTGCCGACGCGGGTGATCGCGACCGGGGTCTTGGCCGAGCGGCCCGCCGCGATGAGCTCCTTGGCGATGTCGCCGATCATGCCGACACCGGAGAGGAGAACCAGGGTGCGGTTGTCGGCGTATTGGCTCCAGTCGATCTTCTCGTTGCAGGTGACGACCGCGACCTCTTGGTGGTCCTTGGTCGTCAGCGGGATGCCGGCGTAAGCGGGAACGGCCGACACCGACGAGACGCCGGGGACGATCTCGAAGCCGATGCCCGCCTTGGCGCAGGACTGCGCCTCCTCGGGGCCGGAGGCGTAGAGGAAGGGGTCGCCGGTCATCAGGCGCACGACGCGCTTGCCCAGCTTCGCCTGCTTGACGACGGCCTTGGCACGGGCGGCGTTGGCCAGGGGCTGGCCGTCGACGCCGAACCCGCCGTCGATGAACTCGGGTCCGACCGGTTCCGGGGTCTCGTCACCCTCGGCCGGCTCGACCGGCTCGGGGATGCCGAGAACGCCGCGCACCATCGAAGCGTGCTCGGGGGCCTCGGTCACGACAACATCGGCCTGCTTCAACAGGTCGATCGCCCGTACCGTCAGCAGCTCAGGGTCACCAGGACCGCTGCCGACGAAGGACACCCAGCCCAGTGGGGTGGCCGAGCTGTGCTCGGCCGTCTGCTCGGTGGTCTTTGCTCGGGTCATGCGTTGTGCACCTTGTCCTGCTCGGGAGCGGTCTGGGGGGAACCGCCCGTGTCCATGACAGCCTGGCCGGGGTCAGTGGTGGGGTCGTCGGTCAGGTCTGCTGCACCCTCGGCGAGCATCTCCTCGGCGAGCCGGCGACCGACGCCTGCGGCGTCGTCGAGCGGCCCGGATGCGGAGAGTCGAATCGAGAGCGAGCCATCGAGTGAGAGCGCGACTGCCCGCACCCACAGCTCTGGTCCTTCCTCACCCTCAACCACGTCGGCGAGGGTCCCGATGGGCGCGGCGCAGCCACCTTCGAGGGTGGCGAGCACCGCGCGTTCCGCCTCGACAGCCGCTCGGGTGGGCGAGTCGTCGAGGGAAGCCAGAATCTTGCGTACGTCGGCATCGGCGTCGCCTGCGCGGCACTCGACCGCCAGGGCCCCCTGACCAGGAGCGGGCAGCACCTGGATCGGGTCGAGGACCTCGGTGACCTCGTCGAGCCGGTCGATGCGGGCCAGGCCGGCACGCGCGAGCACGACCGCGTCGAACTCGCCCGAGCGGACCTTGCCGATGCGGGTGTCCACGTTGCCGCGGATGCCGGCCAGCTCCAGGCCGAGGCCGAGGGCCTTGATCTGGGCGACGCGTCGCGGTGAGCCGGTGCCTACCCGCGAGCCCGGCGGGAGCTCGCCGAGGGTCAGGCCGTCGCGGGCGACGATCACGTCGCGCGGGTCCTCGCGCGGCAGGATCGCGACCAGCTCGATGCCTTCCTCGGGGTAGGTCGGCAGGTCCTTGAGGGAGTGGACCGCGAGGTCGATCTCCTTGGCGTGGAGCGCGTCGCGCAGTGCGCTGACGAAGACGCCGGTCGAGTTCGCGCTGGTCAGCGGGGTGTTCGCCGCCTGGGTGCGATCGCCGTCGGAGACGATCTCGACCAGCTCGACGATGTGGCCCTGGGCGCGGAGCATCTCCGCGACGAGGGTCGACTGGGTGACGGCGAGCTGGGAACGGCGGGTGCCGAGGCGAAGAGTTCTCATGAGGGGTCTCCTGGGACATCGGCCCGGGTCACCGCGGAGACGGCCTCGGGGTCGAGCGCGAAGAGCTCAGCCAGTGCAGCGGCGTAGGACACCGCGCCGGTCTCGTTGGCGAGCTCCTTGACCCGGACGGTCGGCTCGTGGAGCAGCTTGTCGGCCACGCGGCGTACGGCGTGCAGCACCTCCGCGCGGGTGGCCTCGTCGAGGCCGGGCAGCTTGTTGTCGAGACGCTCCATCTCAGCGGCGACGACACCAGTGGCCATGCTCCGCAGCGCGACCACCGTCGGGGTCACCGCGGACTGGCGACGAGCGCTCAGGAACGCCGCGACCTCCTGGGTGACGATGTCGCGGACCGCGAGCACCTCCTTGCCGGCGGGCGAGGCGTGCAGCTCGTCGGCGAGGGCAGCCAGGTCGATCAGGGTGGCACCCGGGAGCGACCCCGCGGCGGGGTCGATGTCGTGGGGCAGGGCCAGGTCGATCAGCGCGATCGGGCGGCTGCTGCGGTCACCGACCATGTCCGCCGGGACGAGCAGCCCGCTGGCGCCTGCGCAGGTGATCACGATGTCGGCGGCCGCGACCTCGTCGGCCAGCGTGTCGAGCGAGGCGGAACGCGCGGAGTACTCCTTGGCGAGGCGCTCGGCGTTGGCCGTGGTGCGGTTGACCACGACCACGTCGGCGGCCCCCAGCCGGGAGACGGTCGCGGTGGCCAGCCCGGCCATCGCACCGGCGCCGACGACGGCGACCCGCTTACCGCGTACGTCACCCACGGCTCGCGCGGCGCGGTCCAGCGACGCGGTGACGAGCGACGGAGCGGCCTGGTCGATGTCGGTCTCCGCGCGCGAGCGCTTGCCGACCCGCAGCGCCTGCTGGAACAGGCTGTTGAGCGCCGGCCCGACCGTGCCCATCTCCTGGCCGAGCTGCAGGGCCGCGCGGGCCTGCCCGAGGATCTGGCCCTCGCCGACAGCCATCGAGTCGAGCCCGGCAGCCACCTTGAACAGGTGGGAGACGGCACCGTCGTCGTAGTGGACGTAGAGGTGCGGCAGCATCGTCTCGAGCGTCTGACCGGCGCCCTCGATGATGCGGCGGGAGAGCTCCTCGACGGAGCCGTGGAAGCGCTCGACCTCGGTGTAGATCTCGAGACGGTTGCAGGTCGCGATGACCGCAGCCTCGCTGACATGCTCACAACCAGCCACGTCGGCGAGAAGCTTCTGCAGGCCGTCCGCGTCCACCGACGCCGCCTCGAGCAGCGAGACCGGCGCAGAGTTATGTGAGATGCCGACAACAAGGACGCTCATGCCGTGATCCCTTCCTCGGAACCATTGTCCACCGTCTCGTCAGCTTCTGCAGCCTTGCGCGACTCGTGATACGCGAGGATCTGCAGTTCGATCGAGAGATCGACCTTGCGTACGTCGACACCCGGCGGCACGTTCAGGACGGCGGGCGCGAAGTTGAGGATGCTGCTGATGCCGGCCGCCACCATCGCGTCGGCGACGTCCTGGGCAGCGGTCGCCGGCACCGAGATGACTCCGATCGAGACCTGCTCGGCCGCGACGATCTCGGCCAGGTCGGCGAACGGCCGGACCTCGAGCCCGGCGACCGTCTGGCCCTGCATCGGCGCGGCCGCGTCCAGGAGCGCGACGGTGCGGAACCCGCGGCTGCTGAAGCCGGAGAAGTTGGCGAGCGCCTGACCCAGGTTTCCGATACCGACGATGATGACCGGCCAGTCGTGGGTGACGCCGATCTCGCGGGCGATCTGGTAGCTCAGGTAGTCGACGTCGTAGCCGACCCCACGAGTGCCGTAGGAGCCCAGGTAGGAGAGGTCCTTGCGCAGCTTGGCCGAGTTCACCCCGGCGGCCGTCGCGAGCTCCTCGGAGGAGCAGGAGGCGATGTTGCGCTCAGCGAGCGAGGTCAGCGCCCGGAGGTAGACCGGAAGCCGGGCGACAGTCGCCTCGGGGATGTCCCGGTGGGGGTCCTGGGCACCGCTGCCCTCGCCCGTATTCGTACTCCGTGCCGTCACGCTCTGCTCTTTCAATGCCGGCGCCACAGACGGGGGCTTTTTAGCCCGGGATCGCCCTGCGGCTCAGCCACCATACGGAGTTTGTGACCGCGAGAACAAACTCGCAGAGCGTCGGCTAGCACACGTGTTTGCGGAGTTGTCAGAGGGGGGTTGTTCAGGGTAATGGGCCGATCGACAGTTATTCTGGGGAGCGCGCGAGCGCTGCCCTCAGCCGCTCCTCGGAGACACGCCAGAAGTCGTGCTGCTTCCCGTCTACGTACGTCACGGGCACCTCGTTCGTGAATCGCTCGCGCAGTTCCTCGTCGGCGTCGATGTCGACCTCGGCGTAGTCGTCCCCGACCACCTTCTCGAGGACCAGCCGAGCCTCGTCGCACAGATGGCAGCCCTGACGGGAGTAAAAGGTCACACGCGGTTCCATCCGACCATCTTGACACCTGGGTCCCCTCACGGCGTCCGGACCACTACTGTTGGCGAAATGAGCAGCGCCAGCGACCGCCGCCGTGCCGAGCTGCGGCGAAAAGACCTCAAACGCCGCTCGGCTCTCGCCGGGGAGGCATCGGCCGCGGCCGCGGAGATCGAGGCCTGGCTCTATCCGACGGCCGGAGACCCGACGGCAGCGGCCTTCTTCGACGTGGACAACACGATCATGCAGGGCGCGACGATCTTCCATCTGGCCCGCGGCCTGCACCGGCGCAAGTTCTTCCGTACGCGGGACATCGCCTCGGCCGCGTACAAGCAGGCCTATTTCCGGGTGGCCGGGGTGGAAGACCCGGCCCACATGGAGTCGGCGCGATCGTCGGCGCTGTCGTTCATCCGCGGCCATCGCGCCGAGGAGGTCGAGAGTCTGATGGAGGAGATCTTCGACGAGGGCATGGCCCACCGGATCTGGCCCGGCACCAGGGCACTCGCGCAGACCCATATCGACCAGGGGCAGCGGGTGTGGCTGGTGACCGCGGCGCCCGTCGAGGCCGCGCGGGTCATCGCTCGGCGGCTCGGGCTCACCGGCGCGCTCGGGACGGTGGCGGCCACCGAGGACGGCGTCTACACCGGCGATCTGGTCGGCGAGATGCTCCACGGGCCGGCCAAGGCAGAGGCGGTCAAGGCGATCGCCGCCCGGGAGGGCCTCGACCTCTCTCGCTGCGCCGCCTACTCGGACTCCTACAACGACCTGCCGATGCTCTCGCTGGTCGGGCATCCGTGTGCGATCAATCCGGACGCGCGCCTACGCGCCCACGCGCGCGTGAAGGGCTGGCCGATCCGTGACTACCGCACCGGGCGCAAGGCCGCCCGGGCCGGCGTGGTGACCGCGGCTCTGGGCGGGGCGGCCACAGGGGCGATCGCGGTGGCGATCGCGCTTCGCGGCCGGCGGGACTGATCGCGCCGTTGGCGACCTGTATGCAGTGCCGGGTATTCGCCGCGCTGTCAGGAAATTGCCAACACACGCCGACGCAACTTCGGCTCGGGACCTGACATCTGGATGCCCTAACCCGTAAGGTTGGGCTCGCTCAGGGGGAGTCTTCGGGAGGGACCCACATGTCGCGCCGCGCCAATGACGTCCATCGTCGCTTGGATGCGCTGCGTGCTGCGGTCGAGCTCTTGATGAACGAGGGCTACGAACCCGCCTACGCCGGCGTTGCCGGTGCGTCCGGTCCGCTCGCCGAGCCCGAGCGTCGCGGCTCGGGTGGCACCCACGAGTCCAAGCCCCGCTCCGACAACGAGCCGGACGACGACGCCGAGCTCGCCACCTCCTCGGAGGAGAGCGAGGCCGACCGCACCCGGCTGATCGCGCTCGTCGAGCTCGCCCGTAAGGGTGACAAGGAGGCGTTCGGCCTCCTCTACGACCACTACCACGGAGCGGTCTACCGGTTCCTCTTCTACCGGACCCGCTCCACCCAGGTCGCCGAGGACCTGACCTCGGAGACGTTCTTCCGCGCGCTCCGCTCGATGACCGGCTTCCGCTGGCAGGGCAAGGACTTCGGCGCCTGGCTGATGACCATCGCGCGCAACCTGGCCACGGACCACTTCAAGGCGGGACGTACGCGCCTGGAGATGACCACCGAGGACATGGGCCAGCACGACTCGTCCTCGGACGGGCCGGAGAAGATCGTGATGGCCGGGATCACCAACGAGATGCTGCTCGGGGCTCTCTCCAAGCTGCCCGACGAACAGCGCGACTGCATCGTCATGCGTTTCCTCCAAGGGCTGTCAATCGCAGAGACAGCGGCTATCCTCGGGCGCAGCGACGGAGCCGTGAAACAGCTCCAGCTGCGCGGGATCCGCAATCTCGCCAAGCAGATGCCTGACGGGATCCGCTGATGACTGTGTTCCGCACCACCTTGAATGCTCGACCGGTTGCCGTAACCCGCGGCCGGGGCGACTCGTTGTCCGACATGGCAGCACCTTGTGCGCAGCTGTTTCGACGAATCCCTGACAGCCGATACCGAGTAGGAACCCCCCGATGAGCCCGGCATTCCCGGCGCGAAAGCGTGCCGACGAGTTCGACCGAATGGTCGCGGCTGCTGCCGCGACGGATCGGCGTGCCTCGCAGTCTGCCGACGAGCTTCGTGATCTGGCCGTCTTCGCTTCGTCGCTCTCCACTCTCAGCGACTCCGCCGTCCCCAGTCGCGACTTCTCCGTCTCCCTTCGCGAGCGCCTCATGGCGGCCGCCGACACCGAGCTCGTGCCCGCGCCGCGCACCGAGAAGACGGTCGAGCGCAAGCTCACCGTCGGCCCCGTACGCAGGCCGCGCCGGCAGCGCAAGCTGGCCGTCGCCTTCGCCGCGATGGCGATCGTCGGCGGCACCGCGGGTGCCGCGGCCGCGTCCCAGACCGCTCTGCCCGGTGACTCGCTCTACCCGGTCAAGCGCGCCGTGGAGAACGTCTCGGCCGGATTCACGGTCAGCACCCAGGCCCGTGGCATCCGGATCCTCGAGGACGCCGGCACCCGCCTGCGCGAGGCCAAGTCGCTGGTCGCCGACGAGCCGATGACCGACTCCGAGCGGGTCACCGCGACGCTCGAGACCTTCTCGCGTCAGGCTGCGCACGGCTCCGACCTGCTGATCAGCGACTTCGAGCAGTCCCAGGACAACGACTCGCTCGCCCAGCTGCGTACGTTCGCGGCCGATGGCGTCGAGGAGCTGGCCGAGCTGAGCCCGAAGGTGCCCGAGCGGGCCGAGCCGGCCGTCTCTGACGCCGCTCAGACCCTCGTGCTGATCGACCAGGCCGCCGCCCAGCTCTGCCCCACCTGCGAGGGTGGCATCACCGAGCTTCCCGCGACGCTGGTCTCCAGCCTCACCTCCGACATCGACGGGCTGCTTCCGGCCGACACCGTCGTCGAGGCCGAGGCGCTGCCGCCGCTCACCCAGGACGACAACGCCCTCGACCTGCCCTCCATCGACCCCGACAAGATCGGTCCCGGCTCGGTGACCGACCCCAAGGGCGAGAAGTACGACCCGGAGAAGCCCTCCGAGGAACCGGAGGAGGACGGCAGCATCCTGCCGACCCCGTCCACCCCCTCCGACGGCGATCCCTCCGAGGAACCCGACACCGACCCCGGCACCGTGACGGACCCCGTCACCGGTCTGGTCACCGGCGTCACCGGCCTGGTCGGCGACGTGCTCGCCGGCGCCACCGGCCTCCTCACCCCGTAACCCAAGCCGAAGCGTCACTGGCGCCGGTCGAGTTGGCACACGCGTGCCGTCTCGGCCGGCGCAGCTGACTTCTCGGCCGGCGGGGGTGACCTCGCGGGATCAGCCGAAGACGGAGGCGCGCTCGCCCAGCAGGCGGTAGAGGGTCTGCTGGATCGTCTCGCGCACCTGGTCGGTGACGTTGAAGACCAGCATCGGGTCGTCAGCCTCCGAGGCGTCGTACGCATCGGTGCGGATCGGCTCGCCGAACTCGATCAGCCACTTCGATGGGAGCGGGATGAGACCCAGCGGCCCGAGCAGCGGGAAGAACGGCGTGATCGGCAGGTAGGGAACGCCGATGACCTTGGCGAGGGCCGGAATGTTGCCGACCAGCGGATAGATCTCCTCGGCGCCGACGACGGAGAGCGGAACGATCGGGACGCCGGTGCGCAGAGCAGAGGAGACGAAGCCGCCACGGCCGAAGCGCTGGAGCTTGTAGCGCTCGCTGTAGGGCTTGCCGATGCCCTTGAAGCCCTCGGGCCAGACGCCGACCAGCTCGCCGTTGCGCAGCATCCGCTCGGCGTCCTCGCTGCAGGCCAGCGTCGCGCCCGCCTTGCGGGCGATGTTGCCGACGATCGGCATCCGGAAGACCAGGTCGGCCCCGAGCGGGCGCAGGTTGCGACCGAGCTCGTCGTGGATCGAGACCATCGTCATCAGGCCGTCCATCGGGATGGTGCCGGAGTGGTTGGAGACGATCAGGGCGCCGCCGTCGGTCGGGATGTTCTCGATGCCGCGCACCTCGACCCGGAACCACTTCTCCTTGATCGGCCGCAGCACGGCCAGCATGAAGCGTTGAGTGAGCTCGCGGTCGAAGCCGTATTCGTCGACGGAGTATTCGCCGGAGATCCGGCGGCGCAGGAACACGATGAACCGAGCGAGCTGCTCCTCCCACTCGGCACCGAAGACCTCTTTGGCGGCGCTCTCCAGAGCCGCGGCCCAGTCGGCCGCCGGGATCGCCCGCAGCGGGTGGCGCTCGCGGGCCGTGGTGCCGGTGAAACCCTGGGCGGGGGACTCAGTCACCGGGCGCTCCTGTCAGTCGGCTCTCCAAGGCGGCCAGCGCACGGTCGGCACGGTTCGCGGACGGCATCACGCTGTCCGCGAAGTCTACGACCGTGTCCTCGGTCGTGTATCGGGGTTCGAAGCCCAACAGCGAGCGCATCCGCGTGGTGTCGACGCCACGACCGTAGGTCAGCAGCGCCCTCAGCTCGGCGGGATACTCGCCGCCGCCGAACCTCGCCAGGCCGAACAGAGGCTCGGGGATCGGCACGGTGACCCGCTGCAGCCGGCGCGCGACCTGCGAATGGGTCAGCACGCCGTCGCCGGCGACGTTGAACGTCCCGGGGACCCCGGTGCGTACGGCATGCTCGAGGACGCCGTAGAGGTCCTGCTCGTGGAGGAACTGCAGGCGCGGGTCGAAGCCGAGCACGTTGGGCACGACGGCGCGCCGGAAGTGGGACGCGATGGGGCTGATCACGCTCGGCCCGAGGACGTTGGCACAGCGCAGCACCGTGACGGCGATGTCCGGGCGACGACGGGCGAAGCCGCGTACGTAGGACTCGATGTCTGCCGCGTCGCGGGCATAGCCGGAGGACGGGGTGCGCCGCGGCTCCATCGACTCGGTGAACATCGCCGGGTCGCGGCTGCTCGCCCCATAGACCTGGGTCGTCGACTTCACCACGACCTGACGCAGGGACGGCGCGGTCTGACAGGCCGCGAGGAGCTGCATCGTCCCGATGACGTTGAGCTCCTTCATCGTCGAACGACCCCCGGTGGTGCCGGGGGTCGCGATGACGCTGAGGTGGACGACGGTGTCGACCTCCTCCTTGGCGATCACCTTGGCGATCACCGGGTTGCGGATGTCGGCTCGGACGAATCCGACCTTGCCGATGTCACCGCGAGGCGGTGCGACATCGACGCCGATCACCCGCTCGACGTTCGGGTGGCGGGCGGCAGCGCGCGCGAAACGGCGACCGAGGTCACGCGAGACCCCGGTGACCAGGAGGACCCGACCGGGTCCGGTGCGTTCCGCCACCTACGCCACGAACGTCACTTGCCGAGCTTGCGGCGCTGGACGCGAGTCTTCTTGAGCAGCTTGCGGTGCTTCTTCTTCGCCATGCGCTTGCGACGCTTCTTGATGACAGAACCCACGGGGAACCCTTCACGATCGTTGCAGAGAATGCCGGCCCGGTGCCGACGCGGCCACTCACCGCAGCGCGCGGCAAACAGACCTAGGGGGTAAGACTAACGAAGCCAGGGCACCCAGAGAGAATCGGTGACCCGATGCGACCGGTGTTGCCCCCGCGCCCATCGTGCCCGGGCGCGGGGTCCGACAACTAGCCCGCGTTGTAGAACGAGCTCTTGAGGTATTCGTTCGCGTCGTCCTCCCGAACCCGGAAGGAACGACCGACACGCACCGCAGGCAGCTCGCCCGAATGAACCAACCGGTAGACCGTCATCTTGGATACGCGCATCATCGACGCAACCTCGGCAACGGTCAGGAACTTGCTGTCAGAGATGTCTCCAGAAGGAGTAACCATCTGCTTCCACCGTTCTCTCTCGAGTGATCGCGACGCCGGCGGCTTCCCCACCGCCGGTCCAAAACGCGATCCCAAAGTGAGAATAGGGCCTGATGTGACTGATGGGGAAGGGGACACCCCTGAGAATCTCACATACCACCGGCGTGTCGAGTTGCATTCGGGCGCGACGAACTGCGGTTTCTAGACCGTCCCGAAACTATGTGACCGGCTACGGCATCGGGTCGAGCCCGTGCAGCGGGAACACCGCTGTGCGAGTCGCGTGGACCTGCCGGTCGAGCCACGTGCCGGGGTCATATCCGCTCCCCCAGTCGCGGTAGGCCGGTTCACGTCCGTCCGTCATGCGCAACGGTGCGACCCTCCCGAGGCGCGTCTGCACGTGCTCACGCCAGCCACCTGGCACGTCGAGCGTCGGCTCCAAGGGATTCCCCGACACTAGCGCAAGAAGGTGCGTCCATGCGCGTGGCACGACGTCGACGACCGCATAACCACCGCCGCCGAACGCCACCCACTTGCCCCCGCACACCTCGTGGGCGAGCTCGTGGAGCGCGACGTACGCCGCCCGTTGGCCGTCCACGCTGAGCGCCAGGTCGGCGAGGGGGTCGTCGGTGTGCGAGTCGCAGCCCTGCTGGGTCACCAGGATCTCCGGCTGGAACTCCCGGATCAGGTCGGGCACGACGGCATGGAAGGCGCGCAGCCAGCCGTGGTCGGCGGTGCCGGGCGGCAGTGCGACGTTGACCGCGCTCCCCTCGGCCTCCGGTCCGCCGACCTCCTCGGCGAAGCCGGTGCCGGGGAAGAGCAGCTGGCCGGTCTCGTGGAGGGAGATCGTCAGGACGCGCGGGTCGTTCCAGAAGGCCCGCTCGACGCCGTCCCCGTGGTGCACGTCGACGTCGACGTAGGCGACCTTCTTCACGCCCTGGTCGAGGAGCCACTGGATGCCGGCGGCGACGTCGTTGTAGATGCAGAACCCGGCGGCCCGTCCGCGCATGGCGTGGTGGAGGCCGCCCATGATGTTGGCGCTGTGCAGACTCTCGCCGGAGTAGACCTGGCGGCAGGCCTCGATGCTCGCGCCGACGATGTGGGCGCTGGCGTCGTGGATGTGCGCGAAGACCGGGTCGTCCTCGGTGCCGAGGCCGTGGGCGAGGTCCGACTCGCCGCTCCGGCCGGCCTTGATGACCGCCTCGATGTAGCTCTCGTCGTGGATGGTGAGCAGCTGCTCCGGGGTGCCCATCGGCGCCTCGACGACCTTCAGGTGGTCGAGTACGCCGAGCTCGCCGGCCAGGCGCATCGTCAGGTCCACCCGGATCGGCGCCATCGGGTGGGTCGGGCCGAAGTCGTAGTCGGCCAGACTCTCGTCGAAGACGACCGTCGAGTGCCCCTGGCACGAGGTCGGCCACGTGGTCGGCGGAGTCGTCATGAGCCACACGGTATCTGTGACGTGTGAGACACTGGAGAGGTGTTCAGCATTCGTTCCACCCAGTGGTGGTCCGCCTCCTAGGCGGTCCACCCGATTGTTGAGCACTCACATCAGGCCGCCCACGGGCGGCCTTTCTCGTTGATCGTCGCTGACCCGTGGGCCTCACCACCCCGAAAGGTCCACCATGACCAGGCGACTCTCCCTCATCACACCCTCCGGCCGACTCACCATCGGCAACCTGCTCGGCGCGCTGCGCCCGATGGCCGCCACGGCCGACTCGGACGCCTTCTACGGGCTCTCCGACCTGCACGCACTGACGCTGCCGCACGAACCGTCGGTGCTGCGTACGCGGACAGAGGAGATGGCTCTCCTCCTGATGGCGTCCGGACTCGAACCGGCCACGTTGTTCATCCAGTCCCACGTCCCCGCGCATCGGTCGCTCAGCTATCTGCTCGAGTGCGTCGCGCACACCGGTGAGCTGGGCCGGATGATCCAGTTCAAGGAGAAGTCGCGCCGGGTCGGGGCGTCGGTGCGCGCCTCGCTGTTCACCTATCCGGTGCTGATGGCGGCCGACATCCTGCTCTACGGGGCGACCGAGGTGCCCGTCGGTGACGACCAGCGCCAGCACGTCGAGCTCGCCCGGGACATCGCGATCCGGTTCAACACGACGTACGGCCGGGTCTTCTCGGTCCCCCAGGCGGTGCACCCCGAGGCCGGGGCCCGGATCATGGATCTGGCCGAGCCGACCCGCAAGATGTCGAAGTCGGCCGGCGACGCGCATCCGGGCTCGATCTTCCTGCTGGACGACGCCGATGTCGTACGCCGCAAGGTGGCCCGTGCGGTCACCGACTCCGTCGGGGACGTCTCCCGCGACGAGGATCGGCCGGGGGTCAGCAACCTGATCGACATTCTCGAGGCCTGCGGCGGATCGGCGGCCGGGCTGTCGAACTACGGCGGGCTGAAGGCCGCGGTCACCGACGCGGTCGTCGCCGAGCTCGAGCCGATCCAGAAGCGCTACCGCGAGCTCGCCGCCGACCGGGCGTACGTGACGAAGGAGTACGCCGCCGGAGCCGAGCGCTGCCGCGAGGCGACCGCGCCGGTCCTGGCCGCGGCGGAGGCGGCGATCGGGCTGGGCTGAACGCGTCCAGGGGTAACACGGTGTTCGCACGGGTAGCAGCGGGCTGCAGCCCGCTGCTACCCGGCGTAACACCGTGTTACCCCTGTTTGGAACCGTCAGATCCGCACGTCGGCCAGCTCGCCCACCCGCGCACCCTGCGGCCGCAGGTAGACCACGAAGGTCACCAGGGCGCAGATGGCGTAGAAGATCGTGAAGGCGACGAACGCCGACTTGGTGGCGTCGAGGGGGTTGTCGACCCAGGGGCTGTTGAAGGCGATCGGGATGAGGAAGCCGCCGACAGCGCCGACAGCGCCGATGATGCCGACCGCGGCGGAGGACTTCTTGGTCGAGCCGACGAGTGCGGCCTCTCGCTCGGCGGTGCCCGGCGTGGTGGCCAGCTCGGCCTCACGACGGAAGATCGCCGGGATCATCTTGTACGTCGAACCGTTGCCGATGCCGGTCGAGGCGAAGACCAGCATGAAGAAGCCCAGGAAGACCGGGAACCAGGACTGGTTCTCGAACGCGATCGCGGGGGTCGCGTCCGGGTTCGGGGTGAGCTGCATCAGGGTCCACAGCACCCCGAGGGTGAAGACGACCAACCCGATGAACGCGCCGAGCGTGACCTTCGCGCCGCCCCAGCGGTCGGCCAGCCAACCACCCAACGGTCGGGTCGCGGAACCGATCAGGGCGCCGAGGAAGGCGAAGTAGGCGAAGTAGATGCCGGTGCCGAGCGGCGCCGGCTCGGGCACCCAGAAGTTGAGCTTGATCAGCAGCGGCATCGCGGCGGAGTAGCCGATGAAGGAACCGAAGGTGCCGATGTAGAGGAACGACATGATCCAGGTCTGCTTCGACTTCACGACCGAGAGCTGTTCCTTCGTGGAGGACTTGGCGTCAGTGATGTTGTCCATGAAGAAGAAGGCCGCGAGGATCGCGATGACGGCCAGCGCCGCGTAGACGAACGCGGCCCGCTCGAGGTGGATTCCGCCGTCGGAGGCCTTGATCAGCCCGAAGATGCCGGCACCACCGACGATGACCGGCAGCAGGAACTGGATGAGCGCGACGCCGAGGTTGCCGCCGGCGGCGTTGAGGCCGAGCGCGGCGCCCTTCTTCGCGGAGGGGTAGAAGAAGTTGATGTTCGCCATCGAGGAGGCGAAGTTTCCGCCGCCGAGACCGGCGGTGGCGGCGATGACGCAGAAGACCCAGTAGGGGGTGGACGGCTGGGTGACGGCGTACGCGAAGCCGAGGGTCGGCACGAGCAGCAGCGCGGCCGACATCATCGTCCAGTTGCGGCCGCCGAACTTCGGCACCGCGAGGGTGTAGGGCACCCGCAGCAGCGAGCCGACCAGGTTCGGGATGGCGATCAGGAAGAACAGCTGGCTCGGGGTGAACTCGAAGCCCTGGGCCACCAGGAAGGCCGAGGAGACCGACCAGATCAGCCAGACCGAGAAGCCGAGGTGCTCGGCGAAGATCGACCAGATCAGGTTGCGGCGGGCGGTCTTGGCCCCGGTTTCCTCCCAGAAGGTGGCGTCCTCCGGACGCCAGTCGTCGATCCAGTAACGGCGGCTCATGGTGGGCTCCTCATATGCGGGCAGTCGGCGAGATGCCACTCACCATCGCCAGTCCACGTTTCAACCGGCGCCAACCCTGGCGCGCAAGCCCGTCAACTTCCTCTCACGACCTCACAGGGCTCACGACCTCACCGCTGAGGAAGTACGTGGCGGGCGGCCCGAGCCGCCCGCCACGTACGTCTTGTCGCTGATCCGCCGCGGACTCAGCCGAGGTAGCGCTCCCACGGGCCGGTGATGGCCAGGGTGTAGCCGGGGTCCTGCATGTTGACGAAGAGGACCTTGCCGTCGGGCGAGAAGCACGGCCCGCAGAACTCGGAGTCGTTGAGGTCGTTGCGGGCGATGGCGTACGCCGGGCCGCCCGGGAACGCGCCGAGCACGTGCGACGCGCCAGAGCCGTCCTCGGCGAGCACCAGCGATCCCCAGGGGGTGACGGTGACGTTGTCGGGGCCGTCGAAGGTGAGGTCGGTGTACTTCGGCGCCGGGGCATCGTCCTCGGACTGCGTCTGGTGCGGGAAGTACGTCACCAGCTGGATGGTCTCGGCCGCGTAGTCGTAGAACCAGACCATGCCGTCGTGCGGGCTCGCATCGGCAGGGAGATCGGTGTCCTCCCATGCGTACGAGTTGACCACGTAGACGCCCTCGTCGGTGCCCCACACGCCCTCGAACTTGCGGCCGCGGGTGACCTCGCCGTCGGCGAACTGCTCGCGGCACGGCGTCTCCTGGGCGTCGCGCTCGGGGACGGTCTTCCACTTCACCGGGAAGGGCTGGCCCATCTGCGCGGAGGTTAGGTAGGCCACGTCGGGCAGCACCGAGCCGTCGGGGAGGATGATCTGCATCGCGGCGAGCGTGCCGGCGTCGTCGGCCAGCTCGGTGAGCACGCCCGGGCCGAGCCTCACCCCGGCCGGAGCGGTCCAGCGGTAGAAGAGCCCGTTGGGCTCGTCGGCGTCCTCGGAGAGGTAGACCTTCGTGCGGGTCTTGTCGATCGCGAGGGCCTCGTGGTCGTAGCGGCCGAAGGCCTTGATCGGGCGCGGGTCGGCCGAGCCGTCGGCCCAGACCTCGAAGACGTAGCCGTGGTCCTTCTCGTAGACGCCCTTGGTGCCGTCCTCGCCCTCCCACTCCTCGCCGGCGTCGTTGACGGTCTCCTCGCAGGTCAGCCAGGTCCCCCACGGCGTCGGGCCGCCGGCGCAGTTGGTGGAGGTGCCGGAGATCGCGACGAACTCACCGAAGTTGGCGCCGCCCGCGTCGGTGGTGATCACGGTGCAGCCGCCCGACGGCGCGCCCGGGTCGTAGACAGTGCCCTCGACGAGCGGCACCGGGATGCCCTCACCGGGCTCGATCTCGTGGTTCTGGATGAGCGTGTAGCGCCCACGCCTGCCGCCGAGCACCATCATCCCGTCGTGGTTGGACGGCGTCTTCTCACCCGTCCTCAGGGTCGTCTCCCCGGCGGAGGTGACGATGGCGTACGCGAACCCCTCGGCCAGCGCGAGGATCCCCTTGGGGTCGTCCACGAGCGGCGGGAACGGCTCGCGGGCACGCTTGCGTCCGGGAGTGCCGGGCCGCGCCGGCTTCGCCTCGGCAAGAGCGGGAACGGCACCGGCGACGGCCAGGCCGACCCCGGCCGCGGCTCCTCCGGTGAGCAGGGAGCGTCGAGTTGCGGACATGGGTTGGTACTCCTCGGAGCTTGGTAGGGGATCCCGAGACAGGTCTCAGCCCTCTACCCAAGCCACTCCGCAACACCTGCGCGCCCGCGCGAGATGAACCTCAGGCGACGGCGGCGTGAAACGTACGCCGACGGCGCCTCAGGCCGCTCCGAACAGGCCGGTCAGGCCGGTTCTCCGGGCGGGGCCGGAGCGCCCGCTCTCCCACGCGTATCCACACCTGCAGCACATCAGCCGCCGGCGGCCCCCCGCCGAACGCGAGAGAACCCGGATCTCCTCGTCTTCGGTGCACTTGGCACACATAGCCGAAGTCATCGAGTGAACTCCTCGCACTTCTCAAGTGAACAGAATCTGTACAACTCTCCCCAGGGTGACATATCCACCGGCCTGTCCACCAGATGAGCACTTCCTGTGGGCGAACTGTAAAGCGCTATTGACCAGCGGGAACGTCATCGGCGTTGGCCACGCCGTAGGGGATGTGGACCCCGGCGATCGACCCGACCGCCTCGTCCAAGTGGGTCGTCTGGTCGTCGAAGAAGATCAGCGGGCGGAGCACCTCGAGCACTCGCACCTTCTCCACACCACCGAGGAAGAACGCCTCGTTGACGTAGACGTCCCAGGACTGCAGCGACCGGATCGCCCGCTCATGGGCCGGGGCGCCGCGGGCGGTGACGAGCGCGATCCGCAGCCGTGGCTCGTAGCCCGGGTCCTCCAGGCGGCGCTGCTCCTCGATCTGCTGGATCCGGTTGAGGTCGCGCAGCAGCGGCTGCAGCGGCCCGGGCTCGAGCGGCTCGGCCTTACGGCTGGCCTCGTAGGCCCGGTACTTCTCGATCCCCTCCTCGCGGAAGACCCGCTCGGAGCCGTCGTCCGCGAGCACACCGTCGAAGTCGAAGGCGACGACGACGGAGCGGTCGGTCTCGTCGTACGTCGCCACCGACGGCAGCACGTGACCGGCCGGGAATCCCTCGCGGCTGGCCGCGATGACGTCCTCGCGGTTGCCGCTGAGGAACAGCGACATCCCGAGCGCGCCGATGTAGGGGTGAGGCGAGCGACCCTGGGTGAAGACCGCGCGGGTCATCGGCAGGCCGTGGTGCTCGATCGAGCGCATCACCCGCAGACCGGTGTTGGGGTCGTTGCGCGAGACCACGATCACCTCGACGAGACCGTCGTCGGCGTCGGCCGCCAGGTCGTTGAGGCTCAGCAGCCGCTTGATGAACGGGAACGCGACCCCCGGCCGGAGCGGTTCGTCGATGCGCTCGTCCTGGTAGCGGCGGTAGGCCTCCTCGCCGTGCTCGCGGAAGTAGGAGTCCGACTCGGTGAGGTCGAAGAGCGCGCTCGACGCGATCCCGACGACCAACCGGTCCCTCAGCTCGTATCCCACGCCTCGCAACCTACCGCCGATAAATCGATAAATCGTGTGCGTTCGGGGTCATGGCCTGTCTAACGTGGTCGGCATGCAGCAGCGACCGCGCCCGTGAAGACACTGCACGGGTTGTGGGGAAGCGGCTATCCCTCCTGGGTTGGGTCCAGGCGATCGCGGGTTCGAGTCCCGCCAACCCGACGACGAAATCAGTCCGCGTTGGTGACGCGGAGGAACTCCTGGACGTCGAAGACGGCCCGGAAGACGCCGGCGGCCTTCGGGAGCAGCGGCGCGACCTCGGCGTACGGGACGACGCGCGGGTCGGTGACCCGGTGGTCGACGCCGTTGTAGACGATCGTGGCCGAGTTGGCGGCCAGCACGTTCTGGGCCCAGTCGACCTTCGAGGTGTAGGGCAGGTTGATGACGAAGCCGTCGGGGGTCGGGAACGGCGTGATCGGGGTGGCGTACTCCCGTCCGCTCGCGCGGCCGACGTGGAGGACGACGCCGTTGGTGGCGCCTTCCATCCCGGCGGTCTTCAGGGCCTCGGAGGCGAAGCGCTTCGAGAAGGCGCGGATGCGGTCCTGCAACCACGGCGACTTGTTGCGCATGCCGATCACGAAGGCGGCGCCCGCGCCCGCTACGCCGACAGCCAGCAGACCCGGGATCACTCGACTCAATCGCATGCCGCAAACCTACCTCGCGCCCATGCGGTGGCCCGGGTGACAGATAGCGTGGGCGCCGTCACAATTGTTTGATCGGAAGCGAGGAGTGCGGATGCGGCGCTGGAGGCGCACCCACCTGGGCACAGAAGCCGATCGGGCGACCTTCCGCACCCTCCACAACGCATCGCTGGCGAGCCCGGCGCTGCGTGGCGGCCTGACCGTCGACAGCGCCGAGCGCGCTGCCCCTCACCTGCAGGCGCTCCTGGCCGCCCCCGCGCTCGCGATCACCGACACCGACGGCCTGCTCGCCTGGGAAGGCATCGGCACCCACCACCAGGAGCACGTGACCAAGCTGGCGGAGGGGACGCTGGAGCGCGGCGCGACCCGGTTCTACGACCGGGTCGACCTCGAGTGCGGCCAGGCGGGCTGCCCGCTGCACTCCGCCGTGGTCAGCCCGCTGGTCGTCGACGACCACCTGGTCGGCACGCTGCAGGCGTACGCCCCGGACACCTCCGCCATGATGGTCCGCGCCACCGACGAGGTCGCGACCTGGGTCTCCGGTCAGCTCGAGCTCGCCGAGCTCGACGCATCGCGGCGGCGCCTGATGGAGGCCGAGGTGCGCGCGCTCCGCGCTCAGATCAGCCCGCACTTCATCTACAACTCGCTCGGGGCGATCGCCAGCTTCGTACGCACCGATCCGGAGCGTGCGCGCGAGCTGCTGCTGGAGTTCGCGGACTTCACCCGCTACTCGTTCCGGACCCATGGCGAATACACCACGCTGTCCGAGGAGCTCCGCTCCGTGGAGCGCTACCTCCTGCTGGAGCAGGCTCGTTTTGGCGAGCGGCTCTCGGTGAGGCTCTCGGTGGCGCCCGAGGTGCTGCCGATCGCGGTGCCGTTCCTGTGCCTGCAGCCGCTGGTCGAGAATGCCGTACGCCACGGCCTGGCCGACGCGCAGACCGGCCACATCTCCATCCGGGCCGCCGACAGCGGCACCGAGTGCGTGATCGAGGTCGAGGACGACGGCGCCGGCGAGGACCCGGAGAAGGTACGCAACGCGCTGGCCGGCGGCAACGACTCCGTCGGGCTCGGCAACGTCGACGCCCGGCTGCGCAACGCCTACGGCGACGACTACGGCCTGGTGGTCGAGACCGCTCCCGGCGCCGGCACGAAGGTCATCCTCAGAATCCCGAAGTTCGCCCCAGGAGTGCACACATGAGCGAGCGCCAGCGAGCGGCAATGAGCCTCGTGCCGCCGCTTCCGTATTCTTCGCCCTCCTCTACGGAGGCGGCGGCATGAGCGGCCGAACCACGCAGGCGTTCGCCGCCCGCCAGGGAGCCCCTGGAGGCCGGCTCCGCATCCTGGTCGTCGACGACGAGCCGCCGGCGGCCGACGAGCTCTCCTACCTGCTCACCCAGGATGCGCGGGTGGCGGAGGTGCGCACCTGCCTGAACGCGACCGACGGGCTGCAGCAGCTGCAGGGGTCGGGCGTGGACGCGGTCTTCCTCGACATCCAGATGCCTGGTCTCAACGGGCTCGAGCTGGCCCGCCTGCTGGCGCGGTTCAAGACGCCCCCGGCGGTCGTGTTCGTGACCGCTCACGAGGAGCACGCGCTGGAGGCCTTCGACCTGCGCGCGGTCGACTACGTGCTCAAGCCGGTCCGCGCCGAGCGGCTGGCGGAGACCGTCACCCGGCTGATGGGCAGCATGCCGGAGGAGGAGCCGAGCGGCGACGTACAGATCCCGGTCGAGCTCGGCGGCGTCACCCGCTTCGTGTGGCGCTCCCAGATCACCCACGTGGAGGCGCAGGGCGACTATGCCCGGCTGCACACCGCCGACGCCTCCCACCTGGTGCGGGTCCCGCTGACCCAGCTGGAGCAGGAGTGGGCCTCCGCCCGGTTCGTACGCATCCACCGCTCTCTCCTCGTCAACCTCGCCCACGTGACCGAGGTGCGCTCGGAGGCCGGCCGCTGCTCGGTCGTCGTCGGCGGCTCCGCCCGCGGGACCGAGCTGCAGGTCAGCCGTCGGCACACGCGCCAGCTCAAGGACCTGCTCGCCCGACGCTCATGACCCGATCCCAATGACAGAACCACAGCGCGTACGCGTCACCGGACCGCCCCGACGACGCCCGGCCGTCCGCCGGGTCGACGTCGACGAGGACACCCGCCTCGGCGAGATCTACCTCGGCTCGCTGATGCGCGCCCAGTTCTCGATCGCCCTCCGCACCCTGGCGGTGCTCTTCCTCGGCGTCGGCTCGCTCCCGCTGCTGTTCTGGCTGGCCCCGGGTCTGGTCCGCACCGCGCCGTTCGGCGTCCCGCTCCCCTGGCTGCTCCTCGGGGTGCTGGTCTATCCGTTCCTGTTCCTCCTCGGCCGCTGGTACCTGCGCGGCGCGGAGCGCAACGAGGCGAGCTATGCCGACCTGCTCCGCTCGGACGACGAGACGCCATGACCCTCGACTCCGCCCCCGCGATCGTCGCGGTCACCCTGGTCACCCTGGCGACGCTGACCATCGGCACCTGGGGGCTGCGGTTCAGCCGCACCACCAGCGACTTCTACGTCGCCTCGCGGTCGGTGCGACCCGGCCTCAACGCGAGCGCGATCGGCGGGGAGTATCTCTCGGCCGCCTCCTTCCTCGGGGTCGCCGGGCTGGTTTTCACCTCGGGGGCGGAGATGCTCTGGTATCCGATCGGCTGGACCGCCGGCTACCTCGTGCTGCTGACCCTGGTCGCGGCGCCTTTGCGCAGGTCAGGGGCGTACACGCTGCCAGACTTCGCCGAGGAGCGACTCGCCTCCACAGGGGTGCGGCGACTCTGCTCGCTGCTGGTCGTGAGCATCGGCTGGCTCTATCTGCTGCCGCAGCTGCAGGGCGCCGGGCTGACCCTGGAGCTGGTCGCGGGCGCACCTCGCTGGGTGGGACCGGTGCTGGTCGGGACGGTCGTGCTGGTCAGCGTCTTCTCGGGCGGGATGCGCTCGATCACGTTCGTCCAGGCCTTCCAGTACTGGCTCAAGCTGACCGCGCTGCTCGTGCCGGTCGGGGTGCTGGTCGCGGTCTGGGCCAACGACGGCGCACCCCGCGCCGACCTCAGCCAGGCCTGGTCGCTGCCCATCGGCACCGACACCACCACCGGCCTCTATGCCACCTACTCACTCATCGCAGCGACCTTCCTCGGCACGATGGGCCTGCCGCACGTGGGCGTCCGCTTCTACACCAACCCCGATGGCCGCGCCGCCCGCCGCACCACCCTGGTCGTGCTCGCCCTCCTCGGCGTCTTCTACCTGCTGCCACCGATCCTCGGTCTCCTCGGACGCGTGTACGCAGCCACTCCCGCCTCCGCCGACACCCTGGTGCTCGAGCTGCCCCGGCTGATGGTCCCCGGCTGGGCGGGCGACGCCCTCACCGGACTGGTCTGCGCCGGCGCCTTCGCGGCCTTCCTCTCGACGTCGTCGGGCCTGGCGATCGCCGTCTCCGGCGTGCTCTCCCAGGACGTGGTCGTCCCCCTCCTGCGCCGAGGTGGCAGCCGCTTCGGTGGCGTCGCCGCCTTCCGGATCGCCTCCCTGGTCGCCGTCATCGTCCCGGTCGCCGGCGCCCTGCTGACCCCCAGCGTCGGGGTCGCCCGCGGGGTCGCGCTGGCCTTCGCTCTCGCCGCCGCCACCTTCTGCCCGCTGCTCCTGCTCGGCATCTGGTGGCGCCGGCTGACCGCCTACGGCGCCGCCACCGGCCTGGTCACCGGCCTGGTCACCACGGGGTCGGCCGTGGTGTTCACGATCAGTGGGTCGCGTACGGGCACCTGGGCGGATGTCGCGCTCACCCAGCCCGCGCTGTGGGCGGTGCCGCTCTCCTTCGCCGTCATGATCGTCGTCAGCCTCGCCTCCGCCGCCCATGTCCCGGCTCACACCACCCGACTCCTGGTCCGCCTGCACTCCCCTGAGCCGGTGACCGAGCCGGCTGTGTCGTCCATGAAGGCGGCCTTGCAGGAGCGCTGACCAGGCCGCGACAGCAGCCATTCAGCGTACGAAATCGACCGCTCGTCGCGCGACGACGCCGTCTACCGAGGGACCCGGCGTTACCCCGCGACGAGCGGTCCGAGAGAGCCCTAATGTGACTGCGATCACACGTCGTCCGTCATCCACCCCCACGGTTGACGGCCTCGTCAACGAAAGGGTTAGACCGTGAGCGACGAAGCACACGACCAAGCCCACCGGCACGACCCGGTCTACGACAGTCTGCACGCCACAGCGGAGTTTCGCGCTCTGCGGTCGGCGTACCGGAAGTTCGTGTTCCCGGCCACGGTGGCATTCCTGGCTTGGTATCTCCTCTACGTCTTCTGCTCCAACTGGGCGGAGGGCTTCATGAACACCAAGGTCGTCGGCAACATCAATGTCGCGCTGATCTTCGGGCTCCTCCAGTTCGCGACCACGTTCGGCATCGCCTACCTCTACGCCAACTACTCCAACAAGCACCTCGACCCGCTGGCTCGGAAGCTCGACGAGGAATACGAGATCGAGAAGAGGCAGCTCTGATGGACGGTAGCCAGATCCTCACCACGGTCCTCTTCCTCGGAGTCGTCGCGATCACGATCGGCATCACCTTCTGGGCGAGCCGACAGACGAAGACCGCGGCCGACTACTACGCCGGTGGCCGCGGCTTCTCCGGTTTCCAGAACGGTCTCGCCATCGGCGGCGACTACATGTCGGCGGCGTCGTTCCTCGGCATCTCCGGCGCCATCGCCCTGTCCGGCTACGACGGGTTCCTCTACTCGATCGGCTTCCTCGTCGCCTGGCTGGTGGCGCTGCTGCTGGTCGCGGAGATGCTGCGTAACTCCGGTCGCTACACGATGGCCGACCAGCTGGCGTACCGGATGAAGCAGCGCCCGGTCCGCCTGGCCGCGGCGACCTCCACGGTCGTCGTCTCGATCTTCTACCTGCTGGCCCAGATGGTCGGTGCGGGTGCCCTGGTGGCCCTGCTGCTCGGCGTCGAGGACCAGGTGGTCAAGAACATCGTGATCCTGTTCGTCGGCGCGCTGATGATCTTCTACGTCACCGTCGGCGGGATGAAGGGCACCACCTGGGTCCAGATCGTCAAGGCCGTCCTGCTGATGACCGGCTCGGCGCTGATCGTCATCCTGGTGCTCGCCCAGTTCGGCTTCAACCTCTCCGAGCTGCTCGGCTCCGCCGCCGACGCCTCGGGCAAGGGCGACGCGTTCCTCCAGCCCGGTCTGAAGTACGGCCTGAGCTTCACCAGCGAGCTGGACTTCGTCTCGCTCGGACTCGCCCTGGTGCTCGGCACCGCCGGCCTGCCGCACATCCTGATCCGCTTCTACACCGTCCCGACCTCGGCGGATGCTCGCAAGTCGGTGCTGTGGGCGATCGGCCTGATCGGTGTCTTCTACCTGTTCACCCTGGTCCTGGGCTTCGGTGCGGCCGCGCTGGTCGACCCGTCCACCCTGGACAAGGCCGGCAACCTGGCGGCACCACTGCTCGCCCAGGAGGTCGGTGGCGGTGAAGGTTCCATCGGCGGCGCCGTACTGCTGGCGCTCATCGCCGCGGTCGCCTTCGCCACGATCCTCGCCGTGGTCGCGGGTCTGACGTTGACCTCCTCGGTCTCCGTCGCCCACGACATCTACAACTCGGTGATCAAGCGTGGCAAGGCCACCGAGAAGGAGGAGATGAAGGTCTCTCGCTGGGCCGCGGCGGGCATCGGCCTGGTCGCGATCCTCTTGGCCATCCCGGCGCAGTCGCTGAACATCGCGTTCCTGGTGGCACTGGCCTTCGCGGTCGCCGCCTCGGCGAACCTGCCGGCGATCATCTACAACATGTTCTGGGCACGGTTCAACACCCGTGGTGCGGTGTGGTCGATCTACGGTGGCCTGATCTCCTGTGTCGGTCTGGTCTTCTTCTCGCCGGTCGTCTCCGGCAAGACGGCCGTGGACGCGGTGACGGGCGAGACGATCTCCGCCTCGCTGTTCCCGCTCGGCGTGGACTTCTCCTGGTTCCCCCTGGAGAACCCCGGCATCATCTCCATCCCGCTCGGGTTCTTCCTGGGCTGGCTGGGCACGGTGACGTCGAAGGAGCCGGAGACCGCTGAGCGTTACGTCGAGCTCGAGGTGCGCGCCCTCACCGGCGCCGGCTCGGAGAAGGCGATCACGCACTGAACCTCCACGGCGGGCCGTCGTACACAGGTGTTGTACGACGGCCCGCCATCATTCTTTCCCCCGCACTACCCTGTGGCTTGAGCCACACATTTTTCGTACGTAGGAGTCACTGTGAGCGACGAGACCCTGTCCAACCTGCTGCACGAGAAGCGCCGGTTCGAGCCCCCGGCCGAGCTTGCCGCCGCCGCCAACGTCAAGGCCGATGCGTACGACGCCGCTGCCGCGGACCGCGACGCGTTCTGGGCGGCCGCCGCGGAACGGCTCACCTGGTCCAAGCCGTTCGATCGCGTCCTGAACTGGGACAACCCGCCGTTCGCGAAGTGGTACGAGGGTGGCGAGATCAACGTCGCCTACAACGCCGTCGACCGCCACGTCGAGGCCGGGCTCGGCGACCGGGTCGCGATCCACTGGGTCGGCGAGCCCGCTGACGACAAGCGCACGATCACCTATGCCGAGCTCAAGGACGAGGTCTCCCGGGCCGCGAACGCCTTCGAGGCGCTCGGGGTCGGCAAGGGCGACCGGGTGGCGATCTACATGCCGATGATCCCCGAGGCCGTCATCGCGATGCTGGCCTGCGCGCGGATCGGCGCGATCCACACCGTCATCTTCGGTGGCTTCTCCGCCGACGCTCTCGCGACCCGCGTCGTCGACTGCGGCGCGAAGCTGATCGTCACCTCCGACGGCGGCTACCGCCGTGGCGCACCCTCGGCGCTCAAGCCCGCCGTGGACGAGGCGGTCACCAAGGTCGAGGCGACTCAGCCCGGCCTGGTCGAGAACGTACTCGTGGTCAAGCGCACCGGCCAGGACGTCGACTGGAACGACTCGGTCGACAAGTGGTGGTCAGATGTCGTCTCGTCGGCGTCGACCGAGCACACTCCGGTGGCGCACGACGCCGAGCACCCGCTCTTCGTCATGTACACGAGCGGGACCACCGGGAAGCCGAAGGGCATCCTGCACACCACCGGCGGCTACCTCACCCAGGCGGCGTTCACGCACTGGGAGGTCTTCGACCTCAAGCCCGAGACCGACGTCTACTGGTGCACCGCCGACATCGGCTGGATCACCGGCCACTCCTACATCGTCTACGGGCCGCTGGCCAACGGCGCGACCCAGGTCCTCTACGAAGGCACCCCGGACTTCCCCGAGAAGGGCCGCTGGTGGCAGATCATCGAGGAGTACGGCGTCACGATCTTCTACACCGCGCCGACCGCGATCCGGACGTTCATGAAGCAGGGGCGCGCCGTCCCGGACGGCCGCGACCTCTCCTCGGTCCGCCTGCTCGGGTCCGTCGGTGAGCCGATCAACCCCGAGGCCTACATCTGGTACCGCGACGTCATCGGTGGCTCGAAGGTGCCCGTGGTGGACACCTGGTGGCAGACCGAGACCGGCGCGATCATGATCTCGCCGCTCCCCGGCGTCACCCACGGCAAGCCGGGCTCGGCGATGAAGGCCCTGCCGGGCGTGGGCGCCGACGTGGTCGACGACAACGGCGTCTCCGTCCCGAACGGCGCCGGGGGCTACCTCGTGCTCACCCAGCCGTGGCCGTCGATGCTGCGTACGATCTGGGGCGACGACCAGCGCTACATCGACACCTACTGGGCGCGGTTCAAGGACCAAGGGTTCTACTTCGCCGGCGACGGCGCGAAGAAGGACGAGGACGGGGACGTCTGGGTCCTGGGCCGCGTCGACGACGTGATGAACGTATCCGGACACCGGCTCTCCACGACCGAGATCGAGTCGGCGCTGGTCTCGCACCCCTACGTCGCCGAGGCGGCGGTCGTCGGCGCGACCGACCCCGACACGGGGCAGGCAGTGGTGGCGTACGTCATCCTGCGCGACGGGTCGCCGGAGGACTGCCACAAGGAGCTCTCCGACCACGTCCGCAAGGAGATCGGCCCGATCGCCAAGCCGCGGCAGATCATGATCGTGCCCGAGCTGCCCAAGACGCGCTCGGGGAAGATCATGCGCCGACTGCTCCGCGACCTCGCCGAGGGTCGCGGCGTCGGCGATACAACGACGCTTGCCGATCAGACGATCATGGACCTCATCGCTGCAGGGAAGACGACCGCCACGGACGAGTGATCACGGTCGGCTCCCACAGCGGCCCGGTCGCCCCTCGCGGGTGGCCGGGCCGCTGCGTACGTTCTAGTGCTTCTTGTACTTCACGCGGCGGATGAAGTGGCTGTCGGTCCAGATCGGGTCCTTCTTGACGGCCTCACCCGACCCGGGCGCGTGCCAGACCCAGCGGCGGCCGTCGCGCTTCCCGGCGTAGATGCCGACTGATAGACGCCGCCGCTGCCGTAGAAGAAGACCAGGTCGCCCTTGCGTGGCTTCTTGACCTTGAAGGTGTGGCTGACCTGGGCCGACGAGCTGTGCGGCAGCTTGCGGCCGAGCTTCTTGTAGACCCATTGGGTCAAGCCCGAGCAGTCGTAGGCGCGGGGGCCGTTGGCGCCGTAGGAGTAGGGGTCGCCGGCCTGGCTCTTGACGCGACGCAGCGCTCGCAGCCCGCGCGACTTCTTCTTCTTTTTCTTGGTGGTGTGGGTGCTCGTCTGAGCGCTTGTGTTGGCGCTGGTCTGGGCACTTGCGCCCGGCGGGGAAGCTGCCGTGGCGGACTGGTTGGGAGCGGCGACGAGCGCGAGACCGACCACAAGGGCGGTCGCGAGGCCGACGGTCATCGTTCTGTAGGCGCGCGAAAGCGCACGGACACACGATCCGGTCATTCGAGGTTCCCCTGTTGCAGCGACGCCTGCGAAGGTTCACCTGTCGGATTCGGGCTGCTGTTGCCCGGGCGCTGGTCTCATCTACGCCTTCACCCCGAGCCGGTCTGCCTTGTCTCTGGCTCCCGGCGTACTGCTTGGCTCCCCCGTGCCCGTCACCGTGGTCGGATCGACTCTCCTCCGGTTGTGACGGGCCTCGGCGCGACCGGAGCGGCCCCACCATTCGGTGAGGGCTCATCCACTATGCAACGGAATCCGGTGCCGGTCGGGGCATTTGTGCAGCAACTCACTCTCTATTTGATGGTTTTGTATACGTTTGCCACCGTTTACGCCTGCGTCTTGGCCCAAGGCGGCCCCAAGTTGATCACCTTCCTGCCTCTGACGAAGGCGCTTGCTAGGGTCGTCGTCAGGTGTGCCGGGAAGTCTGGTCGGCGTGACTTCGTAGACCCCTGAGCCCCTGGAGGCCCACCCGTGACCGACACCCGCAACCGCCTCTTCACCCGCGGCTCCTGGCTGGAGACCTCGCGGACGGCCGAGATCCTGCGAGCCGAGACGACCGGCGGCGTACTCCTCATCATCGCCGCGATCATCGCGGTCATCCTGGCCAACAGCCCGTGGCAGGAGGCGTACGAGGCGGTCCGCGACTTCCGGGTCGGGCCGGAGGCTCTTCATCTCGACCTGACCATCGGGGCCTGGGCGGCCGACGGCCTGCTCGCGATCTTCTTCTTCGTCGCCGGCCTGGAGCTCAAGCGGGAATTCGTCTCCGGAGACCTCCGCGACCCCCGGCGAGCCGCGCTGCCCATCGCGGCCGCGGTCGGTGGCATGGTCGTGCCGGCGCTGGTCTACGTGGCCGTCAACCTGATCGGAGACGGCTCGCTGGCCGGCTGGGCGACACCGGTGGCCACCGACATCGCCTTCGCGGTCGCGATCCTGGCGGTCATCTCGACGCACCTGCCTGTGGGGCTGCGTACGTTCCTGCTGACCCTCGCCGTCGTCGACGACCTGCTCGGCATCATCGTCATCGCTGTCTTCTTCACCTCGGACCTGCACATCGGCTACCTGCTGCTGGCGCTCATCCCGATCGGGCTCTTCGCGGTGCTCGTGCAGCGTCGCGTACGCAACCCCTGGCTGCTCCTCCCGCTCGCGCTGATCGCCTGGACCCTCGTCCACTCCAGCGGTGTCCACGCCACCGTCGCCGGGGTGCTGCTCGGGTTCACCGTGCCCGTGATCGCCCGCAACCCGGAGGCCAAGCGCGGGCTCGCCGAACACTTCGAGCACCTGGTCCGGCCGATCTCGGCCGGCGTCGCGGTGCCGATCTTCGCCTTCTTCGCCGCCGGCGTCTCCCTCGGCGGCTGGGACGGGGTGACCAGCGCGATGCGTGACCCGATCACGCTCGGCATCATCCTCGGTCTGGTCGTCGGCAAGACCATCGGTATCTCCGGCTCGACGTGGTTGCTGGCCCGGTTCACCAAGGCCTCGCTCGACGACGACCTCGCCTGGTGGGACGTGATCGGGATGGCGATGCTGGCGGGCATCGGATTCACGGTGTCGCTGCTGATCGGCGAGCTCGCTTTCCACTCCGATCCCAGCGCCCATGACCACATGAAGGTGGGCGTTCTGTTCGGGTCCGTCCTCGCCGCTGCCCTGGCGACGGTGGTGCTACGGGCGCGCAACAGGGTCTACCGCCGCATCGAGGAGGTCGAGACTCTCGACGCCAACAAGGACGGCGTGCCGGACGTGTTCGAGGATGATCAGGGTCGGGACCGGTAAGGTCGTGGGCGCTCCCCAACAAACGTTCAGCGAAGGGTTCCCATGGCAGTCGACATCGTGAAGTCCCCGGGCGACGAGGACCCGACGATCGGGAAGCTCGTCGTCGACGCCACCCGCGACATCTCCGAGCTCGTCAACAAGGAGATCACGCTCGCCAAACAGGAGCTCAAGGTCTCGATGACCAACGCCGGCGTCGGCGTCGGTCTGTTCGCCGCGGCCGCGTTCCTGCTGGTCCTCGCCGTGATCATGCTCTCCGTCTCGGCGGCCTACTTCATCCACTGGACCGGCCTCGGCCTGCAGTGGTCCTTCCTCATCGTCTTCGGCTTCTACGTCCTCCTCGCCGCCCTGCTCGGCTTCATCGGCGTACTCAAGGTGAAGAAGGTCAAGGCCCCCGAGAAGGCGATCGCCCAGGGCAAGGAGATCCCCCGGGCTCTCAAGGGCAAGCGCTGACCCACCCCGCCAAGCCGGGGCCGAGGCGTCACTCCGGTCGGCCGAAGCGTCACGGTGACGGGCCAGTTTCCGTCCACAGGGCACGCTGAGTCCGAAGTTATCCACAGCCTCTGAAAAGGCGGATGACTTCGTACGCAACCTGTCGCACGCTGCGGCCATGAATCTCTCACTCGTCAAGACCGACAGCCGCCTGCCGGAGCGTCCCTTCACCACGTCCGACATCGAGTCGGTCGCGACCAACCGATACGCCCTCGCCCAGGCGATCAGCCATGGGGACGTTCGACGCCCGTTCCGGGGCGTCTATCTCGCCGCGCAGGCGGAGGACGACCCGGTGAAGCGCGCCGAGGCGCTCGTGCAGGTGGTGTCCGAGCACCAGGTGATCAGTGACCGAACAGCGGCCTGGGTGCATGGCATCAACACCTTCACCCAGACCGAGATGGCACAGCTCCCGGCCGTCGAGACGTGTGCCGTCCGCGGTCACACCCGCACGCGGCGCCCAGGCACCGACGGCCGCTCGCGCGACCTCCTGTCCGAAGACATCGAGGTCATCGGAGGCGTACGGGTGACGACACCGCTACGCACCGCACTCGACCTCGGCTGCAACCTGAACCGTCGGGAGGCGATGGGCGCTCTCAACGAGTTCGCCAGACACCATGGGATCACCCGGAGCTCCCTCGACGAGCAACTGCCCCGCTTTCGCGGCCGGCGCGGTGTCGTCCAGCTCCGCGAGCTCGTCCCGCTCCTGAATCGCCGCCTCGAGTCCCAGCGCGAATCGTGGACCTTGCTCGCGATCAGCGACGCAGGACTTCCTCTTCCCGAGGCACAGGTCTGGGTCGACGTCGAAGGAATCCCGACCTACCGCCTCGACTTCGCCTATCGGCTCGCCAAAGTCGCGATCGAGTACGACGGCGAAGATCACGACGACCCCGACCAGCGAATCTACGACGAAGAGCGACGAGGCTGGCTGATCGATCACGGCTGGACAATCGTCATCGTGCGAAAGGGCGACTTCACCGGCGACCGTCTCGACGCCTGGCTCCGCGAGATCAAGGCCGCCCTGACCCCGACCTACTCCACCCGCCGCTTCTGATCGAAGCGTCTTCCCCGTCGGCCGAGGCGTCACCGGCGCGAGCCGAGGCGTCACCGGCGCGAGCCGAGGCGTCACCGGCGCGAGCCGAGGCGTCACCGGCGCGAGCCGAGGCGTCACTCCCGTCGGCCGAGTTGGCATCGCGTTGCCAACTCGGCCGACGGGAGTGACGTCTCGGCCGACCTAGCTGACGCCTCGGCGAGAGGGGGTTAGCCGGCGCAGGCTCCGGTGTCGACGGTGGCGGTCTGGGAGCGAGCCTCGCGGGCGATCTCGATGACCTGGTCGGTGGTGAGGGCGTAGCCGGTCTCGGAGTCGGTGACCGAGGCGGCGAAGACGACGCCGACGACGTCACCCTCGGAGTCGACGATGGGGCCTCCGGAGTTGCCGGGGCGGATGAGGCTGCGTACGGAGTAGACGTCTCGGATGACGGTGCCGACGCCGTAGATGTCGGGCGAGCGGAGTCGCTGCTCGGCACGGATACGACCGGGCTGTACGTCGAAGGGGCCGTCTTGCGGATAGCCGAGGACGGCGATCGGGTCCTCGGCGCCGGCGGTGCGGTCGAACTCGAGGCGCTTGAGGTTGCCGCCGCCCTCGAACTTCAGGACCGCGATGTCGATCTCCGGGTCGTAGTGGACGACCTTGGCGTCGTTGGCGCCGTCTCCGACGATGACGTTGGGGTCGTCGACGCCGGCGACGACGTGGGCATTGGTCATCAGATAGCCGCGGCCGATGACGAACCCGGTGCCCTCGACACCCTTGCCGCACTCGTTGGCGCCGCGGATCTTGAGGACCGACTCGCCGGCGCGTTCGACATCGGGGTCGGTGAGCATGCGGCGCGGACCAGGTCCGACCTCGACGATCCGCTCACTGGCGAACGGCTCCAGGTAGCGCGGGAAGAACGATGTGCCGACGACGTCGTTGAACGCGCTCAGCGCACGATCCGCGGGCGACGGCATGATCGAGTCGACCTTGGCCAGGATCGCCGAGCCACGCACCGCGGGCGTGAGCCCGTTGATCTGTGCCCCCGAGACCGCGACCCCGAGAGCCCAAGCGACCACCAGTACGGCCGCCGCGCTGAGCAGCGATCCGCCGAGCGCATCGACGATCCGGGCCGGCTGCCAGGTGATCTCGTCCCGCACGCGTACGCCGCCGTATTGCAGCACCGCCTGCCCGATGGACGCACACGCGATCACGACGAACAGGGCACCGAGCGAGACCCACAACGACGGAGCCGCGCTGCCGAGCACCTTCGGCGCCAGCCAGATGCCGATGAAGCCACCGAGCAGCAGTCCGCCGGTCGCGAAGGCGCCGGTGATGAAGCCCTGCCAATAGCCCGAGAGCGCGTAGGCCCCGACGAGGATGATCAGGATCCAGTCAAGAAAGTTCACGGCTGATTCCGTTCGCGTCCCTGGAACATGTATTCGGGCAACTCCTTGATCGGGGCGTCCGGAATCTCCGTGATCCACCCGAGATAGGTGAAGAAACGGCTGATGATTCCACCTGTGAAGCCCCAGAGAATGACATCCTTCTCCGGTCCGATCAAGAACGCGGGCATCAGCCATCCGCTGCGGCCCGGCGCGCCGACCTGGATCCGGTGGGCCGGGTCGATGAGATCCGACAACGGCACCCGGTAGACGGCGTGCACCTCTTCGACCGAGCGCGTGGTGACCGGGGACGGCTCCCGCCACCACGCGATGATCGGCACCACCGCGTGGTTGGAGAACGGGATCCACAGCGCCGGTAGGCGGCCGACCACGTCGACACCCGCCGGGTCGAGCCCGGTCTCCTCCCAGGCCTCCCGCAGCGCCGCCTCCTCAGCGGTCTCCCCCGGATCGAGCCGACCGCCGGGGAACGAGACCTGGCCGGGGTGCGAACGCATCGTGTGCGAGCGCTCGGTCAGCAACAGGTCGGGACCCGACGGCCCTTCGCCGAAGAGCATCAGCACGGCCGACTCGCGGGCACTGCCGTCGGCCGGCGGCAGGAACTGTGAGATGTCCTCGCCCTGGATCTGCTGCGCCGCCTCGACGATCTCGTCGAACCACTCCGGCCGGGTCCCGTTGGCCGCCTGACGCTCGCTCACAGCTCGATCCCCAGCTTCTTCTCGACGAGCTCCTTCACCTGGGCCGCACTGGTCATGCCACCCATCTGCAGCAGCTCGACCTCGCCGGAGGAGGACAGGACGTACGTCGCCGGCACCGCCCGCGCCGTGAGCGGCCCGCCCTGCAGCTCACCGCCTGGATCGGCGTACATCGGGAAGGTCACCCCGCGCGAGATCGCCTCCTCGAGCGCGACTCCGGGGACGGTGTCCATGACGTCGATGCCGATCACCGGCACCTCGTCGCCGTAGGTCTCGTAGAAGCTCTGCAGCGCAGGCATCTCCTCCTTGCAGGGCGCACAGAAGCCCTGGAAGAGGTTGATCACCATCGGTCCCTCGAACGAGGCGAGGTCGGCGGACTCGCCACCGCCGAGGCAGGGCAGCACGATCGACGGCAGTCCACCGTCGCTCGCGGGCCCCTCCTGGCAGGCCTCCACCTTCGACGCCTTCTTGGCAGCGACCATCTCCGCGGTGGCGACGTTGACCTTGGAGGAGGACGGTTCGTCGGCGAGTGGCGCGCCGGACTGGCCGCCCCCGCTCGAGGAGTCGGTGCCACAACCCGCCAGGACGGCCAGCAGCAGGGCGGCTGCCGACACGACCCGGGCTCGTCTCCCCAGGGCACGAACCATCAGTTGCGGCCCTCCGCGCGGACCAGCTTGGCCGCGGCGACAGGGTCGGTCGGCCCCTCGCCGTACGCAGGGCACAGCTGTGACACGGGACAGGCACCGCACGCGGGCTTCTGCGCATGACAGATCCGCCGCCCGTGCCAGATCACGTGGTGGGACAGCATCGTCCAGTCCCGCTTCTCGAAAAGCGCGCCGACCTCGTGCTCGACCTTGACCGGGTCCTTCTCGGTCGTCCAGCCGAAGCGCCGCGAGAGCCGTCCGAAGTGCGTGTCGACGGTGATTCCCGGCTTGCCGAAGGCGTTGCCGAGCACCACGTTGGCGGTCTTTCGCCCGACACCGGGCAGCTTCACCAGCTGCTCCAGACGGTCGGGCACCTCGCCGTCGTACTCCTCCACCAGCACGGCGCTCAGCTTCAGCAGCGCGTCGGTCTTGGCGCGGAAGAAGCCGAGCGGCCCGACGAGCTGCTCCAAGTGCTCCCGGGGCGCCGCCGCCATCTCCTTCGCGGACGGGTAGGCCGCAAAGAGGGCGGGCGAGGCCAGGTTGACCCGCTTGTCCGTGGTCTGCGCGCTCAGCACGGTCACGACCAGGCATTCGAACGGATTGGTGAAGTCGAGCTCGGCCTTCGCATCCGGGTAGGTCTCACCGAGGATGCGGTCGATCCGACGGGCACGACGCACCAGACCCAGGCGCGTCTCAGTCGCAAACTTCTGGGCAGGCACGTAGCAAGGCTACGCGGCCGCACCGACAATCCCGATCCGGCCCGGAGCACGGCTACCACAAACACCGCTCAACACATGCACTTTCTGCCCTTATCGGTGGGTGATGTGCACTTGTGAGACGTTCCACAGATAGGATTCCCGGTGTAATACCCGCGGATGTGGGGAAAATCCAGGAGGAATGGCCGCAATGGACAACGACGTACTCCGTCAGGCACCGCTCTTCAGCGCACTCGACGACGAGTCGATGACGGCCCTGCACGCCTCGATGGCAGAGTCGAAGCTCCGCCGCGGAGAGGTGCTCTTTCACGAGGGCGACTCCGGCGACAAGCTGTACGTCGTGATCGACGGCAAGGTGAAGCTCGGCCGCACCTCGTCCGACGGCCGCGAGAACCTGCTGGCCATCATGGGCCCCGGCCAGATGTTCGGTGAGCTCTCGCTCTTCGACCCCGGCCCCCGCTCGGCCACCGTCACCGCGGTCACCGACTCCGCCTTCGCGAGCCTGTCGCACGAGGACCTCCTCAAGTGGCTCGAGGGCCGCCCGGTCGTCGCCCGCGGCCTGCTCGCCCAGCTCGCCGGCCGCCTCCGCAAGGCCAACGACGTCGTCGCCGACCTCGTCTTCTCCGACGTCCCCGGCCGTGTCGCGAAGGCCCTGCTCGACCTCGCCGACCGCTTCGGCCGCACCGCCGACGATGGCGTCCACGTCCACCACGACCTCACCCAGGAGGAGCTCGCCCAGCTCGTCGGCGCCTCCCGCGAGACGGTCAACAAGGCCCTGGCCGACTTCGCCAGCCGCGGCTGGCTCCGCCTCGAGCCGCGCAGCGTGGTCATCATGGACATCGAGCGCATGGCCCGCCGCGCCCGCTGATTCTTTACCTTCCAACAGGCATCCGGCCTCCTTCCACCTGACGTAACAGCAGGTGAAAGGAGGCCGAGATGCTTTTCGGATCAGACTCGGGTCAGGCGGAGTTCGACGAGTTCGTACGCTCCCGCGCCCAAGCACTCTCCCGCACGGCGTACCTGCTGACCGGTGACGCCCACCTCGCCGAGGACCTCCTCCAGCAGGCGCTCCTGTCCGCGGCCAAGGCGTGGCACCGCATCGAAGGCCACCCCGAGCCGTACGTCCGGCGGATCCTCTACACCCAGAACATCTCCTGGTGGCGCCGCCGTCGCTTCGCGGAGACCCCGCTGGACACGCACGAGGCCACCACCGCAGCGCCCGAGACCGGCGACCGAGATCTCCGGCTCAGCCTGGAACAGGCCCTTGCACAGCTGACGCTGAAACAGCGCACGATCCTGGTGCTGCGCTACTTCGAAGACCTGACCGAGGCCCAGACCGCCGACATGCTCGGGCTCCACGTCGGCACCGTGAAGTCGACCGGCCGCAAGGCGCTCGACCGACTGCGCGCCCTCGCCCCGCACCTCGAGGAGCTCATCAATGACTGACCAGAAGCTTCGCGACGAGCTCTCCCGCATCGCCGACACGACACCCGCACTTCGGGTCCCTGACGGCCTGTACGCACGCGGTCGCCGCATCCATCGCCGCTCGGTCGCGATCGTCGCGGCCTCCGTCACCGCGGCCGTCGCCCTCATCATCGTCGGCTTCACCGGGATCCCCAACCGACAGTCCGATATCGAGCCGGCCGAGCGCAACGGCGACCTGACCGTCCCAAAGATGGTCGAGACCGCGCCGGAGTGGTTGACCGAGCTCGACGGGCTCGGCTCCTACGTCCAAGCCGACGTCATGGAGGACGACCTCGACCTCGGCGTCGGTGCAGTCGCGTACGTCCGGAGCAGCAGCGACGAGAACGGCAGCGTCCCGGTCGTGGTCGATGCCGCCACGGGCGGCTATCACGTGCTCGACCTGGCCGGGTTCGTCGGCAAGGAGGTGCGCGGCCAGCCGTCACACAGCGCCCTCGCACTCTCGCCGGACGGCAGCCATCTCGCCTGGGCATGGGCCGATCCCACCGACAGCGACACCACACCGCGTCCAGCCGGCGTGAAGGTCGCCGACCTGACCACGGGGGACATACGCACCTGGAACATCTCCGCGCAGCACGACGCCGCGGTCTACGTCCACAACCTCGAGTGGTCCACCAACGGACAGTGGCTGCTGTGGCAGGGCTGGCAGATGCGGAGCTGGCGGGGCGAGAGCTTCGAGACCGAGACTTCCCGCGCCGGCGGCATCGGGCTCGGGGACGACGGGTTCCTCTTCACGGACGAGGGCTCCGCTCAGGCCGATCAGCAGAACAGGGAGCTCGGGTTGAGCCGGGAGGTCGAGTGGGCCATCTCGGACGACGGCACGATCGCCCGCCTCATCGATAGCCACGTCATCACGCAGACACCCGGAATGGACCCCGAGAATCAGCCGCTGAACCCGATCGACGAGGGACAGTACGTCGGCCTGGCCTTCAGAGGAACAGAGCTGCAGGTCATCAAGCAGCCCTTCGGAACCGAGGTGCTGCCGGCGGACGGGAGCTCTCCCGGGCTGAAGACCACTGCGAGCGGGTATCCGCGGCTCATCGGCTGGGCCGGCGCGAACCCGATCCTCTGGCAGGAGATCGACGACAACCTCACCTCCTTTGATCAGTACTGGTCGGCGGCCCCCGACGGCAGCTCGAGCCTCGTCGCGATGCACCGACAGATCGCCAAGGGCGCGACGATCGCCTACCGGCTGATCGAACCCGGTGAGGTCAGGACCACCGTCATCCGCCCCGACCCGACCTGGCCCGAACCGGCCAGCGGCCCGAACCTGCCGATGATCGGCCTCATCATCGCCGCCCTGTTCGCCCTCGTCCTCGCCCCGTTCGTCGTACGCCGGCGTCAGTTCCGTGCGGCGAGGAAGGCCAGCTGAGCGCGCTCCGAGTGCTCCGCGGCACCGGCCCACACGAACGGGGCTACTGAGGCCGGCGCTTCTGTGGATGGATCGTCTCGTGACGGGCGAGCATGGCGACGTACTCCTCGATCCTGCGCGCCCGGGCGGCCTCGGTCTTCAGGGAGGTGATGCGGTGATAGAGGGCGTAGCGGTTCTGGGAGGTGAGGACGTCGTACATCGCCTGCGCCTCAGGCACCACGGCGATCGCGGCGAGGAGGTCGGGCGGGGTCTCGGCGGTGGCCGGACCGGCGTACGCCGCCTCCCACCGCCCATCCGCCTTCGCCGCCTCCACGGCGGCCCGCCCGGCTGCGGTCATCCGGCCCTCGCGCTCGAGACGGTCGATGTGCTCGACGTTCCTCAGTGACCAGCGGCTCTTCGGCCCACGCGGGGTGAACCGCTGGAACGACGACTGATCGTCGCGCCGCCTGGCCTGGCCGTCGATCCAGCCGAAGCAGAGCGCTTCATCGAGCGCGGTCTGCCAGGTCAACGTGGTCAGCGTGCCGCCCTTCTTGGTCAGCACCAGCCAGACCGCAGGCGTGTCGGCATGGTGCTCCTCCAGCCAGGCCCGCCACGCGGGTGGGTCGGGAAGCAGGAGCTCGGCTCCGGACAGGATCGCCATGAGCCGAACAGTAGGCCTCAGCGGTCAGCGAGGTAAGCCAATTGCGCTCGCACCGAGAGCTCGGCGGCACCCCAGAGGACCTGGTCGACGTCGGCGTACACGATCTCGACGATCGCCCGCGGATCCGCATCGACTGGGGTGGCACCGAGCCCGGAGAGAGCTTCCTCGACCTGGCCGAGGCGTTCGCGCCGGTGGGCGATGTAGTAGTCCAGCGCGCCGAGGGCGTTCCCGATGACCGGACCGTGGCCGGGCCAGACGCTGCCGACGCCGTGCTCGGAGGCGAGGGCGTGCAGGCGGTCGAGCGAGTCGAGATAGGCACCCAGCTCGCCGTCGGGGTGGGCGACCACGGTCGTCCCCCGCCCGAGGACGGTGTCGCCCGTCAGCACCGCCCCGTCGGCGGGCAGCCAGAAGGACAGCGAGTCCGAGGTGTGGCCGGGAGTCCCGACGACGCGGATCTCCAGGCCGTCGACCTCGATGACGTCACCATCGCCGAGCCCTTCGGTCCCGAGCCGGTATTCAGGATCAAGAGCGCGTACGCCCGCCCCGACCCGCTCCGCGAAGGCCCGGGCCGCCTCGGAGTGGTCGTAGTGATGGTGGGTCAGCAGCACCGTCGCCACCTCGCCGGCGGCCTCCGCGACGGCATCGAGATGCCCCTCGTCGAGAGGCCCAGGGTCGATCACGACCGACCGGCGCGCACCCGGCTCGCGCAGCACCCAGGTGTTGGTGCCGTCGAGCGACATGATCCCGGGGTTGGGCGCGAGGATACACTGCCCGCGCTCGCCGAATGCCCCACCTGACCAGGACTCGTTCATGAGTGCTTCCTTCCGGCGACGAGGGAGGCGTGCAGGGGCATCATCGACAGGGTGTGGCCGCCGTCGACCTCGGTCACGGTCGGGGTGAACATCGTCAGCACACGCTCCGCGGCGGCAGCGAGGACCTCGTCCTCGGACCCGACCGAGGTGACCTCGAGACAGTTGAGATAGGTCGGCGGCATCATCGCCAGCTCGCCGGCCTCGACCTGGGCGACCGCCTCGGCGGTGCTCAGCCAGAGCACCGACGACGACTCGCTGGACACGTCGCGCGTCACCTGCCCCTCGGGGAGGCGCGCGACGAAGAACCAGGTCGCGAAGCGCTTCGGCTCGAAGACGGGCGTCGTCCAGGCGGCCCACGGCCCCAGCAGGTCCGTACGCAGCACCAGCCCGCGCCGGGTCAGCAGCTCGGTCAACGACAGCGAGCGTGACTCGAGGGCGGCCCGGTCGGCCTCCCAGTCGTCGCCCGAGACGTCGTCGACGACGGAATCGCCCGAGGCTCCCGCGAGCAGCACCCCGGACTCCTCGAACGTCTCCCGCACCGCCGCCGCGACCAGCGCCCGCGCGCGGGACTCGTCGACCCCGAGCCGGTGCGCCCACTCACCGGCGGACGGCCCGGCCCAGCAGGAGTCGGGCAGCTCGGCGTCGCGTACGTCCACCCCGCCGCCGGGAAAGACAGCCATCCCGGCAGCGAAACCCATCGTCAGCTGCCGGCGGAGCAGGTAGACCTCTGGGCCAGGGGATCCGGCATCGGAGCCCGGCCGCAGCAGCAGCACCGTCGCCGCGTCGCGCGGCTCGACCGGGGTGAGTACGCCCTGGGCGTACTCCCCGGCCAACGCCACGATGTCGTCACCAAGCCGGACTGGAGGGATCGGGATACGCACGTTCGTCACTGTAGCGACGCTCACACCAGCGCCCTACCCCCATCCGAGCCTCAGACCGAGGCTCAGATCTCGACGACGATCTCCACCTCGACGGGAGCGTCGAGCGGCAGGACGGGCACACCGACGGCGGAACGCGCGTGTCGGCCGGCCTCGCCGAAGACCTTCCCGAGCAGCTCCGAGGCACCGTTGGCGACGCCCGGCTGGCCGGTGAAGTCGGGGGTGGAGGCGACGAAGCACAGCACCTTCACGACGCGCTTGACCTGCGAGAGGTCACCGATCTCGGCCTTGACCGCGGCCAGGGCGTTGAGCGCACACTGCTGCGCCGCCGCGTAACCGTCCTCGGCCGACACGTCCCCGCCGACCTTGCCGACGGAGAGCAGCGCGCCGTCCTTCATCGGGAGCTGGCCCGAGGTGAAGACGTGGTTGCCCGAGCTCACCGCCGGGATGTAGGCCGCCACCGGCGGCACGACGTCCGGCACGCTCAGCCCGAGCTCGGCGAGGACCTCCTCGGGGCCGGTCACTCCGAGACCGCCCGCTTGAAGAAGCCGACGTAGTTGCCGGTGCCGTTGTCGAGGATGGAGACGAGCTCCCACCCGTCGGCCCCGAAGTTGTTGAGAATCTGCGCCGCAGCGTGGTTGAGGATCGGCGCTACCTGGTACTCCCACTTGGTCATATCGGCACCCTACTTCGCGGACCCGCGGACGGGTCTCCCGGCGAGATGGTTTGACCTTCCAACTGAGGATCCGGCCCACTATGGTCAGGTCCGTGACTTCCGCAGAGCAGCTGAAGACGTACGTCGACACCTGGTGGTCCTCCGTCCAGGACCTCCTCACGCTCCTGGAGGAGCTCTCCGAGACCGACTGGGACCAGCCGACCGACCTCCCCGGCTGGGACGTTCGCGCCATCGCCTCCCATGTCGCTCACCTCGAGGGCCTCACCGCCGGCGCACCCCGCGAGGACGCCTCCGTACCCGAGTCCGCCCACATCAAGTCGCCGATGGGCCAGTTCACCGAGATCGGCGTGCTCACCCGCCGCGACGTCCCCCCGGCGAGCATCATCGACGAGATCCGCCGCTACACCGCCGTACGTCACGACGAGCTGCTCGCCTCCCCGCCCGAGGACCCCGCGGCGCCGGCGTCCGGCATCTTCGGTGCGCTCGGGTGGACGACCGGCAAGCTGCTCCGCAACCGGCCGCTCGACCTCTGGCTGCACGAGCAGGACATCCGCCGCGCCACCGGCCGCCCGGGCAACCTGGACAGCCCCGGCGCCCTCCACACCGCCGACTACCTCCTCGAAGGTGTCGGTTTCGTGCTCGCCAAGAAGGCGGCCTGCGCCCCCGGCACCTCCGTCGTCGTCGAGGTCGATGGCCACGCGCCCTATGCGTTCACCGTCACCAAGGAGGGCAAGGGAGTCCCGGTGGCCGACCCGGTCGCCGCGCCCACCGTCACCCTCTCCACGGACCGGGAGACGTACGTCCTCCTCACCGGCGGCCGCGCTTCCGGCGACCCCGCCAAGGTCGAGATCACCGGCGACACCGCGCTCGGCACCAAGATCGTCGAGAACCTCAACATCACCCCCTGATGGCGCGACCCCGTTAAAGTCACTTCCATGAGTTCTGACTGGCCCCACGTGCAGCTGCATGTGGTGACCGGCAAGGGCGGCACGGGCAAGTCGACGGTGGCTGCGGCCCTGGCGCTCGGGCTGGCCTCGCACGGAAAGAACGTCCTGCTGTGCGAGGTCGAGGGACGCCAGGGGGTGGCACGGATGTTCGACGTCGACCCGCTGCCGTACGCCGAGACCCGCATCGCGACCGGGCTGCGGCTGCGGGCGCGATCCGGCGCCGACGCCGAGCCGGGCAACGTCTACGCCCTCCACATCGCCCCCGAGGAAGCCCTCCTCGAATACCTCAAGATGTACTACAAGCTCGGCCCCGCCGGCCGTGCCCTCGACCGCTTCGGCGTGATCGAGTTCGCGACCACGATCGCGCCCGGGGTCAGAGACGTCCTGCTCACCGGCAAGCTCTTCGAGGCCGTCCAGCGCAACAGCCGCAACAAGGGCGCCCGGACCTACGACGCCGTCGTGCTCGACGCTCCCCCGACCGGCCGGATCACGAGCTTCCTCAACGTGTCCGAGTCGGTGGCGGGCCTGGCCAAGGTCGGCCCGATCAAGCACCAGGCCGACACGATGATGACCCTGTTCCGCTCCCGGCGGACCGCGGTCCATCTGGTCACGCTGCTCGAGGAGATGCCGGTCCAGGAGACCGCCGACGGCATCAACGAGCTGCGCGCAGCCGGGCTCCCGGTCGGCGGCGTCATCGTCAACCAGGTGCGCCCCCGCGACCTCCCCGACGAGTCCCTCGCCCCCGCCCGCGCCGGCACCCTCGACGGCGAGCTGATCGCCGAGGACCTCAAGCGTGCCGGCGTCGAACCCGACCCCGCCCTGGTCACCGCCCTCGCCGACGAGGCGAAGGAGTACGCCGAGCGCCGAGCCCTCGAGGACGCCCAGCGTGATCTCGTCGCCGGCCTCGGGGTCCCGACCTACGAGCTCAACCGGATCGCCGGCGGGATCGACATGGGTGGGTTGTACGAGCTCGCGGCCGAGCTCAAGGATCAGGGGCTGGCATGAGGATGGAATCCCCGGTTAACCGGGTATCCCTGCACTTCTCAGGCATTGCAACACCTGAGAAGTGCAGGAAGTGCCTGAGCGGCGTGACGGAAGTGACGAGAGGGACAGCCAGATGAGCGCTCATCCCCGCGTCGGCCCGCTGGCCGCCCACGCGAACGACACCCGACAGCTCGACGTAGACCGGCTGCTCGACGACCGCGACACCCACATCATCGTCTGCTGCGGCAGCGGCGGCGTGGGCAAGACGACCACCTCGGCGGCGCTCGCGCTCAGAGCAGCCGAGCGCGGACGCAAGGTGGTGGTGCTGACGATCGATCCGGCGCGACGCCTCGCCCAGTCGATGGGCATCGAGCGGCTCGACAACACGCCTCGCCCTGTTCCCGGGATCGGCCCGGGCCGGCTCGACGCGATGATGCTCGACATGAAGCGCACCTTCGACGAGGTGGTCGAGTCACAGGCCAGCCCCGAGAAGGCGCAGCAGATCCTCAACAACCAGTTCTACATCGCGCTGAGCTCCAGCTTCGCGGGCACGCAGGAATACATGGCGATGGAGAAGCTCGGCCAGCTCTACCGCGATGCCTTCGCCCACAACGGCGGCAACGGCGACTACGACCTGATCGTCGTCGACACGCCCCCGAGCCGAAGCGCCCTCGACTTCCTCGACGCACCTGAGCGTCTCTCCAGCTTCCTCGACGGGCGCTTCCTGCGCCTGATGCTGGCCCCGACGAAGGGTCCGGTCAGGCTGATGTCGGCCGGGATAAACATCGTCACCAACGCGCTCAAGAAGGTCCTCGGCGGGCAGATGCTCACCGACCTGCAGACCTTCGTGACCGCGCTCGACACCGTCTTCGGTGGGTTCCGGCAACGGGCCCAGGAGACGTACGCACTGCTTCAGGCCGACGAGACCGCCTTCCTCGTCATCGCCGCTCCGGAGCCAGACGCGCTCCGGGAGGCCGCCTACTTCGTCGAGCGGCTCTCCGGCGACCGGATGCCGCTCCAGGGCCTGGTCGTCAACCGAGCCACCCTGCCCGACGACGCCTCGCTCACCGCCGCCGCGGCCGGCGCCGCCTCCGAGCGTCTCCCCGACGCGCCGCTCACCGCCGGGCTGCTGCGGCTCCACGCTGACCGCGCGCTCCTGGTCGAGCGCCAGTACCAGCTGCGCGAGCGCTTCGCGGTCGCCCATCCCCAGGTGCCGACCGCCGTCGTGCCGGCGCTGCCCGGTGACGTACACGATCTCGACGGGCTCCGCGAGATCGGCCGGCTGCTGGCCCGGGAATGAGTCGAGCCAGGACGTACGAAACGTACGTCCTGGCTCAGACCAAGACCTTCAGCGATCCACTCGAGTAGGGGACGAGAGGTCACTCCACGGAGGCACGGGTGCGCGCGGCCTCGAGCACGGCGCGCCAGGAGGCGTTCGGGCTGCGGCGGAGCAGTGCACGACGCTCGCGCTCGGTCATGCCGCCCCAGACACCCCACTCGATCTGGTTGTCGAGCGCCTCGGCGAGGCACTCGGTGCGAACGACGCAGCCGGAGCAGACCATCTTGGCCTTGTTCTGCTCGGCTCCACGTACGAAGAGCTCGTCGGGCTCGTTCTCACGACAGGCGGCCTGTAGCGACCATTCATCAACCCACATGGTGTGCCATCCCTTCATCGGAGCGCTTCGCCCTCCCCATATTGATGACGTGGCGCCCGTGCGGACTAAAGGTTAAGGACTCGACCCGGTCGAGTGACACACCCTTCTGGCCCAAAGTACGTAGTCCGAAATGACTAGTAGGGGTCCTGGGACCCGTTTTTGCCTCCCTGTCCGGCGCCGATTGCGAATCATGTGCTATTAGCCGCGATCACCTACGATGACCAGCATGTCTTCGCCGTCGCTGCGCCCGCAGACCGTGCTCAAGCATCTCGCCGTCATGTGCGGGGTCGCAGCCGTCCTCGGCGTCGTCGCCGCGGGTCTCGCCATCCCCTTCGCCGGTGTGGCTGGGATCGCGGCCAAGGAGACCGCCGAGAAGATGGACTCGCTGCCGAAGGCCTTCGAGGTCGACGACATGTCCCAGACGACCAAGATCGTCGACCGCAAGGGCAACCTGATCACGACGCTCTACGACCAGAACCGCGTCTACCGTCCTCTCGACCAGATCTCGCCCAATATGTCGAAGGCGCTCCTGGCGATCGAGGACTACCGCTTCTACCAGCACGGCGCGATGGACCTCAAGGGCACGCTGCGCGCGCTGATCACCAACCAGGCCAGCGACTCGGTGCAGGGTGGTTCCTCGATCACCCAGCAGCTGGTGAAGACGACGCTGGTCTACTCCGCGAAGACCGAGGCCGAGCGCAAGGCGGCCATCGAGAAGTCGACGGCCCGCAAGATCCGCGAGCTGCGCTACGCGATCGCGCTGGAGGAGAAGCACTCCAAGGACTGGATCCTCGAGCGCTACCTCAACGCGGCCTACTTCGGCGACGGCGCCTACGGCGTCCAGGCCGCCGCCAAGCACTACTTCAACGTCAACGCCTCCGAGCTCAACTGGCAGCAGTCGGCGATGCTGGCCGGAATGGTGAAGAACCCCACCGGCTACGACCCGACCAACTACCCCGACGCCACGATCGCCCGACGCAACGTCGTCGTCGACCGGATGGCCGCGCTCAAGGTCGTGTCCCGCCCCGAGGCGGAGAAGCTGAAGGACGCCAGCCTCGGCCTGAACGTCCAGAAGCAGCGCAACGGCTGCCTCGGCTCGTCGGCGGAGTTCTTCTGCGACTACGTGCTCAAGTGGCTGCTCAAGGACCCGGCCTTCGGCGAGAACGAGACCGACCGGCTCGCGCTGATCAAGTCGGGCGGTCTGACCATCAAGACCACGCTCGACCAGCGCTTCCAGGACGCCGCTCAGGAGTCCGTCGAGGATCACGTCTACGCCACCGACCAGGCCATCGGCGCCCTGGCCATGGTCGAGCCCGGCACCGGTCGGGTCCGGGCGCTCGCCCAGTCCCGTCCGATGGGCGACAACAAGAAGAAGGGCCAGTCCTACCTCAACTATCTGGTCCCGAAGGAGAAGTCCGGCGACTCGAACGGCTTCCAGGCCGGGTCGACCTTCAAGGCGTTCACCCTGGCCGCCGCCATCGAGCAGGGCTTCCCGCTCAAGCAGAAGATCAACTCGCCCGAGGAGCTGACCCTCAACGAGTCCACCTTCGCCGGCTGCCCGGGCGACGGCAACCGGGTCGGCAACCACACCTTCCACAACTCCACGACCTCGGGCAGCAAGGACGCCTACACCGGCACCCGGGAGTCCGTGAACACCTTCTACGCCCAGCTCTTCCAGCTCACCGGGATGTGCACGCCCTACAAGATGGCGCAGAAGATGGGCGTCAAGCTCACCGCCCCGTTCGGCGTCAGCTTCGACGACGGTCACATCTGCAAGCCGAGCGAGACCCGCTGCGGCGGCGCCGAGCGCGTGCCCACCTTCACCCTGGGCGTCGTCGACGTCAGCCCGCTCGAGATGGCCGAGGCGTACGCGACGTTCGGCGCCCGCGGCAAGCACTGCGACTCGGTGCCGGTCAACGAGATCCTCGACGCCAACAACAAGGTGATCAAGAAGTACGAGCCGACCTGCGAGCAGGCGATGGCCAAGGGCACCGCCGATGCGGTCAACGACATCCTCCGCGGCGTGATGGAGCCCGGTGGCTTCGGTCAGAACCTGGCCCTGTCGGTGCCGAGCGCCGGCAAGACCGGCACCACGCAGGACAACAAGGCGGTGTGGCTGATGGGCTACACGCCGCGGCTCGCGACCGCTGCGATGATCGCCGGAGCCAACTCGGCGGGCACGCCGCTAGGCCTCCAGGGCCAATACATCGGCGGCGACTACATCGCCACCGCATCGGGGTCGGGCTTCGCCGGCCCGATGTGGGGCGACGCGATGCAGGTGATCGACAAGTACCTCAAGTGGGTGGACTTCCAGGAGCCCGACCCGAACGTGATCGCAGGAAACACGGTCGACGTCCCCTGGGTCGGCGGCATGACCGTCGAGAAGGCGACGAAGGTGCTGAGGAGCGCCGGCTTCCAGGTCCAGCTCGGCCCGGAGGCGTACTCGGAGTACGACCCCGGTCTGGTCGCGTTCACCACCCCGTCCGGCGATGCTGCCGAGGGATCGCCGATCACGATCTACACCTCGCTGGGCCCGGAGCCGAAGCCCGACCCGAAGCCCGACAAGAAGAAGCAGCCGGACAAGAAGCCCGGGCGCGGCGATGAAGAGAGACCGGCCACGGTCGAGGAAGAGCCCGACTTCGGCTGGGAGTGGCCGACCGGCTGACGCCCGGCCCAGAAACGACGCGTGGCCCCACCGATCCGGTGGGGCCACACTCGTTCTCGGGCAGCCGTCAGGCGAGCTGCTTGCGCACCTCCGCGGCCACCGCGCCGCCATCGGCACGGCCGTTGGTCTGCGGGGTCAGGATGCCCATGACCTTGCCCATGGCGCGCATCCCCTCGTCAGCCGCACCGGTCTGGGCGATGGCCTTGCTGACCAGGTCGGAGATCTCCTCGTCGCTCAGCTGAGCGGGCAGGTACTCGGTGATCACCGCGGCCTCCGCGGTCTCCTTCTCGGCCTGCTCGGCGCGACCGCCGTCGGCGAAGGCGGTGGCGGCCTCGCGGCGCTTCTTGGCCTCGCGGGTGAGGATCGTGATGATCTCGTCGTCGGTGAGCTCCTTGGCCTCCTTGCCGGCGACCTCGGCCTCGGTGATCGAAGCCATGACCATGCGCAGCGTCCCGGCGCGCTCCTTGTCACGGGCCTTCATCGCGGAGGTCAGGTCGGTCCTCAGCTGGTCCTTCAGAGTGCTCATGGAACCCATTGTGGCAGGGTTGAGCCATGCGGCTCGCCTCAGTAATCGGCGCAACCCTCGGCACCGGGCTCGCCACCGGCGCGGCCATGACGGCGTACGCCTTGTGGGAGGCCCGTCAGTACACGCTGCGCCATGTCGGACTGCCGGTGCTCCCCGAGGGCGCGGACCCGCTGCGGGTGCTGCATCTCTCCGACATGCACGTGGTCCCGTCGCAGCACAAGAAGCTCGACTGGATCGCGTCGCTGGCGTCCCTGAAGCCGGACCTGGTCATCGACACCGGTGACAACCTGGCCCACCAGCGGGCGGTGCCGTCGATCGTCAATGCCCTCGGCACGCTGCTCGACGTACCAGGCGTCTTCGTGCACGGCTCCAACGACTACTACGAGCCACGGATGCGCAACCCGATCGGCTACCTGCTGCCGGACAACGGCAAACGGCAGACGAACGTGCCCGAGCTCCCCTGGCGTGACCTTTCCGCGTCGTTCACCAAGTCCGGCTGGCTGGACCTCACCAACACGCGCTCGTCGCTGACCGTCAAAGGGATCGAGTTCGCCTTCGCGGGCGTCGACGACCCCCACCTCCGCCTCGACGACCTGTCCACGGTCGCCGGCCCCGCCGACCCGTCCGCGGACGTACGCCTCGGGGTCGCGCACGCTCCTTATCTACGGGTCCTGGACCAGTTCACCGCGGACGGCTACGACGCGATCCTGGCCGGTCACACCCACGGCGGTCAGATCTGCCTGCCTGGCGGGCGAGCCCTGGCCACCAACTGCGATCTCGACCCCGCCCGGGTACGCGGCCTGCACACCCACACCCACGGCGGACGGCAGGCGTGGCTGCACGTCTCGGCCGGCCTCGGCACCTCGCCCTACACCCGGATCCGCATCGCCTGCCGCCCCGAGGCGACGCTCCTGACGCTCACCTCGCGCGGGGCGTCTCGTCGGTAGGGGCCGATTACGGATCGGGGGAGTCTCTGGGCTATGCTCATTTCTCGTTGGACCGTTTGTTCGGTGCAGCATTCGGGTTGTAGCGCAGCTTGGTAGCGCACCTCGTTCGGGACGAGGGGGCCGCAGGTTCAAATCCTGTCAACCCGACATCGAGTTCAGGCTCGGAGATCGCAGATCTCCGAGCCTGATCCTGTTTTCGGGCGAGTAGTGTCGACGCTATGAGCTTCGACACGCACAACGGCACCCGCGGCGCCAAACAGCCCTCGGCCAACCTCCTCCTGAAGCTGGGCAACAAGCTGATGATGAGCCGGGCCCGCAAGAGCAACGGCACCACGGCCGGGATGCGGCTGCTCGTGCTCACCACGATCGGCAAGAAGAGCGGCGAGCCCCGCTCGACGCCGCTCGCCTGGTTCCCGGGCGACGACGACACCTGGCTGATCGCCGCCTCGGCAGCCGGCGGACCGAAGAACCCGGCGTGGTACTACAACCTCGCTGCCAACCCGGACCGGGTCACCATCGAGCTAGGCGGCGAGACCATCCCGGTGGTCGCGGAGCAACTGCACGGCGACGAGCGCGCCCGCGCGTGGGCCGCGATCGTCGAGTCGGCCGCCAACTTCGGGAGCTACGAGGAGAAGACCGACCGCGAGATCCCGGTCATCCGGCTCACCCGCGCCTGAGTTCCATGGTGATGCGCGGCATCCCGGAGAAGGGAGAGGTTGAGGTCACGCTGCTGCAATGTCAATGGCGAGCTCCTGTGCACGCTCGTGGGCGCGCGCCATCGACGCCTCGTGCATCGGCAGCAACGACCTGAGTGCCGGGGCGTGCGGGACCATGGTCAGCTCAGGGATCACGGTGGTCACGTCCAGGCCGAGCAGGTCCTCATGGCCGAGGATCGCCTCCAGCACCGGCACGACGTAGTCATAGCCCTCTCGGGGAGCGCCGGGTCCGTACCCGCCGCCGCGGGCGGAGATCAGGACCGCCGGGCGCCCCGCGGCCGGGGAGGGCCCGGCGTGGTTGAACGTGCGGCCGTCGACGACGATCTGGTCGAGCCACGCCTTGAACACCGACGGCATGGTCAGGTTGTACATCGGCACGCTGAACAGGTAGGCGCCGGCACCGAGGAACTCCTCGATGAGCTCGTCCTGCACCTTGGCCGCTTCGGCCTGCTCGGGAGTGTGCTGGGCCCGTTCGATGGCCCGGGCAGTGATGCCCGCGCCACTCAGGTGAGGCACCGGGGCCGCGGCGAGATCGCGATGGACGACGTCACCCGACCATGCCTGACGGAAGGACTGGGCGACTTGGCGCGAAACCGAGGCCTCGCCAAGTGACGAGGAGTCGATGTGCAGCAGATATGACATAGCTGGTTCCTTTCAAGGTGGTGGATGCACCTTCGCGACGCGCGGCCGCAGCCGGTTCACGGAGGTGCGTTACATACCGCTGGTGCGGTAGATTCAGGTTGGAGAGGTGTTGAAATGGCAGAGAGAACGATCAGCGGCCCGTGCCAGGCTTGGCCGGAGGAAAACAAGTTCATCCGGGAGGTTCTCGACCGGATCGGCGACAAGTGGACCGTGCTGGTGATCAGCACTCTCGCCGATGCACGGCTGCGCTACTCCGACCTCCAGGCGAGCATCCCGGGCATTTCGCAGCGGATGCTCACCGTGACACTCAAGGCCCTCGAGCGCGACGGCCTGCTCCTGCGTACCGCCTACCCCGAGATTCCCCCGCGGGTGGAGTACGAGCTCACAGCTCTGGGACGGTCGCTGCTGGACTCCGTGATAGCCCTTGCAGCCTGGGCAGCAGCCCATCACGAGGACATCGCCGCCAGCCGCCGCACTCACGAGCAGACCGGAGTCGGCCGAGAGAAGGCGCGCACCGAGTCCGTTTCATAATCCCACCTCACTATTGGTTCGTAGCAACATCGTAGGTGCGTTAAATGAGGCGTACAAAAGGCACTTTCAAGTGCGCAGGGCACATTCGGAGTCAGGCAACACGCCGGACCCACGTTCTGGTGGCGCCCAGCCGCGTTTGGGTTCGAACGAGCAGATGGGGCGGCATCGAGTTCATGCTCAGAGATCGCAAAGATCTCCGAGCCAGAGTTCATTGTGGGGCCTGCCACATGCGAAACTGCCCCTCATGAGCAACGACCCCGCCGACAAGCTCGCCGCGCCGTCGTTCGGTTTCAAGAAGAAGCGTGGGGGCACGAAGCCGGCGAACGCCAAGCCCGAGAAGACCCAGCCCTCGAAGACTCAGCCCCAGAAGACCCAGGCCCCGAAGGCTCGGGTCGAGAAGGCACCGGTCGAGACCGCTACGGTCGAGACGGCCTCTGCAGAGAAGACCCAGGTGCTGGAGAAGACGGCACCACCCGTCGTAGCGCCCGAGCCGCCCGCGGAGAAGTCCGCGGAGAAGCCGGCTGAGAAGCCAGCGAAGAAGCAGAAGGCGGAGAACCCGCCCAAGCCCGCGAAGGAACCGAGGGCACCCAAGCAGCCCAAGGACCCGAGCCAGCGACGGATCAACCTCGGCACCCCGTCGGGCCTCTCCGCGGCGGTCATGATCGGCGCCATCGTCGGCGCGTTCATGGCCCTGGCCGTCTGGTTCAGCGGCACCGTGAGCCAGTGGACGCGAGGCACCTCGTCGCTCGGCGACAAGGGAGCGATCATCCTGATCGCCGTCTTCGCCCTCGCGATCATCGTCGGCGGCTACCTCCTCCGCCTCGCCGGTGCCCGCTCCCCCTTCACGATCAGCTTCCTCGGCTCAGCGCTCGTCGCCGTACTCTCGATGCTCTTCCTCACCGACCTCTTCGTCCACGCCTGGGGAGTGATCATCGTCGTGATCCTCGCCGCCGCCGCGTACGCCCTCGCCTACTGGGTCACCACCAACTACATCGACTGACAGACCCGGCCGAGGCGTCGCTCCGGTCGGCCGAGTTGGCACCGTCGTGCCAACTCGGCCAGCGCGCCTGACGTCTCGTCAGAGGGCAGCGGCGACCAGCTCGGCGAGCTGGACGGTGTTGAGCGCGGCGCCCTTACGGAGGTTGTCGTTGGAGATGAACAGGGCGAGACCGCGGTTGTCGGGGACACCCTCGTCCTGACGGATGCGGCCGACGTAGGAGGGGTCCTTGCCGGCGGCGTACAGAGGCGTGGGTACGTCGCGGAGCTCGACGCCCGGGGCGTTCGAGAGGATCGCGGTGGCGCGCTCGGGGGTCAGGGACGAGGAGAACTCGGCGTTGACCGCGAGCGAGTGACCGGTGACGACCGGGACGCGTACGCAGATGCCAGAGACCCGCAGGTCGGGCAGGGAGAGGATCTTGCGGGACTCGTTGCGGAGCTTCTGCTCCTCATCGGTCTCGTTGAGGCCGTCCTCGACCAGCGAACCGGCGTAGGGAAGGACGTTGTAGGCGATCGTCTCGACGTACTTGTCCGGCTCCGGGAACGTGATCGCGGACCCGTCGTAGGCGAGCTCGCGGGCCTTGTCGCCGGCAGCCGCGACCTCGCTGACCAGCTCCTCGACGCCGGCGACGCCGGAGCCCGAGACCGCCTGGTAGGTCGATACGACGAGCCGCTCGAGACCGGCTTCGTCGTGGAGCGCCTTGAGGACCGGCATCGCGGCCATCGTGGTGCAGTTGGGGTTGGCGATGATGCCCTGGCGGGCCTCGATGACCCCGTCCATCGCCGAGGGGTTGACCTCGGAGACGACCAGCGGGATCGACGGGTCCTTGCGCCAGGCCGAGGAGTTGTCGATGACGATCACGCCGGCGTCGGCGAACTTCGGCGCCAGCGCCTTCGAGGTGGCGCCACCGGCGGAGAAGATCGCGATGTCGAGGCCCGAGGGGTCAGCGGTGGCGGCGTCCTCGACGACGACCGAGCGGTCACCGAACTCGATGGTCTTGCCCGCCGAGCGCGCCGAGGCGAAGAAACGGACCTCGCCGAGCGGGAAGCCGCGCTCGAGCAGGATCTGGCGTACGGCGACGCCCACCTGTCCGGTCGCTCCCACGATTCCCAGGTTGATGCTCATCGGGCCTCCTCCGTAGCGCAAGCGCCAGAATACGGACGCGGCCCGATGAAAGACATAAAGTTCGCTCGCTGACGCTCGCTCATCGGCCGGTCCCTCCATAGACGATGGCCTCTACGTCGCTGTCGAGGCCGAATGCTTTGTGTGTGGCGCGCACGGCGCGGTCGAGGTCGTCGGCGCTGACGAGCACCGAGACGCGGATCTCCGAGGTCGACACCATCCGGATCAGGACTCCCTCGGCGGCGAGCGCGGCGAAGAACTTCGCCGTGATCCCCGGATGCGTACGCATCCCGGCACCGACGATCGAGAGCTTGCCGATCTGCTCGTCGGCGACCGGGTCGGCGAAACCGACCTCACCCTGGATGTCACCGAGCGCCGCGCGGGCCCTCTTGACGTCGGTGCGGGGCAGCGTGAACGAGATGTCCGTGCGCCGGGTCTTCTCCGCCGACACGTTCTGGACGATCATGTCGATGTTGATGCCGTTGTCGGCAAGTGTGTCGAAGATGCGGGCGGCCTCGCCGGGCTCGTCGGTGACGCCGGCGACGGTGATCTTGGCTTCACCGCGGTCGTGGGCCACGCCGACGATCTCCGGGGTGTCGCCATCGGCGTCGGCGCCGTAGGAGACCTTCTCGACCTCCACGTCGCTGAACGCCTCTGCGGCGGCCTGCACGGCGCGGTCGACCTCGTCGTCACCGACGACGACCGAGACCCGGACCTCCGAGGTGGAGATCATCTGGATGTTGACGCCGGCCTGCGCGATCGCGGAGAAGAAGTCGGCGATCTTCTTCGGCTGGGTGCGCAGCCCGGCACCGATCAGGGAGACCTTGCCCATCCGGGGCTCGGTGTTCACCCGCTCGAAGCCGAGCTCACCGCGCGCCTGCTCCAGCACCTTCCCGGCCCGCTCGACGTCGTCGCGGGGCAGCGTGAACGTGATGTCGGTGCGGTCGGTGCCGGCCGCCGACGAGTCCTGGACCACCATGTCGACGTTGATGCCCACCCCGGCGATGATCTCGAAGACCTTCGCCGCGGCGCCCACCTCGTCGGGTGCGTTGACGACCGTGATCTTGGCCTGGCTGCGGTCGTGGGCGATGGCGGCGACGATCGGCGCCTCCATCCCGGCGTCGGCGCTGCGCTGGTGGCCGGCATGCGGCGAGACCGCGTCGATGCTGCCCTTGACCACGGTGCCGTTGAGGGTGGAGAAGGAGGAGCGTACGTGGATCGGGAGGCTGTGACGCCGGGCGAACTCCACCGAGCGCAGGTGGAGCACCTTCGCCCCGGAGGCCGCCAGCTCGAGCATCTCCTCGAAGGCGACCGAGCTCAGCTTGCGGGCGGTCGGGACGATCCGCGGGTCGGCGGTGAAGACACCGTCGACGTCGGTGTAGATCTCACAGACGTCGGCGTCCAGCGCCACCGCCAGCGCGACCGCGGTGGTGTCGGTGCCGCCACGGCCCAGCGTGGTGATGTCCTTGGTGTCCTTTGAGACGCCCTGGAAGCCGGCCACGATCGCGATCGCACCGTCGGCGAGTGCCGCCTGGATCCGCTCCGGGGTGATGCTGAGGATCTTGGCGCGACCGTGCTGCGCGTCGGTGATCAGACCGGCCTGCGACCCGGTGAAGGACCGAGCCTCGTACGCCAGCCCGCGCTCGTTCGCGACGTCGTTGATCGCCATCGCGAGCAGCGCCATCGACTGCCGCTCGCCGGAGGTGAGCAGCATGTCGAACTCACGCGCGTGCGCGGTCGCGTCGGGCGAGACCTTGTTGGCCAGGTCGATCAGCTCATCGGTGGTGTCGCCCATGGCAGAGACGGCCACGACGACGTCGTGGCCCTGCTCTTTGGTCGCGACCACTCGCTGAGCAACGCGCTTGATGCCTGCAGCGTCCGCGACCGAGCTGCCACCGTACTTCTGAACGACGATTCCCACGGCGGGAAAGTCTACGTTGCCGGTGCGGGCGTCTTCTCCAGCATCTCATCAGCGGCGGCCAGGTCCTCGTCCTCACCGGTGAACGGCTCGGAGTCGAGGCGGTCGTGAGCGACCACGGTGAGCAGTGCGTTGAGCACGGCACCGGCCAGGTTGCCCCAGTTGTTGACGTAGCTGAACTGCCACCACCACAGCGCCTCGTCGACGTCGCCGAGACGGTAGTGACGCAGGCCGTACTCCAGGTCGGTCACCAGACTGGCGACGTCGTCGGAGATCTGGCTGTCGACCACGTCCGGGCTGTACGGATCGAAGACGAAGCTGTAGGTGTCGATGTCCCCGAACATCTCGGCGAGCCCCATCCGGAGCTCGTCGACGTCGGCTTCCATGCCCACGTCGGGTTGGAACTCCTCGCGAGGCTCGAAGTCCTGCTGGGCGCCCAGTCGCGCGCCCGCCAGCAGGATCTGGCTCACCTCCAGCAGCAGCATCGGCACAGCGCTGCCCCCATCGCCGTCCGCAGCGATCGCACGCACCGAGAGCAGGAAGCTCTCCACCGAGTCGGCGATGCTGGTGGCGAAGTCCTTGCCGGTCAAGTCATTCGTCATGACGGCCCCCTTCCCGAGGTCCCTTGAATCGTCAGGCTACCGCCGAAGTCGCGGCCTGACGAGGGTAAAGAGTCGGCTCTTAGGGATCGCACAGGTAACGGCTACTCAGCCGCGCGGCGTCCGGCGAAGGCTCGGCCGAGGGTGACCTCGTCGGCGTACTCCAGATCGCCACCGACCGGGAGACCGCTGGCCAGACGGGTGACCTTCAGTCCGAGCGGGCTCAGCTGACGGGTCAGGTACGTCGCCGTCGCCTCGCCCTCGAGGTTGGGGTCCGTGGCGAGGATCACCTCGGTGATCCCGGGGTCGTTGAGCCGCTGGACGAGCTCACGGATACGCAGCTGGTCGGGACCGATCCCGTCGATCGGGCTGATCGCACCGCCGAGCACGTGATAGCGGCCGCGGAACTCGCGGGTGCGCTCGATCGCGACGACGTCCTTGTACTCCTCGACCACGCACAGCACCGACTGCTCGCGACGTGGGTCGCGACAGATTCGGCAGGTCTCCTCCTCGGAGACGTTGAAGCAGACCGAGCAGAACTTCACCTTCGCCTTGACCTCGTTGAGGATCGAGGCCAGCCGATGTACGTCGGCGGGGTCAGCCTGGAGCAGATGGAACGCGATCCGCTGGGCGCTCTTCGGACCTACGCCCGGCAGCCGTCCCAGCTCGTCGATGAGGTCTTGGACCACACCCTCGTACAACTTGGTTATCGCCTGTCTCTAGCTGTGCTGGTTTCAACTGTGTCTGTTTCAGAAGCCGAGCTTGAACGGCGGCTCGCCACCGCCGGGGGCACCACCGAGGCCGCCCGCGAGCGGGCCCATCGCCTCACCGGCGAGATCGTCGGCCTTGCCCTTGGCCTCGCGGTAGGCGGCGACGATCACGGCGCCGAGGTCCTCGAGGTCGTCGGGGTTGCTTCCGTCGAACTCGCCCTGCTTGATCTCCACGCCGACCAGTTCGCCGGTGCCGGTGAGCTTGACGGTCACCGCACCGCCGGCGACGGTGCCGTCGACGATCGTCTCGGCGAGCTTCTCCTGGGCGTCGACGATCTGGCTCTGCAGCGCCTGGGCCTGCTGCATGATCGCGTTGAGGTCGAAGCCGCCCTCGCCGCCGAGGCCTTCGAGTGGGTTCGTCATCTGTGCCGTCCTAGTTGTGAGGAATCTCTTCGATCATCGTTGCACCCAGCTCCTGAGCGAGCAGCGCCTCGGCGCCCATCGCGGCAGGCCCGTCGTAGGCTTGGTCGTCCGGGTTCACAGCGGCATCCGCCTCCGCCAGGCGGGCCACCGTGTCGTCGACAGGGGGCTCGTAGTCGGCCGCACGTGTCGGCCGGATGGCCTCACGAGCCAGCGCGATCGCTCCCGGGTCGGCCGGCTGCGTCGATGACGTCGCGGGCGGCTCCGGCGGAGCCGGCGGCTGGTCGGGTGGCGGCGGCTCGGCGGCCCAGTCGGGTGGTGGCGCCTGCTCGTTCCAGGATGCCTCCGGCGGCTGTTGCGGCTGAGTCGGCTCCTGGGGCTGGCTCGGCTGCGGCGTCGGCGGGGCCTGTCGCTGCGGGGCTCCTTGGCCGCCGCCCGCGACGATCGCCTCGATCTTCGGCTGGATGCCGATCACGTTGACCAGCGCCTGCCCGAGGATCGGCTCGTGCCCGCCGGTCGCGAACCGGTCGCGGAGCCCCGGCGAGGCGAACCCGAGGGTGAGCACGCCGTCGCGGAAGTCGACCACCTGGGCGTTCTGGCCCACCAGCGACCAGGTCGCCCGGCGCAGGCCCTTGGTCTGCGCGATCACGTCGTCCCACAGGCGGCGGACGTCCACGTTGCCCATCCCGCCCGGCGACTGCGCCTGGGGCTGTGTCTGGGGCGGCGTCTGCGGCTGGGCCTGTGGTTGCGACTGTGGCTGGCTCGGCGGCTCGGAAGCGGCCGGCGCCTGCTGAGGAGGCATCTCCGCGGCCGGAGCGGGCTCGCGGGCAGGGTCGGGGGTCGGGGCGTACGCCTGGGCGGGCTCGGGCTGCGGCGCCGCCGGAGCGACCGTCTCGTGTCCCGGCGCACCGACCGACGGTTTCAGCACCGGCCGGTCCTGAGCGGGGGCGGCCGCCGCCGGAGCAGCGGCCACCGTCGGCGTACCACTGATCTCGATCCGCCTCTCCAGACGGTCCAGCCGAGCTGCGAGACCGTCGGCACCGTCCGCGGCGGGCAGCAGCACCCGGGCACAGATCAGCTCGAGCAGAAGTCGTGGCGCGGTGGCGCCGCGCATCTCGGTCAGACCGGTGGCGACCGCATCGGCGGCTCGCGACAGATCATGTGGTCCGAAGCGTCCGGCCTGAGCGACCAGCCGCTCGCCCCCGTCTTCGGAGACGTCGATGAGCCCGGTCGCGGGCGCGTCCGGGACCGCCTTGACGATGACCAGGTCACGCAGCCGCCGCAGCAGGTCCTCGGTGAACCGCCGCGGGTCCTGGCCGGTCTCGATGATCTTGTCGATGACGCCGAAGACCGCGGCGCCGTCATGGGCGGCGAAGGCGTCGACGACCTCGTCCAGCAGCGCGTCCGGGGTGTAGCCGAGCAGACCGGCGGCGAGCTCGTACGTCACGCCCTCAGGCCCCGCACCACCGAGCAGCTGGTCCATGACCGAGAGGCTGTCGCGCATCGACCCGGCGCCTGCGCGCGCGACCAGCGGCAGCGCGGCCGGCTCGACGTTGATCCCCTCTTTCTCGCACAGCGTCGAGATGTAGTCGGAGACCAACTTGGGCGGGAAGAGGCGGAACGGATAGTGATGGGTGCGCGACCGGATCGTCGGAATGACCTTCTCCGGCTCGGTCGTCGCGAAGATGAACCGCAGATGCTCCGGCGGCTCCTCGACGAGCTTGAGCAGCGCGTTGAAGCCCTGCGTCGAGACCATGTGGGCCTCGTCGATGATGTAGACCTTGTAGCGGCTCTTCACCGGCGCGAAGAACGCCTTCTCCCGCAGGTCACGGGCATCGTCCACACCACCGTGCGACGCCGCGTCGATCTCGATCACGTCGATGCTGCCAGGCCCACCACGCGCCAGGTCCCGGCACGACTCGCACTCCCCGCACGGATCCGCGATCGGCGCCTTCTCGCAGTTCAGCGCCCGCGCCAGGATCCGCGCCGAGGTCGTCTTGCCGCAGCCACGTGGACCGGAGAAGAGGTACGCATGGTTGACCCGGTTGCCCGCCAGCGCATTGCGCAGCGGGCCGGTGACGTGATCTTGGCCGATGACCTCGGCAAACGTCTCCGGCCGGTAGCGGCGATAGAGAGCTAGCGGTGCGTCCACCCGATAGACCCTATCCGCCCGCACCGACACTTAGCGACCGCGCGGGGCGCGCTGTCAAGAAATAGAAAAGGCCCCCCACGTACCCAACAGAGCTCGCTTATCCTTGCTGCCTTCCGGCCCTGGGGAGGTTCGACAAGATGTCGCCACATGGGGGGTTGCGGAAGAGTCTAGACGAGTCCGCTCGCCGATCCCAAAGGCGGCCCGCCCGCCCTCCGCCGATTTCCTCCATGATCACGGAGCCGCGTAGGATCCCTCACGGATCTGTCGCCTAGTGGCCTATGGCGCACGGCTGGAATCCGTGTTGGGTTAACGCCCTCGGGGGTTCGAATCCCCCCAGATCCGCCAGCACAAACCGGCGCCTGACCTGCTTTCGAGGAGGTCAGGCGCCGTTCATTTGTCCAGTGCGCGCCGGCCGCTGCGCGCGTAGCAGCGCGATCCCGAGGATCAGCCCTCCGGGCACGATCACGATCGGCGCCACCGGGTCCTCGAATCCGGTGGCGACCAGAGCCACGACACTGACCACACCGAGCAGGATGCCGACGATCGTGGTCGCACGGGCCGCCCGCCGCACGACGCCGTGGTCCCGCAACGCCTCGGCGGCGAACACCATCGACACGAGCGCGAGCAGCGACAAGGCCGACACGAGCGGGACCGTCAGCACGTCGAAGTCCCGCACGAGGGGCGGCAGGTTCTCCGGGTCGGCGAAGAGGCCCAGCCCCAGAGCCACGTACGTCCACCACACGACCAGCGTGGCCAATGCCGACCACCACGCGAGCTGGGCGAGTCGTCCGGGCACCCCGGTGCGGATCTGGCGGGCAGCCAGTGCCAGGAGCACCGGGGACACGAAGAGGAGCAGCCCCGTGAGCAGTGCATAGACCGGATGGTCCTGGGTGATCTCGGCCTGCGTGGAGCTCGCCAGCGCATTGACGGCCACACCCTCACGTTCGGCTGCCGCCACGAGATCCCGCTCGAAGCCGGCTCCGATGGTGACGGCAACCACGACATACCCCGCCAGCACCGCGACCGCGCCGACGTACGCCCGGCCGGCCGATGCCGCCCACTGCGGCCTGGGCTCGTGGTCGACACGGCGTACGGGCTGGTCGCCACGGGCGATCTTCTTGACGTTCATCCCTCAGCCCACCGCGTGCTCGGCCCGGGCCACGGCGTTGCGTCGGGCCGCCTCGACCGGGTTGTCCACGACGAGGACGTGCTCCGGGTCCGGTTCGGTGTGGTGCTGCACGGTGTAGAACCGCACCTCGTGCCCGTCGGGATCATGCAGCAGCGGCAGGATCCAGCCGAGGGTCGCAGGCTGTACGCCGGCGTGCCGCTCGCCGAGCTCGGTCAACCTGTCCGCGAGCGCCCGGAGGGTGCTCTCGTCGCTCACTCCGATCGAGAAGTAGTCGAAACCGGCGGCGGCACGGGCGCGTTCGGGATCGAGCCGCAGGCCCAGGTTCGGGCCACCGTTGGGGTGCACCAGGCAGATGCCGTCGAGCTCGCCGTCCGTCTGAAACTCCACGACGAGCTTGTACCCGAGCCTTGATTCGTACCACCGCTGGGATCGCCGAAGGTCGGCGACCGGCAGCTTGAGGTGGTGGACGCCGGCGAGAGCCGGTGCTTCGTGGTCGCTCATGTCCACTCCTGACTTGCAGTGTGACTGCAATTTCCTAATTACAGTTAGACTGCAACTCGTGCCCTCAGAAGTCAATCCCCCCGCTAGGGGATCTCGTGCCGAGCGGACCGAGCAGGCGATCGTCGCCGCGGCCCACGAACTCTTCGCGCAGCGCGGCTATCGCGGCACCGCGCTGACAGACGTCGCCAAGGCCGCAGGAGTCTCCGACCGAACCATCTACGTCCGCTTCGCCACCAAGGCGCACCTGCTCAAGCGAGTGGTCGACGTGGCCCTCGTCGGTGACGCTCTGCCGATCGCCCTGGCCGATCGCGACTGGATCGACACGGTGATGAACGCCCCGACACTCGAGGAGCGACTGGCTGCGGACGCGGAAGGCACCGCGCTGATGATGGATCGCATCGCGCCCGTCCTCGCCGTAGCCATGCAGGCCGAGGCGGACGAGCCGTTGATCGCGGCGGCAGCCCAGGCGGCTCGCGAGTCGACGCTCGAGCAGGTGCGCGCCTTCTGGGAGAAGCTGCACCGCGACGGGCTGATGAGCCCCGATGCCGACCTCGAGTGGGTGATCGCCACCAGCGCACTGCTGGCCAATGCCGAGACGTACGTCCACATGACGCGCACGCTGCGCTGGGCGCCCGCCCAGTACCAGGCTTGGAGGCACCGCACCTGGCGCCACCTCGCCATGGCCCCGTCTACATGAGGCGCCTCAGTCCAGGACGGCGTACGCCTCGACCTCGACGAGCACGTCGGGCTCGAACAGGTAGTCCACGCCGATAGCGGACAACGGCGGCAGAGGCTGCGGGATGCCAAGCTCGTCGATGACGCTCTCGAGTCCGGCGACGAAGGCGTCGTACTTGTCCGGGGTCCAACCGGTGACGAAGAACCGAAGACGTACGACGTCGGCGAAGGTCGCGCCGGCACCGGCGAGGCCACGGGCGGTGTTGCGGAGGGCATGGGCGAGCTGGCCGGCGAGGTCACCCGGGGCAACGCCACGTCCGAGCTCGTCCCGGGCGATCTGTCCGGCGACATGGATGTGGCGGGTGCCGGTGGCTACGGAGACGTGGTGATACGGCACGGGCTGGAACATGCCTTCGGGGGTGAGTAGATCGACGGACACGATGAGATTCCTTTCGAGGGTTAAGGTTTCTCATGTGTACTTGGTATCCAGAGGACACTTCAACGAGACTAGGTGTCATGCCGGATACCAGCCCGGAGCCGCTGCGCCTGACCCAGGAGCATCGCGAGCTCCTCGACCAGCTCCTCGACAAGTGGTCGCTCCAGGTGCTCGACACGCTGTGCGAGCGGCCACGCCGCTTCAACGAGCTGCGTCAGGCGATCCCGGCGGTGACCCAGAAGTCACTCACCACCGCGCTCCGTCGCCTGGAGCGCAACGGCATGGTCGAGCGCGTGGTGCTGAGCACCCGTCCGGTCGCGGTGGAATACCGCATCACCGCGCTGGGCAGCACCCTGCAGGACCTCATCGACCGGCTCTACCACTGGACGACCACGACCCTTCCCGAGGTCGAAGCAGCACGCGAGGCCTTCGACCGCTCGGTCTGATCCGCTACATCGAGCTCTTGCGTCGTGAGAACAGCGGCCGCAGGACCAGCCCGAGGCCGAGCGCACCGCCGCCGGCGATCCCCCACCAGATCGCGTTCTCGCGAACGGCCGCGAGGGGATCGACCTTCTCACGGGCCATCGGGGCCTGCTCGGTCTCTGGCGGAGCGGCGGCCTCCTTGACGGCCGGGCGGGTGAGCGCGGCGTAGGCGTTCACCACACCGGCACCCCAGTAGCGGCCGCCCTGGCCCTCGCGGCCCGACGTGGTGCTGTAGAGGCGGTCGATGACCTGCTGAGCGCTCCAGCCGCTGTTGGTGGACCAGATTAGGGCGAGTACGCCCGCGACCTCTGCCGACGCGAAGGACGTCGTGATCGAGTCGACCCAGCACGGCTGACCGAAGAGCGTCGTCGAGGCGGCACCGTACGTCGGAGCGACGACGTCGGTGTTGGAGTTGGGCAGCACCGTGAAATCCGGGTCGGAGGCCCAGGTGCCGGAGGCGCTGACCGTCACGACCGGGTCGTCGGCGTTCGGGAAGACCTTGGGCGCGATGTCCAGGGGATCGGTGTCGGTGGTGACACCGGACCAGTCCGCGGCCATCACCACGATGGCGCCCTTCTTGGTGAGCGTGTCGACGGCCGCGTCGAGGCCGGGAGCAGCTTGCGTCGCGGGTAGACCGATGTCGACGATCAGCCCCTTCGCGTTGCCCTTGGCCAGCGAGTTGAGCTCGGCGGTCATCTGCTTGGCGTCGACCGTGGACTTCTCCTGGCCGACCTTGAGGACTGGGTGGTCGCTGAGCTTCGCCTTGGGCGCGATCTGGGAGATCAGGCCGGCTGCGACGGTGCCGTAGTAGGCCTTCGCGCTGCGGCTGTAACCGGAGTCGACCACCGCGACACGGATCCCCTGGCCCTGCTTGCTCACCTGCTGAGCCTCAGGGATCCGCATGATCGCGAACGGAGCGACACCGTCGGGAACCGGCGCCGTCTTGGTGTCCACCTTCTGCGGGGAACCGCCGGTGTTGGTCGCATAGGCCGAGCAGTCGGCCCTCTCCTCCGCTGCGTACGCAGGTCCCGGACTGCCCAGCAGCGACAACCCACCGACGACGGCAACGAGCGCGACGCCGCTACGCACCAGCATCACTCGGTCGCCACGCACTTGCTCTCCTGGACCTCGTCAGAGTTGGGCGGACACAGCGCCAGCTCGGTCGAGAGCGCAGCTCCGCCGGGGAGCAGCCGCAGCCAGGTGCCGGGCACGATCGGGCCCGAGTCGGTCTTCAGGCCGAGCCGCTCGACCGTGACCGGCCCGTCCAGCGTGTTGGCGGTGCCGCGGGCATCGATCAGATATGGCGTCGCGCTCTTCTTGTCGAGCTCCTCGCCGTTGGCGGCGTAGACGAAGGCTCCCTTGCCGGGATCGACCCGGGCCGAGGTGAAGTCGCCGGCGGCAGGAGGCTCCGAAGTCGGCCAGGCCGTCTCGCCCGGATCGATGCCGAGCCGCACGGTCGTCTCGTCCTCGGTCTCGAGCTCGGCACATACGCTGCCGGTGCCGGCCTCGAGGGACTCGTCGGGCCAGAAGGTCTCTAGACGCTCGCCGTTGATATTCGGCTGCGAGTCCAGCGACTGCTGGTTGGCCTTGCTGCCGAAGACGACGTCATAGACCTCGCTGGTGAATTCGTCCATCCGGATCCAGCCGGACTCCGTCATCAGGTAGTTGTTGGCCTGATAGTTGGCCTTGGTGCCGATCGGGTAGTCCTCACCCTCGACCGTGCCGCCGGCCTTGGTGAACGCGCCCCCGAAGGAATCACCCGACAGCGGCGCGCCGGCCGGGAAGAGGTTGACCCATGCCTGGGGCACTGTCGGCGTCGAGACAGGGTCGCTGAAGATACGGTCCGCATAGGTCTCCGCGTCACCCTCGACCTTGTAGCTGTAAGCCTGGGCGTACCCCTCGCTCTCGTGCTCGGCGATGAGGTAGGTGCCGTCCTCGGTCTGCACCATGAAACCGGTGTCCGTGGCCGGCTGCACGTCGGGTTTCGCAGAGATGTTCAGGTGCGTACCTGCACCGTTGGCGGTGCATGCCGTCCAGCCGGTGTTGATGAAGTCGGACTTCAGCGGCAGCTCCTCAGGGACGTCGGGTCCGCCGAGGCCGATCGTGCCCTTGGGGAACTCCTTGTCGATCTCCTCCTGGTCGATGACCTTGGACTTCTTCTCCAGGTCGAGCCCGAGGATGAGCTGGGCACTGGCCAGGTTGACGACCGGGTACAGCGCCCTGTCGTTCTCGGGGCCGGTGACGACGTAGCGCGCACCGCCCTTGGTGACGATCAGGCCGTCCTCGTCGGCCCAGCCGGTCGCGGCCTTGGGCGAGAGGAAGTGGGCGACGGCGCCGCCAGCGATGAGCAGCACCGCGAGTACGACGCCACCGAAGACCGAGCGGCCAGGTCGGGCCGGTTCCACCTCGCGCCCACCCGGGGCGCCGGAGAGGAACGCGGAGACGAGCCGGCGGCGGCTGAAGGCATGGGCCTCTACGAGGTCCTTCTTGCTGGCCATCAGAAACCAGCCACCGCGGCGCCGAAGAGGCCCGAGGCGAGCACCATCAGCGGCAGCATCGCGAGCAGGCAGGTGGTCTCGGCGACATCGGCCAGCCGACCACGACGGATCGAGCCGACATCGGGGACCAGCGTCAGGACCAGGAGTACGCCACCCGCAGCCGCCAGCACGACGGCGGTCGTCGGCCGCCACGACTCGTGGTAGACGAGCAGCGCGGCACCGATCGCGAGCAGGCCGGCGATCCCGGAGACCAGACCGACGAGCACCTCCGACCCCGTCCGGTACTGCCGGGTGCGCAGCATCAGTACGACACACGCGGCGAGAGCCAGCAGTGTGCCGAAGAGCCCGAGCCGCACCACGAACGGCGAGGTCAGCACGACCAGGACGCCGACGGAGAGGGAGATCGCGACCAGGATCTCGTGGGCGACCTTGGCGTCGACCTTGACCTGGTCGGCCCGGATCTCGTCCGGGTCGAGGTTGATGTCCTCGTCGGAGTAGAGCTGGGGGACGTCGGTCTTGGTCGTGCTCAGCGCGAGCCACGGGAAGAAGCTGCCGGCCAGCACCACGACGACCAGCACGATCCCGAGCACCACCCCGGCCTTCCAGCCGGTCGCGCTCAGCAGCATGCCGGCCACCAGGAAGACGCCACCGACGAGCGCACCGGGCATCGCCAGCATCCGGGCCTCGCCCAGACCGAGGAAGCCGATCGCGGCGGCGAGCATCGCGCCCGCGCCGGCGAAGGCCAGCGGCATCCCGACGCCACCATCGAGGGAGGCCGACCCGATCAGGAAGCCGGCGACCGCGCCGTAGACCTCACCGATCCACACCGCGGCGATCGCAGCGTCGTTCTCGGCCTCGAGCCGGGAGAGCACGATCGCACCTCCGGCGAGGACGATGCCGATCACCCCGGCAGCGACGCCGGCGAGCATCGACGGCGCCTGGGTCCACAGCGCACCGGCGCCGAGGAGCAGCAGCAGCGCGGCGGCCAGCAGTGACGTACGTCGTCCTGCTTCCGGCTTCCAGGGGGCCATCTCGCTCTCGACGACGTCGGTCATCGCCTCGACCACGTCGTCATAGACCCGCGGCGGCTTGTCGTCGATGCCGGCGCTGACCGTGAGCACGCCGCCGTCCTCGACGCCCTGCGGGATCAGACCGAGGTCACCGGCGAGCTTGCGGCCGTCGGCGAGCACGACGCGGTAGCCGGCGTACGCCGTCTGCGGGTCGAGCAACCCGACGCTTCGCGCAAGCTCCGGCACGAGCTCCGCCACCGGCACCGAGCCCGGCAGCACCAGATCCATCCGACGTGTGCCGGAGGCGACTGTGACCCGGACCAGCCCAGTGGGCGCCACCTGCGCCTGCGTCATTTCACGAACTCCTCGCGTCGTGCCTGTGCCCGAGACGAACCGACCGAATGTCCCGAGAGCTAGACCTACCTCGCGCCCGCTGAATCAGACAGCGGACATCAGCGCTGACTTTGCCATAAAACAAGCACCGAGGGGACCGGTGCCCCGCACCGATCCCCTCGTGTTGCCTGTGTGCTGAAGAACTCAGCCGCCGAAGCCGCCGGCACCGCGGCGGTCCGCGGCGTGCATGTCAGCGTTGGCCTCGTTGACGAACTTGCTGCCCCGGTCCAGAGCCATGCCGAGCTCGCGGATGCTCTGGTTCCACTTGGCCTGCGCCCGGTTGTAGGCGTCAGCCGCCTCACCGGTGAAGTTCTCCTGGAGGCCGAGGATGTGACGCTCGAGCTCGTCGAGCTCGCGGTCCATGTCCGCAACGCCCTTGAGCAGGACGTCGGTGATGGAGCCCATCTTCCCGTGGTTTACGACAATCTCTTCACCCATGTCAGTTCCTTCCAGTCCTGTGCTTGAAATGCGGCCTGACCGGGTGGTCAGCCACCCATCTTGTAGGAGATGCTGTCCATGCTGGAGGTGACGGAGCTGGACTGCCCGGCAACATCCTCGTCGGCCTGGCTACCGACCTTGCGGGCGTTCTCGAGACCCGCGGTGAGCTCGTCGAGCGCGTTGGTGATCTCGCGCGACTTCTCGTTGTAGGTGTTCATCAGCTGCTGGAACGAGGTGCCGCCGGCACCCTTCCAGCCCGATGCGCCCTCCGCCTGGGCCTCCGAGACGGTGCGGCTGTTGACGCTCTGCAGCTTGGCCTTGGTCTCGTTGATGAAGTTGACGGCGGTGTTGATCGCCTGGCCTTGCTTGATCTCACTGCTCATGGTGCTGTCCTTCCACCGGCGGAACCGGTTTTCCTAGGTTAGATACCTGTTGGAGCCCGGCTCCCGATGGGCTCCCCCGAGGTCCGGACAATGTGTTCTTACCCCGTCTCCGGAGTTCTAAACACAAATCTCTGAACTTTTTCAGCCCTGCTGTCTAGCCGTTGAAACCCGATTCCCACAGGTGTCGGAAGAACCCTGAGGAAACCACGAACGAAGCGATGACCGCGGCGCCGCACAGCGACTCCGCCCAGTCGGCCCGAGACGCCCATTTCGCCGAGCGCCAGCCCCGGCCGGTCGCGATCGCCGCGATGATGACGGCGAACCCGATCACCACGACTCCCAGACCGAACCAGGAGACCAGCTCCGGGTCGGCCCAGCCTACGAAGGCACGGACCCCGGCCGCCAGCGCAATAACCCCGGCAACCCGAAGTACGCCACGCGGCAGCCAATAGCGATAGCTGCGTGCCGAGAGCAGGATGACGAAGGCACCGGCCAGCAGAACCAGCCAGACACCGATCCGGTCCACGTCGTCCGTCGCGGTCGCGACGAGTGCCGGCCCGCTCACCGCGACCACGGCGAGAACCGCCCAGGAGGCCGCCGCCAGGGTGCGGGCGCCACGCCCTGCCACCTCGGTGACCTCATCGATCGGGACCGTCGCCTTGCCGGAGGTGGTCTTGGCCCGTGCCGACCAGGCGGTCACCGACAGCTTGGAGACATCGAGGAGATAGGAGTCAGGGACGTCGACGGCGTACGACGGGACGATCCGCGCCGCCAGCGCGGCAGCCGCGAACAGGATCGACCACGGCACCTGCGGCGAGGTGCCGAGCAGGGCGCACAGCGCGGTCACCACGAAGACGACGACGCCGGTCGTCGTCCAGATCTTCAGGGCCTCGTCGACGGTGTCGACGAGCGACCGCGAGATCGTCGCGACGACCGCGGCGCTCAACCCGGCCACGCCGACCGCCATCGGCAGCGTCTCGGGCGCCGGGTCGACGGTGATGACGAAGGCGGCGCCCGCAGCGAAGGCCGGGGCGGCGATCGCTCGGCGCGCTGCGTACGGCCCCGCGGGGATGATGCCGATCAAGGCGCCGAGCGCGAGCAGGCCGGCGATGGCCAGTCGCTGCCAACCGTCGGCCTGGGCGCCGAACCCGGCCGCGGCGACCGCCAGGAGGGTGGCCAGACCGACCCAGTAGAACGAGAAGCTGCCTGCTCGGACCGGGGCGGCCGTCTCGACGACCTCGCGCCGCGCGTAGGCCTGGGTGGGCGGCGAGTCGGCGGCGAGCAGGGCGCCCGAGGTGATGCCGCGTGAGGCGAGCGACGCGTCCGGCTGGATCACCTCGCCACGGCGGTCGCGCAGCACCGGAGCCGCGGGCAGCCCGACGGCCGTGGCGTACTCCCGCGCCAGGTCCGAGGCGTGCGCATCGGACGGAACGACGATGTCGACCACTCCGGCGGTGCCGTGGACCGTGACCGCCAGGCCGCCTGCTGCGAGCGCCGGCTCAACGGCATCGGCCGTCTGAGTGGGCATGACACCTCCCGGATGCGTGATGACCCTGTGACAGAGTTCCACATCGGAAGCTCCACCGCCCGTTTTACCCGACCGGCACGGTTAAGGGTAGTAGCCGGGTAGCGGGCACTCTAAGATCCTGACCACCTGCGGCATCCGGGCCCGCGGGGCACTGAACCAGTCTCAGGGGGACACGTGACCATCGCTGCGACAGCCGGCGGTACCCGCACCGAGGAGCCGGAGGTCCCCGAGGGGGAGCTGGCTCTGAATGCTCCGCCGGCTATCGAAGAGGGCGAGGGCGTCGGGGGCATCCTGATGAACGCCATCCCCATGCTCGGTGGCCTCGGGTCGATCGTGCTCATCGCGACCATGCAGTCGGGCGCGGGCGGCTCCCCGCCGATCCAGCGCTACATCGCCGCCGGTATGTTCCTCTTCGCGACGCTCGGCTTCATCTTCGTGCAGATCGACCGGCAGCGTAAGCAGAAGCAGAAGCAGGTCGGTGGGCAGCGCACCGACTACCTGCGCTATCTGGCCGGCATCCGGCAGTCGGCGCGCAGGGCCGGTGAGCAGCAGCGCAAGGCGCTGACCTGGCACTATCCGGCGCCGTCCTCGCTGCCCGCGATCGCCGAGGAACGCAGCCGGCTGTGGGAGCGCTCGAACACCCACAAGCGCTATCTCGACGTCCGCTACGGCGTCGCTCACCAGCCTTTGGCCCTGACCCTGGTGCCGCCTCAGCAGACCCCGATCGACCAGGTCGACCCGGCCTCGGCGAGCGCGCTGCACCGGCTGCTGACCGTCCACCGGGTCCAGCCCGACCTGCCGGCGGCGACCAACCTGCGCGGTTTCGACAAGATGGAGATCTGCGGCAACGAGGACCAGGCCCGTGCGCTCGCCCGCGCGCTGATCTGCGGGATGACCGCCTTCCACTCGCCGGAGCAGCTGATCGTCGCCGTGCTCACCTCCGAGCGCAACCTGGCCGAGTGGGACTGGGTCAAGTGGCTCCCGCACGCGCAGAGCGGCCGCGAGGTCGACGCGGTCGGGCCGCGTCGCATGGTGGTCACCAACATCAACGACCTCGGCGCCCTTCTCCCGACCGAGGTCGGCGAGCGTGCCCGCTGGGGCACCGACGACCGGATCCCCTCGCCGCAGGTCGTGGTCATCGTCGACGGCGGCTCAGTCCCGCCGGGCAACCACGTGCTCCCCGACGACGGCATCCAGGGCGTCACGGTCATCGACCTGCCGACCCACTGGGACGAGCTGTTCGACTCCAGCCGAGTGCGGTTCCTCATCGACGACGAGGAGCCCGACGAGAACAACACGGTCTCCGGCTACCAGGTGCGCGTACGCATGGACCCGGTCCGTCTGCGCGTGGACCAGATGAGCATGGCCGACGCCGAGGCCTACGCCCGCCGCCTCACTGCGCTCTACACGGTGGCCCCGGAGGGTTCCGACGCGGCCGCCGAGACGCCTCAGGACACCGAGATCGCGGCCCCGAAGGACTACATGGCGCTGCTCGGTCTGGGCGACGTACGCTCCTTCGACCCGGACGTCGCCTGGCGTCCTCGCGCCAACCGAGACCGGCTGCGCGTGCCGGTCGGCGTCGGTGAGGCCGGCCAGCAGATCTACATGGACATCAAGGAGTCGGCCCAGCAGGGTATGGGGCCGCACGGCCTCGTCATCGGCGCGACCGGTTCCGGTAAGTCGGAGTTCCTCCGCACCCTCGTCCTCGGTCTGGTGCTCACCCACCCGCCGGAGGTCCTCAACCTGGTGCTGGTCGACTTCAAGGGTGGTGCGACCTTCGCCGGGATGGCGGGCATGCCGCACGTCTCCGCGGTGATCACCAACCTCGAGGGCGAGCTCACCCTGGTCGACCGTATGCAGGACGCGCTCTCCGGTGAGATGACCCGCCGCCAGGAGCTTCTGCGCGAAGCCGGCAACTTCTCCTCTCTGAAGGACTACGAGAAGGCGCGTACGCAGGACCCCTCGATGGATCCGCTGCCGTCGCTCTTCATCGTGGTCGACGAGTTCTCCGAGATGCTCTCGGCCAAGCCCGAGTTCATCGACCTGTTCGTCGCGATCGGTCGTCTGGGCCGATCCCTCGGCATCCACCTGCTGCTCGCCTCGCAGCGCCTCGAGGAGGGCCGTCTGCGCGGGCTCGACTCGCACCTCTCCTACCGCGTCGGCCTGCGCACGTTCTCCGCGCAGGAGTCGCGGACCGTGCTCGGTGTGCCGGACGCCTACGAGCTCCCGGCGATCCCCGGCCTCGGTTACCTCAAGCCCGACCCGACCAACATGCAACGGTTCCGGGCTGCGTACGTCTCCGGGCCGCCGGCCGCGGGGTCACGGGTCCGCCGCGACGAGGGCGGCAAGCTGCAGGGCATCTACCCGTTCTCGATCGCCGAGGTGAAGCAGCTGGCGATGCCGGTCGAGGAGGAAGAGCGTCCGGCCACCCCGGTGGTAGGCGCGGACGGCGTCGAGAAGTCGATGCTCGACATCGCCGTCGACCGGATGACCGGCCACGGCGCGCCGGCCCACCAGGTCTGGCTGCCGCCGCTCGACATCCCCGACACGCTCGACACGCTGATGCCCGATCTGACCACCTCGCCCGAGCTCGGCCTGCACTCGCCGGCCTGGAAGCGGCTCGGTGGGCTGGTGGTGCCGCTCGGCATCGTCGACAAGCCGCGTGAGCAGCTTCGCGACACGCTCACGGTCGACCTGCGCGGGGCCGCCGGTCACGTCGCGGTCATCGGTGCGCCCCGCACCGGCAAGTCGACCACGCTCCGCACCATCGTCACGTCCATGTCGCTGACCATGACGCCGCAGGAGGTGCAGTTCTTCGTCCTCGACTTCGGTGGCGGCACGTTCGCGCCGCTGGCCAAGCTCCCGCACGTCTCCGGTGTCGGCACCCGTTCCGAGCCCGACGTCGTACGCCGCGTCCTGGCCGAGATCTCCGGCATCATCGACCGCCGCGAGGCCTACTTCCGGGCGCAGGGCATCGACTCGATCGAGACCTACCGCACCCGCCGCGCTCGCGGACAGGCCGACGACGGCTGGGGCGACGTCTTCCTCGTCATCGACGGGTGGGGCACGCTGCGCGCCGACTTCGACGACCTCGAGTACGCCATCCAGGAGATCGCTCCGCGCGGCCTGACCTTCGGCGTCCACATCGTTGCCGCAGCCGGTCGTTGGGCCGAGTTCCGCTCCTCGATGCGCGACGTCTTCGGCACCAAGCTCGAGCTCCGTCTGGGCGACCCGATGGACTCCGAGCTCGACCGCAAGCTCGCCGCCCTGGTCCCGACCGGGCGCCCGGGTCGAGGCATCGTGAAGGAGAAGCTCCACTTCCTCAGCGCCCTGCCCCGCATGGACGGCGACGGCTCGGCGGCGACGTTGGGCGACGGCGTCGACGACCTGATCTCCCGGGTCTCCGCGGCCTGGCAGGGTCCCGCCGGACCGAAGCTGCGGCTGCTGCCGGAGCGGATCACGATCGAGCGGATCCGCGAGCAGGCCGGGGTCACCGCGGAGAAGCCCGGCAAGCGACTGCTTCTGGGCATCAACGAGAAGGAGCTGGCCCCGGTCGGCCTCAACCCCGACACCGAGCCTCACCTGCTCGTCTTCGGCGACGGCCAGTCCGGCAAGTCCTCGATGCTGCGCAGCATCGCCCGCGAGATCATGCGAACGCACACGCCCAAGGAGGCGCAGATCGCGGTGGTCGACTACCGGCGGTCGCTGCTCGGCGAGATCCCCGAGGACTACCTGGTCGGCTACCTCACCTCGGCGACGCAGGCCAACCCGACGCTGAACGACCTGGCGGCGTACCTGACCAAGCGGATCCCGGGCCCCGACGTCACGCCCGAGGAGCTTCGCAGCCGGTCCTGGTGGTCCGGCGCGGAGCTGTTCGTGCTCGTCGACGACTACGACCTCGTCTCGACGCAGCAGGGCTCGCCCCTGGCTCCGTTGCAGCCGCTGATGGCTCAGGCCGGCGACGTCGGTCTGCACGTCATCCTCGCCCGCCGCTCGGGTGGTGCCTCGCGTTCCCTCTACGAGTCGGTCATCCAGTCGATGCGCGACCTGGCGATGCCGGGCCTGCTGCTCTCCGGCAACCCGGACGAGGGCCCGCTCATCGGCAACCTGAAGCCGGTCCCGACCCTGCCGGGTCGTGGGCGCCTCGTCACCCGCGACCGCGGCATCGAGGTCATCCAGCTGGCCTGGAGCGAGTCGACGGTGTAGTCCTCGAGCTCTCGAATGACGAACGGCCCGCGACCTGATCCAGGTCGCGGGCCGTTTCGTCATTCGTCTGCGGTCAGAGCGTCCCGGTGCCGTTGTTGTTGGACGCCTTGCGCAACGGTGGGTGGGTCTCGTACTCGTCGGCGGCAGGCATCTCCCACGTCTCGGCAGTGAACCCGTCCTTGCCGGAGATCAGGACCGACGCCTTGTTGAGGTACTCGTAGTCCCCGTCGCCGGCGCGCAACGGGTTGACCAGGTCGTCCCTACCGTCACCGTTGACGTCGGCGACCGCGGGGATCTGAGACCCACTGACGGCGTCGTCGTTCTTGACCGGGTCGTCGATGTCCCACGACGGCTCGGCGACGAACTTCTTGCCCTCGGGGTCGTAGGAGTAGACGCGGATGGCCCACTTCTGGTCCACGATCTCCTGGGTGATCAGCTCGTCCTTCCCGTCACCAGTGACGTCGGCGAAGTTGGACGACCCGGCGACCCGATCACCGTCGGGCCCGGGCACCTCGAGGTCGGTCTTGGTGAGCTTCGAGCCCTGGCTCATCAGCAGGACCACCGCGGCCGGTGAGGCCTCCCTGGCACCCATGATGACGTCGGCTCGCTTGTCGCCGTCGAAGTCACCGACGTCGAAGTTGACGTCGAAGGTGGCGCCCTGCCAGGGACCGGTGTACCAGTCGGTGCTCTTGCCCCAGGTGTTGTCGGCCTTGCTCGGCATGACCGTCACCTGGAACTCGAGGTCCTTGAGCTTCGCCAGGTCGGCGTCCTCCTCGGGCAGCTTGGTCCCGTTGCCGACCGAGATCATGCCGATGTCGTCGCGCCCGTCGCCGTTGAAGTCGGCGCAGAACATGGCCAGGCGCTTGCCCGATGCTGGCACCTGGATGGCACCGTCGGGTTGGTTCTTGGCGTTGGAGTCGACGTTGAACGAGGATCCGATGCCGGAGACCTGCACCACGTCGACCCGCCCGTCGGCGTCCAGGTCCCCGAGCAGGTTGCCGAACTTGAGGCCCTTGGTGGTGCCGGCCTCGAACCCCTTGCCGGTGGATGCGAAGAGGGTCGCGGCGTTGCCGTCCCAGTTGTAGTTGACGTCACCGAACGGCGCACCGAGCACCAGATCGCCCAGCCGGTCCCCGTCGATGTCTCCGCTCACGGCCGGTTTGGGCTTCGCGGGAGTGTTCTCCGTGGTCGCGAGGGTGACTCCAACCGCGGTGCCGCCCGCGACGACGACCGCCAGCGCCGCCGCACCGGCGATCCACCATTTGGCCTTGGCACGTTTGAGCGTGACGGTGGCTCCGGACGCGAAGCCCATCTGTCGCCCGGCCATCGCGGCGAAGCGGTCCCGAACCCGGACCGCCTCGTTCGTACGCTGGGCCGGATCCTTGGTGAGCAGACCACGTTCACCGGAGAGCAGGTCATTGGCCTGCAGGGTGAAGTCATCGCGGCCCGGCAACGTCGGGATCGGCTGTGATCCGTGGGCCATCGCGGTCTCGACGTCGTTCGCCCCGGTGAAGGGAACGGTCCCGGTGACGAGCTCGTAGAACAGGCATCCCAGCGAGTAGAGGTCGCTCGCCGGAGTGGCCGGCGCGCCCATCGCGCGCTCGGGCGCCAGATAGTTCCAGGCACCGGAATGGATCCCGGGCCTGGCGGTCGCGGAGTCATCAGCACGAGCCGCCGCGAAGTCGGCAAGGTAGGCGTACGGCGGGGTGTTGCCGTCGCGCAGCAGGATGTTCGACGGCTTCACGTCGCCGTGCACGACGCCGACCTCGGGCGAGTGGATCGCTGCCAGACCATCGGCGATCTGGGCACAGATGTCGGCGGCCAGCGGGCCGGGTAGACGGCCGCGGGCTTTCAGCAGTGAGCCGAGGTCGCCGCCGTCGGCGAACTGGGAGACCAGGTAGGGGGCGCCGTCGTTGGTCCGGCCGTTGGTGTAGACGCCCATGATGTGGGGCGAGTCCAGCTTGGCCATCAGCGTGGCCTGCTTGTCGAACCGAGACACGAACTCGGGGTCCCGGGCACTGCGCCCGAGGAGCACCTTGATGGCGACCGCTCGGTTGAGGCGGGTGTCGGTGGCCCGGTAGACGACCGCCATCTCGTTGGACGCCACCTGCTGCTCGAGCCGGTAGGGCCCGATCATGCCGGGCGCATCCGCTCCTAACACGGTCGCCGGCAAAGGTGCCTGCACAGGGGGAGGTGGGGGCGGCGGGGCCTGGGTCGGCGGCAGGGTCGTAGGAGGCGGTGGTGGTGCCGGAGCAGGAGGCGGCGGTGGCTGCGGCGTACCGGAAGGTCCGCTGGGCCGAGCGACCCGTGGCCTGATCGTGGTCTTGTCGGGGTCGTCGACCGGAGGACGCTCGAACGACGGCTGCGGCCCGCGAGGGGTGTTGTCAGGGGTTCCGGTGGAATCGCTCATCCGAGGGTTCCTCCCATCAGGTTGTAGCGGCGTACATCGTCGGGCGACTTCTTCCACGTCGCCATCATGTGACCGGGGAACGTGCCGGTCTTCGAGGCCAGCGCCACGTAGAAGGCATAGGGGCTTTCGCTGGTGTCCTGCGTAGCCGCGACGATGTCGGTCCGTCCATCGCCGTTGACGTCGGCAACGGTCACGGGATACCTGCTGGTGGTCTTGAGGGTGTTGCGGGGCTTGGGAAGCTTCCCGCGGTTGGCGATCGAGAACTGGGTCAGGTCCTCGCTGAACGTGCCGACGGTGATCGACTGGCCCTCACCACGACCGGATTCCGCGGCGACGATCTCATCGCGACCGTCGCCGTTGACGTCACCGGCGACGAACGAGCTGATCGATTGATGCTTGAACGAGAACGGCTTCGCAGCAGCGACAGACATCCCCTCTCCCTGGTAGAGGTCCAGGTCCGACGTGCCAGACGTGAGGGTCATGTCCTCCGGACTGCCTTCGACCCGATTCAGGACCACCAGATCGGCCTTCTCGTCGCCGGTGAACTCGCCCACCGCGACCTGCTCCACGGGCACGGCCGGATAGGACGCGAAGAGTGTCGGTTCCTCGAACCCTGACCCCGTGCCTCGGTAGACCCAGATCGTGCCGTCCCCGGCCCTTCTCCCCTGCGTGTCGAGATCGGGGTTCGGGTTGCCGAAGTGCGCGCTCATGAACAGGTCGGCGACACCGTCACCGTCGAAGTCGTCGGTGCCGAGGTCGTAGTAGAAGTTCGACCCCGTCATCTTCTTGCCCTGCTCGACGACCCCCGCGGGAGCTTTGATGGATCCCTCCAGATCACCGTGGAACTCGAAGCCCTTCTCGCTTCGCACGAAGGTGACGAGCGTGTTCTTCCCGTCGCCCGTGAAGTCGCCGCAGAGCGGAAACACCTCGCCCCCGTCGTTGTCGGCCGGAAGCGCAGGGTCGTCGTACGTGACGGGCTTCGACGGGGTCAACGTGCGGCCGTCCGACTTCCAGGTGACGACATCCACCCCCTCGCCATCGGGGTTCTGGACGTTGGTGATCACGTCGCCGAACTTGTCGCCGTTCACATCCGCGTACGCAGCGCCCTTGACGGTCGGCACGATGGGCTCGGGCCCGTGCTCGACCCAGGGCTGCGTGATCGCCAAGGCCCCACCGACCCCGAGGGCGGCGACACCGACCATCGCGGCACCGACCCGGAGCGGAGTGATCTTGGACGGCCGCTGCGCCTCCTCGATCAGGATGGCTTCGCTCTCGGAGGGTGCCCGGACGGCCGCGACCAAGATGGGTGCCGGGTTGGGGTCGGTCATCGACGGCGCGGGCACGAGCTGAGCGGGCGCGGTGATCTCGCGCAGCTTCAGCAGGTCGTCCTTGAAGACTGCCGCGCTCTGGTAACGGCTCCGGCGGTCCTTCGCCATCGAGAGCTGCAGGATCCGGTTGGCCGCCTTGGTCCAGTCGTCGGAGCCGACGAACTGCGGGATCGGCGCACTCTGGTGGGCCATCGCCACCTGCACGGCCGCACCCGAGTAGGGGATCTTGCCGGTCAGCGTGAACCACAGCATGCAGCCGGCCGCGTAGATGTCTCGTGACGGCTCCGGCGAGATCGGGCGGCCCTGCGCGTCACGCTCGTCGCGGATGTATTCGGGCGCCAGGTAGTTCCAGGTGCCGGTGATCCCGCCGGCAGGCGAGTCAGTGGACGAGGTCGCGATCCCGAAGTCGCACAGGTACGCGAACGGGTCGAGGGGGCTCGCCGGGTTGCGTACGAGCACGTTCGACGGCTTGACGTCCTGGTGGATGATCCCCGCCTGGTGGGCGTCGTGAAGCGCCCCCGCCACCTGGGCGTTCACCAGGCAGGCCAGGTGCGGCGCCAACGGTCCGTTGCTACGTACGAGTCCGGTCACATCACCGCCCTTGATGAACTGGGTGACGATGAACGGGCTGCCCTGCTGCTCACCGATGTCGTAGATAGCGATGATGTGGGGCGACCTGATCTGCGCCAGGGTCTGCCCCTCGCGGATGAACATGTCGATGAACTGTCGGTCGGCGAGGTGGGCATGCACCATTTTCAGGGCGACCTGCCGTTCGAGCTTGGTGTCGAAGGCGTCATAGACCACGCCCATTCCACCCTCACCAAGAATGCGATCCAGGCGGTAGTGGCCGAACACTGCCCCGGGATGAAGCGTCGTCATGCCCGCACCCTATTCAAGGGGCATGGAACCCAACCACTCCAATGCGCTAAAAGTCGCCTACTTCTTGGTCGGCGACCACTCGACGATGGTCGAGACGAGCGGCGCGACCTGTCCGGAGCGGGGACGTACGCTGTCGACCTTCTTGTCGATCACCGTCACCGTCGGGTTCATCACGATCGGCATGACGATCGAATCCCGGACCAGCGTCTTCTCGATCTGGACGCGTACGTCGCGAGCCTCGTAGGGATCGGCGGTGCGGGCCAGCTCGCTGATGAGGCGGTCGCGCTCACGGTCGCCGCCGCCGGTCGCGTTCTGGCTGCCCTTGCTACCCCACTGCGCCGAGATCTCCTCCGGCGTCTGCGGGACCGGGATCCGGACGAGCGCGGCGTCCCACTTGTTGCCGGAGAACACCTTGTCGGCCGAGGACACACCACAGTCGGTGGTGCCCCAGCCCTCGTCGTCCACGACGTTCGAGATGGTGTCGTAGGCGCCTGCGGCGAAGGCGCTCGACTTGTCGTAGGAGATGCACACCTTGGCGGCGCGCGGGGCCGTCGCGTCCTCCGAGGCCTTGAACTTCGTGGAGAACCCGGAGTCCTCGGTCGCGATCTGGTAGCCCTCGCCACCCGGCGGGAAGAGCACGACATCGGTGGCTTCGTACGCCTCCGCCCACTCGCCGGCGCCGCCCTCGGCCATGTCGCCTCGGGGTACGGCCCGCAGATAGGACGTACGGGTGTCCTTGCGCTTGAACAGGCCACGGTCGGAGCGGAGGATCAGCGCCCACATGGTGCCGTCGTTGGCGTTCGCGACGCCGTAGTCGCGGCGCTCGAGGTCACGCACCTGCTTCCGGTTGGCCTTGGTCGGGGTGACCTGGACGACGTCGACCTTCTCCCCCAGGCTGTCCAGGGCGTCGGAGCCGGCCGGGGTGAGGCGTACCTGCTCGTAGGTCGGCTTGGCCTCGCCCGCGTATTCCGGGTTGGCCTCCAGATCGACCTCCTGGCCGCCCTCGCCGGCCGAGATCTTCGAGATCCGGTAGGGGCCGCTGGAGAGCAGCGCCTCCTCGGACGCCTTGCCGTTCTCGGCGACCGCGAAGGACGAGGTCCACGCCTCCGCGATCTTGGTGAGCTTCGCGGTGTCGGACTCCTCGATCGCGGTCTCGACGACCTCCTTGGCCTCGATCGGGTCCTCGATCTTCAGGGCCTTCTGCCCGACGACGTGCGCCGGGACGGCGACGTCCAGGGCCGTACGCCAGTCGACCACCGGCACCACGAGCGGCACCTCGATGGCGCGGGCGCCCTCGTCGACCTCGGGGATGTAGGCGCTCTTGGTCAGACCTGTCGGCACCCCACCGAAGTCGACCTTGCCATCGCTGCCTTCCTTGGAGCTCGCGAAGTAGCCCGAGGTCGCCGCCCAGGCGAGCATGAGGTCGGCGGTGTCGATCGGCACCCCGTCGGACCACGTCGGCTCGGCCAGGTCGTAGCGCACCCGGGCCTGCTTGTCGCCCTCCATGGTGACCTTGCCGAAGGTCTCGTCCATCTCGACCGTGTCGTTGACCAGGGTGCCGAAGGCTCCGCGGGTCAGCGAGGCGATGTCGAGGTTCCCGTCGGTCACGCTCGCCGCGCTCGCCGGGTTGGTGCTCGTCAAGGACTCCGCCCACGCGACGGCGACCTCAGAACCCTCCTCGACCGAGGCCGGAAGATCACCCGAGCAGGCGGTGGCGACCAGCGCCAGACTGGCAACGGAAACGAGTCCCGCGCGACGACGTGCCCCAGGATGCACCTTCAAGTCCCCTCTCCGAGACAACGGACGCCCAGATCCTAACGAGCCTCGGCGGAGACCGGCCACCGACGTAGCCGGTCTCCGTCGACCAGGTTGTCGAGACCTCAGCCGGCGGGGATCTCCACCTGCTCCTTGAACTCGGCGATCGTCTTGTCCGAGCCGATCACCTTCGCGCCGTCGCGGACGTACTCGACGAGGTACGTGTCAGCCTTCTCGTCCACCTCGAAGGCGATCCAACCGGTGTGCTCACCGCCATCGCGCCGCGACACGTCCTCGAACGGCGTACGCTTCGCGGCGGTCAGCTCCGTGGCCACCTCGTCGGTGTCGGGCGACCAGAAGTCCGCCCCGTTGTCCCAGGAGATCTCGAAGTTCCCGTCCTGGATGAGGCCGCCGTACTCCTTGCCGGGCTTGACCTTGATCTGGAGCAGCACGATCTCGCCGCCTTCGGCGATGAGCTCGGCCTCCTCCGTCGACTGGAAGTCGCGGACCGCGGAGATGACCTCGATCGTGTCACCCATGTCGGGGTCCTTGAGCGTCTTCCCGATCTTCACCTCGGCCTCGGCGCCGGCAGGAGCCGCGGACGCGGACTCGGAGGCCGGCGCACTGGACTCGACCTCGACCGCAGCGTCTGCGTCCGAGTCGGTCGCCTCGGAGCCGCACCCGGTCAACGCGAGCGCGAGGCCAACGCTGAGGCCGGCGGCGGCCAGTCGACAGGTCCGAACGGTGGTGCGAGTGCGCATGACGAAGTGCCTTTCAACAATGAATGTTCCCGAGATCGAGAGGTACGGCGTCACCCTGGCAACCCGAGCCCTTGGTGGTCGCTCTTTACTTCGGCGTGTCGCGCGGTGATCTGCGCGACATCGCCTGGCATTCGCCTATTCGCTGTTCTCGGCCAGCCACTCCGGGTTGATCGCCAGCGCCGTGACCCTGGTGTCCTTGGTCGGGAAGTCGACGTCTTCGACGTCGACTTCGAGAGCCAGCGACGCCTTCCCCGTGGCCAGGTCGGTGCGCACCAGGCTCAGCTCGGTGAGCTCGGTCCACACTCGATCGCTCCGGCGCCTGGTGAAGCGCTTGTGCAGGTCACTCTCGTTGGTGACCGTGTAGGCGGCATTCGACGCGTACGTCAGCACCTCGGCGTCTAGCCCGACAGAACCCGGCAGGTAGACGACCTCGCGAGCGCGAATCGGCGCGGCCTCGGTGGTCGGCACCGGCGCGCTCCACATCGTGTTGTCGACGACCCAGAAGAGCTGTCCGTCCGAGACCGTCACCCGATCCGGTCCCCCGATGAGCGATGAGTGGTCCTCCGGATAGACGATCTCGTGGTCGACGGCGACCTGCGCCGCGTGCATTCCCTTGGTGGTGTTCCAGACCCGCACGAAGTGCTGTTCGGCGTCGTTCTCCCACCCTTCGTAGACGATGCCGTCGACGCATGGCGAGGTGGTGCCCGGGAAGGCCGAGGGCTCCAAGGTGCTCAGGATGTCCGTGCCGTCGTGTGGATAGGCCGACGTCAACGCGGCGCGGTTCAGCTGGTTCTCCGGGATGGACGCGCTGTCGTCCTCGAAGGCCTTGGTGTCGGTGCCCCTTCCAGATGCGAACACGCGCTCACCACACACTGCCGCGGTCGATGTCTGGCCGTACGGAGACACCCGCGTCGTCGCCTTGCCGCTCTCCCCGTCGATGTAGGTCACGAACGGTTCCTTGGACCCGTCCTCAGGGCTGAACCCGACCAAGGTCCCCGCCCCGACCGGCACTCGATACCACTCATGTTGCGTCTCGATCTCGCCCCCGCCGCTCGTACGCTCGTTCGCGGTCAGTCCGTTCTCATCGATCACGTAGTCATGGCTCCGGTCGGACGTGGTGATCCCATCCTCCGTCCATGAGATCGCGGCGCCCTCGACCCGGCCGAGCTCGATCGCACGCGTCTCCCCCTTCGCGGAGACCAGCACGAGGTAGCTGGAGTCCTCGCCGCCCTCATGGACCCGCATCGCCAGAACCGCGTCCTCGGTCGCGAAGTCCTTCGGAGGCGGACCGACCTGGCCACACCCGGAGAGCAGAGCCGCCGAAGCGACCGCCATCGCCGCCACGCGTCGAGTCAACGCACACATCCCGTCGTCAGTAGAAGAGTCGGGAGGCGCAACAGCGGAAGCCCCCGAGGTTCCGAGCGGAGATACCGTACGCGCACAGCCCCCGCGGCACCCCACCGCCCCGGCTCGGACTCCCAGCCGTCGCGGTTAGGGTGAGGGCGTTCAATCTCGGGAATGGAGTGATCATGAGCCTTGGTGCCGTCGCCGCTCTTCTCATCGGCATCGCGATGCTGATCCTCCCGGCATGGCTGACGATTCATCTGGTACGCCGCCAGCGACGCCTGGCCACCTGGACCCGCACGGCGGCGACGATCCGCCACGTCTGGAAGAAGAAGCATCAGTCCTCCGCGACCGGGACGTCCTCGACGGAGACGTCGATCAATGCGCGCTACGAGTACCGCGACTCCGCCGGGATCCAGCACATCGGCGAGGTGGAACACCTGGCGCGCCCGAAGGTCGGCGACGTCATCGAGATCATGTACGACCCCAACGATCCAAAGACCAACGAGACTGTCTCTGGCGGCTCGGTCGTCGGCCGCGTCGTCAACTACAGTGTCGCCTTTGTCGTCTTCGGCGGCATCGGGATCTTCCTGATCCTCGCGTCGCTCGACCTGATCTCGGCGTAGCAATCAGGAACGGGCCATGAAGGATCTCCTCGGAGCACTCGCCGTCGCACTGATCGGCGCCCTGATCTGTGCCTCGGGCTATCTGAACTTCCGGGGCGCCAAGAAGCGAGCACGAGGCAGTCGCCGCTGGTCTCGAACCAACGCCCACGTCACCAAGGCGTGGAAGCAGGATGTCAGCGGAGCGGCCGGCGACATGATGTACCACGTCAATTACACCTTCACCGCGCCCGAGACGGGCGGCAGCTACTACGGCCACAGCGAACACGGCTCCCAAGGTGTCGAGACGGGTGACACCGTCGAGGTGATGTACGACCCCAAGGCCCCCTACGACAACGACTTACCCGCGGCCCGCTTCGCGCTGGCATTCTTCCCGATCGCCTACGGCACTCTCACCATCTTCGGCGCAGGCATGGCCCTCGCAGCTCTGGTCGGCGCAGCAATGATCAGCGCCGCCCTGATCCGCTAATACACCTGCTTGTCGTTCGCGCCGACGTCAACGGCACTCCCGGGCGCAGCCACCCAAGCTCCCCAAGAGTCATCAACGCTTCTTGGCTAGGCCGCCGGCGGCGCCCAGCGAAGCGTCGAGACACATACGTCGAACGCCGTCTTCCAGCCGACGAACACCGGGTCGGTCGCCGACATGTCCACGGGCCGCGCGACCGAAGCCGTCAACTGCAGGCCACGGCGGTGATTCGACCCAGGGATCGGGGTCACGTACACGATCGAGGTCATGACGATGGAGCCGCCTTGGAGCTCCTTCGTCGACTCCCGTTCGAACCGGATGAAGCGCTTGTCGCCGAAGAGCGGCTTGGCGTCGTACGTCTGGATCGCATGCGTCACATAACCATCGAGGCTCTCGCCGTTCGGCGCGCGACGGATGGTGGCGAACATGGAGCCCGGAATGTAGACGTCGCCGGTCGGCTGCCCGGTGGCCGCGAAATAGGCGATCACGTTCTGCTGCTTCATCAGCGAGAACGCCTGATCCATCTGCATCCGAAGATGCGCGTGCAGATCGGGCCGGTTGGCAGCCATGCAACGCTGCTTCATCTCGGCGTCGATCGCATCCCGGTCGGAAGCGTCCGGAACGTGGCGCTCCCATCCATCGAGGAGCTTCAGGTGGAAATCCGGGTCCTTGGTTGCACCCAGCATCTCCCTCAACGAGCTTGCGCCGTTTCCAGACACCTCAAGCCTTTCCGTCGGCACTTGCAGTCAGAGGACTACGGTCCAGTGCATCAAATTCTTCGTAAGACACGATTGAACGCGAGCGGAGCGTGGTCAGCGCTTGACGCCTCGAGGCGAGGAGCACGTCCATTTCGTCCGAGGTCAACGCGTTGACGTCGACCGCCGGCGGCTTCTCGCGAGAGTAGAGCCGAAACTCCGCGACGATCACCGCAACCCCGAACACCAGCAGCAACAGCGGTGCCATCACGAGGGGAACCCGCGGATATGCAGCTGGGTCGCTCATGAGGATCAGGACCAGAAGCAGGACGGTCGAGACCGACACGAAGACCGAGAACCCGAACAGGGATCGGTCCCACTGTCGATGAGTCGAGCGAACCCACGGCACGAAGTGATAGAGCAAGGCAAGGAATCCGAGCGCGCATCCGATGTAGACGCACGGAACCTCGAAACCCGGCGAGAAGTCTTCGGAGAGCTTCCTCGCGCCTCCGCCACTGGCAAAGATCGCCACGGAGAACAGCGGTCCGGCCAGACCGATGAGCGCGACCCAGTACATCAACTTGGCAGCGAGATTCGCCGCACCTGAGCGGCGACGCTTCTTCTCAGCTGATTCAAGTTCGATCTGCGCGTAATCCAGAACGACTCGATTCAGCTCGTCGATGTCGAAGCGATCGAAGTTGCTGTGCACCGTTGCCCAGTTGCCCGGATCAATCGCTGCCGCCTTAGGCATTGGAAACCTGCTCCCATTCGTCAACTTGGTTTCGTGTGAGGCCCGGAACCGGGCGAGCTTTGAAGGGACGCCCATCCGGGTCGAGAAGTGACAGGCTCGACAGGATGATCGGCATCTGCGCGATCGTGAGCTGGAACGCCAAGGGGACGCCTGATTCCACGATCAACCCCACGCCACCGGATTCGCCGCTGAAGGCGTAGACCGCGGTGGACAGATGAAGATCATGTCCGTCGACGCTCTCCTCCCGCGATGCGATGCACTTGATACCGGGGCCGACCGCCGCGCCGATGCACTCGTCGACGTCGAAACCAGACTTCTCCCAAGCCTTCACGTCGAGGTCGCCGGCCTCGGCGAGAACGAGTCTGACTCGGCTGGGAATCGGGACCGTCAGCGGCCAGTGGAGCATCGTGACCAGCCTGCCCGGCTCGCCGACGGTAGCGAGGGAATCGGTCAGTATGCGGCGAACGTCCTCGTCAGACCGCTGGCTCGCGTCCTCGCCGAACCACTCTCGGACTCGGGCACACTCGCTCGACACCCACGCGTCGGCGTCCTGCCCCAGGTCACTGGGGATCAGCGTCCATTCGCGTTGCGGGTAGATTCCTTCAGCCCGCCAAGTTCCGACCACGGTCGTCCTCCGTTTTGATTACAAGCTCCGAGCAGCACACATCATGCATGGAAGGTCGGCCGATCAGGCGAAGATGTCGACAGCCGAGTCGGGCAAGCCCTGGATCGTGTTCACCGTGCTGTAGAAGGAGTTGGCCTGCTTCGCCAGTGCGCCCTGAATGTCGCCGGCGGCGCCCCAGATCTTGCCGTACTCGCTGATCCGCGTGAAGTCACCGACGTCAAGGCCGGCGTGCAGGCTGGTCATGATGTCCGGGAAGGCCTTGAGCTTGACGGCGTCACCAACGCCGCCCGCGGCCTTGTACGCAGCCGAGAACTTGGCGAACTTGCCAGCGTCTGTCAGGGCACCGACCGCATCGGCCATCTTTCCGAACTTGCCGAACGGTATGACATCGAGAACCGCTAGCCCAAGGTCGACGATCGAACACTTTCCGGCGCAGAACTGGATGGTCCTCGCAAGAAGAACAAGCGCCGATACCGCCATCGCGATGGCCGCAAGGGGACCGGCAATGAACAGGGCCGCCACGAAGAGCACCATCGCAACGATCTCGAGGACAGCGATGATGTCGTCGAGGACCTCCCAGAAGCCATCCTCGATCTTGCCGGACATCTCGTTACCGATGCCGCTGACAGCAGCGTCGTACGCATCCTCCCAGGAGTCGTAATAGCCGTCCCAGGTCTCGGCGGCGTTCTCCCAGTCCTTGCGGGCCTGGTCCTTCGCCTCCTCGGCGTCTTCCTCCTGCTGCGCCTCCGGGCTGCCTTCCTTCGGACCGGCGCCTGGAAGGTGAGTCGGCGCACCTTCCATGCTGTCGAACTTGGCCCACAGGTCCTCGCAGGTGTCGACCTGCGACCTGATCAGCGGCTGCCACTGCTGAAGCTCTTCGCCGTACTTCGCAATGATCGGGCCTACCGGCGTATAGAGCGCGCTGGCCTCTTCGAGCGTCTTGTAGGAGTCGCCGATCTTGTCCTGAAGCTTCTCGACGGCCTTGCCGTCCATCTCGCCGTTGGCGAGATCGTGCTCGGAGATCTTCTTCAACTCTTCGTAACAGGACTTCATCATCTCACCCAGACGCTCGATGGCGTCGCCGCGCTCGATGATGCCCGAGGGGTTGCCCTCGACAGTCTTGATCTCTCTGCCCTTAGGGGATGAATCCATGGCTCATGTGCTCCTTCGTCGAGCCCGTCAGGTGTCCTGCATCGTCAGTCGCACACGGTCACCGCGTTCGCGGCCCGGTGGACCTCCTACTTGGTCTGGAACTGAAGGGCAGTCTCGCTGTCCCAGTTCTCGAAACCGTCGACTACGCCTTTGACGTGCTCCTGGAGCTCTTTCAGGCTCTCCTTGAGATCGTCGCGCTTGTCATCCCAGCGCTCCTCGAAGTCCTGTGCCTTGTCACGAAGGTCGCCGCGGCCGTACGGGTTGCCGATGTCCGCCTCCAACGCCTCGGACTGGCTGGTCGCATTCTCGAACTCGTTGACGATCGAGTCGAGCTGCGTCGCGATCCTCGAAAGAGTCTCGACCTTGATCTTGACGTCCGCCATCGCCCGCTTCCCTTCGATCTTCCGCCAATTGCCCGGTCAAAGTGCCGAAATGCTGCTGCGGGCGGGGCGACCGTTGATGTGTCGCCCCGCCCAGCACGCAATTGATCAGCCGCCGGCGAGCTGGCTGTCCAGGTCCTGGATCGCCGTGGCCATGTCACGCAGAGCCTGAGCCATGTCCTCGACACCAGCAATGGCGTCCTTCAGACCCGTGGTCATCTCCGTGTAGCCGTCCTGGAACTTGCCCGACGCCTTCTCCGTCTTGAACCCGTCCTGAACGAGCTCATCAACGTAACCCTGGCACTCGTCCAGCGCGGACTCGATCGTGTCCTTGCCCTGGTCGAGCTTGTCGGCGGTGCCGGTCATCTCGTCGTATGTTGCCCCGAAGTCACTCATCGATCATTGCCTTTCCCGCGATTTCATTACACGGTGCCCCGCTGGGCAGCCGCTGGTCACCGTAGGCCACGCTTCACAAACTTGTGAAGCGCAATAACGGATTCGTTGTCACATTCATGCACAGTTCTCGTTACCGCCCGCCAGCGGCATCCACCGGGTCACCGATGAGACCGTCGCGACCCGACCGAGATATCCCGTAAGGCACACAAGAACACGGGATAAGGGCGACCAGAACCAGCCGCTCACCTTACCTACGCGACCGCACATCGATCGCGCGACAGGCCAATGTGCCGCGTCCCGAGTCAGGGAGTTGAGTGCCCTCAGAACTCGGGGAGTTCGTCCGGGTCATCCCACGGGAGCTCGGAGCCGTCGTCACGAACGTAGTGGGAGGTCACCGCGGTCGCCGGAGCGGTGACGGTTCCGTCCAACGTGCCCTGAATGCCGCTGAGGTACTTCTCGGCGATCTTTCCGTTGAAGACACCGTCGAGCAGGGCAGTCGGTCCGCCCGGGATGTTCTGGACCAGGACGTTGACCGAAGACCCCGACCCGTTCTGGTGGACTCGAAGCATGATGACCTTCGGCCACGACAGGGCCTTGGTCTTCTGCCTGATGATCAGGGCCTGGCCCTCATTGTGCACCGCCCGGATCTCGTACTTCTTTTCGTGCTGCGCAACCCCGAGCGCAGCCTGGAAGGCCGCCTCTGGGGTGACGTCGAGGTCAGCACTTCTCGCTCGTTCCGATCCCACGTGAACCCTTTGCTACCTAGATGGATGAAAGCCGTGAAGTTAGACGCGACCCTGAGCATCGAACTTGTGCCACGTTCCGACGCGCATTCGCTGCATCCGGTGACGCTGGTCCGCGGTCAGTTCGACGATCCCGCGCTCGCTGAGCACGTCGAGAACTTCCTCGCGCGCGGCGCTGTAGCGCCGCTGCCCACGATCGCTCTTCGGCACTCCTGCACGATGCTCCGACTTCGACACGATCTGGAGGATCGTCAGGGCGAGACCGAGTACGCCGGCGACCAACGCCGACCACTCGAGCCAGTCGCCGGGAAGATCGCCGTCGTAGGACTTCCCGACGACGAAGGTGACCACGACCGACACCGTCGCCACAAGACCGGAAACGATCGCGATCATCGACCGGGAACGCGTCTGCCACCACATGCTGAGCCAAGTCGCCGAGACGACGATCGAGATGATGAACAGGAAGGTCGCGATCAGCGTCAGATCATCTTGGGTGGAAGCGTCCTCCGTCGTGGTTGCCCAGGCGACCAGACCGGCCGCGAGCGCCGGCGCCAGTAGGAACGCACCGAGCGCCATCATCATCGCAACCATGAGTACGCCGAGGGTCCAGTTCGGCCCACCGTCGTCTCCGCTCGGGGTGAGCCGCTCCGAGATGATCTGCTTCTCTAGGTCACCCCATTTGATCGGGGTGGCGACGTTGGCCGACCGTGCCCACTCACGTGCCGACGGGCCCTTGTCAAAGGACAGCAAGTTCAGGCCTTCCACAATCGATAGGAGTCAGTCCCCGGGTCACGCGGTACCGCGGTTCCACCGAAGCGTAGCGACGCATGCGTCAAGGACCGCGCGGGTCGCCATCAGCGCGGGTGCGTCGGGTCCTACATCCGGCGTACGTGCGAAGGCTGCCACCAGCTGCAGCGCCCTACGCCGTTGGGTGCCGGGGATCGGCGTGAAGTAGATCAGGGAGTGGTTGATGATCGGCTCGCCATCGAGGTCGATCGTCCGCTCCCGCTCGAACCGCAACGTGCGCGGGTCGCCGAACAACGGCTTCGCGCCGTACTTCTGGATGGCGTTGTGGGCCATCTTGTCCAATGACTGACCGGGCTCACCCGTGCGGATCGAGGCGTTGATCGAGGCCGGCAGGACGACGACGTCGTCCGGCTGCTCGCCTGCCGGCGCGAAGAAGGCGAAGACGTCGTTCTTCCGCATCCCGTCGAATGCCTTGTCGAACATGGCCTTCGCCTCGACGAACAGATCGGGGCGGTGAGCCTCCATGAACCGCTTCTTCATCCCATTGAGGAGCTCATCGTGGCCACCATCGATGTCGAAACGAGCCCACCCCCGCGGAAGGTCGATCTCGAAGTCCACGGTCTTACGCACGCCAAGTTGCTCACGTAGGTTCACAGCGTCGCCCCATCCGTCGCGATCGGCCAAGACTCGTCCACCGGCACTCCGGGCAGAGGAACCGACTGGAACACCTTCCCGTCCTCACGGACCATCCGAAGTATGTCCTTGAGCGCCACCAGTCCGCGAACGACCGAGGTCGTCAGCTGCGGAATGCACTCGTCCACGCCGAGCAGCAGGAGAGCCTCACCATCGCTGAACGCGAAGTTCACCGACTCGATGATGACCGACCCACCCTCGAAGTTCAGCTCCTTGCGCGAAGACAGCTGAGCGCCAGGTCCGATGTGATCGGCCTCGGCCGCGTGCACGACGCCGTCCCATTGAGACATGTCCGGGACCGACTCGCTCTCCACCACGTGCAGGTGGCACATGACCGCAGCCGCCGACATGACCGGCCACACCTGGAACAGGGCGTACGCCTCAGAGGTCTCACGCTCGTCGAGGGCCATCTGCAGCAGCCCGCGGATGTCTTCGATCGTCGTCGCCTCACCATCCCAACGCGGCGTACCGACCAGCTCATCGAGCATGCTCGAGGTCTCGTCGACCCACCGTTCACACTCAGCGGGCGTCAACCCTTCAGGAACAGGAAGCCACCCCGGAACATCCAGGTCGTCAACCAGCTCTACTGCCCACTTCGCCACTCTGCACCTCAGACGTTTGTTGCGCTTGAACCGAACCTAGAAACCAAGCCAGGCAGGCATGCCCGGGACCTTGATCTCAGGGATGTCGATCGGGATGGGGTCGAAGTGATCCGTCCCCTGCGTGAGCTTTCCGGCATTGCCGAGAGTGCCGAGCGTCGCGCCGAAGCGGGCAACCCCGAACTCGATCTTCGTCATGCCCCGGAACGCTCCCAGGCCACCCTTGAGGGCGTCGAGGTTGCCCATGTACATCTTCAGGTTGTCGGTCCGGAAGGCCTTGAAGGGCTTACCGATCAAGCCCTCGAGAACCTCGGCGCCGCTCTTCACCTTGAAGGCGTCCTTGAGTCGAGCTGCCTTGGTCAGGTCACCGATCGGACCCTTGCTCATGGCCTTCCAGGTCCTGGACAGAGCGGTCAGCTTGCTGCCCTTCGCCATGTTGGCCAGATGGCCGAGCTTGGAAAGGTTCGACAGCTTCCCGATCGGAATGATGGCCAAGGCATCAAGGGCCAACTGCCCCAGACTCTGCTGCCCGCAGGCGAACTTGATAGCGGAAACCGCAAAGGCAGCGAGCGCGAGGATGGCGGCCAGCGCACCGAAACCAGTGCAGAAGATCGCGACCACAGCGATGATCAGAGCGGCCCAGGTCAGGACCTCGTAGACCGCGTCGATGAAGTCTCCGTAGTTGTCCCAGAAGCCGTCCTCGATGGATCCGGAAAGGCCGTCGGAGATCCCGCTGACGGCTGCGTCGAAGCCGTCCTCCCATACGTCGTACCAGGTGTCGAAGACTTCGGCTTCGGTCTCCCAGTTCTCGTAGGCTTCCTTCTTGGCCTTGTTGTCGGCGGCCTCTTCCTTGTCGGTGTCGCCGATGCCGAGGAAGCCGCCGTCGTCCTCGGTCGTGCTGTCGTCCTTGTCGCCGGGTAGGGCGTTGTAGATGTCCCAGAGGTCACTGCACGAGTTCGCGGTGCGGTCGATCAGCGGTTTGTAGGTCTCCAGCATCTCACCGTAGGTGACGAGCACCGGACCAACAGGCTTGTAGAGGTCGGCCGCTTCCTCGAGGACCTTGTAGGAGTCACCGATGGTCTCCTGAAGCTTCTCGATGGCCTTACCCTGCTGCTCGCCACCAGCGAAGGTGTTCTCCTTGATGTCGCGCAGCGTGTCAGCGGAGGCATCCATCATCTTGCCGAGCCGCTCGATAGCGGACCCTCGCGCGATGATCCCCGAGGGCGAACCCTCGACCGACTTGATCTCGCGCCCCTTCGGGGAATCCTGCATGCCACCGAACATGGGGGTTGTCCTTTCCGTCAGGAGCGATTAAAGACTGTGGGTTCTACTACTTCTTCTTGGGCTCGAACTGGAGGGCGGTCTCGCTGTCCCACTCCTCGATCCCGTCGATAACGCCCTTGATGTGCTCACTGACCTTCTTCAGGCTGTCTTTGAGATCGTTGCGCTTGTCGTCCCAGCGCTCCTCGAAGTCACAGGCCTTGTCGCGCAGATCGCTCATGTCGAACGGGTCGCCGATGTCAGCCTCGAGATCCTCAGAGCTGTCAGTGGCGTTCTCGAACTCGTCGACGATCGAGTCCAATGACGTCTTGACCTTCTCGAGCTCAGAGATCTTGATCAAGATATCCGCCATGACTGTGCACCTTTCACGTAGTTACTGAGCACGCCGTCGAGTGTGGTCATCGCAGCGCGTGATCGAGAGAAAATGGAGAGATGGTGGGCCAGCAGACGCCAGCCCACCATCTGGCAAGCGTTGTTGCTCAGCCGCCGGCGAGCTGCGAGTCCAGGTCCTGGATCGCCGTGGCCATGTCACGCAGAGCCTGAGCCATGTCCTCGACACCAGCAATGGCGTCCTTCAGACCCGTGGTCATCTCCGAGTAGCCGTCCTGGAACTTGCCCGACGCCTTCTCCGTCTTGAACCCGTCCTGAACCAGCTCGTCCACGTAGCCCTGGCACTCGTCCAGCGCCGACTCGATCGTGTCCTTGCCCTGGTCGAGCTTGTCGGCAGTGCCGGTCATCTCGTCGTAGGTTGCCCCGAAGTCACTCATCGATCATTGCCTTTCCGCAATTTTCATTACACGACACCGCGTTGCGGCGCCGTTCGTCACCATCACTCACGCATCACATGGTCGAGAAGCGTGAACCCGACGAGCCGACACCGTCATCCTGAACGTGGTCCGAGATCCGGGCAATCAACTTCGTCGCGGTAGTCCTACCCGCTACGACGAGTTCTAAACATCTCCGAAAGTAAAGTTTCTGCTAGACCTGGTTAGAAGGTCGCAGCAGCGCACCGGCGGGAGTCGACACCGCAGCACCTGACCGAGACGGGTGATGGTGGGCCCATAGATGTCGGCCCACCATCTGACAAACGCGGCGGCTCAGCCGCCGGCGAGCTGCGAGTCCAGGTCCTGGATCGCGGTGGCCATGTCACGCAGAGCCTGAGCCATGTCCTCGACGCCGGCGATGGCGTCCTTGAGTCCGGTGGTCATCTCGGTGTAGCCGTCCTGGAACTTGCCGGACGCCTTCTCCGTCTTGAACCCGTCCTGAACCAGCTCGTCCACGTAGCCCTGGCACTCGTCCAGCGCCGACTCGATCGTGTCCTTGCCCTGGTCGAGCTTGTCGGCAGTGCCGGTCATCTCGTCGTAGGTTGCCCCGAAATCAGTCATCGATCCTAGCCCTCTCCCGCGATTTCATTACATGGCGTACGTAAACGCCGCTGGCCACCGTAGGCCACCCTTCACAAGGTTGTGAAGGGTAAAAACAGATTCGTTGTCAGATTCATGCAGAGGTCATGCAGAGGTCTCGGAGTCGCTCGCCAGGGGCATCTGCATGGTCACCGTGCGCCCGGCCTGGACGAAGATTCCGCGGCCCACGGGGAAGTCGGTGCGCTTCAGCTTGCCGAACGGAACCTTGAACAGCGTGTCGCCGTCGTAGGTGTCCGGCTTGAGCACGATGCCCTGCCGGGCCGCCTTCCACTCACCCATGACGCCCGAGCCGCCGCCGGCTCGAGTGACGTCGGCGTCGCCGACGAAGAGGTGGTCGGAGTTGTTGACCGCCTGCAGCAGGGCGCGCATCGGGCGGTCGGCGGGACCGTCGGCCAAGTGGGTCATGTCCTCGGCGACGATCATGATGCGGCCGGGGAAGGACTCGTCGGCGACGATCTCGGCGAGCTCGGTGACGAGCGTCTTCTCGTCGTCGGGGCGGGTGGCGCTGCGTACCCACGGCCGGAAGTCGCCCAGCATGGCGCGACGGCTGCCGAGGTGGAACAGCTTCACCTCGGGGTCGAAGCGTTCGACGGACTCGACGAGCGCCTTGAGGGCGTTCGTCTTACCGGACTGCGGCGGGCCGGTGATGATGAACGAGCCGATCGGGTCGAAGCCACGCGCGGACAGGGTGTCGTCGGCGATACCGAAGACGGGCTGCCCGTTGGCCTGCGCCGGCATGGCCCTGCTGGAGATCTTGGTCGGCAGGGCGCCGATCTCGCCGACCTCGGGAACACCCAGGGCACGCAGCTGCGAGACCAGCTCGTCGAGGGCCTTGGTCTGCTCGGCCACGTTGGTCGTGCCGCCCAGAACGGCCAGCTGCACCTCGGCCTTGTCGACGACGGCGCGGCCGGGCACCGACTGCTCGTTGAGTACGTCCTTGGGTGCTCCGACCAGGACGTACTGGCTCGGGTCGGAGAGCCGCATGACGACACGGCGCGGGATGTTCGCAAAGACGGCCGTCGGGACGGACCCAGACCGGTCGGCGGTGATCACCGCGTGGATGCCGAGCGGGCGGCCCTCGCCGAGGACCCGCATGAAGGACTGGTAGAACGGCGCGCGACCGGCGGCGATCTCCCACTCCTTCTTGAACTCGGGGTAGTTGTCGATGAGGAGCAGGATGCGCGGCATCGACTGGTCGGCGATCTCACGGTATTCGGTGAGGTTCGCGGCCGCGGCCTTGGAGAACAGCTCGGAGCGGCGGTCCATCTCCCGCTCGAGCGTGCGCATCAGCCGCTGCAGACGCTCGGCGTCGTCGCCGTCGATGATCGAGCCGACGTGCGGGAGACGCTCGATCGCACCCAGCGCGCCGGAGGCGAAGTCGAGGCCGTAGACCTGGACCCGGCCGAGCTCCGGCCGCGCACCGGCAGCGGTCGCGATCGTCTTCAACATGGTCGACTTGCCGGAACCGGAGGACCCGAAGATGAGCAGGGAGCCGTCGCGGTCGGGAGCGAAGTAGATCGCGTTCTGCTGCTGACGCTCCGGGATGTCGGCAAGACCCAGCAGGATCTGGCCGTCGCCCTCCAGCGGCAGGTCGCGCATGTCGACCACGGACGCCAGGTCATCGAGCCACGGTCGCCGCGGGGTCATCAGACCAGCGGTGGCGGAGGCCTTGATCAGGTTGGACACGATCCGCTTCTGGTCGTTGGGGCCGAGGTCCTCGTCGTGCGAGTCGCTCTCCGGCGGACGCTCCGGCTCCCACTCCGTGATCGAACCGAACTTGAGCTCGGCCACCTTCACGTCAGCGGTGACGACCTCGTCGTCGCGCGTCCAGCCACCGGCGTACGCGGACTGGAACGGGGTCAGGCGACCGGGTCCGGTCTTCGCGATGCCGCGGCCCGGCAGGGACGGCGGGAAGGTCCCGGCGATCGGGTCGTCGACGACGTCCTTGGAGTCGGTCTCGTCGGCCATACGCAGCGCGACGCGGAGGTTGGTGTTGGCCCGCAGGTTGTCCTTGATGACACCGGCCGGGCGCTGGGTCGCCATGATCAGGTGGATGCCGAGCGAACGACCTCGCTGGGCGATGTCGACGACGCCGTCGACGAACTCCGGCACCTCACCGGCGAGTGCGGCGAACTCGTCGATGACGAGCACCAGCGCGGGCGGGCACTCCGGGTCCTGCCGCTTCTCCAGCTCGAGGAGGTCCTTGGCCTTCTTCCGGTTGAACAGGTGCTCGCGGTAGTGCAGCTCGGCCTTGAGGCTGGTCAGCGCACGGCGTACGAGGTGCGGGCTCAGGTCGGTCACCAGACCGACACAGTGCGGCAGCTCGATGCAGTCGGCGAAGGCCGAGCCGCCCTTGTAGTCGACGAAGAGGAACGTCACCCGGTCGGGCGAGTGGGCCGAGGCGATGCCGAGCACCCACGCCTGCAGGAACTCGGACTTACCGGCACCGGTGGTGCCGCCGACGAGGGCGTGCGGGCCCTGCGTACGCAGGTCCAGCGTCATCGCGTCCGAGGCTCCCTGGCCGATGATGGCGCGCAGGTTGCCCGCCTTCTTCAGTCGCGGCCGCGGCCGGTCGGAGCGGTCGATGATCGAGTTGTTCTGACGCCAGCGCTCCACCACGGAGTGCGGGTCCTCGGCCACCTCGTTGCCGACCAGCGACAGGAAGCCGACGGAGTTGGGGAGGTCGGAGGAGTCGTGGACGACGGTGCTGGCGTCCACCACCGGCGCGAGCCGCTTGGCGAACATGTCCATGTAGGCGTTGGAGACGCCCTCGACAATGACACCCTCGTAGAGGTCGCCGTTGCGGACGAGCCCGACGGTGGCACGCTCCAGGCCGTCGCTCACGTCCAGGAAGCTGCGGCACACTGCCGGCAACGCCTCGACGGTGGAGGACATGAAGACCGCGTGTACGCCGACATCGGCGCCACGCTCGAGCACCTGGACCAGCCGGGCCCGGTCGACCGGAGCATCGTTGGTGACGAAGACGACGATCGAGACCTGCACCCGGGCGTTGGTCTCCTCCCCGGCCCGGGCGACGTCGGTGCCGTACTGCATGGGGTTCCACTTCTCGGCGAACGGGCCGCGGTGCTCCGCGGTCCGGCCGGCGCGCATGATGTATTCCTCCAGCGCGCTGAGCAGGGCATTGGCCGTCGGTGCGGAGTCGGCCAGCGGCATGTCCTTGAACCGGTTGGTCTCCGAGGTGGTGTGCGGCAGCCACTTGAGCCACTCGAACTCCTCGACCCAGTCCGGGTCGGCGAAGGCGACGGTGACGACCTCGTTGGGCGCGTGCAGACCGAAGAGCTGCACCGCGAGCCCACGCATCGCGTCGGCGGCCGGGCCGGCCGGGCCGGCGACACCCACGGAACCCACCGCGGGGAGCGACTCCAGCAGGGGTACGTCGTCGACGTACTTGTAGCGCTCCTTCAGGCGGTCGATCCGCTCGATGAAGTCGGGCAGACCGTTCTGGGTGTCGCGCTCCGCGATCGAGTTGCGCGACAGCGCGCGGGTGGTGCCGAGACGTACGGCCAGGAAGTTCCAGTGCTCGGGACGCCGGGTCCACAGCCGCGGGCCGAGCTGCATCGCCTGCTCGAAGACCTCCGCGACCGCCGGGACCTCCTCGTTGCGCGCCAGCTCCTCCTCGGGCTTGCTGCGGTAGAAGACCTCTTCCAGCTTCTCGAACTGCCGCTCGAAGAGCTCGATCTCGTGGTCCTGCTTCGCGCCGGCCTGGCGGTGCTGGTTGATGTAGTTGCCGACCGCCATCATCGGGGTCATCACGACCAGCAGCAGCGCGCGGGCGCGGCCGGTCATCGCGTAGATCGAGAGCGCCATGATGATCGGCGCGATCAGCACGAACCACGGGAACAGCTTCTTCTGCATCTCCGTCGGCATCCACGGCGGCGGGTGCTCGGTGCCGGGGTAGCGCACGTCGACCCGCGGGCTTCGGTTGAAGAGCAGGCCGCCACCGCGCTCGAGCACCGGGTCCTCGACGGCGGAGAGGAAGTCGGCCGAGAGCTGCATGACCAGGGTGGTGCTGCCGATGACGACCGGTGTGTCCGGCGCCAGACGTACGCGGGAGACCTGGGTGCCGTCGACAACGACGCCGTTGGCCGAGTTGAGGTCGACCAGCTCGACCGAGCGGTCCACCTCGATGCGGGCGTGACGCTTGGAGACCATCGGGTCGGCGAGCACGATCTCGTTCTCGGGACCGCGGCCGATCGAGGCGTGGCCGGTGGTCAGCGGGAACGCCTGTCCTCGCACCGGACCGTCGATCGCCCGCAGCACACCGACGCTCTTGCGCCGCGAGCCGGTCGTCTCGTTGTCCGGGCCCATGTTGACGACCGCTGCCGCGAACCCGGACCCGATCGGCGCGTCACCGATGGGTACGTCGGGTTCGAGCGGCTCCATCCGGTCGGCCGTTGGCGGGGCGACGGCCAGGGTCAAGATGTCGTGCTCATTCGCGATCACGGAGCGCGCCGGGTCGGCGTCGGCGATGTGCCGAGCGACGTCACCCGCCGTTGCCGTGGAGTCAGCCGTGACGATCACATCCGCCGGCGCGACACCGGGCCGGTGCAGTGTGAGCTTGACCTTCATCCTTCGTTCCCCTCGTCAACGTGCCAAAAGTCGATGCAGCGAGATCGTGCGGCGGTCGGCGCGGCGGTCACCCGCGACGCACCAGGGCCGAGCGGTCGCCGAAGCGGATCATCGCGCCGACCGGTGCCAGCACCGGCTCCCACGCGTTGAGCCGGCGGGTGGCACCCTCGTGGATCACCACGGTGCCGTTGGTCGAGCCGCGGTCGGTGACCTCGACACCGTCGCCGCTGGGGCGCAGCGAGAGGTGGGTCTTCGAGACCGACACGTCGATGATCGAGACCGTACGCGCGCCCAGCGTGTTCTCCGTCAGGGCGGGGTCGCGGCCGACCAGCACCAGGCCGGTCACCGGGATCCGCTCGCCGGAGTCGACCTTGAGCATGATGCCCCGCTCGCGCGGCTGCGCCGGAGGCTGCTGGCCGCCGGACGTGGGCAGCGGCGTGGGAGCGGGCGTGGGAGCAGGCGTCGGCGTGGGGGCCGGGTGTGGGGTCGGTGTCGGGTAAGGCGTGGGCGTCGGGGTCGGAGGCGGCGGGGGAACCGTCTGGCCCTGGTTGGGCGTCACCGCGCGCGAGGGCGGAATCGCCGGGGCCACCGGCTTCGGGGCCACCGGTCCCGACGGCGGGGTCGCGAGCGAGCCACCAGGAGAGGCGCCCGGCTCGTCGTGCCTCGCCTTCGGACGGGAGACACCGAGCACGCCGGCGCTGACCCGCCCCGAGGGCCGGTAGCTGCCGGCGTCGTGATCGTTGGGGGTGGTGAGCGAGGGCAGCGACTTCCGCTGCGCGACGGGCGCGGCCGCGACCGTCTTCCGGGCGATGCGCATCCGCTTCTCGTCGTAGGGGTCGAGGCCCTCGCGGACGTCGACCATCCACATCTCGGCCACCTTGTCCTGCCAGCCGCGGTTCCGCTTCTCCTTGTCGAACAGCGGCGAGGCGAGGAAGACGACCGGCGCGATCGGGATGATCCCGGAGCCCCAGAGCACCAGCGCACGGAGGAAGGCGCGGCCGGCGCCCGGTCGCTCGAGCGTCTTGACGTTGATCGAGCGGACTCCGGCGACGGACTTGCCCAGCGTGACCCCGCGGCGACCGTGGAAGACGATCTGGACGATGACGTAGATCAGGCTCAGCAGCACGGTGGCGCCGCCCGCGATCGCCGCCAGCATGAAGTCGGGGTGGCTCAGGAACCGGGCGAAGCCGAACTTGCCCTGGGCGAGCTTCAGCAGCAGCGGGAGCGTGAAGACCAGGTAGGGGACCTGCAGGAGCAGGTAGCAGACGATGTCGACGGCGGCCGCGACCGCACGACGGCCCAGCGGCGCGTCCTTCAGACCGAGCGAGGCGGCGTAGGCCGGGTCCGGCTTTCCGTCGGCGGTGAGACCCTCGATCCGGTCGTCATTTTCGGCGACCTCCCATATCTCCACCGCAAGAACTCCCTCACGCCCGATGTCCGAGTATTTTCGGCGCTGACCAACAACGCCAGAAGGCTACCGGAATGTCCCGGCTCGGGCGCGATGGTGTCTGGCAGGATCGACGTATGTCAACACCCTCCGGGCCATCAGCGAGCCTCGAGCGCATCGTCTTCTCGGACGGCAGCACCGCCGATCTCGTACGCAAGGAGGACGGCTGGGCGATCCAGATCGACGGCGTCGCTCAGTCCCACCTCGGGGAGGACCCGTCGCAGCCGCCGAAGCTCGCCTCGATCCGGTGGATGCTGGCGGCGCTCGGGGACCAGGCACCCCGCAGCGCGGCCCACCTGGGCGGGGCGCTGCTCGCCCTCCCCCGTGCGGTCGCCCACCGGTGGCCCGCGACCACGCAGACGGTCGTGGAGATCGAGCCCGCGTTGGTCGAGCTGACCAGGTCACGGTTCCCGCTTCCTCCGGGGATCACCATGGAGACCGCCGAGGCACGCTCGTGGCTCGAGGCGCACCCAGGTTCGGAGCACGACGCCATCGTCATCGACATCTTCGTCGGCAACCGGATCCCGCCGGCGTTCACCTCGCTGGAGTGCATGACCGCGGCACGCAGCGCGCTGCGCGAGGAGGGTCGGCTCGTGCTGAACTCCGTCGCCGGCCCCGAACTGCTCTTCACCCGTCGCGAGCTCGCCACGTTGCGTACGGTCTTCGGGCATGTCGCGATGATCGTGCAGGGGTCCGCGCTCGCGGGAGCGAGGTTCGGCAACGCCACCCTGATCGCCTCGGCGTCCCCGATCGACGGCGACGTGATCCGCTCGTCGCTCGCCGGCGACCCGTCGAAGGGCGCGCTGGTGACCGACCTCGACCCGATCATCGACGGCGCCGATCCGATCAGCGATGCCGACCAGCTCTGGTCCCCGGAGCCGAACCTTCCCGACGCGAGCGCCGCGCTGCGGCTCCTCGAGCAGGCCCGCCAGGCCGTCGACACGCTCAGATCCGCCGCGGACTGAGGCTCCATCGCCTTTGTCTAGCGAGATTCGGCCCTATCGCTCGGCAGATACCGCGACAGGCATCGACAGCCATTTCTTTTACCGAAACCGGCTTGTAACGTTCAAACAACCTGCTCGCGACTTGCGGGCGGGATGCTTGATGCGCAGGACAAACCACGATGCACACCATCTATCCGTTGTAGGGGGGACCTCGATGGAAACACTCACCGCCACCCAGCCTGAGGCCAACAGTGCCGCGAAGCAGCACAGCCTCAAGTTCCGTCACGCCAGTGCCCTGACGAAGCTCATGGACGAGCGCCAGGACCTGCGCGGTGTTCACGTGTTCGCCGACTTCGTCGACGACTCGGTGCGCTGGTCCGCGTGACCAGCAGCTAAATGGGGGGATCCAAGATCCCGTTGCGCAAGGCCCGGCCGACGACGGCCGGGCCTTCGCTCATTTTCCGGACCCGCGGCTAGGAGCTGCGGTGGACGATCCGGCCGCCGACCGTGGTCAGGACGACCCCGCCATGAGCGATCGCGGCGAGATCACCGACCGAGGCCCGGAGCGGGTCGATGTCGAGCACGGCCAGGTCGCCGCGTGATCCTGGAGCGACCGTGGGCTGACCGTCGACCGACGCCGCCAACGCCTCCTGGGCGGTGAGTGCCTGCTCCGGGTGCCACGGCTCCTTGCCGTCCCGCGAGCGACCGACGGCGGCCGCGATGGCCAGCCACGGGTCGAGCGGCGCGACCGGAGCATCCGACCCGAGCGCGATCCGCACACCCTCGTCGAGCATCCAGCGGGTCGCGAAGCAGCGGTCCTCCCGTCCCGGCCAGACGTCCTCGGTCATCTCGCGGTCGTCGAGGATGTGCGCCGGCTGCACGGATGCGGTGATCCCGAGTCGAGCCATCAGCGGCAGATCCTCGCGACGTACGAGCTGGGCGTGCTCGATGCTGCCGCGCGCCCCCGTCATCGCGTACGCCGCCAGTGCCTCCGACACCGCCCGGTCGCCGATCGCGTGCGTGGCCACCTGGAGGCCGGCCGCGTGCGCCTTCCCCAGGAGCCCGTGCAGCTCGTCCGGTGACTGGTTCGGCGCGCCGCAGCTGTCCGGGTCGTCGGCGTACGGGTCGCAGCACCACGCCGTCCGCGTGCCCAGCGAGCCGTCGCTGATGATCTTGAGCGGCCCCATCGTCAGCCGGTCCTCGCCCGGTATCAGCTGGTCCCCCGTACGCCGCCCCTCGGCGATCGCCTCGTCGAGCTGATCGGCGTATGTCGCGACCCGGATGCGGAGCAGATCGCAGTCGTACGCCCACCGCCACCGCCAGTCGTCGAGCCGGACGCCGACCTCGAAGTCGGTCATCCCGACCACCCCGAGCGCGGCGGTCCGCGTCAGCATCCGGCGGTAGGCCGCCGGTGTGTTCCCGCTGGCCTCGAAGAGCTCCGCGACCGTTGGATAGGCCTGGTACCACTCGGTCTCCTGCACCATGTCCTCACGTCGCGGCAGCCCCACCGCGTCGAGCGCGGCGGTGTTCAGCCAGGCGTGGTGGAAGTCGTGGTTGACCAGGATCGCGGGGGTGCCGCCGGTGACCGAGTCGAGCTCGGAGACGGTGCCCCAGCGGTCCCAGGTGCCGGCCGAGTGGCCCGTTCCGACGATCGCCTCACCAGGCTCGACCTCGCGCGCGGCCGCGGCGACCCGCGCCAGCGCCTCGGCGGGCGAACGGGTGCCCTGAAGATCCAGCCTGCTGGCTCGCAGCGTCCACTGACCGAGGTGGGTGTGGGCGTCCCACAGACCCGGCACGAGCCAGCGGCCACCTGCGTCGTACGCCTCGACTCCCGCCGGTCGGGACAGGTCTTCTCCGACCGCCGTCACGACACCGTCGGCGACGAGAACGTCAACCACCCCGGCAGGCGCGTTCGCCTGAGGTGAGAGCGGAACGATGCGTACGTTCCTGAGGAGAAGGTCGGGCATGAGCAGACGATAAGGAGTCTGCCCATGCTCGAGCCAATCAGATACCGAGGAGCCTCAGCGGCGCTTGAAGATTCCCCTGACGAGTTCCCTCGCAGCGGTGCGCGCGGCCTGCTTGAAGGCAGTCGACTTCACCACCGTCTCGATCATCGAGTCGTCGTCGTCACGCGACCGGGATCGCGACCCGGAGGACTTCTTCGGGGCGGTCTTCTTGGCGGCCTTCTCCTCCGCCTCGGCCGTGCGCGCGGCCTCCGCGGCGTCCGTCCTCGCCTTGAGCTGGTCGACGGCTGACTCGACCTCGACGGACGCGGTGTACTTCGCCGCCAGCGGCGACGCCGCCACGGCGGCTTCCATCGCGGCGGCGTCCGCAGGACCCATCAGCGACTCGGGGGCGCGCAGTCGCGTCCAGGCGACCGGCGTCGGCGCGCCGCGCTCGTTCATCACGGTCACGATCGCCTCGCCGATCCCGAGCGTCTGGATGACCGCGCCGAGGTCGTCGTAGGAGGAGGTCGGGTAGGTGTTGACGCTGGCCTTGAGGGCCTTGGCGTCGTTGGGCGTGGCGACCCGCAGCTGGTGCTGGATGCGCGAGCCGAGCTGGCCGAGCACGTCGTCGGGGACGTCGGTCGGCTTCTGGGTGACGAAGAAGACGCCGACACCCTTGGAGCGGATCAGCCGGACCGTGTTGGTGATCTGGTCGAGGAACGCGTCGGAGGCGTCGTTGAAGAGCAGGTGCGCCTCGTCGAAGAAGAAGACCAGCTTGGGCTTGTCGACGTCACCGACCTCGGGCAGCGCCCGGAAGAGCTCGGCGAGCAGCCACATCAGGAAGGTCGAGAAGATCGCCGGCCGGTCCTGCAGGTTGGGAAGCTCGAGCAGCGAGATGATCCCGGCTTCCCCGTCGTTGCGTACGAAATCAGTGACGGCGAAGGCCGGCTCACCGAAGAACTCGTCCGCGCCCTGGTCGGCGAAGGCGATGAGCGTACGCAGGATCACCCCTGTCGTCGCGGACGAGAGACCGCCCAGGCCCTTGAGATCGGCCTTGCCCTCGTCGGAGACCAGCCACTGCAGCACCGCCCGCAGGTCGTCGAGGCCGACCAGCTTCAGGCCGGCCTTCTCGGCGTAGTGGAAGACGAGACCGAGCGAGGACTCCTGGGTCTCGTTGAGATCCAGGACCTTGGAGAGGAGCGTCGGCCCGAAGGCGTCGACCGTGACCCGGACCGGGATGCCGGTGCCCTCGCCACCGAGCGCGAAGAACTCGACCGGGAACCCGCGCGCCTGCCAGGCCTGTCCGACGGAGGCCGCCCGTGCGGTCAGCTTCTCGCTGGACTCGCCCGGCGCCGACAGACCGGAGAGGTCGCCCTTGATGTCGGCTGCGAACACCGGGACCCCGGCTGCGGAGAGCTGCTCGGCGAGCAGCTGCAGGGTCTTCGTCTTTCCCGTGCCGGTCGCGCCGGCGACCAGCCCATGCCGGTTCAACATCCCCAAGGGAATGCGAATCGGCGTCTCCAACAACGTCTCAGCGTCCGCCATCAGGCCCCCGAGCTCGAGGGCGGAACCCTCGAATTGGTAGCCGGGCCCGACCGCTTCTGAGAGAGCAGCAGCATCCGTCATGACCAGGACTCTATGTTGGGATTTGGTCGGGGGGCGATACAGTCACGAGGGTGATCTTCAAGCGTGTCGGCGATTCTCGCCCCTACCCTGACCATGGTCTGACGACCAAGGGGTGGGCCGCGCTGCCTCCTCGGACGGTCCGCCTCGACGAGCTGGTGACCACGAAGGACACCCTCCAGCTGGTGGCTCTGCTCAACGAGGACTCGACGTTCTTCGGCGACCTCTTCGCCCATGTCGTGGAGTGGAACGGTGAGCTCTATCTCGAGGACGGGCTCCACCGGGCGCTCCGCGCGGCGCTCCAGCAGCGCAACGTGCTGCACGCCCGCGTGCACAGCCTCGGTTAGGGCGTACCGAGCGGTTAGGCTCGGCGTCATGCTCGATTCGGCCCTCACGGGACTTCGTACGTTCATCCTCCTCGCCGTCCTCGCGGCCGCGGTCGCTCTGGCCGGGGCCTGGGGATGGAAGGAGATGACCGCACCGTTCCCGCAGAAGGTCGACGTCGGGCCGTGCGTGGACACCCCGGTCAAGAAGGGCTCCGAGGTCTACCCGTCGCAGGTGGTCGTGACCGTGCTCAACGCGAGCACGCGCGCCGGGCTCGCCACCCGGGCGATGACGGACCTCGTCGACGCGGGCTTCGTCAAGGGGTCCACCGGCAACGCGCCCAGCGGCACCAAGCTGAAGACCGTCGAGGTGTGGACGCCCGACAAGAACGCTCCCTCAGCCGCGCTCGTCGCGAGCTGGCTCGGTGACGCGAAGATCGTTGAGACCAAGTCCGACATCCCGGGCATCGTGGTCGTCACCGGCGAGAACTTCCCCGAGGTCACCGGGGGCGACAAGACCGTCACCGCCAAGGCGGACGCCACGGTCTGCAGCCCTCCGGTCGAGTAGGCGCGCCCGCACGGATCTGCGAGGTAGGAATACCCGGTTAACCGGGTATTCCAACACACCCCTCAGCGCAGCCAACCGGCCAGGCGTCCCTTCCGGCTGACCATCTCGAGGCGCCGTTCCGCGAGCTCACGCTGGTGACGGGGTACGACGACCAGGACGACGTCACGGGCGCGGAGGACCGTGGTGTCCTCCGGAACCATGGTCCGTCCGTCGCGGATCAGCAGCGACACCGACGACCCCATGGGCAGCCGGAGCTCGCTGACCTCGACGCCGTGCAGGCGTGACTCGCGCGGGATCCGGAGCTGGATCAGATCGGCCGCGATCTGCTCAAGCGGCGCGACGTCGAGGTCGAGCGAGCGTGGGTCGTCGGGGCGGGCCACCTCGAGCACCCGGGCGACCCACGGCAGGGTCGGGCCGGTCAGCAGCGTGTAGACGACGACCATCACGAAGACCAGGTCGAAGAGGTCCTCGGCCCCGTCGACGCCCTCGGCCAGCGGGATGGTGGTGAGCACGACCGGCACCGCGCCACGCAACCCTGCCCAGGAGACGAACGCGGTCTCGCGCCACGTCATCCGGGAGACCACCGTGCTGACCAGCACGGATGTGGGCCGGGCGATGAAGGTCAGGATCAGGCCGGCGGCGAGCGCGAGGCCGATCGTCTGGAGGTCGATACGTCCCGGGGACAACAGCAGCCCGAGCATCACGAAGAGCCCGATCTGGGCCAGCCAGGCGACGCCCTCGGCGAAGGACCTGGTGGCACCGCGGTGGGGCAGCTCGGAGTTGCCGAGCACGAGGGCGGCCACGTAGATCGCCGCGAACCCGGACCCGTGCAGCCATGCCGCGCCGCCGTAGGCCAGGAAGGCCAGCGTCATCACCGCCAGCGGATAGAGGCCGGCGGAAGGCAGCGCGGCCCTCCGCATCAGCCACGCCCCACCGAACCCGACGAGCAGGCCGACCACGATGCCCAACAGCAGCTCGCCGACCACGATCCCGGCCACGACGACCGGATGGTGCTCAGCGATCGCCCCACTGGCGATCAGCGTCACGATCACCACGGTCGGAGCGTCGTTGAGCCCCGACTCCGCCTCGAGGACACCGGTCAGCTTCTTGGGCAATGGCACCACCCGCAGCACCGAGAACACCGCCGCCGCGTCGGTCGGCGAGGTCACCGCCCCCAGCAGGAACGCCAGCTGCCAGGAGAGCCCGAGCAGGTAGTGAGCACCCACCGCGACGATCCCGATCGAGATCACCACCCCGACCGTGGCCAGCATCAGCCCGAGACCGAAGGCCGGACGTACGTCCTTCCACGACGTCGTCAGACCACCTTCGGCCAGGATCAGCGCCAGCGCCCCGAAGCCGACCGCATGCGCGAGCGCGGCGTCGTCGAACCGGATCCCGAGCACCGACTCACCGAGCAGGACGCCCATCAGCAGGTAGATCAGCAGCGACGGGAGCCCGGCCTTCGTCGACATCCGCACCGCGAGGATCGCCAGGAGCGTGACCAGGGAGCCGATCAGCACGAACAGGTCGAACTGATGGACGTCGAAGCTCATGTTCGCCGGGCCCCCCTCCGACCTATGGATCTGCATCCTAATGTTTGCTCCCATGGACCGTCTGACTGTCGCCCAACGCGCGAACGTGCCTCCTTTTCACGTGATGGACATGCTCGAGCGGGCGGCGCAGCGGCAGCGGACGTACGCCGATCTCATCTCGCTCACCTCGGGGCAGCCGTCCACGGGGGCGCCGCAGGCGGTCAGCGCCGAGGCGGTGCGGCTGCTGCAGAGCGGTGATCCGCTGGGCTATACGCCGGCGACCGGGATCCTGGAGCTGCGCCAGGCGATCGCAGGGCACCATCGGGCGTGGCACGGGATCGACGTCTCCCCCGAGGACGTCGTCGTGACCACCGGCGCGAGCGGCGGCTTCCTGGCGACGTTCCTGGCTGCCTTCGACACCGGCGACCGGGTGGCGATGGCCCGGCCGTCCTATCCCTGCTACCGCAACGTGCTCGCAGCCCTGGGGTGCGAGGTCGTGGAGATCCCGACCGGTGCTGCCGAGCGCTTCCAGCCGACCGTGGAGCAGGTGCGGGAGCTGCACGAGCGCGTCGGCTTGAAGGGGCTCGTGGTGGCCAGTCCGGCCAACCCGACCGGCACGATGCTGCTGCCCGAGGAGCTGGCCGCGCTGGCTCGCTACTGCGAGGAGGCCGGGATCCAGCTGATCTCGGACGAGATCTACCACGGGCTGACCTACGGCGGGGACGGCAGCCGTGGCCGCAGCGCCTGGGAGACCTCACGCGACGCCGTCGTGTTCGGCTCGTTCTCGAAGTACTTCTCGATGACCGGCTGGCGCATCGGCTGGCTGCTCGCGCCCGCCCACCTGCGACGCGCGATCGACGTCCTGGTCGGAAACTTCACCATCTGCCCGCCGACCCTCGCCCAGCATGCCGCGGTGGCGGCGTTCACCCCGGATGCGTACGCCGAGCTCGACGGTCACGTCACCCGCTACGCGACCAACCGCGGGGTGCTCCTCGACGGCCTCCGCTCGCTCGGGGTGACCGAGATGGCCCCGGCCGACGGCGCCTTCTACGTCTATGCCGACGTCAGCCGCTGGACCGACGACACCATGGCCTGGTGCCACCAGATCCTCGACCGTACCGGCGTCGCGATGGCTCCCGGGATCGACTTCGACCCGGTCGACGGACACCGCTTCGTACGTCTCTCCTTCGCCGGCTCCGCCGCCGAGATCGAGCAGGGCCTCGACCGCCTCTCCACCGTCCTGCGATAGGGCGTCGCGAGCGAATCTGAGAAAGTTCACGATTTTACGTTTAGAAACCGTTCCTGCGGGGTAGGACCATCACAGAGACCTGTCCGAGGAGGGATATGTACGGCGACAGCGACGTGATCCGTCGTCGGGTGAGCCGTCTGCGAGAGCAGGCGGGCGACATCCGCGCGAGTGCCGACAAGCTGGTGGTGCAGGCCGAGGCCGTGCCATGGCACGGTCGGGCTGCCGAGTCCCTCCGTGGGCGGATGAAGGAGCGTGCCACCGCGCTGCGGAGCTCGGCCGAGAAGCATGACCGGGCGGCCGACGCCCTGGCCAAGCACCTCAATCAGGTCGATCTGTTCAAGGAGCAGATCGCCGAGGCCGAGGCACGCGCCGAGGCGCTGGTCGCCGAGGACAAGCTCGACGGATTCGAGGCCCCTGAGCCGGGCCACAAGGACTGGCTGGAGGTCACCTTCCGATGACCACGATCGACCTGGGCCCCGCTCCGGCGGCGCCGACAGAGCCGTGGGCGGGTGTGCCCCGCCGCGTCGGCCTGACCCTGCCCGAGCTGACCCATGCCTGCGAGACCATCGGGGCGCCGCTCCCGTTCGAGGTCGCGACGCATCGTGATGACGGGCTCGACGCCCGCTTGGGGCAGACCCGCTCGGCAGCCGAGGCCGAGGCCCTGGCCCGCGCCGTCGCCGGCTTCGGCGAGGGCAGCACCTCGCTGCAGCGCCGCGACCTCCTCGACGCCGACGGGACCCTCGACGCCGGGATCGCCGGCGCGCTGGGGCTGCTGGCGACCCCGGAGGTGGTCATCGACCTCGATGTCGTCGTCGACGGCCTCCGTGGCCGCGCCTGGCACCGGCAGAAGGGGGAGGCGGCCGCCTCACTGGCCACCGTGGACGGGCTCGTCTTCGAGCTCTCCTGGTATCCCTCGGCGGCCTGGTCGACCGAGCTCGGTCGAACCGCGACGCTGCCGGGTGACACCGCCCGGCTGGCCTCGGCGGTGCCCGAGCAGCTGGAGGTCCCGTTCGCGACCGCTGACGCCGTCTTCGAGGCGCTGCGCACCGGGCGCGGGGACCTGGTGCCGGTGCTGACCGAGGGCGACGTGGTCGTCTCGAGGGCCCTCGAGGCGCTGTCCACCGAGGCCCATGGCCGGCTGCGTGCCATCGTCGCGACCACCGCCGATCCGGAGAACCCGCTGATCGGCACGGTCTCCTGGACGCTGGTCAATGACGGCTGGCGTTCGATGCGTACGGTGTCGCTCGATGGAGAGCTGACACTGCTGATCACCAGTGTGGAGCCGTCCGAGCTCGCCGCAGACCTTGCCCCTGTTCTCGCGGAGGTGGCTCGATGAGCTCTTCGTCCAACGATCCGATCAACCGCCTGGGACCGCTCCCGGGTGGCGCCCCCGACTCGGTGCCGCCGCCCGCGGGCCCGGAGGACAAGTACGAGCAGATCCTCGGCCTGGCCGGCTCCATCGGCGATGCCGGTGCGCAACTGCGCGAGTGGGCCGAGCTCGGGCCTGCGATCCTGGCTGACGACGACGTCACCTCCTCCGCCGAGCTCTCCGCGAAGACCTGGGAGCCGGCCGAGGAGGAGATCCGGGCCGCGACCTCCGAGAAGAGTGGCGTCCTCGGTCTCGGCCAGGCGCTCGAGGCCGACGCGCTCTCGGTGCGGGCGACCGTGCAGACCTACCGCTGGATCGACGAGCTCCAGGCCACTGCTCGCAGCACGCTGGGCGCCATCGCGGCCAACGCGCTCGACTACCTCGCCCCCGAGGTCGAGCTCGGCGGGTCGCTGCTGTCCGCCGGCCTGATCGAGACCGACGCGCTCGACCGTGAGGGCGTCACCGCCTATCTCGGCGAGCTCGCCCAGGGTCATCCCGAGCTGATGGACCACATCGCCACCGGCGGCGGGCTGCTCGAGTCGCTCGAGCTGCGCTCGCTGCTCACCGCCGGCTTCCCGCGTGGGGACGACGCCGGTGCAGCGACCGCGGGCGCGCTGCGCGCCGCCGGGATCGACGCGTTCGCGACCGACGCCGGGCACGCGCTGCGCGACATCGGCGGGGCTTTGGCTTCCACCGAGGAGGACACCGAGGCCGGCGACGTCACCGCCGCCACCCCGGCCACCATCGAGGAGCTGATCCGCACCCTCGAGGCCACCGAGACCGGTATCGCGGTCCAGAAGACGGCGCCCGGCCGCTACATCGCCTATCTGCCGGGTCCGTACGCCGGCAGCCGGCGTCTGCGGCTCGTCTCGGGTGACCTCTCCGACTACATCGCCACCGCGTCGAGGACCATCGAGGAGGCGGTCGAGGCCGGCTCCCACGTGATGCTCGTCGGCGCCGCGGCCGGAGGCACCGCGGCGGCCGCGATCGCGGCGGCAGCCGGGGGTGCGTACGTCGTGGACCAGGTGGTCACCGTGGGTGCTCCTGGCGCGGCAGCGCCGCGGGTTCCGGAGACCACCCGGGTGCTGTCGCTGGAGGACCGCTCCGACCCGGTGGCGCTTCTCGGCGGGCTCATCAACGCGGGTGTCGGACACCGGTTCACGGTCGTCTACGACGGCACCACGGCGCAGGAGAGCCACTACGTCGCCGGCGGGCGGGCTGCGGACAACGCCGCCCACGACGAGCTCCGTGACGAGATCGGGCGGATCCGCAGTCTGGGATACCTCGGCTGAGTTGCGGGCTTGCCTCGATGACGTGAGTCGATACGGTGTAGGTCGCCCTCGGCACCATCCCCGACCTCACCTGTGCTCGGACACCGGCCAGTCGATCGCGGAGGGCACTCTGACGCCTACCTGATCGGTCCTTGTGAAGTCCATCGTCGTCCATGCCGGCCTCCCCAAGACGGGCACCTCCGCGGTCCAGGCGTTCTTCCATGCCAACACGGAGAAGCTCGCCAAGGCCGGCATCTTCTACCCTCAGCACACCGTCGACAAGAACGGCATCAGCGCCGGCAACGCCGGCTCGCTCATGGAGCGCTCGGGCCACCTCTTCGTGGCCTCGCCCCACGAGGTCGCCAGGACGCTCGAGGAGTTCGAGGCGAGCGGATGCCACACGCTGCTGCTCTCCTCCGAGGCGTTCCTCCCCGAGTTGCCCGAGATCGCCGAGCTGCTGCCACCGCAGACCCGGTTCGTCCTGTACGTCCGCGATCCCCTCGCCTTCCTGGAGTCCGACTACAACCAGCGGGTCAAGCGGCTCGGGCATGTCGAGCCGTTCGTGGCGTCGCCTGATGCGTACGGCGGTTGGCTGGGTCACCAGCACCTCTACAACGCGCTCGACTCCGAGGCGGTGCGCTCCCGGCTGGTCCTCCGGCCCTACCTCCCCGAGCTCTTCGTCGGAGGCAGCCTGCTCACCGACCTGCTCGACACCGCCGCCATCGACACCGCCGAGCTCGGCGACCTGTCCTTGAGGCAGGTCAACCTCTCCTACTCGCTGCACGCGCTCGAGATCAAGCGCGCGCTCAACGTCCTCCCGCTCGGGCCACAGTTGCAGGAGCGCCTCGACGTCCATCTGCAGTCCTGCCCTCTCGGGCCGACGACCTACACCTTGATGCCTCCCGCCGACCACGAGCGGCTCCGGAAGATCGCCGATGACGAGCTGCACGCGCTGGCGCTGAGGTACGACATCGACTCCCTCGAGCCCATGCGGGAACTGCTGCGGGAGAAGCCGCAGAAGCCCTTCCACCCGCAACACCTCACCGACGACGAGGTCGACGCCGTCGTACGCCACATCGCCACCGTCGGCAAGCGACTCACCCGCCGCATCGCCCAGACACTCGTCGAGCACCCCGAGATCGAGCTCGTCTACCCCTCCCTGCGCGACTCGTTCGCCGCCGCTGCCGCCGAGCTTGACGAGGCACCAGCAGCGCGGCAGCGCTGGTGGTCCCGCTGGTTCTGAGCGGGCGGGCGCGGGGGTCGGGATACCCGGTTAACCGGGTATCCCTGCACTTCTCAGGCGTTGCATTGCCAGAGAAGTGCAGGAAAACCCTGAGAAGTCAGGCCAGGTCGGCAACGACGATGGTGTGGTTGTCCGGTTCTCCGGCGGCGACGACAGCGGCGGCCACCGCGTCGGCGACCGCCTGCGGGCCGGCCTCGGCGGTGATCAGCGGAGTCAGGTCGTCCACGTAGGAGTGGACGCCGTCGGTGGTCAGCACCAGCCGGTCACCGGGCAGCAGCTCGAGCGACATCTCGTCGGCGACCACCCCGGGAACCAGGGCGCGGTTGAGCAGCGCCCGGTGCTCGTGGGAGCGAGCCTCGTCGGCGGTCAGCTGGCCAGCCTCGACCATGGCGGCGACGACCGTGTGGTCGTGGGTGACCTGGCGTACGTCTCCGTCCCGCACCAGGAAGACCCTGGCATCGCCGATGTGGGTGATCCGCGCGGTCGAGCCGTGCAGATCGACGGCGGTCAGGGTGGTGCCCGACTTCGGCACCTCCGCGAACACCTCCTGGATGGCCGACCGCAGCCCGCCGCCGGCGTACGCCGTCAGGGCCGCCCCGGCAACATCGTCGCGCTCACCGAATCCGTCGGCGACGGCGATCAGCTCCGGGGTGACCAGGACGGCGTCCTGCTGGCTGGATCGGCCACCTGTCTCGTGGCTGAAACCGAACTCGACGTTCAGGGTCTCGGTTGAAGTAGTCATCTGACGTGCCTCGCTCCTCAATCGGTGGACGAGGACGGAGACCATTCTGCGACGCGTGGACGTGTCGGCCTCGACCTGGCGCCAGTAGGTCTCGACCTCGACCGCCGCGAGCGCGGCCGGCATGTCGACGACCTCCCGGATCCGGGCCAGCGGCATCCCGACCAGGCGCAGTGCGGCCACAAGGCGTGCGCGTTCCACCTGGTCAGGCCCATAGCGGCGATAGCCGGAGACCGCGTCCACCTCGGCAGGAAGCAGCAGACCGAGGTCGTCGTACAACCTCAGCGCCTTCGGCGTCAGCCCGGTCGCCCGGGCGAAGTCGCCGATGTTCACAAGCCCCTCCAGGCCGCTCATGCGATCGCTCGCTGACGCTCGCTCATGGTCACCATCCTCCCCGGTGAAGGTCACCGGTGGAAGCAGATTGGTGCTTCCCCTTGGGGCAAGCTCAAGCCCCGGTCTGCTCGGCCCACTTCTCGAGCAGCCGGGCGAGCGACCGCCGCTCGGCCGCGGTGAAGACGGCGAGCAGGCGGTGCTCGTTGGCGATGTGGTCGGTGAATGCCGCGTCGATCAGCTCGCGCCCACGCTCAGTCAGCGCGACCCGGCGCCCGCGACCGTCCTCGTCCCGGCGGTCCCGGCTGACCCAGCCCTGGGCCAGGCAGCGGTCGACCCGCTTGGTGACCGCCCCTGAGGAGACCATCGTCTGCTCGCCGAGCTCCTTCGGAGTCAGGGCGTACGGAGCGCCTTGCCGTCGCAGCGTCGCCAGCACGTCGAACTCGCCCTCGCCCAGTCCGTGCTCGGCATAGACGCTGACGAGCTCGTCGGTGAGACGCAGCGCGAGGCGGTGCAGCCGGGCGATGACGGCCTGCGGGGTGATGTCGAGGTCGGGGCGCTCCCGCTCCCACTGCGCCATCACGGTCGAGACGTGGTCTGCCATGACAATGGAATATATCTTACGCAGAAGCTATTATAGCTTCCATGGAAAGTAGATTCGTGACCCTCGCGCTGACCGCGATCGCCCCGGTGGCATGGGGGTCGGGCTACTTCGTGACAGCGACGTTCCTGCCGCCGGACCGGCCGCTGTTCGGCGCCGTGGTCCGGGCGCTACCCTTCGGCCTGCTGCTCCTGGCGCTCCGGCCAGGTCTGCTCCACGGCTCCTGGTGGTGGCGCACGGCAGCGCTCGGACTGCTCAACTTCGGGGCGTTCTTCGCCCTCGTCTTCGTCGCCGCCTACCGGCTCCCCGGCGGCCTCGCCGCCACCCTGACCGCGGTCTCTCCGATCGTGGTGATGCTGCTGGCGTGGGCCTTCGCCGGCGAGAGGCCACGGGCCGGATCGCTCGCGGCCGGCGTCGTCGGCGCCATCGGCGTCGGCCTGCTGGTGCTCCGTGGCGGTGCGAGCCTCGACCTGATCGGCGTCCTGGCCGCGTTCGCCTCGGTCGCCGTCTTTTCCACCGGATTCATCCTCGTCAAGGTCTGGCAGCCGCCGGTCGGGCTGCTCACCTTCACCGCCTGGCAGCTCGTCCTGGGTGGCCTCGCCCTCGCCCCGGTGGCCCTCCTCGTCGAAGGCCCACCGCCCACGCTCGACCTGCCCGCGATCGGGGGCTACGCCTATATCGGCATCGCCGGCACGGTCGTCGCCTACGCGGTCTGGTTCCGTGGCGCCCGGCGCCTTCCCGCCGCCGCGGTGTCGCTGGTCGGCCTGCTCAACCCGGTCGCCGGGATCCTCATCGGCCTCGCCTTCGCGGGCGAACATCTCACCCCGACCAGCGGGCTCGGGATGGCGTTGGTGCTCGGTGGCGTACTCCTCGGACAGCCCGCCGTGCTCGACCGGATCAGGGCCAGGCGTCGGCCGGAAACGGCCGCGTGTGCCGACGTTGGAGCAGCCGGATAGGTTCACCCCATGAAACTGCGTGCGCGTGCGCTTGAGCTTCTCGTCTTCACCGTCGGTGCCGGCACCTTGGGCTCAGAGATGGCCGCGGCTCGGCTGCTCGCTCCGTGGTTCGGCGACTCGACCATCGTGTGGGCCAACACGATCGCCACGGTGCTGGTGGCGCTCGCGATCGGCTACGCCGTCGGCGGCAGGATCGCCGACCGGAACCCCCACCCCTCCGGCCTGGCCAAGATCGTGCTCGCCGCCGCCGCCCTCCTGGCCGCGGTGCCGTTCATCGCCGACCCGTTCCTCCCGCTCGCGGTCAGGGCGGTCGACCAGCTCAGCATCGCGACCTTCGCCGGCTCGCTGGTCGGGGTCGGCGTGCTGCTCGCGATCCCGCTGTTCCTGCTCGGCATCGTCAGCCCGTACGCCGTCCGGCTGACCGTTGAAGCCGTCGAGGACGCCGGCCACGCGGCCGGGCGCCTCTACGCGATCTCGACGGTCGGCTCCCTGGTCGGCACCTTCGCCGCCTCGCTGTTCCTCATCCCGGTCGTCGGGACGCGGCGTACGTTCCTGATCTTCGCTCTCCTCATGGCGATCTGCGCGATCCCGCACCTGGTCAAGCGCCGGCTGCCGGCCGCGGTCGTGCCGGCGGTGATCCTCGCTCTGATCGCGCTGCCGACCGGGTCGATCAAGACGCTGACCAGCAACGGCGGCGAGGTGATCTGGGAGAAGGAGACGGAATACCAGTACGCCCGCGTGGTCGAGTACGACGACGGCAGCCGCTATCTCGAGCTCAACGAGGGCCACGCCGTGCATTCGGTCTACAACGAGGGCGAGTGGCTCACCGGCGCCTACTGGGACGAGATGCTCTCGCTGTCGTACGCCGGCGCGGAGGCCCCGAAGTCGGTGGCGATCCTGGGCTCGGCCGCCGGGACTACCGCGCGCCAGTTCGGCCACTTCACCCCTGAGACCCGGGTGGACGCCGTCGAGATCGACGAGGACGTCACCGAGGTCGGCCAGAAGCTCTTCGACCTCAAGGACCAGCCGAACCTCCACCTCCACACCGCCGACGCCCGCCCGTGGTTGCAGAAGCAGACCCGGAAGTACGACGCGATCATGGTCGACGCCTACCACCAGCCCTACATCCCGTTCTACCTGACCACGAAGGAGTTCTTCGCGCTGGCGAAGTCCCACCTGAACCCGGGCGGGGTGCTCGTCGTGAACTCAGCCCACCCGGAGGGCTCGACAGCGCTGGAGAAGGTCCTCACCGCAACGCTGCGGACCTCGTTCGGCGAGGCCGTGTGGCGGTCGGACTCCGGCCCGACCAACACCCACCTGATCGCGACCGTCGACCCGGATGCGGATCCGGCCGCCAGCCTCGTCGCCACCGCGCAGTCGCAGCCCGCCGACCTCGCCGGCACCCTCACCGACTCCGCCGCCCGGCTCGAGCCGGGCATCCGGGGCGGGACGGTCTACACCGATGACGTCGCGCCGGTCGAGTGGCTCACCGACCTCAGCCTTCTCGAGGTCGCCTGACCCGCTCGGGCGCTTCACCTCACCGATCGGCGTCTTGCGCAGGCACCCGACGCAGACCTGGTTGGGCGCGACCTTGCTGAGCCTGCGTGGCGGCAGCACGTGCCACGTCCCCAGCCGCCGGCCACACACGGTCATGACGTACCCGTTGCTCCTCTTGCCTGAGCGAAGGTGCCAGAAGCTCCCTCGGTCGGTGCGGTAGACCAGCGGGTCTTTGGCCAGGACCGGCGGCCTCTCGCTGGACCCCATGCTGAGTCTGTCGTCTACGAACACGAATTCCCCCCAAGGAATGTCGATGGCTCTCGTCGTTGAGTGCCTCGAGACGCCGGTGTCACAGCTGGGCCATGCCGCCCAACGCCCCGAGACACGTTCGACCATAAGTCCACTCATTGCAACGGGTCAAGGCGGAAAGGGTGGGGCTATGCGGCTATTCGGGATCTGTACGCCTCAGTAACGTGTTCTCCCATGAGTAACCCCCGTCCGCGCGGCCTGCCGAAATACCTCCACGTGGCCGACTATCTGCGGGCCCGGATCGACGACGGCACCTACCAGCCCGGCGAGCGTCTACCGACCGAGCCCGAGCTGATGGACACCTTCCCCTACGACCGCGCCACGATCCGGCGGGGTCTGGCGGTGCTGCGCAACGAAGGCCTGATCACCAGCGAGCAGGGCCGTGGTGTCTTCGTACGTGACGCCACCAAGACCCGCTACGACCTGATGAGCATGCTGATCACCGACCCGAGCCACCCGGCGAAGCCGGACGCGGCCTACCACCAGCCGCCGCGCGGCCCCGACGACGGCATCTCGGTCGAGCACTCCTACGAGGTCATCGCGGCCGGCGAGAAGCTCGGCGAGGCCTTCGACCTCGACCCGCGCAGCGAGCTGCTCAGCACCACCTTCACGTTCTTCATCAGCGGCGACACGGCCGAATACCGCACCACGGCCTACATCCCCTATCCCCTGGTCATCGACACCCCGCTGGCCACCCCGTCCGACGAATGGCCGCAGCCGCCGATCAAGGACCTGCTGGCCACGGTCGGAGTGAAGGTCACCACGGTCGCGATGGACATCGAGTCGCGGATGCCGACGCCGCAGGAGACGTTCGACCTGCAGATCCCCGACGGCACCCCGGTCCTGTCCGACCGGCGCCGGTTCCTCGCCGACGACCGGGTCGTGTGCGTCACCGACTCCGTCGGGGTCGCCGACCGGATCGTCTACGGGTTGGACCTGAAGCTGCAGTAAGCCTGGCTGATCACCCGGTGGTCGAGCCGCCGGAGCCGCTAGGCGGAGGCGTGTCGAGACCAACACAGTCCCCTGTCGCGCTCGATGGGACTGTGTTGGTCTCGACACGCTCGGCCGCAGGCGGCCTCGCGGCTCGACCAGCGGGGGCGGTCAGGCCAGGTCGTGGACGAACTCGGAGAGCTGGGTGAGGTTGCGGCACTCCCGCATCTCGATGATCGAGCCGTAGCGCGTCGCCTCGGAGTCGCCGGTGTCCCACTGCGTACGGACCTCGGGGTTGAGCCAGTGGGCGTGCCTGCTCGCCTCGGCCATCGCCCGCAGGGAGTCGACGGCGAGGTCGGAGTAGTTGGACCGGGCGTCGCCGAGGATCAGCAGCGACGACTTGGGACCGAGGGCGTCGGCGTGCCGCTCCTGGAAGAGGGAGAAGGCCCGGCCGTAGTTGGTGCGCCCCATCCGAGCCGCGTGCTCGGTCGCCTTCGTCAGCTCGGTCATCGTGTCGACCAGGTCGGCGCCGGGCTTGAAGTAGGACGTGACCTCGTGGATCTCGTCGACGAAGGTGAACGCGCGCACCTTGCCGAACTGCTCGCGCAGCGCGAAGACGAGCATCAGCGTGAAGGTCGCGAAGTTGGACACCGAGCCCGACACGTCGCACAGGATCACCAGCTCGGTGCGGTGCGGCCGCTTCGGCCTGAAGCGCAGGTCGACGGGGACGCCGCCGGTGGACATCGACGACCGGAGCGTACGCCGCAGATCCACCGCTCCTCGCCGGCGAGCGTGATGCTCCTGGGTGAGCCGCGTAGCCAGCCGGCGCGCCAACGGGTAGATCTCGCGCCGCAACGCCTCCAGGTCGGCCCGCCGCGCGTGCAGGAAGTCGAGCTTCTCGATGGTGGGGCGTACGGCGATCTTGGCGATCTGCTCGGGACCCTTCTCCTCCGCGATCCGGCGGCGGGCGTCGGCCTCCACCAGGCCCGCGAAACGGTCCACCCGCCGGGTGCCGACCCGGGCGGCCTCCTCGTCGGTCCAGCCGCCCTGCTGGAGCCCCTCGATGAGCCGCGAGGTGAGCTCGTCGGTGGAGAGCCGGCGTAGCGCGGTGTAGGAGGACCACGAGCTCAGCCCGGGGCCACGGCCGGGCATCGCGCCGAAGCGCGCCACCGCCTCGGCGGCAAGCTGACGGAGCATCTCGACGTCGTCGGCCTCCAGCGCCTCGCTCAGTCGGGAGGTGAACTCGGAGAGCGCCTCGGGCCCGTCCTTCGCCACCCCGGCGGCCTCGGCATCAGCGTCCATCCCCGAGCCGACCATCCGCGGGAAGTAGAGCTCGAAGAGCCCGTCGAAGGTGGCTCGCTGGTTGGCGCGCTTGACCAGCGTCGCGGCGTACGCCTCCTTGACCTGGGTCCGGTCGTTCCAGCCGATCAGGCCGAGGGCGGTGACCGCGTCGAGGCCTTCGGAGAGCGACACCGGCAGCCCGGCTCCCCGAAGCGCTTCGAGGAACTCGATGTGCCGGTCGAGGAGAGTCACCTCTTCAACCGCAGCTCTCGGACCGCACGGTCGACGTCGGAGGAGTGCTTGAGAACGACGCCGAGGGTGTCGGCGACGGCCTTGTCGGAGAGGTCGGTGATCTCCAGCGCGATCAGGGTGCGCGCCCAGTCGACCGACTCGGCGATCGAGGGCGACTTCTTGAGCTCCAGCTCGCGCAGCCGGCCGACCACGGAGACGAGCTGACGCGCCACCTTGTCGTCGAGACCGGGCACCTGGGAGAGCACGATCTCGCGCTCCCGGTCGGCGTCGGGGTAGTCGAGGTGGAGGTAGAGGCAGCGTCGCTTGAGCGCCTCGGAGAGCTCGCGGGTGGCGTTGGAGGTGAGCACGACCAGGGGACGGCGGGTCGAGGTCATCGTGCCGAGCTCGGGGATGGTCACCTGGAAGTCGGAGAGCACCTCGAGCAGCAGCCCCTCGACCTCGACGTCGGTCTTGTCGACCTCGTCGATGAGCAGCACCGTCGGCTCCTCACGGCGGATCGCGGTCAGCAGCGGCCTGGTCAGCAGGAACTCTTCGGAGAAGATGTCGTCGTGGGTCTCCTCCCACGCCTGGCCGTCGTTGGCGGCCTGGATGCGGAGCAGCTGCTTCTTGTAGTTCCACTCGTACAGCGCCCGGGCCTCGTCCAGGCCCTCGTAGCACTGCAGCCTGACCAGCTCGGCCCCGGTCGCGCGGGTGATCGCCTTGGCCAGCTCGGTCTTGCCCACACCGGCCGGTCCTTCGACGAGCACCGGCTTCTCCAGCGCCCCCGCGAGGTAGGTCGTCAGCGCGGTCGAGTCGTCCGCGAGGTAGCCGACGTCTCCCATGCGGGTGACGGCCTCGGCGGGCGAGGAGAACCAGGAAGACGTACGCGAAGGCATGACGCGACACTAGCGACTCTGCTCCTGGTCTGCTCCCGGTGTCCGGGTGGGACATTCGTCATAGTGCCCGACGCAGCCGTCACCGTCGGGCCCATCCGTCGTTGTGATGGACGTGCACTCGGACACTCCGCGACATCTGACGCTGGTCGTCGTCGCCATGAAGGTATGCGCGCTGACCGCGCTGGCGGCCTTCTGTCTGGTTGCCGTCACCACGCCGTCCGAGCCTCGGTCACTGGCGAAGAGGGAGCAGCCCGAGCTCGCCGCGATGCTCGAGCAGCACCACTGCGTGGCTCCGCCGACGATCGCGCCCTGGCGCCGGCAGAGCGCGATCATCCGCTCCCCACTCGGCGAGCTGAAGCACGTCCCGCTCGACGTCGGCCAGCTGATCGAGCAGGGCAAGGCCCGGGGCGAGCTGATCGCCTTCTGCGCCGACCCCGCCCCTTAGGGCGGAGTCGGCCGAAGAAATGTCAGCTGGCCTCGGCGAGCGTGCTCGCGAAGAGCCCGAGCACGCGGTCGAGCGCGGCGCGGTCACCCTCGACCTTGAGCCCGGCCTCGGCGATCGCGGCGTCCACGGGGAAGCCCATGAACACGACACCGGTCCAGGCCGTGGAGTCGCCCGCGATGGTCACGTCGGCGTCCTCGAGCGTGCCCTCGGCGAGGTCGAACTGGTTGCCCTTCCACACGAGCCGGAACTGCTGCGGGTCGGCGTCCGGACGGCGGGCGTCGGTCAGCTCCCAGACGACGCTGATCGGCTCGGGGGTCGTCGCGCTGCCGGCGGGCACCATCGTGCGCATCGCCACCATCACGCCGCTGGGCGTCATCCCGGCGGACATGATCGGGAAGCGGGTCGAGCCGTGGGCCCAGCGGCCCAGTGCCCCGAGGATCGTCTCGAGCTCGCGGCCCCACGGGGTGAGGGCGTAGGCCGTCGTCTTGGTGATGTAGCCGAGCTCGGTCTCGACCACGACGCCGGCGTGCTCGAGGAACTGCAGGCGGTCCTTGAGCTCGTCAGTACTGACCCCGATCACGGAGGATTCCAGGTCACGTGCCGTACGCGGCCCGAACATCAGCTCGCGCACCACGATCAGGCTCCACCGGTCGCCGATCAGGTCCAGTGCGTGCGCGGCCGCGCACGCGTCTCCCAGGTCCCCGTATGTCAGGTTCAGGGTCACGTCGATCCTCTCCGAGTCATTCGATCCCATCGAGCGTAGTGAGCCCGAACTACGGGTCGTCAGTGCCAGAGGTCCCGGCGTGCCGGCGAAATGCTGTGTCGTCTCGAAGGCGGCGTCACGCGATCGCGGCGTACGCAGCAGCCACCCGATCCACGGCTCGTCGGTCGCCCTCGACGGCCATCGAGCCGACCGGGCTCCCGGCGAAGACGACGTCCGCCCAGGCCGACGAGTCGCCGGAGACGGTTGTCGCGGGCGCTTCGTCCGCACCCTCGACCAGCTCGAAACGGCCCTCGTCCCAATGCAGCCGGTAGCGGCGTACGCCTGCGGCGGGACGCCGCTCGTCGTGCAGCTCGATCGCGATCCGGACGGGGCCGTCGCCCCAGTCGGCCATCGTCGCGTAGGGGGCCATGGTGCGCATCGCCACGATCACCCCGTCGGGGGTCATGCTCCCCTCCGCCACCGGGAAGCCGGGCGAGCGTTGCGCCCAGTGACCGAGCGACCGCATCACGTCCTCCAGCCCCTGCCCCCACTCGGTGAGCCGGTAGACGCGGGTCCGTCCGAGGTCGTCGAGCTGGGCCTGCTCGACGACGCCGCTGTCCCGCAGCGCCTTCAGCCTGGAGGTGAGCACGGCGGGCGTGATCCCGACGACGGCCGAGGCCAGGTCGGCGAACCGGCGCGGACCGAGCACCAGCTCGCGCGCGATCACCATGCTCCACCGGTCGCCGATGACATCCATGGCGTGCGCGGTCGCGCAGGCATCACCCAGGTCGGCGTACGTCTGCTTCTTCGGCATCGATCCCCCAAACTCTCTTCACAAGAGTATCAACTATGTTTAACGTAGTCATCATGCCCACGACCCCACTGCCACCCGTCGTCGACCGGACGACCTATCTGCACGAGCGCGACGCGCTCCTCGGCCGCGAGAAGGAGCACACCCGCGCGGGCGATGCTCTCGCCGCGGCCCGCCGAAGGCTCCCGATGACTGAGGTCGACGCGGCCGCACCGCTCGTCGGCGGCGCCGGGCGGGTCAGTCTGCTGGATGCCTTCGAGGGGCGTACGCAGCTCTTCGCGACCTACCACATGTGGCACACCGGCCATGCCGCCGCCGACCAGTGCGAGGGGTGCACGTTCTTCAGCGGCGGTGTGAGCGAGCTCGGCTACCTGCACTCGCGCGGGGTGACGTACGCGGTCTTCTGCCAGGGGCCCTACCCGGAGAGCTCCCGCTACCGGGACTTCATGGGGTGGGAGATGCCGTGGTACTCCGTGCCCGAGGAGTCGTGGGACGTCCTCGACGCCCGCGGGTTCTTCGGCGGCAAGGTCTGCTACCTGCGCGACGGCGACCGGGTCTTCGAGACCTACCGCACCACCGGACGTGGCGTGGAGCCGATGTCGGCGTCGTACGGGATCCTGGACATGACCGTCTACGGACGGCAGGAGACCTGGGAGGACTCACCTGAGGGCTGGCCGCGGCGCACGGGCATCGACGGCAGCCAGTTCCGCAGCGAGGAGTCACCGACGACCAACCATCGCGCCGGCGTGAGCGGTCGCCCGACGGCGCAGTGGTCGCGGCTCGCTGCAGGTCGCGACGACGATCTCGGATCCGACACCGCCCCCACCGCCGACCACTGCTGTCACTGAGGAGCTCCGAATGCGTACGACGATCGCCCTGCCCACTCGAGACCGCACCCGGTCCCACGCCTTCCTCCGCGACGGCCTCGGCCTCGAGACTCCCGGCGAGCTCGCCGACGACGGGGTCCCCGAACCGCTTCGCGCGACCCTGTCGGACTCCTGTGAGGTGATGATGATCCCCTCCGGCGGGTTCAAATGGGTCACCGGCCAGCTCGGGGACGAGGCGATGGACGCGGCGACCCTGCAGGAGGGCCCGAGGCAGTGCCTGGTCACCATCGAGCTCGGCTCGCGCGGCGATGTCGACGCGCGCTACGCGGCCGCGACGGCTCTCGGCCGCGGCATGATCGAGCCGGAGTCGGCGCCGTGGGGCGAGTACCGCGCGGTCGTCGCGGACCCCGACGGACACCTGTGGCAGCTGACGTCCCGCTGAGGCCCGGTCTTGCCGCCCCTAGAATCTCCCTATGGCCGGAGACGACACACGGATGCTGCTGCTGGGAGCAGTGGCGCTGTTCGAGCCCGTCAACGGCTACCAGATCCGGCGCGAGCTGATGTCGTGGCAGGTCGACCAGTGGGCCAACATCAACCCGGGCTCGATCTACCACGCGCTGACCTCGCTGACCGAGAAGGGCCATCTGACCAGGCACGATCTGGTCGACAACGGGCGCACGGTCGCGGTCTACGAGATCAGCGCCAGCGGCCGGGCAGAGCTGGAGCGCCTGGTCACCCGCTCGCTGCAGGCCGTGGACGTCTACAACGGCGTCTCCTTCTACGCCGCGTTCTCGCTGGCGCCTCTGCTGGAGCGTCCCGCCGTCATCCAGCAGCTGAGCGTCCGCCTGCAGGCCCTGGAGCGCACCGACAAGGAGCTCGACGCCGCGATCCGGGCCAACGCCCACGTCGCACCGCCCCATACCGGTGCCGCGCTGCGCCTCCAGCTCGACAAGCTCCGGTCGGAGCGGGCGTGGCTGGTGGAGGTCCTGGACGACGTACGCAGCGGCAAGTTCGCTTTCGCCGGCGACGCTCCCGGCTGGGTGCCGGCCGAGGACGACCCGGGGTGGCAGATGGACGCCGACCGGAAGCGCTACCGGGAGATGCTGCGCGGCTGAACCGACGCGGGCCTCGCTCGAATTGGTTTGACATCCCGGGATCAAAATTGAACACTCACGTATTCAAGTTTGAACATCCGGGTAAAACCGGGTGATTGTTGTCGGTGGTCCGTGCTTGTCTGGGACTTGCACGCACAAGGGAGTGACACATGATTCACGCACGCGGCCTGAGGCACACCTTCGCCTCCGGCCATGGCAAGCAGAAGAAAGAAGTCGTCGCGGTCGACGGAGTCGACCTCGACGTCGAAGAGGGCGAGGTGGTCGGCTTCCTGGGCCCGAACGGCGCCGGCAAGACCACCACCCTGCGCATCCTCACCACCCTCCTCAAGCCCACGGCAGGCACCGCCACGGTGGCGGGCTTCGACGTGGCCAAGCAGTCCGTCGAGGTCCGGCGGAGCATCGGCTACTGCTCCCAGGTCGGATCGACCTTCTCGGGCGCCTACGCGGGCGACGAGGTCGTCGACCACGGAATGCTCTACGGAATGTCCAAGAAGGACGCCGTCGCCCACGGGCAGGCGCTCTTCGAGAGGCTTCAGCTCGACGGGCTGTGGCGCCGCAAGCCTCGCAACATGTCCGGCGGGCAGAAGCGCCGCCTCGATATCGCGATGGCGCTGATCCACGCCCCCAAGCTGGTCTTCCTCGACGAGCCGACCACCGGCCTCGACCCGCAGGCGCGGGCCAACCTGTGGGACCACATCGCCTCGCTGCGTACGGATCACGGGGCCACGGTCTTCCTGACCACCCACTACCTCGACGAGGCCGACACCCTCGCCGACCGGGTCATGGTCATCGACCAGGGCCGCATCGTCGCCAACGACACCCCGGAGAACCTCAAGGCTGCCGTCTCCGGCGACCTGGTCTCCCTGGAGGTCGCCACCGACGAGCAGGTGGCGATCGCGCGCGACAAGCTCAGCTCGATCTCGGAGACCATCGAAGTGGACGAGCGACTGGTCAGTGGCCGGGTGCCGCGGGCCGGGAAGGCCGTCCCCGGCCTGCTCCGCGATCTGGAGTCCAACGGCGTCTCGCTGGAGTCGATCGAGGTCGCCCGCCCCACCCTGGACGACGTCTTCCTGACGCTGACCGGACGGTCACTGCGCGATGCCGACTCAGGCACACCCGAGGCCGAAGAGACCGCCGAGCAGACCCAGGAGGCCAAGTGATGAGCGAGCGCAAGCGAGCGACAATGAGCGTCAGGCCGCCACGTCCGTATTCTTCGCACTGCCCTACGGAGGTGGCGGCATGACCGAGTTCCAGCAGCCCGTCCTCAAGTCCGGCTTCTTCCGGGAGTCGATGGTCGTCTTCAACCGCCAGCTGCGGATGAACCTCCGCAACCCGGCCTGGGTGCTGATCGGCGTGATGCAGCCGATCCTCTACCTGGTGCTCTTCGGCCCGCTGCTCGAGCCGCTCATCGAGGAGCTCGGTGGCAACGCCTACAACTGGTTCGTCCCCGGCATGCTCGTCCAGCTCGGCATCTTCGGTGCCATGTTCGCCGGCTTCTCGCTGATCGGCGAGTGGCGCGAGGGCGTCATCGAGGCGGAGCGGGTCACCCCGGCCTCGCGCGGCGCGCTGCTGTTCGGCCGTCTCTACCGCGACCTGCTGCAGATCCTGGTGCAGGCGATCATCCTGGTCGCTCTCGGCCTGCTGATGGGCATGGACTTCAAGCCGGTGGGGATCCTCGTCGGGATCGCGATCACCGTGATGATCGGTGGCGCCGGTGCCGCCGCCTCCAACGCGTTCGCGCTGCTCGTGAAGAGCGAGGACGTGATGGCGCCGGTGACCAACATGCTGCTGATGCCGATCCTGCTGCTGTCGGGCATCTTCCTGCCGATGAGCTTCGGTGCCGCGTGGCTCGAGACGCTGGCCGATGTCATCCCGACCAAGCACATCGTCGACGCGGTCCGAGCCTCGTTCTTCGGTGATCTCGGCGTGGCCGACATCGGCTGGGGTCTCGGCTGGACCGTCGCCCTGTTCGGTCTCGCGGTCTGGTGGGGCATCTCCACGTTCCGCAAGGAGAACGCCTGACTTCTCCGGTGTTTCCTGCACTTCTCGGGTGTTGCAATGCCTGAGAAGTGCAGGAATACCCGGTTAACCGGGTATTCCTGCACCCTGGCAGATCTCAGCGGAAACACCGGCGTCCTCTCAGCGGTGACTCAGCGAGGGGTGGCAAGGTAGGAGTGTGAACAGCCCTGCCACCCCGAGCGACAGCCCCGGCGACAAGCCGCATGTGCTGGTCGTCGACGACGACAAGGCCGTGCGTGAGTCGCTGCGCCGGTCGTTGGAGTTCAACGGCTACGTGGTCGCCCTGGCCGGCGACGGCGCCGAGGCGCTGGCCGGCATCGCCAACCACGACCCCGACGTGGTCGTGATGGACGTGATGATGCCCCGCCTCGACGGCATCGAGGCCACCAAGGCTCTCCGCGCCGCCGGCAACGACGTACCGATCCTGGTGCTGACCGCCCGCGACGCCGTCGGCGACCGTGTCGACGGCCTGGACGCCGGGGCCGACGACTACCTCACCAAGCCGTTCGCGCTCGAGGAGCTGCTGGCCCGGCTGCGCGCGCTGCTGCGCCGGGCGGCCCCGGTCGGCGAGGACGACGAGGAGACGCTGCACTTCGCCGACCTGTCCATGAACACCACCACCCGCGAGGTGACCCGCGGCGAGCGAGCCATCGAGCTCACCCGCACCGAGTTCACGCTCCTGGAGATGTTCCTGCGCCGGCCCCGCCGCGTACTCGATCGGTCCTTCATCCTCGAAGAGGTGTGGGGCTACGACTTCCCGACGACCGCCAACTCGCTCGAGGTCTACGTCGGCTATCTGCGCCGCAAGACCGAGGCCGAGGGTGAGGCCCGGCTGATCCACACCGTACGCGGCATCGGCTACGTCCTGAAGGAGCCGTGAGCAGCGCCGTGACCACGCCGGCAACCAGCTCGCGCTACCGGGGCTCTCTGGCGGGCCGGGTCACCCTGCTGACGACCCTTGCGGTCGCCGGCTCGATCGCGCTGATCGCGATCGGGCTCTACTTCGTCGTACGCATCCAGCTGCAGGCCAACATGGATGAGTCGCTGCTCAAGCGGGCCACCTCAGCCGCAGCCAACACCGCGTCGATCCAGGACGCACGAACAGGCGCGGCCTTCCCGACCTGGGTGCTCAACGCCGGCGACATCCAGGTCGCCGAAGTCGACGACTCGCACAACTACTGGTCGCCGACGCTCGGCACGTTCCCCCGGCCCGGTGTGCCGGAGGAGGCGGTGGCCAAGCGCGAGGCCAAGCAGTCGGTCCGTACGGTCTCCACCAAGGTCGGCGTCTTCCGCGTCGTCACCGTCCCGATCCCCGACAGCAACTCCGCGCTGATGCTGGCGCAGTCGCTGGGGCCGCAGCAGGAGATGTACAAGCGACTCGGGCTCGTCGTGCTCTTCTTCGGTGCAGCCGGTGTCGTCGCCGCGGCGTTCGCCGGTTGGATGGTGGCAGCGGGCGGGCTGCGGCCGGTGAGGCGGCTGACCGCGTCGGTCGACCGGATCGCGACGACCGAGGATCTCACCCCGCTCCCGGTCGAGGGGGATGACGAGATCGCCCGGCTGGCCACGTCGTTCAACCGGATGCTGTCTGCCGTCTCCGCCTCCCGGGACCGGCAGCGACAGCTGGTGGCGGACGCCTCGCACGAGCTGCGTACGCCCCTGACCTCGCTCCGCACCAACGTCGAGCTCCTCACCCAGGCCGACGCCTCGATCTCAGGCGAGCAGCGGGCCGAGCTGCTCGGCGACATCCGCGCCCAGATCGAGGAGCTCACCAACCTGATCGGCGACCTCGTCGAGCTGGCCCGCGATGCGCCGGCCGAGCCGACGCTGGAGACGGTGGACCTCTCCGAGGTGGTGGACCGGGCACTCTCTCGGGTGCGTCTGCGCGCACCGTCGGTGACCTTCACCGAGGAGATGGCGCCGTGGTGGGTCATGGGCGACGCCAGCTCGTTGGAGCGGGCGGTCACCAACCTGCTCGACAACGCCGCCAAGTGGTCCCCGGCATCGGGCACGGTGCACGTCTCGCTCCGCGATGGCGTGCTCAACGTCGACGACGAGGGGCCGGGCATCGCCGAGGCCGACATCCCGTACGTCTTCGACCGGTTCTACCGCTCCACCGAGGCCCGCTCGATGCCGGGGTCGGGGCTCGGCCTCGCTATCGTCCGGCAGGTCGCCGAGCGCACCGGCGGTTCGGTCTCCGCGGCCCGCTCCCCGCACGGTGGCGCACGGATGACCATGCGCCTGCCCGGCTCGACCTCACCCCGGCCGACCGAACCGCCCACGACCGTGTTGAACAATTGAGGGTTGAAGCATTGAGATACGCCGTACTGGCGCCCAGTCTGGTGGCGCTGCTCTCCCTCGCGGCCTGCGGCGCCGAGGAGCCCGCCGATCCGTCAGCGTCCGCCTCCGCATCGTCCCCGGAGCATGCCTCCAAGGAGACGTTCAACCCGTGCGACGGGCTCGACATCTCCCCCGTGGAGAAGGCCCTCGGCGCCCAGCTCCGCGTCGAGAAGGGCACCTCGGCGGCACCCCGCTGCGCGTTGCTTCCTGAGGAGTCGGGCGGGACTGCGTACGAACTGAACTACCTGCCCTTCAAGGGCACCCTCGCGGAGGCGTGGAAGACCATGGACGTGAAGTCCGGGGACGTCAGCGAGCCCGAGATCGAGGGGGCCGAGGACGCCCGGCTGGTCAAGCAGCAGGGCGTCAACTCGTACGCCGTCACCGGCTTCGTCCAGAGCGGCACCCTGATCCAGAGCTTCAACTCCGTCGACCTGGAGCCCTACGACGGCGACGCCATGGACCGTGCCGCCCAGGCCCTCCTCGAGCAGCTGAGCGCCAACGCGCCGTAGCCGGCTAGTGCTTCTTCGTCTCGCGCCAGGAGCGCTCGAAGGGGAGGCGCCAGGCGTGGGGGGCGATCAGCTGGTGGATCGAGTTGGGTCCCCAGGAGCCGGGAGCGTAGAGACGGACGGGCGGAGGGTTGTCGAGGAGCGGCTGGGAGATCTCCCAGAGCGTCTCGATGCCCTCGGCGGTGGTGAAGAGCGTGTGGTCGCCACGCATGGCGTCGTGGATGAGGCGTTCGTACGCCTCGAGGACGCCGGTCGAGGAGCTCGTCTCCTGGGTGGCGAACTGCATGGAGAGCTTCTCCAGCTTCATGCCCGGCCCGGGGCGCTTGCCGTAGAACGACAGCGACATCTTCGACTGGTCGGCGAGGTCGAAGGTGAGGTGGTCAGGACCCTGGGTGCCGGCGCCGGAGTTGGCCGGGAACATCGTCAGCGGCGGCTCCTTGAACGCGATCGAGATGATCCGCGCGCCCTCGGCCAGCTTCTTGCCGGTGCGCAGGAAGAACGGCACGCCCGCCCACCGCCAGTTGTCGATGATCACCTTCATCGCGATGAAGGTCTCGGTGTCGGAGTCGTCGGCGACCTCGTTCTTGCCGCGGTAGCCGGAGTATTGACCACGGACCACGTTGCGCGGGTCCAACGGCCGGATCGAGCGGAAGACCTTGTTCTTCTCCTCGCCGATCGGGTCAGGAGCAAGCGAGGTCGGCGGCTCCATCGCCATGAACGCCAGCACCTGCATCAGGTGGGTCACGACCATGTCGCGGTAGGCGCCGGTGCTCTCGTAGAACGCGGTGCGTCCCTCCAGGCCCAGCGTCTCGGGGATGTCGATCTGGACGTGGTCGATGAAGTTGCGGTTCCAGATCGGCTCGAAGAGACCGTTGGCGAACCGGAAGGCCAGGATGTTCTGCGCGGCCTCCTTGCCGAGGAAGTGGTCGATCCGGAAGATCTGCTCCTCGCTGAAGACCTCGTGGATCTTCGCGTTGAGCTCCTTGGCCGACTCGAGATCGGTGCCGAAGGGCTTCTCCATGATGATCCGGGCTCGCTCGACGAGGTCGGCCTCCTCGAGCTGACGGATCACGTCCTGAGCGGCCTTGGGCGGGACGCTGAGGTAGTGGAGGCGGCGCACGTCGCTGCCGAGCCCCTGGAGCTTCTTCTCGGCGAGCTTCACTGCGTCGGCGAGCGCGTGCGGGCCCTCCTTGGTCGAGACGTAGGAGAGCATCCCCCCGAACGCCGCCCAGCGCTCGTCGGTGATGTCGCCCTTGCCGAACTCCTCGCACGCCTCGCGAGCGAACTCGATGAACTGCTCGTCGGACAGATCCTCCAGTGACGTGCCGACGATCTGAGCATCCGTCATCAGCCCGGCCTCGTTGAGTCTGAGCAGGCCAGGCAGGAGTTTGCGGCGCGCCAAATCACCGGTCGCACCGAAGAGCACGATCACATGTGGCAGGGCTTTGTCATCGATGGTCGCCATGATGAGTCCACGGTAGTCCCCGTTTTATGAACGATCCAATAGACAACGGCCGCCGTCTCAACGTGTCGCCGTCTTTTCACCTGTTTGATCATCTGCCGAGGGAAGCGCGCACCCGATCGGCCTTCAACCGCGCCTCGGCGGCTTCCTCGGCGACGTCGGATCTGACCGTGATGCCGCCGCCCGTGCCGATCTTCCAGGTGCGGGTGTCGTGGGTCGTCAGGGTCCGGATGATGACGCCCAGATCGGCTGGTCCGTCGCCGGAGATCCAACCGAAAGCACCGGCGTACGCCGCCCTCGGCCCGCCCAGATCACGCTCGGCTCTCTCGATGACCTCCATCGTGCGCAGCTTGGGCGCACCGGTCATCGACCCTGCGGGGAAGAGCCTGCGCAGCGCCTCGATCGTGGTGACCTCGTCCCGCAGGCGGCCTCTGACCGTGCTGACCAGCTGGTGCACGCTCGGGTAGGACTCGACCCGCATCAGGCCGGGCACCTCCACCGTCCCCGGCTCGCAGACCATCGCCAGGTCGTTGCGGAGCAGGTCGGTGATCATCAGGTTCTCGCTGCGGAGCTTGGGATCGGTACGCAGCAACTCCGCGTTGGCGGCGTCCTCCGCATCGTTCGCGCCCCTCGGGGTCGTGCCCTTGATCGGTCTCGTCTCGATCACGCGGTCGGCGTCGATCAAGGCGTACCGCTCCGGGCTCGAGCTCAGCAGCCACGCCGCGTGGCCGGCCACGTCGTGCTGGAGGAACCCTGCGTACGGCGCGGGATTGATGCTTCTGAGCCGCAGGTAGGTCTCCACCGGGTCGGCCTCGGCGTGGACCGTGGTCCGGTAGGTCAGGTTCGCCTCGTAGGTGTCGCCGGCTCGGAGGGCCTCCTGGACCTGGTCGAAGGCGGCGCGGTACGCGGGCGGTGTGGGATACCCGGTCGACCGGGTATCCCTGGACCGGGTGGGCACTGAAACGCCCTTCAAGTCGATGGAGTGCCCGTCAGGTTCGTGTTCGATGACCGTCAGGTGAGACGGCCTCATCCAGACGGCATCCGGAACGTTGTCGGAGGGGACAGCGGGGAGATCGGGGCGGCAGGCGTACCCGAGGTAGCCGAACCACTGCTCCCCCGGGCCGACCTCGCGCTCCAGGACCTGCCAGATGTCGTCGCCGACGACCTCGGAGCGGCCGCGGGGGTGGCGCAGCACCTCGCGGCGGGCGGCCGAGTAGGTCAGCGAGACGTCGTCGTCCTCCAGCCAGCCGATCAGGGACCGCGTGCCGGACCACTCGCGCGCGCCACCGCCGTCGAGCCAGACGCAGCGCGGGTGGGCGGCGGCGACCTCGGCGAAGAGGTCCTCGACGCTCATCGTGGCCCCGGTCGGCCCAAGAAGTTCGCGACCATCGCCGCACCGTGCTCGGAGAGCACCGACTCCGGGTGGAACTGGACGCCCTCCAGCGGCAGCAGCCGATGACGTACACCCATCACGACCCCGTCCTCGGCACGGGCCGTCACCTCCAGGACATCGGGGACCGAGACGGCTGCCAGGGAGTGGTAGCGAACCGCCTCGAGCGGCGACGGGATGCCTGCGAAGACCCCTCGACCGTCATGAGTCACCCGAGCGACCTCACCGTGGGCGGGCTCGATCCGGTCGACGACACCGCCGTAGGCGGTCACCAGGCCCTGCATCCCCAGACAGACGCCGAGAACGGGCCGCCCCGCGTCAAGGAGTACGTCCCGCCCGACCGCGAAGTCCGCCGGATCGGCCGGGTGGCCGGGCCCGGGCGAGAGGACCACATGGGTGTAGCCGGCGAGGTCCCCGAGCTTCACCTCGTCGTGCTCCACGACGTCCGGAAGGACCCCGGTGACCTGCGCGATCATATGGACGAGGCTCCACACGTAGGAGTCGTGGTGGTCGACCACGACGACATCGCTCATTGGGCCAGCAGATCGCTGACGACGTCGTGGATGAGGTCGTAGCCGCGCTCGGTGAGAACCGACTCCGCGTGGAACTGGATGCCGGCGTAGTGCGGCCCGGAGATGGCGTGGATGTCACCGGACTCGGGATCGGCATCCACCGACACCCCCGCGGGCAGCTCCGTGGAGCCCACCCGTCCGACGAAGGTGTTGTAGAAGCCCACCCGCTCACGGCGCGGCCGCCCGCCGAACCCGAGACCCACACGGGTCTGGGTGCCCTGGAAGACGATGTCCTTGTAGTGCAGCCCGATCCCGAGCTGGTGGCACAGCGCCTGGTGGCCGAGGCAGACCGCCAGGAACGGCTGCTCGGTCTCGAGCAGCGACGCCACGGCGGCACGCAGCTTGGCCATCTTCGGATCAGTTCCGTCGCGCGGGTCACCCGGGCCGGGCCCGACGATGACGAGATCAGCCCCCGCGAAGGCACCGTCCTCGTAGTCCTCGTGCCGCACGACCGACGAGGTCATGCCGAGCACCCGGAGGACGTGGCGCAGCATGCGTACGAAATCGTCCTCGCCGTCCAGGATCACCGCGTGCTTCCCGGCGAGGTGGGCCGAGGGCTCCTCATCGCCCTGGTCGGTGAGCCAGAACGACGACAGCCGGCGGTTGCGGGCGGCCAGGGTCAGCAGTAGGTCCTCGTCGTTGACCAGCTCGGAGACGTCCTGGGCGAGCGCGGGCGCGGCCGGCACCAGCCCGAAGGCCGACAGGATCCCGCCGGCCTTGGCGTGCGTCTCGGCGACCTCGTACGTCGGGTCGGAGTCTCGCACCAGGGTCGCCCCGGCACTCACCTTCAGCTCCCCGCTCAGCGACACATCTGCGGTGCGGATCACGATCGGCGAATCGACCGTCGGGGCACCGGACTCGTCACGGCCGAGCAGCGCGAGGGCGGCGCCGTAGTAGCCACGGCCCTCCGGCTCGTACTTCTTGATCAGCCGGCACGCGTTCTCCACCGGCGAGCCGGTGACGGTGGCGGCGTACATCGTGTCGCGCAGGATCTCGCGCGGGTCGCGCGCCGAACGGCCGGCCAGCAGATACTCGGTGTGGATCAGCCGCGACATCGGCTTCAGGAACGGCCCGAGCACCTGGCCGCCCTGGTCGCAGATGTCGCACATCATCTTGAGCTCCTCGTCGACCACCATGAAGAGCTCGTAGACCTCCTTCTGATCCGTCAGGAAGTCGGTCAGCTGCCCCTTGAGGTCGTGGGCGATCTTCTCCGGGCTGCCCTCGAGGTCGCGCGGCAGCCGGAAAGTGCCGGAGATCGGGTTCATCCGGACGTCGCCGCCGTGGACGCTCACGTGCCGCTCCGGCGAAGCGCCGATGAGGTAGCGGTCGCCGGTGAAGAAGCAGTAGGTCCAGTAAGCCCCGCGCTCGCGCTCCAGAAGACGCCGCAGCACGGTGAGCGCGCGGTCGTGGTTCCAGTCGTCGAGCTGGGCCCGGTAGTGGCGGCCGATCACGAAGTTGGCGCCCTCGCCCTGGCCGATCTCGTCCTCGATCACGGTCTTGACCAGGTCGGCATAGGTGTCGTCGTCCACGTCGAACCCACCGCGGTCCACGAACTCCACAGGGACGTCGGGAAGCGCCTCGATCACCTCGGCGACGGAGAACTCCCACTCGCGCTCCACGTCGACGACCACCAGCGGGGTGCCGTCGTCGTGGGCCTCGAAGCCACGCTCGCTGACCTGCCGGAACGGCACCGCGAGCAGTCGGTCGGCCACCTTCCCCGGCTCCGGGGTGCCCTCCTCGAGAGGTACGTCGAGCAGCGACTCGACCACCGACCGGGTGCCCGCCAGCATGCCGACCGTGTCCCGGTCACCCGCCCGCGACGAGCGCCGGATGATCGCCCACGCCTCGTGCCCCGTGATCTCCTCGATCGCGGTCCGGGCGGGGCTGTTGGTCGTCATGGGATGAGCCTAATCCGCGCGCTTGCGGGTGACCCATTCGATTCGGATGGTGGGCCGTGCAACCCCGCGGTGCCCCGCATCCGTTGACAGTGCGTGAGACGTTCCCAAGACGCCGAATTCGAGGCCTTCGTACGCCGCCACCGAGCGCCGCTCGTCGGCACTGCCCGGCTGCTGACCGCCGGCGACGCCCACTTGGCCGAGGATCTGGTCCAGTCGACGCTGGTCAAGGTCTATCTGGCCTGGGGGCGAGCATCCCAGCACCCCGCTGCGTACGCTCGCCGCACCCTGGTCAACTGCCTGACCGACCACCGCAGGCGCCCGTTCTTCCGGCGGGAGCAGGGCTCGGTCACGCTGCCCGAGGCACCGGTCGAGGATCCGGCGATGGTCGATCCCGAGCTCGTCGCTGCGCTGGCCGAGCTGCCGCCCCGGCAACGCGCGGCCGTCGTGCTCCGCCATGTCCACGACCTCTCGGTCGAGGAGGTCGCCGATGCGCTCAACTGCTCGACCGGAACCGTGAAGTCCCAGACCGCACGCGGCCTGGACAAGCTCCGGGCGCTGCTCACCCCCACCCAACTGACAGGAGACTCCCGATGAACGACGTGACCGACCGCCTCGCCCGCCTGACCCCGTCCACCTCCGCCTCGGCGACCGAGGATGCCGCCGCCGACCTTCGCCGCGGCCACCGGGCGCTCTCCCGGCGCCGGATCAAGCGCGCCGCGATCGGTGGTGCCGCGCTGACCCTCGCGGTCGGCGGCGCCTTCGGCGGCATCGCACTGACCTCCGGCAACGAGGGCGCACCGACCGTCCAGGCCGCCGAGAACGTACGGCTGGTCGACTACGACGGCACCCAGATGCCCGGTTTCACTGTGGCGAAGGTGCCTGAGGGGTTCGTGCTGCAGGGATCCGACCCGTATGTCCTCGCCGTCGCCCGCCCCGAGGACAAGTCCTCGGTCAGTGACTTCCAGGACAAGATCGTGGTGATGCTCGAGTCGAGCTCGGCCGCGCCCGCGGACTCGACCAACACCTCCGTCTCCGGCCAGCCCGCATCGCTCGTCACCACCCCTGACGGCGCGACGGTGCTCAAGTACACCCACGGCGACTTCACCGTCGTCATCCAGATGTGGAACACCATCCACCTCACCGACGAGCAGCTCGTCGAGTTCGCCGAGGGTGTCGAGGTCACCGCCGACGCCAAGCCGTCCGTCGGCTGACCCTCCTCCCGACGCCCACCCGCGTAGCTAGGCTTCGCGGGTGGGCGTCAACGATCTGAGCAACGACGAGTTCGAACGGCTCTACGGGCCTTGGGCGCCGCGCACACCGGCCGACGTGGCCGCCCTCTTCGAGGGCTATCCCGGCACCTGGTGGGTCGCGGGCGGTTGGGCGATCGAGGCGTTCACCGGCGTACGTCGTGAGCACGAGGACACCGACACCTGTGTGCTCCGCAGCGATCTCGCCGTGCTGCGCAAGCATCTGGCGGGGCGCTTCGACGTATGGGCCGCAGGCACCACGGCGCTGCGTCCGCTACTCCCGGACGACGATCCCGACGGCGCCGCGGACGATGTCCTCTGGGAGACCGAGGGTCAGGTCTGGACCCGGCGGAGCGCTCAGGATCCGTGGGAGTACGACCTGCTGCTCAACCCGGGCACCGCCGGTGAGTGGGTCTATCGGCGTGAGGAGTCGATCCGGATGCCGATGTCCGAGGCGGTCTGGGAGCGCGACGGGATCCGCTATCTCCAGCCCGAGATCCAGCTCCTCTACAAGGCCCCAGGGCTCCGCTCGAAGGACCAGCTCGACTTCGACAACACCGTGCCGCTGCTCGACGACCGCCGGCGTCGCTGGCTGCAGCGCGCGCTCGAGCAGACCTTGCCCGACCACCCCTGGATCACAGCCCTATAGCCCTCGCCGAGTCGGCGCGTTCTGACGCGCCGACTCGGCAATGGGTCGTCAGGAGACGGTGGTCAGCAGCTGGGTCGCACGGGTCAGGACGACGTAGAGCGTGGCGCGGCCGGTGGCCGACTCGAGCTCGATCTCGTCGGGGCTGACCACGACGATGCCGTCGAACTCGAGGCCCTTGGTGTCCAGGCCGGTGAGGACGACGATGCGGTCCTCACCGGACGGCACCGACGTCGGGTCGGCGGAGGAGGCTGCGGCGCTGGGCGCGTCGTCGGCGAACTCCGACCAGGACGCGAGCCAGGCGTTGACCTCGGAGCGGCGCGCGACCGGGACCACGATGCCGACGGTGCCGCCGACCTTCGATGCGATCTCGCCGACCGCGTCCCGGGTGGCCTTCTCCAGGTCGACCGTGTGCTCGATGACCCGCGGCTCGACTCCGGTGGAGCGGACCGCGGTCGGCAGGTCGGCGTTGAGCCCGACCCGCTCGGCATAGGCGGCCGCGAAGTCGTAGATCTCGGCCGAGTTGCGGTAGTTCGTCGATAGGTGGAACGCGTGGACCGGCTTGCCCTCGAGCGCCTTGGCCCGGGCTGCGTCGGCCTCCTCCGCCACCGGCCACGACGACTGGGCGGGGTCGCCGACGATGGTCCACGAGGCCGTACGTCCCCGGCGACCGACCATCCGCCACTGCATCGGCGTCAGGTCCTGCGCCTCGTCGATGAGGATGTGGGCGAACGGGTCGTCGTCGATCCGGTACGTCGGCGGGCGCCAGCCACGGCCCGAGGAGAACTCGCGGTCGGAGGCGGTCATCAGCTCGGCGATGTCGATGCCGCTCTGGTCGGCGTCGCGCTCGTCGGCGACCTGCTCGGGGATGTCGCCGATCGCGTAGCGGAGCTCGTCGAGCAGCGGAATGTCCTCGATGGCCAGGTCGGCGTCGGTCAGGCCACGGCCAGCCCACGACTTGAGGAGCAGCTGCTGCTCGTCGTGCGTCAGGATTCCCTCGGAGACGCGAGCGAGGAACTCCGGCTCGCGGAGCCAGCCGAGCACCTCGCGCGCCTCCAGCGCCGGCCACCAGGCGGCGGCGAACTCGAGGAAGGCGGGGTTGTCGAGCATCTCGTCGTTGAAGACCTCGCGACCGCGCTCGCGACCGCGCTCACCGCGTACCTGCCGCCAGAGGATGTCGAGAAGCATCTGAGGTACGCGACGCAGCTGCTGGTTGCGCCGGCCCTGGCTCATCAGCTGACGCCGCAGCTCACCGAGCCGCTTGCCGTCCAGGCGCAGCGAGTCGTCGCGGTAGAAGACCTTGAACTCGCGCGGGGAGCCCGGCGCCTGCTGGCGCGAGGCGCGACGCAGCACCTCGGCCATCCGGACCGAGCCCTTCACGTCGGCGACGGCGGGGTCGTTGTGCCAGGTCGCGCGTACGCCGTCGACGACCTCGCCCAGCGAACGCAGCGCCACCGCGGTCTCGCCGAGGCTCGGCAGGACGCGCTCGATGTAGCGCATGAAGACGCCCGACGGGCCGACGATGAGCACGCCACCGGACTCGTAGCGGCGACGCTCGGTGTAGAGCAGGTAGGCGGCCCGGTGGAGAGCCACCACGGTCTTGCCCACGCCCGGACCACCGGAGATCGTCGTGACGCCCTTGCCCGGCGCACGGATGGCCTTGTCCTGCTCTGCCTGGATGGTCGCGACGATGGAGTGCATCGTGCGGTCGCGGGCACGGCTGAGCTGAGCGATCAGCGCGCCCTCACCGACGATCGGCAGGTCGGCACCGGAGCGCTCCAGCGCCTCGGCGTCGAGCAGCTCGTCCTCGACACCAATCACGCTCTGCCCCTCGGACCGGAGCACCCGCCGCCGGATCACCGACCGCGGCTCGACCGCCGTGGCCTGGTAGAACACCGCGGCCGCCGGCGCCCGCCAGTCGATCAGCAGCGAGTCACGCTCGGCGTCGCGCAGACCGATGCGGCCGACGTAGCGCGGCTCCGAGTCGACCGACGGGTCGAGGTCGAGGCGGCCGAAGACCAGCCCCTCGTGGGCAGCGTCGAGCTGCGCGATGCGTCGCGCCGCCTGGAAGGCGAACGCGTCGCGCTCCACCAGACCGCCCTCATGCCCCAGGGCCCCACGTTCGCGGCCCTCGTTGGCCAGCTCGTGCGCAGCGCGCGCCGACTCCCCCAGCTGGAGGTAGACACGATCTACGAACCCCTGCTCCTGAGCGATCTCGCGCTCAGCCAGCTTGTCGTTCAACTGGATGTTCCCCCGTCACAAAGATCCACACCCGCCGTGCGCCCCCCATGGCGCACGGCAAGGAGGTAACTCTACCCCCGACGTGGTGTTATGCGGGCAGCGGTGCCACCAAACGGCTACCGCTTGCGAGACAGGAACGCGGTCATCGCCTCGCGGGCCTCGTCGGAGCCGAAGAGGCGGGCGGAGAGGGCTGCCATCTCCTCGCCGCCGGCGTCGATGTGCTCGACCAGGCCGCGGACCATGAGGCGCTTGGTCTCGCGCAGCCCCTGGGGGGAGCCCTCGAGCAGGGAGGACGTGATGGCGGCGACCTCGTCGTCGAGCGAGGCGGCGGGGACGGCGGCGGTCAGGATGCCGATGCGGGCTGCCTCGGCGGCGTCGAACTTGTCGCCGGTGAGGAAGTAGCGGGAGGCTGCGCGGGCGTCGATCCGGGGCAGGATCGAGAGGGAGATCGCGGCGGGGGCCAGGCCGAGCCGGACCTCGGTGAGCGCGAACGAGACGGTGTCGGCGGCGATCGCGATGTCGGCGGCGGCGACGAGCCCGAGACCGCCGGCGCGCACGGGTCCCTGGACCTTCGCCACAACGGGCTTGGTCAGGGCGACGATGGTGCGCTGGAGACGTACGATCCCGCGGGTGCCCTCCTCCATCGGCACCGTCGCGGCCTCGGAGAGGTCGGCGCCCGAGCAGAAGACGGTGCCCGTGGCCTGGAGCACGACCGCCTTGACGGAGGCGTCCTTGTCGGCGGCGTGCAGCGCCTCGAACAGCTCGGTGACCAGCTGGCGGGAGAGCGCGTTGCGGTTGGCCGGCGAGTCGAGGGTGATGGTGGCGACACCCTCGACGACGTCGAGGTGGACGAGCTCTGCGTTGGTTTCAGGCGACACAGTCATGGGGCAGACCTTACGGTGCTTGACTGGAGGGGTGGACGCGGTCCTCGATGCATTTTCCGCCATCCCCCGGGAGGGCTTCCTCCCGCCCGAGGAGCGTGACTTCGCGCGCTTCGACGAGCCGCTTCCGATCGGCCACGGGCAGACCAACTCGCAGCCGCGGACGGTGGCCGACATGCTCCGTCTTCTCGAGGTCGCACCGGGCGACAAGGTGCTCGACGTCGGCTCCGGGTCGGGCTGGACCACCGCGCTGCTCGCCCACCTGACCGGTCCGGAGGGCAGCGTCATCGGAGTCGAGCTGGAACCGTCCCTGGTCAGGTTCGGCCGCCGCAACCTGGCGGCGACCGACCAGCCGTGGGCCCGCATCGAGAAGGCGAAGCCCGGGGTCCTCGGGTGGCCGCGGCAGGCTGCGTACGATCGCATCCTCGTCTCCGCCGAGGCCGAGGCTCTGCCGCGCGAGCTGATGGGCCAGCTCGCCGCACCCGGCCGGATGGTGGTCCCGGTCGCCGGGCTGATGATGCTGGTGGAGCGGAACGCGACGGGCACGTCGCGACTGAGCAGCCACGGTTGGTATCGCTTCGTGCCGCTGCGGAGGAAGCCCTAAGGCGTACGCCGCTTCGGCTCGTCCTCGTCGGGATGCGGCACCGCGCGCAGCTGGCCGGGCGGCACCGGGGGCGGTGGCTTGGTCGGCGGCAGCGGCCGGCTGAACTCGTCGTGGCGACGGATCCGCCTCGCGGTCTTGCGGAGCCAGGAGGGGTCCATGACGATCTCGTGGGTGTCGCCGTCGGGGCCGTCGAACGTGACCGCGACCGTCTCGAAGCCCTTGTGACGCTGCATGAGGGCATAGCTCGCGTAGGCGCGACGGTCGGCCTCGGTCAGCTCGACCTCGTCGGTGAAGAGGGTGAGCAGCGCTCGCGGCCACAGGTGACGCGCGTAGACGACGTTGACCTCGATCGAGATCACCACCATCAGCGCCGCGACGTAGAGGAAGGCGACGAGACCGAGGACCAGCGCGAAGGTCTGGTTCATGCCGCGAGTGGCGGCGAGCACGTGCTGGACGAACTCCGCGCCGAAGTACTGCAGCACCTGCCACAGCAGCGCGAACGTGAACGCCCCCGGGAGGGCGTGCCCGAGGGCGTGATCCCGCGTGGTGGCCATCCGGAAGACGACGCAGAGCATGCCGGTGACGATCACGACGGTGCCGAGGATCACCAGCCAGTAGCCGACATCGACCGCCTTGAACCCGAGGAAGTCGGTGCGGCTCAGCACCAGCGACAGCGTGGTCACCGAGAGGATGGCCAGACCGCCGGCGGCGAGCATGAGCAGCGCCCGCACCCTCAGCAGGATCGGGTTGGGGCGGCTGTTGCGCGGCACGGACCATGCGGTGTTGACCGCGTTCTGCAGCGAGAGGCCCAGGCCGAGCGCACCGTAGAGGGCCGTGATACCACCGATGACGATCGCGCCGGTCGACCCGGTGAGCTCCTTGCGGCCGAGCTGGTCACCGATGATCGGGAACTGCGCCAGCGCCGTGTCGAGCACCGCCTCCTGCAGGCTCGGGTTGCCCTCCAGCACGAAACCGAGGATCGAGGAGGCCAGCAGCAGGAGCGGGAAGACCGCCACGAAGGCGTAGTAGGTGATGATCGCGGCGAGGTTGTTGCCCTGGTCCTCGTAGAACTTGTAGACGACACCGAGCGGGAACGCGACCGGCGGAAACCGGCGCTGAGCCCGATCCATTGCCGTCGCCGCTCCAGCCATAAGGGTCAGGCTAACCCCTGTGCGACCCGATAGATTGAACGTCGGTCAGGTCAGCAGGCCAGCACACTCGAGGAGATGACCCACCAGATGTCGAACTTCGGCCCGCCGCCCGGGCCGCCGCCAGGCGCACCGCAGGACCCCACTCGTGGACCGGGCGAGCAGCCCCAGGCCCCGCCGTGGGCACAGCAGTCGTACGTCCCCACCGGCCCGCCGCTGGCGACCTGGGGTCGCCGGGCCAGCGGTGCGCTGATCGACGCGGCGCTGCTGGTGCCGTTCTATCTCGTCGCCGGCGTGGGAGGTGGGTTGTCGCAGGAGTCCGGCTTCTTCGTCACCATCTTCGGCCTCCTGGTCACCCTGGTCGGCTGGCTGGGGTTCATCGGCTTCGCCGTCTGGAACCACGTCCTCAAGCAGGGTCGCACCGGCTACACCATCGGCAAGGGCGTCGTCGGGATCAAGCTGGTCCGCAAAGAGTCACAGGCGACGACCGGCGTCCCGATGGCGCTGGGCCGGCAACTGCTTCACGTCCTCGACGCGTTCTGCTTCATCGGCTACCTGTGGCCGCTGTGGGACGACAAGCGGCAGACCTTCGCCGACAAGATCGTCGCGACGCTGGTCCTGGTGGAGCCTCGGCCTCAGACGTGACGGGCTCAGGCGTGTGCGCTGACATTTACGTTGAGATGTGGCCATACTCGGCGCATGTCTAACTACGGCCCGCCTCCTGGCGCCCCGCAGGACCCCTCCGGCCAGCCCCTGCCGCCGACGCCGCCGCCCGCCCCGGCCTACGGTCAGCCCAGCGCTCCGCCGCCGCCTCCCGCGCCGGGCTACGGCGCTCCTGCCGCTCCCGGCTACGGCGCCGCCCCGGCCGGCTACGGCTATGGCGCCCCGACCCCGCCGTACGCCTCCTGGGGTGCGCGCGCGGGTGCCTTCATCATCGACGGACTCGTCGGCGCGGTGGCGATGATCCCGTTCTGGATCGGCTACGGCCTGCTCATCGGCGGAGCCGCCGCGGGTGGCACCTCGGAGTACGACCCGAACACCGGCATGTACACGCCCGCCGGCGAGCCCAACGGGGCGCTCATGGCCATCGGTGGGCTCCTCATGTTCATCGGCTTCCTCGTGTCTCTCGCCTTCCTGTTCTGGAACTACGGCCTGAAGCAGGGCAAGACCGGCTACTCGATCGGCAAGGGCGTCCTCGGGATCAAGGTCGTCAAGGAGGCCGACGGCCAGGTCCTCGGCACCTGGTTCTCGATCGGCCGCTTCTTCGTCCACTACCTCGACCAGCTCGCCTGCTACATCGGCTACCTGTGGCCGCTGTGGGACGACAAGCGTCAGACCTTCGCCGACAAGATCCTCAGCACCATCGTGATCATCGAGCCGAAGAAGTAGAGACAGACGTACGCAGCAGGGCCGGTCGCTCACGCGACCGGCCCTGTACTCATTCGCCGTGGTCAGTAGGACTTCGGGAGTCCCAGGGTGTGCATGGCGATGTAGTTGAGGATCATCTCCCGGCTGACCGGGGCGATCCGGCCCAGACGGGCAGCGACGAGCTGGTTGGCCAGGCCGTACTCGACCGTCAGGCCGTTGCCGCCGTGGGTGTGGACCGCCGCATCGGTGGCGTTGCAGGCGACCTCGCCGGCGGCGTACTTGGCCATGTTGGCGTACTCCCCGGCACCGGCGTCGTCGCCGGCGTCGTAGAGCGCGGCGGCCTTCTGCCACAGCAGGCGAGCCTGCTCCAGCTCGATCTTGACCTTCGCGAGCGGGTGCGCGATGCCCTGGTGGGAGCCGATCGGGGCGTCCTTCCAGACCGACCGCGACCCGGCGTACTCGACCGCCTTGCCGAGCGCGTAGCGCGCCATCCCGCAGGAGAGGGCGGCGCCCATGATGCGCTCGGGGTTGAGGCCGGCGAAGAGCTGCCAGATGCCGCCGTCCTCGTCGCCGACGAGCGCGTCGGCAGAGAGACGTACGTCGTCGATGAAGAGGGTGAACTGCTTCTCCGGCGCCTCCCAGGCCATCGGGATGACCTGCTTGGTGAAGCCCTCGGAGTCGGTCGGAACCACGAAGAGCGCGGGCTTGAGTTTGCCGGTCTTGGCGTCTTCGGTGCGGGCGACGATGAGGACCGAGTCGGCCTCGTCGACACCGGAGATGAAGGTCTTCTGCCCGTTCAGCACCCAGCTGTCGCCGTCCCGCTTGGCGGTGGTGGTGATCTTGTGGGAGTTGGAGCCGGCGTCGGCCTCGGTGATCCCGAAGGCCATCAGCAGGCTCCCGTCCGCGATGGCAGGAAGCCAGCGCTTCTTCTGCTCGTCGGTGCCGCAGCGGCCGATGATGCTGCCGCAGATCGCCGGGCTGACGACCATCATCAGCAGCGGAGCGCCGGCGGTCGCGGCCTCCTCGAGCACGGCGGCCAGGTCGCTCATGCCACCGCCACCACCGCCGTACTCCTCGGCGATGTTGACGCCGAGGAACCCGTTGCGGCCCATCTCGAGCCACATCTCGGTCATCTTGCCGCCCTCGCGGGCCTGCTTGGCGACGAAGTCGTGGCCGTACTTGCCGGCCAGCTTCGCCACGGCCTCCCGCAGCGCGGTCCGCTCCTCGGGCTCAGTGAACGCAGTCATGATGTCTCCTCCTCTACGACGGCGAGCACCTCGCCGGCGGCGACCTGGGTTCCTGGTTTGACGTTGATCTGAGCGAGTACGCCGTCGGTGGGCGCGGTCACCGTGTGCTGCATCTTCATCGCCTCCAGGACCAGCAGCGGCTGGCCTTCTGTGACGTTGCTTCCGGCTTCGGCGAGCACGCTGATGACCGATCCCGGCATCGGCGCCAGCAGGCTTCCGGGCTGGGTCTGGCTCGCGGGGTCGGTGAACCTCGGACGCTTCCGCAGCGCGGTGTGGCCGAACGAGGAGTCGATGTCGATCCGGTCGCCGGTGACGGCGATCTCGTACGTCGTGCGCAGGCCGTCCCTTTCGAGTACAACCCGGTCCTGACCTGCATCGATGACCTCGAAGCCGTCGATGCGGTAGCCGTCGCGCGTGCCGTACCACTCCACGACGAGACCATCCTCGGAATCATCCTCGAAGACCGTCCGCTGCGGCTGGCTCGTGACGTTGCGCCAGGCGACCGGGAGCCCCGGGCGACGGGTCGCCTCGGCCAGCGCGGCCGTCGCGGCGACGGCGGCACCGGGGTCGTCGACCGTTGAAAGAAAATTTTCTTTCGCGAGCAGAGCGGTGGTGACCTCGCCGCTGCGGAACGCATCGGACCCGAGGATCCCGATCAGCTGCTCCCGGTTGGTCACCAGGCCATGGATCTTGGCCGTACGCAGCACCCCGACGAGCCGCCGGATCGCCGCGTCGCGCGTGGGGGCGTGCACGATCACCTTCGCCAGCATCGCGTCGTAGAAGGTGCTGACCTCCGAGCCCGACGTATAGCCGGCGTCGATCCGGGCATCACCGGGGAACTCGAGCGTCGTCAACGCTCCCGACTGCGGCTGATAGTCCGCTGCCGGGTCCTCGGCGTAGAGCCGCACCTCCACCGCATGCCCGCTGGTTGAGCCGCCGGAGCCGCTAGGCGAAGGCGTGTCGAAACCAACACCTTCAGCCACCGCGATCTGCAGCTCCACCAGATCCACCCCATGAACCAGCTCGGTCACCGGGTGCTCGACCTGCAGGCGCGTGTTCATCTCCAGGAACCAGAACCGCTCCGACGTGGCGTCGTAGAGGAACTCGACGGTCCCGGCACCGCGGTAGTCGATCGCCGCGGCAGCGTTCCGGGCGGCCTCGTGGAGCGCCGACCGGACCGCATCGGGCAACAGCGGAGCCGGGGACTCCTCGACGACCTTCTGGTGGCGACGCTGCACCGAGCAGTCGCGCTCACCGAAGACCGCGACGTTCCCGGTGCCGTCGCCGACGACCTGGACCTCGACGTGGCGGCCGGCCTCGACGTACGGCTCGACGAAGACGGTCCCGTCCCCGAAGGCGGACGCGGCCTCGGCCTCGGCCTTGGCGATCTCGGCGCCGAGAGCGTCGATTGAGCGGACGATCCGCATCCCGCGCCCGCCCCCGCCCGCGGAGGCCTTGACCAGCAGCGGAAGGTCGGACTCGACTGGTGAAGCCGGCGCCTCCAGGACCGGGACCCCGGCGGCAGCCATGATCTTCTTGGCCTCGATCTTGGAGCCCATCTGCTCGATCGACTCGGGCGCGGGCCCGATCCAGACCAGACCAGCGGCCTCGACGGCGCGGGCGAAGTCGGCGTTCTCCGACAGGAACCCGTAACCCGGGTGGATCGCGTCCGCACCGGCCACCTTCGCCGCCTCGATGACGAGGTCGGCGCGGAGGTAGGTCTCGGCGGGGGCGTTGCCGGGGAGACGTACGGCATGGTCCGCCTCCGCCACGAACGGCAGGTCCGCGTCGGCGTCGGAGTGCACCGCGACGGTCTCGATGCCGAGCTTGCGCGCGGTGCGGAAGACACGCGAGGCGATCTCGGCGCGGTTGGCGACCAGGATTCGACTGATGGTCATGGCACTCACATCCTGAAGACGCCGAAGTTCATGGCGCCTTCGATCGGTCGGGTGGCGATGGCGGAGAGACAGAGGCCGAGGACGGTCCGGGTGTCGCGCGGGTCGATGACCCCGTCGTCATAGCCGAGGCCGGAGAGGAACATCGGCAGCGACTGCTCCTCGACCATCCCCTCGACCATCTCCTTGACGCCCTTGAACCCGTCGGCGTCGAAGACCTCGCCCTTCTTCTCCGCGGACTCGCGGGCGACGATCTCCATCACGCCGGCGAGCTGGGCCGGCCCCATCACCGCGGACTTGGCAGAAGGCCACGTGAACAGGAAGCGGGGGTCGTACGCACGCCCGTTCATGCCGTAGTTGCCGGCGCCGTAGCTCGCGCCCATGATCACGGTCAGATGCGGGACGGTGGAGTTGGAGACCGCGTTGATCATCAGGGCGCCGTGCTTGATGATGCCGCCCTGCTCGTACTCCGTGCCGACCATGTAGCCGGTGGTGTTGTGCAGGAACAGCAGCGGAGTGTCCTTCTGGTTGGCGAGCTGGATGAACTGCGCCGCCTTCTGCGCCTCCTCGCTCATCAGTACGCCGCGGGCGTTGGCGAGGATGCCGATCTCGTAGCCGTGCAACCGCGCCCAGCCGACGCAGAGGCTCGGTCCATAGAGGGGCTTGAACTCGTCGAACGCGACCTCGTTGTCAGGCCCGGTCCCATCCACGATCCGCAGGATCGCCTCGCGCGGGTCGAAGGGCTCCTTGAGATCGGTCGGGATCAGGTCGAGCAGGCCGTCGGGGTCGAGCTCGGGCTCGTAGCTCGCCTTCGGCTGCGGACCGTGCTTGCGCCAGTTGAGCCTGGCCACGACGCGTCGCGCCTGCCGGATGGCGTCGTGCTCGTCGACGGCGAGGAAGTCGGAGGAGCCGGAGATGCGCGAGTGCATCTCGGCGCCGCCCAGCGACTCGTCGTCGGTGTCCTCGCCGGTGGCCATCTTCACCAGCGGCGGGCCGGCCAGGAAGACCTTCGCGCCCTCCTTGACCATGATCACGTAGTCGCTCATGCCGGGGACGTACGCACCACCGGCCGTGGAGTTGCCGAAGACCACCGAGATGGTCGGCTGCTTGCGGGCGGAGGCGCGGGTGAGGTCGCGGAACCCCTTGCCGCCCGGGATGAAGATGTCCTTCTGGGTCGGCAGGTCGGCGCCGCCGGACTCGGTCAGGTTGATCGTCGGGAGACCGTTCTTCTCCGCGATCTCGGCCGCGCGGAAGGAGCGCTTGAGGGAGTAGGGGTTGAGCGCGCCACCCTTCACCGTCGGGTCGTTGGCGACGATCATGCACTCGACGCCCTCGACCACACCGATGCCGGTGATCATCGAGCCACCGACCGGGAAGTCGCTGCCCCAGCCGATCAGTGGCTGGGTCTCCAGGAACGGGCTGCCCTCGTCCAGGAGCAGCTCGATCCGCTCGCGGGCGAGGAGCTTGCCGCGGGCCTTGTGGCGGGCGACGTACTTCTCGCCGCCTCCGGCCGCCGCCTTGGCGTGTTCGGCGTCGAGCGCCTCGATCTTCTCGAGGAGGGCCTCTCTGTTTCCGGTCATCGGTCCAGTCCCAACAGCTTGGCGGCCAGGTCCGTCATCACTTCGGTGGCTCCTCCTCCGATCGGCAGGATCCGGGCGTCGCGGTAGTGCCGCTCGACCTCGGTCCCGTGCATGTATCCCGTCCCGCCGTGAAGCTGGACGGCCTGGTCGACGACCCAGGTGCAGGCCTCGACCGCTGTCTGCTTGGCCAGCGCCGCCTCGGCGATCGTGGCCTGGGTCGACCCCTCGCGGTCGTAGCGCGCGACCACGGCGTGGGTGTAGGCCTTGGCCACCTCGACCTGCCGGTGCATCTCGACCAGCTTGTGGCGTACGACCTGACGCTTGATCAGGGGCTCACCGAAGGTCTCGCGCTGGCGGCAGAAGTCGGCGGTGAGCGCCAGGCAGCGGGCGGCGGTGCCGTAGCCCTGCACGGCCAGCGCGATCCGCTCTGTCACGAACGCCTCGGCGATGTAGATGAAGCCGGCGTTCTCGTCTCCGACAAGGTTGGCGGCGGGGACGCGTACGTCCTCGAAGGCGAGCTCCGCGGTGTCGGAGCAGTGCCAGCCCATCTTGGCGAGCTTGCGCGTGACCGTGAATCCGGGGGTGTCCTTGTCGATCACCAGCAGGCTGATGCCGCCGGCGCCCGGGCCGCCGGTGCGGACCGCGGTGGTGACGAAGTCGGCGCGTACGCCGCTGGTGATGAACGTCTTGGCGCCGTTGACCACGAACTCGTCGCCGTCGCGGACCGCGGTGGTGCGCAGGTGGGAGACGTCGGAGCCGCCGTCGGGCTCGGTGATGGCGAGGCTGCCGATCTTCTCGCCGGCCAGCGTGGGCTTCACGTAGGTGTCGATGAGGTGCGGCGAGCCGTGCTTGGCGATGTGCGGCAGCGCGATCCCATGGGTGAACAGGCCCGCGAGCAGGCCGGAGGAGGCGCCCTCGGACATCATCCCCTCGGTCACCGCGACCGTGTCGGCCAGTCCGCCGCCCTCGCCGCCGGCCTCCTCGGGGAACCCGATCCCGAGCAGGCCCTGCTTGGCGGCGGCCTTGTGGACCTCCCGAGGAATCTCCTGGTTGTCCTCCCAAACCTGTAGGTCAGGGAAGACCTCACGGCGGACGAACTCGGCGCCCAGCTGGAACAGATCCTCGCTCACAGAAGTCCCTCCGGAATGTCTACAAATCGGCTTCGGGCCCACTCGCCCAGGCCCTTCGCCTGCGGGTCGAAACGGGTGGACGCCGCCACTCCTTCGCCCAGCAGGTCGTGGATCACGATGTTGACGCCACGCAGGTGAGGCAGCCGCGTGATGTCGATGGTCAGCTCTTCGGCCTCCGGCAACAGCTGCCGCACCCACCCCTGATCGACGGTGCGCAACAGCCACTCGACGGCAGCGTCCGGCCGTCCCTGCGGCACCCAGAGCCCGAGGTTGGCGTCGCCGCCCTTGTCCCCCGAGCGCGCATAGACCAGATCGCCGAGCGGCACAGAACGGAGCGAACCGACAGGCACGCCGAATGCCGGGGACGCGAACGTCTGCGGGCGCTGCGGCGACGCCTCGGCATACGCCAAGGGAGCCGGAACCTCGTAGGTCGAGCCGTCGGGGAGGTGGACGGTCTCCGGAGCGCGGTCGCGCCGGACGTACGCAGGCTTGTAGATCCCGAACGGAGACGGCCGTCCCGGGGGCGCGGTGACGTGGAAGCCCGGGTAGGTGGCGAGCGCCAGCTCGATGGCCGGAGCCGTCAACGCGCGGCCGACCGCGTCGGCGTCCGCCGCCCGCGCGGAGAGCCGCAGGATGCAGGCGGCTCCCTCCTCGGTCGGCGAATCGGGCGCGGGGATGCGGTAGGTCGACCAGGTGTAGTCCGGTCCGATCGGGAGCTCGGCGTCGAGCTGGTCACGCAGCCAGGTCGCCTTGGCGTCGATGTCGGGACCGGTGAGCACGAACTCGACGGAGTTGCGGTAGCCCCCGAGCGAGTTGACCGCGACCTTGAGGGTCGCCGGCGGCGGGGTGCCCGTCACACCCGTGATCGCGACCCGGTCGATCCCGACCTCCTCCAGACGGATCGAGGTCAGGTCGGTGGTGACGTCGGGACCGAGGTAGAGCGGACCCTGGATCTCGTAGAGCAGCTGCGCGGTGACCGTGTCGACCGTGACCGTGCCGCCGGTCTCGTCCTGCTTGGTGATGATCGAGGAGCCGTCGACGGCGATCTCGGCGACCGGGAAGCCCAGCGGACGCGCCCGAGCCTGCGGCGACATGGTCATGAACCCGGAGAAGTTGCCGCCGGTGGCCTGGGTGCCGCACTCGATCACGTGCCCGGCGACCACGGCGCCGGCGAGCTCGTCGTAGGAGTCGCGCTTCCAGCCGTGGTGGGCGATCGCCGGACCGACGACGACCGATGCGTCGGTCACCCGGCCGGTGACGACGATGTCGGCCCCGGAATCGAGCGCGTGCGCGATCCCGAAGGCACCGAGATAGGCGTTGGCGGTCAGGGCGTCGGGGTGGGAGTCGAGCCGGCCGCGAAGGTCGTCGCCGTCGACATAGGCAACCTTGGCGCTCGTCCCCAGCGCCTCGATCGCCTTCGCCAGACCTGCTGGGTTGAGGCCACCGGCGTTGGAGACGATCTTGACGTCTCGCTGCAGAGCGAGGTCGAGGCTGTCGGCGACCTGACGCAGGAAGGTCTTGGCGTAGCCCGTCGTCGGGTCCTTGAGGGCGTCCTTGCCGAGGATGAGCATGGTGAGCTCGGCGAGGTAGTCGCCGGTGAGCACGTCGAGCCGACCGCCCTCGAGCATGTCGCGCATCGCCGAGAACCGGTCGCCGTAGAAACCGGAGCAGTTGCCGATCGTGATCATCGCGCGTCCCCTTCCGGTGCCCGTCCCGAGCCCGCGGGTCCGGCGAACGCCTGGGCGATGCTCAGCCACTTCTCGGCGTCGTCCCCGGTCGCCTCCAGCGCGGTGTCGTCGCGGTGGATGCGCTGGGTGACGAGACGCGCGAAGTCGTACGCCGGGCCTCGGACGCTCTGCGCCGCATCCGCAGGTCCCCACTCCCAGACCTCACCGGACGGCGCGGTGAGCTCGATCCGGAACGGGGAGCTCGGCGGGGTCAGGCCGTGCACCCCGTAGGAGAAGTCGCGGGTGCGGGTGCCGAGGTGGCAGACGTGCTTGATGCGGTCGCTGGGCTCGTAGGTCAGACCGAGCGCCTCACGTACGTCCAGCCCGTGGGCCCAGGTCTCCATGAACCGCGCGGTCGCCATCGAGGCCGGCGACATCGGTGGCCCGAACCAGGGCAGCTTCTGCCCGTCCGGGACGTTCGCGAGCGCTCCAGCGAGCTCGCCGCGTACGCCGTCCCAGTGCTCCAACAGGTCCGTCGCCGGCATCGTGGCCAGCGCCAGCGCGGCCTCGTCGACATAGCCCTCGGGGTTCTTGAGCGCCTCGGTGACCAGCTCGTCCCAGGCGGTCGCGTCACCTGCCACCCACTCAGTCGCGGCGAGCGCGGCCTCGTCGGTCCAGGCCAGGTGGGCGATCTGGGCAGCGACGTCCCAGCCCGCGGCCGGCGTCGGCTCGCGCCAGCCCGCCTCGCTCAGGCCGGCCACCACCTGGCGCAGCTCGAACCCCTCCATGGAGAGGTCCTCGAGAAGTTCATCCAGCAGGCTCATCGCAGCTCTCTTTCCAGGACCTCGGCCCAGTGATCGAGGATCCGCTCGCGTCGGGCGGCGTCGTCGGTAATCGTGTCAGCCAGAGCCAGGCCGCGGACGAGATCGAGGGTGGCCTGCACGAGCTCGCGCACCCCAGGCTTCGACTCGTCCACGTCGAGCAGCTCGACCGTGGCCCTGTGGAGCTCGCGGCCGATGCGCTGCTCGAGCGGACCCACCGCCGCGGCCAGCTGCTCGTCGGTGCGGGCCGCGACCCACAGCTCCAGGGCCGCGGCGAAGACCGGGGAGGTGACCTGCTCGGCGAGCATGGCGAGCACGTGCCGCGTACGCTGCCCGCCCTCCGGCAGCGCCCCGGCGGCCTCCTTAAGCGCCTCGCCGCGGGCTTCGGTGATGTGCTCGACCGCCGCCACGACCAGGTCGTTCTTGGCCGGGAAGTGGTGCAGCTGCGCCCCGCGGGAGACCCCGGCACGCTGGGAGACGAGCGTGGTAGAGGTGCCGGCGAAACCGCGCTCGGCCAGCAGCTCGACGGTGGCGTCGAGGAGGCGGGCCCGCATCGCGCGGGTGCGCTGCTCCTGAGGGATCCGGGTGGCCTGGCTCACAGGCACGCACTCTGCCGCGCCAGAAACAAACAGTCAACCCTGACTGTATATTTCTGAGACGACGATGCGACAGGCGGAAGCCGAACGTCCGGAACCACCCCTAACGTCGGAGCCATGGCTATCGCACGCACACCACACTGGGTCATCGACTGCCCCGACCCGGCAGCCCTGGCTACCTTCTACGCCCAGCTCCTCGACTGGGAGACCAAGGTCGACGACGACGGCACCTGGGCCGAGGCCTGGGGCGAGGGCGGCGCCCTCAACTTCCAGGGCATCGACGACTACCGCGCCCCGAAGTGGCCGACGCAGGAGGTCCCCCAGCAGACCCACCTCGACGTCTTCGTCGACGACCTCGACACCGCCGAGAAGGCGACCCTCGCCCTCGGCGCCACCAAGCACGAGGTCCAGCCCGGCAAGACCTTCCGCGTCTTCCTCGACCCCGCCGGTCACCCCTTCTGCCTCTGCCAGGCCTGACACTCAACCCCAGCCGAATCGGTAGAAATGGCGGGCCGAAAAAGCAGTTGTGGGCGACGAAAGTCGAGTTTCGTCACCCACAACTGAGGATTCGGCGGGCTATTCGACGCGGGCCACCATGGGCAGGCGACCGCGGGTGGTGACCGCGACGATGAGCGCGATCAGCAGCGGAAGCCCGACGACCACGATGCCGACGAGGTCCCACGGGATCTCGAGGTAGTGCGCGGCGACGCTGTCGCGCTCCGGCCAGCCCTCGGTGGTGATCGGATAGCTGATCGCGATCCCGGGAACGAACCCGATGAGAGCTCCCGGGACCGCTCCGAGGAGCGTCACGACCAGGGCGTACGAGGCAGCGACCCCACGTCGCGTACGCGTCCTGGCTCCGACCGCCGACAGGGTCGCCAGATCGGGGCGGGCGTCGTTGAGCGCCAGGTGCGTCGCGGTCAGCGCGCCACCGATCATCAGCACGGCCCCCAGGGTGACCAGGAGCAGCCAGACGATCACGGCGGTGTCCGTCTCCTGGTAGCCACGCTCGATCAGGATCGTCGTGGGGAACTGCCCGGCCGCCAGGGCCTCGTCGAGGTCCGTCTCGGCGGCGGCGCTGAGCCGGGCGTTCTCGATGTAGAGGCCCAGGACCCGCGGTTCGACACCGAGCTTCTTCACCATCGCCGGCGTCACGACCGCGTACGCGGGCGCGGCCCGCTCGCCGACGTCGAGGTAGGTCGCCGGCACGTCGACGGTGACAGCGTCGACATCCGTCTGCTCGTCCTCGGACCACTCCTTGATCACCAGGCGCGCGGACTTCGAGGACCGAAGCTCATCATCGGTGGTGAACACCACCGCACCCGAGGACCTCAGGGTCTCCGCAGCAGTGGCAGCATCCCGCTCGGAGAGCGATCGGGCCACCGCCGGCGGAAGGGTCCCGTCGGCACCGGCGACGACGAGGTCGCCGAACTCGCCGATGGTGGTGTCGAGCGGGATCGCCTCACCGTCACCGGTCTCAACGGCGACGTACCGTCCGTCAGCCTCCGATGTCGCGCCGGTCGTGAGTGCTGCCGTCGCTCCCGGGATGGCCTTCTCGACCTGCGCGGCGATGTTCTCCCACCGCGCTCTCGTCTCGTCCTGGTCGACGTCGCTCTCGGTGTCACTGTGTCGCGGATGCACCACGGCGTCGCCGATCGTGATGGAGGGCAGGTAGCTCTCCTGGTTCTGCTCCTGGTCGCTGCTGAACGCGATCCCGAGCGTGACGACCCCGACCACCGTCACCGCGATCGCACCGGCAGCCGGCACCGTCCGGGTGCGGTGCCGATCGGCGTCGCGGGTCGCGAACCGGATCACCAGCGGCATCCGGGCGCTGAACCGCGCGGCCGCGGACACGAGGGCGGGGAGGATGAACAGCACCCCGGCGACACAGAGCAGTACGCCGAGAGCGATCGGGATCCCGCTGAGCGCGTTCCGGGTGCCGAACGCCGCCGATCCGACTCCGGCGGCCACCAGCACGAGACCGATGATCGGCGAGCGCCGCGAAGGCAGGGTCTCGGACCGCCGCCCGGACAGTACGCCGACGACGTTCTGTCGCGAGGCGATCCAGGCCGGCACGATCGCCGCGCAGATCGCGGCCGCGAAGCCGATGACGGCAACCGCCAGGATCTGAAGCCACGGCACCTCGAACGGTCCGAACCAGGCCGAGACCTGATCCTGGGCGAGCGGCTGGAGAAGCCGCGCCAGCCCGACCCCGAGGGCCGCACCGACGACGGCCGCCACCGCACCGATGACGATCGCCATCCCGAGCAGGACGCGCCGGGACTGACGAGCGGTCCCTCCCGACGCCGCGATCAGAGCAAGGTCGCGCGCCTGGCGCCGGGCCGCGACCGCGAACGCCGGCCCGGCCAGCAGGACCACCTCGAGGATGACCATGACCACGATGAGGACGAGGACCACGAGCTCGGACGGATCCGGGGTGCCCATGGGCGGACGGATCTCCTTGTCAGCCGCGCGAGCTGCCGCCGGCGGGTCCATGACGACCGAGCGCGAGAGCACGAAGGCACCCGCAGCGTTCAGGTCCTCGATGTCGGACCAGGTCACCGGCCCGCCGCCGACCAGCCAGGTCGAACGATCGCTGGTGTAGTCCACCGGGAGGTCCACTCCGGCGACGAAGGGGTCGTTGCGTACGTTCGCCGACTCGACGATCCCGACGACCTTGCGCGTCTCATCGATGTCGCCGTTCGGGATCAGCAGCTCCTCACCGACGCCCGGACCCCGGAACGCGAGGTTGGAGTTGACCACGACCTCGTCCGGACCCTGCGGGAGACGACCTTCGGTCAGCCGGGTCAGCCCGGCGGCGAGCGGGTCGTTCAGATCGGTCTCCAGCCCGCTGGCCCAGGTGACCCCCTTGTCGGTGCGTACGTCGAAGGTCCGGTCCTCGGCCGCCAGCAGCGGGCGGTCCCCGAGGACGGCCTTCACTCCGGCGGCGTCGAGCGGGTCGGCGTCGGACTCGTCGAGCCATTCGGAGGCGTTGTCGGGGTCGATGCCCTGCCGTACGACAGCGGAGCCCTGGACGTCGATGCTCGCCGCGGCCTCTGTGCCGAGCCGGCGGTCGAGGCCCTCCACGGTGTCGACGTCATAGGTCTGGTACGTCACCGCAACCGCGGTCACGCCCGCCACCGGCAGCGCGATCATCAAGATGACCAGCAGGCTGCGCCACTTCGCCCGCCGGGCCTCCCGTTGCCCGATGCGCAGGGCGAGACGCCAACCAGCGAGGCCGCCGCTCATGCCTCGACCTCGTCCACGAGTGCCAGGTTCGGCGTCTCGCCGGCCTCGTCGACGACGAGGCCGTCGCGCACGTAGATCACCCGGTCGGCCCAGCTGGCGTACCGCGGCTCGTGGGTGACGAGCACACCGGCCGCGCCGGCGTCGCAGCGCGCCCGGATCAGCTTGAGGATGTCCTCGCCGGTCTCGGTGTCGAGGGCGCCGGTCGGCTCGTCGGCCAGGATCAGGCGGCGCTCGCCGACGATCGCACGGGCGATCGCGATCCGCTGCCGCTGCCCACCGGACATCTCGTCGGGGAACCGGTCGGCGAAGCCGTCGAGCCCGACCTCCTCGAGCGCCGTCCTCGCCGCGGCCTGCGCCGAGCGCCGACCGGCGCCGTCGAGCTCGAGCGGCAGGGCGACGTTCTCGGCGGCGGTCAACGCCGGGATCAGGTTGAAGTCCTGGAAGACATAGCCGATCGACGTACGCCGCAGCTTGGCGCGCCCGCTGACCCCGGCCTCACCGAGATCCTGGCCGTCGACCTCGACGGAGCCCGAGCTCGGCGAGTCGAGACCGCCGGCGATGGTCAGCAGCGACGACTTTCCGGAGCCGCTCGGCCCCATGATGGCCACCAGCTCACCGGCGTACGCAGCGAGGCTGACGCCGCGCAGGGCGTGCACCTCGGCGGCGCCGGTGCCGTGGACGCGGCTCACGTCGGTGAGCCGGAGGACTGGTTCACTCATCGGTGGACTCCTTGGTCGAGGTGTTGCCCGGCTTGACGGGCGTGGCGTGGACGCGGCGGCTCAGCCGCTCGCGGGCGTCGGCGAGCCAGCGATCGCTGTCGTGGCTGAGGCGGCGCAGGTCATGGGCGAGGGCGGCGTTCATCGCGTCCCTCCGTCGGTGGATTCGGCGGGCTCCGGAGCGGTGCTCGTGGAGGCCGCCCGGCGGAGCCGGGACTCGCAGTGGTCGAGCCAGCGGATCTCGGCCTCGGCCGCGAAGATCAGGCGATCGAGGACGAGCCCGCCGGCGAGGTCGTCACCGGCTCCGGAACGCGACTGGCGGCGGTATCCCTGAAGCGCCTGCATCGTCGCGTTGCGTTGCTGCTGGACGACCTTGCCGACGTCCACGCTCGGCACCGCGACCGCCACCGCGAGCTTGATCGCGAGCTCGTCGCGCTGCGGCTGCGTACGCTCCACCGGGGTGTCGAACCACCCCTTCACCTCGACCTTACCGGCCTCGGTGAGCTGGTAGAGGGACCGTCCCTCCGCGTCGGTCCCTCCAGCCTCGACGAGGCCGTCGCGCTCGAGCCGGGACAGGGTCGTATAGACCTGCCCGACGTTCAGCGGCCAGCTCGCGCCGGTGCGCTGCTCGAACTCGGCGCGCAGCTCGTAGCCGTAGCGCGGCTTCTCCAGCAGCGCCAGCAGTGCGTGTTTCACGGACACTCGATCACCTCCCTTGGTTACTTACTGAGTATGTATATACCGAGTATGCACGCCTCCGCAAGACGCCGATTTGAGGGCGACGACACCCAGGACTGCCTGGGAGACTTCTGCCGCTGGTTCGGGCCGGCGGTCTTTTGTCTTGTCGGCCCGTGAACCTCCTCCGGGCCGCTCCCACTCCCGAAGGAGTCGAAGTGTCACCTCGTAGACGCGTCGTCGCCCTGACTGCGACCGCACTTGCCCTCGGCGGGCTCAGCGTGATTCCGATGACCCCGCCCGCCTCCGCCGAACCCGACCCGGTCGCGACCTACAAGGCCCGCGCCGGCGTTCCGCTGACCATCCATCGCACCACCGACGGCACGGCCGACTTCATCGGTTCGATGTCCGAAGGTGCCAAGCCGCTGGGCGCCACCGTCAAGCCCGCCAAGGCGGCCAGGACCCAGCTCGACCGCGCCGGCGAGGCGTTGGGCACCGACAAGACCGACCTGCGCGAGACGACGACCAGCAAGGCCGTCGGCGGCGGGTCGGTGACCAGGTTCGAGCAGTACGTCGCAGACCTCCCGGTCCTCGGCGGCGAGGTGGTCATCGGGCTGGACAAGGACCGTGGCCTCACCTCCGCGGCCACCAACCTCTCCGACGCCACGGTCGCCGAGGTCACCCAGCCGGACGAGTCCATGCGCGCGAAGGCCAAGGCAGCGGCCAAGGCCGTGGTCGCCAAGGCCAACCACGGGGCGACCGGTCTCACCGTGAGCGACGAGGGCACCTGGCTCTACGACCACGACCTGGTCAGGGGACCCGAGATCGGCGAGACCAGCGTCTTCCGGTTCTCGGTGACCAACGGCTCCACCATCCGTGAGACCGTGCTCGCCCACGCCGGCACCGGCCGCGTACTCATGCACATCAACGAGATCGCCCACGCCAACCGTCGCATCTGCGACAACGCCAACGTCCGCGCCGCGGCGACCGGCTGCGCGGACACGAGCACCACGGTCAAGCGGCGCGAGGGCGATGCGCCCTCCGGGATCGCCGACGTCGACAAGGCGTACGACATGCTCGGCGCGACCTCCGACCTCTACGCCTCCCTCGGGCTGGACCTGACCGACGAGATCGGCTGGTCCAGCGGCGCCACCGGCAAGGCGATCACCGCCACGACCCGCTACTGCGAGCCGACAGAGCCGGGCTACACGCCACCGTGCCCGATGGACAACGCGTTCTGGAACGGTCAGCAGATCTACCTCGGCCAGGGCCTGGTGGTCGACGACATCGTCGGTCACGAGCTGACCCACGGCGTGATCGAGAACAGCTCGAACCTCTTCTACTGGTACGAGTCGGGCGCCATCAACGAGTCGATGGCCGACATCATGGGCGAGATCGTCGACCACCGGTACGCAACTCCCGGCGACTCCCCGACCGACTGGCGCGTCGGCGAGGACTCGTCCTTCGGCGCGATCCGCGACCTCGCGAACCCGACGACGCACGACCAGCCCGACCGGATGACCAGCTCGCTGTGGGATGCCGACGACCTCACCTACTACGCCGATGGCGGCGGGGTGCACACCAACAGCGGCGTCGGCAACAAGACGGCGCACCTCATCTCCCAGGGCGGCACCTTCAACGGTCGCACCGTCACCGGCATCGACGGCGCCGACCCGACCCTGCAGAAGACCGCGACGCTGTACCTCTACGCGATCCAGCACCTCGTCTCCGGAAGCCAGTACGCAGACCTGCGCCGTACGCTGGCCAACGGCTGTTCCGCACTGGTGGCCGCCGGCACCGCCGGCTTCACCCTGGACGACTGCACCCAGGTCAACCTCGCCACCGACGCGACCGAGCTGGCCAAGTCGCCCACCAAGGCGGGCGCGACCCGGCCCGCGGAGGCGCCGAACACCTGCCCCGCCGGGAGCACCGGCAAGGCCTCGATGGCGAACCCGTCGCTCAGCCGGGGTGTCCTGTGGAACCAGGCGCCCGACGCCGCACAGGGCATCCCCGCCAACGACCGTGACGGCAACGGCTCCGACTTCGGCATGAACCCGGACCCGGAGACCTACGGCGACCCGACCTCCAGCGGCCTGACAACGGCCGGCATCAAGGTGCCGGCCGGCAAGCGGACCTATCTGCGGTTCAGCCACTGGTATCTCTTCGAGTGGTACACCGGCAGCGACCCCGCCCACCCCACGCCGCAGTACTACGACGGCGGGGAGGCTCGCCTGCTGGTCAACGGGGTCGCGACCGCCATCCCGTCCTCGGCCTGGGTGAACGGCCCGAAGCAGAAGCTGCTCCTCAACAGCCCCACCCGGCCGCTGACCGGCTTCGGAGGCGACTCCAACGGGTGGATGAGCTCCCGCGTCGACCTGTCCGCTTTCGCCGGCAAGACCGTTCAGTTCCAGTGGGTCGTACGCGGCGACAGCACCGGCTCGTTCATCGGCTGGTTCGTCGACGGCCTCGAGCTCTACACCTGCAACCCGCAGACGATCGCGAGCACCGCGCCGCCTACGATCAGCGGCTCCGCGCGCGTCGGCTACACCCTGACCGCGACGAAGGGCTCCTGGAGCCCGACCGCCACGACGGTGAAGTACCAGTGGCTACGCAACGGTGTCGCCATCTCGGGCGCCACGGCCTCGACGTACAAGCTCACCGGCTCCGACCACACCAAGGAGATCCGGGTCCGGGTGACGGCGTACGCCTCCTCCTGGCCTGCCGCCAACCCAGGCGTCCGGTCGAGCGCTGCGACCGCGAGGATCGCGGCCGGCTATCTCACCGCGGTCACCCCGACCATCGGCGGCACCCGCAGGGTCGGCTATCTGCTCACCGCCTACCCAGGCACCTGGAAGCCCTCGGGAATCACGTTCTCCTACCAGTGGCTGCGCAACGGTGTTGCCATCTCGGGCGCCACCGGGAAGACGTACCGCCTGCGGTCCGTCGACCGCAATGACCGCATCCGGGTCCGGGTGACCGGCCGCAAGACCGGCTACTACACCAAGACGGCGACCTCAGCGGCCACCAGCACCATCCGCTGACCCGACCCGGCCCGACGATGGCGGCGCTCAGCCGTCATCGTCGGGTCGTCCGGGATGCAACAGCAGGTCGACCTCGTCGATGACCACATCGGTCACCACACCGGCGGCGAGACCGTCGATCCGGATGCCCTCGATGGCAGCCACGAGCCCGTCACGCTCATCGGTCAGCCGCACCGCGGGCCGGGCGCGGACCGCGTCGGCGACCCGGCGCTCCAGCGCCGTGTGCAGGACGGCGCGCGGGTCGATGTACGCCGCACCGACCCGAGGCGGGTCGACCTCGACGGAGAAGGTGGCGAGGACACGTACGTCCCGGCCGTCGGCCGTCCGGGTCCGGACGACGATCGCGATCTCGATCTGTCCGGTCGGCCACTCGAGCACCTCATGGAACCCCGGGATCGCCAGCGTCATCGCGTCGGAGGCGATCCGGACGATCCGCCGGTGCCTGGTCACCACCAGGCACTCACCACGGCGGGCCCGACGCAGCAACGACGCCACCACGAGGCCGACCGCGATCGCCGCGATCACCAGAACCGTCGCCATCTCCCCCATGGCTCCGAGTCTTCTCGACCCCCGCCCCATTCCGAATGGGCTCTGCCACCCATTCGTCCTCTCCTGGGTACGTCAGCCGGATGTGCCCTGCGCCCAAGGACTCATCCGCACCTCGGCCCCATCGAGGATGTCGAGATTGCTCGGCGCGCCCGGCCAGCTGACCGGGATGGTGACGGGCTTGCCGCCCGGTAGCGCGGTCACCTGGAGATCGGTGGTGACGTCGGGATCGTTCGCGGTGGACATCGCCTGCCAGTCGATCACGGCCGTCACCGACTCCCCCGCGGGGACGACGACGCGCTCGGGCACCATCGACGGCTCGTACGGCCTGACGGTCACACCGGTCTGCGCAGCGCCTTCGGCGTTCAGGAACTCGACCGCGGGCACGCCTTCGATCGCACACGCCTGCCCGCCGGCGTTCCGGGCCCCGATCCACGCCTGCCGCGAACCCGCAGCGGCATCGTGTCCGCCGAAGGTGACCTCGAGGTCCGGCATCCGGCACGGCGGCGCCGCCGGGTCGGGCGGCCAGGGCTCGGCATCGCCGAACGGCGGCATCGTCGTCCGCGGTGGGGTCGTGCCGCCGACCCATCCTTCGACCTCGCCACCGCGCGTGCCTTGGACCGTGTACGCCAGCGGCTGCCCGGAACGCCCGGGATAGCCGTCGTAGGTGGTGAGCCACCGGCTGACGTCATCGATCACTCCATCGCCCTCGGCGGCCTCGACCAGGACGATCAGCGGTTCGAAGGGAGCGGACAGCTGAGCGGAGGTCACCGACGCGTGCTCGGAGGCGTCCACCACCAGCCTGACTGCGGCCGGATCGGGGAGCTCGTTCGACCGGTACCAAGCCTTGCCGCCGAGGAGATCGACCGGGCGCTGGCGGCGGCCTGCGACGGTCGCCACCTGGAACAACACGTCCTTCGGCGCTCGCACGTCAGCCTTCCCAGGGCCTTTGGTCTGCGGCTGGGAGACGCTCAACGACACCGACGTGGCCCCGGCCTCGCGCAGTGCGACGGCATCGGCGAGCGCGTCACCGACGGTGTCGAGCGGGTCCAGCCCACTCGCACCCACCCAGTTCTCGGTCGAGCCCAACGTGAACGCTGTGCTGATCCGATCAGCGGGTGCATCAGGCACGAGCCGGGCGATCTCGGGCTCCAGCAACCGGAGCACCTCCCGGCCGGCCGCGGCCGCCGCGGCCCCGGACAGGTCGTTCTCCAGGGTCACCTCGACGCGGACGGAGTGTTCCCAGCGGTCCTCCTCGCCGAAGTCCTCCCCTGGAACGCGACGCGACTCGTCGACAGCCACCACGTCGCGTACGCCGGAGACGGACCGCCATTCGTCGGAGACCTCGAGAGCCGGCGCCCTGGACCGGCCGTCCCGATCCCAGACCATCACAGCCACAAAACCGATCACGACCAGCAGAACGACCGCGACGATCACACCGCCCAGCCAGAACTCGCGCCCTCGCGTGCTGCCCAGCATCGCCACGTACGTCCTCCTCGACCTCTGCGAAGGCAAAGACTCGCACGGGCGAAGCCGGATCAGTCCCGCAAATAGCGAACCGGCACGGTTCCTTCACAGGATCCGTGCCGGTTCACCACATTGCCGTGGCTGAGCATGAGTCAGGCTGGGAAGCCTTCACCCTTCGCCGCGAGGTCACGGAGGTACTGCGTCGGACGGAACCGCTCGCCGTACGTCTCGGCCAGCTCGTCGGCACGAGCCAGGAAGGCCTCGATGCCGATCGAGCCGTCAGCGGCCTCGTAGCCGGTGATGAACTGGGCCGCACCACCGGTCTGCGGCGGGAAGCCGATGCCGAAGATGGAGCCGATGTTGGCGTGCGCGGCGGAGGTGATGACCCCCTCCTCGAAGCACTTCGCCGTCTCCAGGGCCTCGATGAAGAGCATCCGCTCCTCGGCGTCCTTGATCGGGATCTGCTTCTCGGCGACCGGGAACACGCTGCCGAGGTCGGCCCAGATCGAGCCGCGCTTGCCGTCGGCGTAGTCGTAGAAGCCGGCGCCCTTGAGCTTGCCGGAGCGCCCCGCCTCGATGAGCGGGTTGAGCACCTTCTCCGTGGTGGTCAGCTCCTCGACGCCGGCAGCCTCCCGGGTCGTACGAGCGATCTTGACCATGAGCTGGTGGTTGAGCTCGTCGGCGATCTGCAGCGGCCCGACCGGGAACCCGGCCTGGGTCGCGGCACGCTCGAGCGAGTAGGGCGCGAAGCCCTCGGCGAGCAGCTCCAGACCCTCCTGGATCTGGGTGCCGATGACGCGCGAGGTGTAGAAGCCGCGGCTGTCGTTGACGACGATCGGGGTCTTCTTGATCTGCTGGACCACGTCGTACGCCTTGGCCAGCGCGACGTCGTTCGTCTCGGCGCCCTTGATGATCTCGACCAGCGGCATCTTGTCGACGGGCGAGAAGAAGTGCAGGCCGATGAAGTCGGCCGGGCGGTCGATGCCCTTGGCGAGCTCGGTGATCGGCAGCGTCGAAGTGTTGGAGCAGAGCACCGCGTCCTCGTTGACGAACGGGGCGATCTCGCTGAAGACCTTCTGCTTCAGCGCGACGTCCTCGAAGACCGCCTCGACGACGACGTCGACGCCGGCGAAGTCCTCCGGAGCGACCGTCGCGGTGATCCGGTTGAGGATCTCGTCGGCCTTCTCCTGGGTCAGCTTGCCGCGCGAGACCGCCTTCTCGTTGAGCTTGGCGGTGTACGCCTTCCCCTTCTCGGCCGACTCGATGGCGACGTCCTTGAGGACGACCTCGGCACCGGCCCGGGCGAAGGAGTACGCGATGCCCGCACCCATCATCCCGGCACCGAGCACGCCCACCTTGGTCGCCTTGAACTTCTCGACGCCGTCAGGACGCAGCGTGCCGGCGCCGATGGCGCCGAGGTCGAAGAAGAACGCCTGGATCATGTTCTTCGACTGCTGGCCGGTGACCAGCGTGGTGAAGTAGCGCGACTCGATCCGGGTCGCGGTGTCGAAGTCGACCATCGCGCCCTCGACCGCGGCCGACAGGATCGCCTTCGGCGCGCGCATGTCGGACTGCTTGAGCTGCTTGCGCAGGATCGGCGGGAACGCGGGCAGGAAGCCCGCGAGCGCCGGCGAGGTCGGCTTGCCGCCGGGCATCTTGTAGCCCGGCTTGTCCCACGGCTGGGCGATCTCGTCGGGGTTGGCCTTGATCCACGCCTTCGCGGCGGGAACGAGCTCCTCGGGGGAGGAGACGAGCTCGTCGACCAGTCCCTTCTCCTTCGCGGCGGCCGGCTTGAACTTGGTGCCCTGACCCAGCACGTCCATCAGCCCGGTCATGATGCCCAGGAGGCGTACGACGCGGGTGACGCCACCGCCGCCCGGGAGCAGACCGAGGGAGACCTCGGGCAGGCCGATGTCGTAGCGGGCGTCGAGCGCGATGCGGTGCTGGGTGGCCAGCGCGATCTCCAGACCGCCACCGAGGGCGGCGCCGTTGATCGCCGCGACGACCGGCTTGGGGAAGGTCTCCAGCTTGCGGAGGGTCGCCTTGATCGACTCGACCTCCTCGAAGACCTGGGCACCGTTCTCGGGCCGCACCTGGATCATGTTCTTGAGGTCGCCGCCGGCGAAGAAGGTCTTCTTCGCGGAGGCGATCACGACGCCGGTCACACCGTCGGCCTCGGCGTACAGCTTCTCGACGGCCTCCGCCATCGAGGTCTTGTACAGCTCGTTCATGGTGTTGGCCGACTGGTTCGGGTCGTCCAGGGTCAGCGTGACGATGCCATCGGCATCGCGGTCGTACTTAACGGCAGACTCAGTCATCTCTTCGCAAACCTCTCTCAGACCAGCTCGACGATCGTGGCGATACCCATGCCGCCACCGACACACAGCGTGGCGAGGCCGCGCTGCTTGCCCTGACGCTCGAGCTCGTCGACCAGGGTGCCGAGGATGATGGCACCGGTCGCGCCCAGCGGGTGACCCATGGCGATCGCGCCGCCGTTGACGTTGGTGACCGACTCGTCGATGCCCATGTCCTTCATGAACCGCATCGCGACGGCGGCGAACGCCTCGTTGATCTCGAACAGGTCGATGTCGTCGACGGTGAGACCGGCCTTGGCCAGCGCCTTGCGCGAGGCCGGGGCGGGGCCGGTGAGCATGATCGTCGGGTCGGCGCCGGAGACGGCGGCCGAGATGATCCGGGCGCGCGGGGTGAGCCCGTTGGCCTTGCCGGCCTCCTCGGAGCCGATCAGCATCAGCGCGGAGCCGTCGACGATGCCGGAGGAGTTTCCGGCGTGGTGGACGTGGTCGATCTTCTCCACCCAGTGGTACTTGGCCAGCGCGACGTCGTCGAAGCCAGCCTCCTGGCCCTGCTGGAGGAAGGACGGCTTGAGGCCGGCCAGGGTCTCGGCGGTGGTGCCGGGGCGGATCAGCTCGTCATGGTCGAGCACGGTCAGGCCGGTCTGGTCGACGACCGGGATGACGGCGTCCTTGAAGTAGCCGTTCTCCCAGGCGGCGGCCGCCCGGGCGTGCGACTGGGCGGCGTAGCGGTCGACATCCGCGCGGCTGAAGCCCTCGAGGGTCGCGATCAGGTCGGCGCCGATGCCCTGCGGGACGAAGCCGGTCTTGAGCGCGGTGTCGGGGTCCTGCGCCCAGGCGCCACCGTCGCTGCCCATCGGCGCCTTGCTCATCGACTCGACACCACCGGCGAGGATGAGGTCCTCGAACCCGCCGCGTACGCGGGAGGCGGCCTGGTTCACGGCCTCGAGGCCGGAGGCGCAGAAGCGGTTGAGCTGCACACCGGCGGTCGTCTCGGGGAGACCGGCCTTGATGGCGGCGGTCTTGGCGATGTCACCGCCCTGCTCGCCGACAGGGGTGACGACACCGAGGACGACGTCGTCGATCCGCTCGGGGTCGAGGTTGGGGTTCCGCTTGCGCGCCTCGTCGATCAGGCCGACCACCAGGTCGATCGGCTTGACCTCGTGGAGCGCTCCGGTCTTCTTACCCTTCCCGCGCGGCGTGCGCAGGTGGTCATAGATGAATGCTTCAGCCATGCGCCGATTGTGACACTAAAACTGTCACAGTCAACAGGGGTAGGTCCGAAAGGTTCACGATAGATTCCGGGAGATCGTCCGGTTCACCGCGTCCTGGAAGCTCACCACGATGGCCTCGGTGGTCAGCTGACGCAGCCGCGGGAGCACCTCCTCGAGGTGCTTGGCCTCCTCGGGGCTGTGATGGGTGCGCCGGAACGGATCGACCACCTGGTCGCGCAGGATCGTGTTGAGCTCGGCCGCGAGGTCCGCCATGAGGCGTGAGGTCGCTGCGTACGCCGCTGCCAGCGCGTCACGGGGCAGCCCCAGCGCGATCAGCTCACGCCCGATCCGGGCCTGGATGTCCTCGGTCGGCTCGGTGGCCCAGGAGGTGATCATGGCGCGCTGCATCGCGAGATCCTCCCGCGTGATGTCGGCGGGGAGCCGCCCGAGGTAGCGCTCGATGGCCTGCAGCGTGAACCCGTGCTCCTGGAGCGCGGTGACCAGATCCAGGCGAGCGCGATGCTCGGGACCGTAGTAGGCCACCCGCCCACGGCGGATCGGCGGCGGGATCAACCCGAGGCTCGCGTAGTAGCGCGTCGTACGCACCGACAACCCCGTGGCGGTCGACAGCTCATCGATCGTCATCAGTTCCTCGGTCGTCTCCGTCATAGTCAGGGACCGTAGACCAAACGGTTGCGACTTCGCCAGTGTTACTGTCACAGTTGCTCCGTCGCCACCCGAGAATGCGGTCTGCGTCACAGACGTGAGGCACGATGAGTGCGACTGTCTACGAAGGAGTGTCATGCCCGAGAAGCCCACCATCTACGAAGCCGAGCACGAGGACTTCCGCGCCACGGCCAAGGCCTTCTTCGAGAAGGAGGTCGTGCCCTTCCACGATCAGTGGGAGAAGGACGGCATCGTCCCCCGCGAGCTGTGGAAGAAGGCCGGCGACACCGGGCTGCTCTGCTTCGACGTCGAGGAGGAGTACGGCGGCCCCGGCATCAAGGACTTCCGGTTCAACTCGGTCCTCCACGAGGAGATGGCGAAGATCGGCGCCAGCGGGCCCGGCTTCTTCGTCCACACCGACATCATCGTCCCCTACATCTCCCACCTCGGCACCCCGGAGCAGAAGGCCCGGTGGCTGCCGGGCTGCGTCTCCGGCGACATCATCACCGCCGTCGCGATGACCGAGCCGGGCGCTGGCTCGGACCTCCAGGGCGTACGCACCACCGCGGTCGACAAGGGGGACCACTACCTCCTCAACGGCTCGAAGACGTTCATCTCCAACGGCATCAACGCCGATCTGGTGATCGTGGTCGCCAAGACCAACCCCGACGCCGGTGCCCACGGCATCTCCCTGCTCGTGGTCGAGCGCGGCATGGAGGGCTTCGAGCGCGGCCGCAACCTCGACAAGATGGGCATGAAGGCGCAAGACACCGCCGAGCTCTCGTTCACCGACGTGGTCGTGCCGAAGGAGAACCTGCTCGGCGAGGAGGGCTCCGGCTTCGTCTCGCTGATGACCCTGCTGCCGCAGGAGCGCATCTCGGTCGCCTCGATCGCGGTCGCCGCGGTCGAGCAGGTCCTCGAACTCTCCCTCGACTACGCCCGCACCCGCGAGGCCTTCGGCCGCCCCATCGGCCGCTTCCAGAACACCGCGTTCACGCTCGCCGAGATGGCCACCGAGGCCTACCTCGCGCGCCTCTTCCTCAACGACGCCGTCACCCAGCTCAACGCCGGCACCGCCGACACCGTCCTGGCCAGCATGGCGAAGTGGTGGACCACCGAACTGCAGAAGAAGTTCGTCGACCAGGGCGTCCAGATCCACGGCGGCTACGGCTACATGATGGAATACCCGATCGCCAAGGCGTTCGTCGACAGCCGCATCCAGACCATCTACGGCGGTACCACCGAGGTCCAGAAGCTGATCATCAGCCGCCACCTCGGGCTGTAACCCCGCCCCGCTGGTCGAGCCGCCGGAGCCGCTAGGCGGAGGCGTGTCGAGACCAACACAGTCCTATCGAGCGTCGCGGGGACTGTGTTGGTCTCGACACGCTCGGCCGCAGGCGGCCTCACGGCTCGACCAGCGTTCTAGGAGAGCTCCTTGGAGCGTGCGTAGGCGGCGCGGGTGGCCTCGAGGAAGGCCGCCCGCAGGCCGTTCTGCTCCAGCGCGCCGAGCGCAGCGGCGGTGGTGCCGCCCGGGGAGGTGACCTGCTCGCGCAGGATCGCGGGGTGGGTCCCGCTCTTGAGCAGCTCCGCGGATCCGGACAGCGTCTGGATGACGAGCGTCGTCGCGTCGTCCCTGGTCAGACCCAGGTGGACGCCCGCCTCGATCCAGGCCTCGGCGATCATGAAGACGTACGCCGGGCCGGAGCCGCTGATCGCGGTGACGGCGTCGATCTGCGACTCGGGGACCGTGACGACCTTGCCGACGGCACCCATCAGGTCAGCCGCGGCCTCGATGGCTTCCGGCGTCGCCTTCGCGCCACCGGCGACCGCGGACATGCCCTCTCCGACCAGGGCAGGCGTGTTGGGCATGACCCGCACGACCGAGACGCCTTCCGGCACGGCCGGCTCCATCGCGGAGGTCGGGACCCCGGCGGCCAGCGAGACCACCGTGGTCCCCTGCCGCAGCGACGACGCGATCGACTCCAGCACCGGCACGACACCGTAGGGCTTCACGCCCAGCACCACCACGTCGGCCTCGGCGACGGCCTCGGTGGCCGGCAGCGTACGGATCCCGTGTTTCTCGCGGAGCGCGGCGGCCTGCTCCTCACGCGCCTCGACGACGATGACGCTCTCCGGGGCGTGACCGGCCTCGAGAAGTCCGGCGAGGACAGCCCCGCCCATGTTGCCTGCACCGATGATCGCGATCGTCATGCTCGTCAGTCTGTCAGAGCGGACGACCTGCGGAGATATGGCCCCAAACAGCCCAAGCAACTGCTAGGTTGCGATACCCGTAGCAGTAAATATGCCGCTGGTCATCGGGAGGCCACATGCGCATCAGACGTACGTCCCTGCTCGCTGTGCTCGCTCTGGCGGTGACTGTCGCGATGATGGGCCCACCAGCATCTGGCGACGATGTGGAGCGCCGGCTGCCGTCGCCGGAGTCCGAGGTGAACGTGACCGGTGAGCCGTTCACGGGAACCGCTCCGGACGGCACCGTGCAGGGGCTGATCGACGCCCACAGCCACATGTTCATGCAGGACGGGATCGGTGGCGCGGCCGTCTGCGGGAAGGCCTGGTCGGCGACTGGGATCGCGGACGCGCTCCAGGACTGCCCCTCCCACGGGATCGCCGGGGAGACCGCGCTGCTGGAGAACCTGACCCGCACGGGCAGCCCGCTGGGGTTCCACGACACCACCGGGTGGCCGTCGTTCGCCGACTGGCCGGCCTACGACTCGCTGACCCACCAGCAGATGTACTACCGCTGGGTCGAGCGCGCCTGGCGCGGCGGACAGCGGATCCTCGTCGTGCAGCTGACCAGCAACAAGGCGCTGTGCGCGATCAACCCGGGCACCCACCAGTCGTGCGACGAGATGACCGCGGTGCGGAGGCAGGCCCGGGATGCGTACGACACCCAGGCCTTCATCGACGCGCAGTACGGCGGCGAGGGGCGTGGGTGGTACCGGATCGTCACCGACGCCGATCAGGCGCGCGAGGTGATCGAGGACGGCAAGCTCGCCGTCGTGCTCGGCGTGGAGACATCCGAGCCGTTCGGCTGCTCCCAGAGGCTGCGGCTGCCCTCCTGCACCCGCGCCAACATCGACGCCGGGCTCGACGAGCTGAAGTCGCTCGGGGTCTCGTCGATGTTCCTGTGCCACAAGTTCGACAACGCGCTGTGCGGGGTCCGCTACGACAAGGGCACGACCGGGCTGCTGATCAACGCCGGTCAGTTCCTCACCACCGGGACGTTCTGGACGCCGAAGGCCTGCGACCCCGGCCAGCCGCACGACAACAACCCGCGGCTGGTCGACCGTCCCGCCGAGCTCGCCTGGCTGCCGCAGCCGCCGATCTACCCGGAGGGCACCGTCTGCAACCCGCATGGCCTCTCCGCCCTCGGCGAATACGCCCTGCGCGGGCTGATCAAGCGCGGCATGATGGTCGAGGTCGACCACATGAGCGCCAAGGCCGCCGGTCGCACCCTCGACATCCTCGAGGAGACCGACTACCCCGGCGCCCTCGCCAGCCACTCCTGGATGGACGAGCGCTACCTCGACCGGCTCTACGCCCTCGGCGGCTTCTCGACGATCTACGGCCACAGCACCGACCAGTTCCTGGCCGAGTACGCCCGCACCGCACCCGTCCGTGACCGTTACGGCGCTGGCATCGGGTTCGGCTTCGACATGAACGGCTTCGGCGGCACCCCTGGCCCCGCGAAGACGCGCGTCACCTACCCGTTCCGGAGCTTCGACGGCGGCTCCGTCGTCGACCGCCAGGTCACCGGCCAGCGGATCTGGGACTACAACACCGACGGCGTCGCCCACTACGGGATGATCCCCGACTACCTCGAGGACCTCCGCCTCACCGGCGGCCAGGACCTCATCGACGACATCGTCCGCGGCTCGGAGTCCTACCTGCGTACGTGGGCGGGGGCTCAGGCCGCCGCCCTTTAGCCGCAGCCGCCATGAGGTCGGTGGGTTCAGTCGTCGTTTCTCGTACGCCTCAGCCAGCCGCCGCCGAAAAGGGCCCAGACGACGAGCAAGGGTTGGAAGAACAGCCGGATCAGCCGCTTGCTGTCGGTGTCGAGACCGAACGCGTCGACGCCTTCTACATATTGCGCGATGTTGCCCGGGAAGATCGCCACGAAGAACGCGGCAAGCAGCGCTCCGACGAGACGTCGCTTGCTCGGCAGCAGGACGAAGGCCAGCCCGAGCCCGATCTCGACGACGCCCGAGCCGACCACCGTCAGGTCCTCATCGACCGGGAACCAGTCGGGCACCTGCGCCCGGAACTCTTGTCGCTGGGTGGTCAGATGCGCCACCCCGGCGCCCACCATGATCACGCCCAGCAGGATGCGCGCGGTGGTCCGCGCGGTCGAGGTCATCGCACCACTCTAGGAGAACGCGCAGAAGCTCGACGGGGTCGACCACTGGTGGTCGACCCCGTCGAGGCTTCTCCTTCAGAAGAGGTTCTCCACCAGCGGGGTCGGGGAGCCGAAGCGGTGAGCGGTGATCGACACGGCCTGCTCGCGCAGGAAGGTGAGCAGCTCGACCCGGCCGGCCTCGACGACGGGCTGGGCGTAGAGGGCGACGTCGACGCGGCCCTGGCTCGCCTCGGCGAATGCTTCGCGCGACCCACCCAGGAGGCGTACGCGGCTGGGTGCGTACGGCCCGGAGAGGAACGACGCCCACGCGGCCATGTCCTCGACAACGTAGGTCGCACCGGTCGCACGGACCAGCGAGGCGGTCTCGTCATCCAGTGCCGTGGCGACGGACACCGTCACCGGAGCCCCAGCAGCAACTCCAGCGGCGAGGACCCGCAGCAGGTGAGCGACCGGCCCACCCTCATAACGAAGAGTCACCGGCACCGGCGAGTAGCGCAGCACGTTGACCTCGGCGGTCAGTCGCGAGACGTCCCGGGCGGCGCCGAACTCGCGCTCCCATGCGAGAGCGTCCGAGCCGGCCCCACGCTTGAGCAGCTCGATCTCGTCCAGCTGCAGCCGGCCGGCCCAGTCGACGAGCGACCGTACGGCAGGAGCGGGCGTCGCGAGCTCAGTGGCGGGAGCCGACACCCAGTCGCTGAGGCCGACCAGGTAGTTGGGGCCACCGGCCTTCGTCCCAGCGCCCACTGCGGACTTCTTCCAGCCGCCGAACGGCTGACGGCGCACGATGGCGCCGGTGATGCCGCGGTTGACGTAGGCGTTGCCGGCCTCGACGGAGTCGAGCCAGTGCGAGATCTCGGCGCGGTCGAGGCTGTGGATGCCCGCGGTGAGGCCGTAGTCGACCTCGTTCTGGATCTCGAGCGCCTCGTCGAGCGAGGAGGCCGAGATCAGGCCGAGGACGGGACCGAAGTACTCGGTCAGGTGGAACTCCGAGCCACGCTTGACGCCGGTCTTCACACCCGGCGACCAGAGCCGCCCGGTGTCGTCGAGCTGACGCGGCTTCACCAGCCACGTCTCGCCCGGCGCGAGCGTCGTCAGCGCCTCGAGCAGCTTGCCGGAGGCCGGCTCGATGACCGGGCCCACCTGCACCGTCGGGTCCGTCGGATAACCCACGCGAAGCGAGGTCACCGCGTCGATCAGCTGGTCGCGGAAGCGGCGCGAGGTCGCGACCGAGCCGACCAGGATGCCCAGCGACGCGGCCGAGCACTTCTGCCCGGCGTGGCCGAAGGCGGAGTAGACGAGGTCCTTGACGGCCAGGTCGAGGTCGGCGTCCGGGGTGACCACCAGCGAGTTCTTGCCGGAGGTCTCGGCCAGCAGCGGCAGGTCCGGGCGGAACGAACGGAAGAGCTCGGCCGTGTCGAACGCGCCGGTCAGCACCAGCCGGTCGACCAGCGACGAGGCGATCAGCGCGCGACCGACCTCGTTCTCCGGCACGTGGACCAGTCGGAGCACCTCCTTCGGCACCCCCGCTGCCCACAGCGTCTCGACCAGCACCGAGCCGCAGCGCTGAGCCTGCGGAGCCGGCTTGATCACCACGGCCGACCCGGCCGCGAGCGCCGCCGCGACGCCACCGGTCGGGATGGCGAGCGGGAAGTTCCAGGGCGGGGTGACCAGGGTGAGGCGTACGGGCACCTGGTGCGCACCGTCGACGCTGTCGAGCTCCTCGGCCAGGGTCGCGTAGTAGTTGAGGAAGTCGATCGCCTCGGAGACCTCGGGGTCACCCTGGTCGAGCGTCTTGCCACATTCGGAGGCGCCCACCTCGAGCCACTCGGCCCGGCGCCGCTCGACCTCGACCGCGGCGGCCCGCAGCACGGCGGCCCGCTCGGCGCCGGTCTTGCGACCCCAGTCGGCCTGGGCGCCGACGGCACCCTCGAGCACCGACTCCACGGCCTCCACGGAGGTCAGCGTGTGGTCGGCGACCAGCTGGTCGCCCAGCGTCGAGGAGCCCACCCGGGCGATGATCGCCTTGCCCCACTCCCGGTTGCCCGGCAGGTGCGGGTCGGTGTCGGGGGCGTTCTCGAACAGGGTCTGGACGTCGTCCGCGACCGGGGAGCGGCGGTCCTGGGTCCGGTTGGGCGCCGGCACGGAGTCGTCGACAGCCGCGAGGGAGCGTACGAACCGCTCCTTCTCCCGCTTGTAGAGGGCCTCGGAGGAGTTGAGGTCGAAGACGGCCGACATGAAGTTCTCGGTGCTGGCGCCCTCCTCGAGGCGACGCACGAGGTAGGCGATCGCGACGTCGAAGTCCTTCGGGTGCACGACCGGCACGTAGAGCAGCAGACCACCCACGGTCTCGCGGACCGCCTCGGCCTGGCCCTCGGCCATACCCAGCAGCATCTCGAACTCGACCGAGTCGCGAACCCCGCGCTGACCAGCCAGGATCCAGGCGTACGCCACGTCGAACAGGTTGTGACCGGCGACGCCGACGCGCACGTTGGCCATCCGCTCGGGGGTCAGCGCCCAGGACAGCACCCGCTTGTAGTTGGTGTCGGAGTCCTGCTTGGTCGACCATGTCGCGACCGGCCAGCCGTGCAGCGACGCCTCGACGTGCTCCATCGGCAGGTTGGCGCCCTTGACCAGTCGCACCTTGATCGCCGCGCCCCCACGCGCACGCCGAGCAGCCGACCACTCCTGGAGCCGCATCATCGCCGACATGGCGTCGGGCAGGTAGGCCTGCAGGACGATGCCCGCCTCCAGGTCGGCCAGCTCGGGCCGGTCGAGGAGCCGCGTGAAGACGTCGATGGTCATGTCGAGGTCGCGGTACTCCTCCATGTCCAGGTTGATGAACTTCTTCGTCCCGGCAGCGGAGGACGTCGCCGCGTAGGTGTAGAGCGGGAGGAGCCGCTCGACCACGTGCGTGACCGCTTCGTCGTACGCCCAGACCGCGTGCGGCGCGACCGGCGAGGAGACCTTCACCGAGACGTAGTCGACGTCGTCGCGCGCGAGCAGCTTGCGGATCCCGGCCAGACGCCGGTCGGCCTCCTTCTGCCCGAGGACGGCCTCGCCGAGGAGGTTGATGTTGAGGTTGACGCCGCGCTCGCGAATCCGCTCGATCTGGTTGCCGAGCCGAGCGTCGGAGGCGTCGATCAGCAGGTGACCCACCATCTGCCGCAGCGCACGGCGCGCCACCGGAATGACGAACCACGGCGCGACCAGAGACATCAGCGCGCCCAGCTTCACGCCGAGCTTCAGATGCCAGGGCAGGAACGAAGGAACGTTGCCGGCCAGCTCACGGAGGCTGGCCGCGGCCACGCGTACGTCCTCGGGCCGGATCACCCGGTCGACGAAGCCGACGGTGAAGTCGAGTCCGGCAGGGTCCTTGAGGACATCGGCGAGGCGCTGGGCGGCCGGGGCGGCGGGCTTGGTCGAAGCCTTCGCCAGCCAGCCGCGAACGAGGTGGTCGACCTCGGAGATGAGCGCGTCATTGGTGGTCATAGAGCCGAGTATGCGACCAGAGTCACGTAAGATAAAGCGATGTTTCCTGGAGATCATTCGTAAGAGAAACTGAACTATTTGGTCTCGGGCTCCGCTTCGACCGAAGGATCCGCATGCTGGATGTTCGCCGCCTCCGACTGCTCGCCGAGCTCGCCGCGCGTGGGACCCTCGCCGAGGTCGCCGAGGCCCTCCATCAGAGCCCGTCGTCGGTCTCCCAGCAGCTCGGCCAGCTCGAGCGCGAGGTCGGGGTGCCGCTGCTGCGCAAGGCCGGCCGGCGGGTCCAGCTCACCGCCGCGGCCGAGGTCCTCGTCGAGCACACGACCGAGATCCTGGCGCGGCTCGAGGCGGCCGAGGCCGCGGTCACCTCGCTCGGTGACGAGACCGCCGGCACGGTCCGGGTCGCCGTCTTCCAGTCCGTTGCTCTCGCCTACATGCCGCAGGCTCTCGCCGACCTCACCCGGCGCCATCCTCGGCTGCGGGTCATGCTGTCCCAACGCGCGCCCGAGCAGGCGCTCAACGACCTCGCTCTGCGCGAGCTCGACCTAGTGGTCGCCGAGCACTATCCAGACCACGGCGCACCGCACTTCGACGGTCTCGACCGGCAGCCGCTCACCACCGACCGGCTCCGGCTCGCCGTCCCGCCCGAAGGCTCCGGAGAGATCTGGGACGGAATCACCTCGCTGGCCGACGCCGGGCGCGTCCCGTGGGCGATGGAGCCGCCGGGCACGGCGTCCCGCCACTGGATCGAGGAGCAGTGCCGCCGGGCAGGCTTCGAGCCCGAGGTCCGCTACGAGACCGACGACGTCGAGGCCCACGTCGCGCTCGTGGAGTCCGGCAACGCCGTCGCCCTGCTCTCCGACCTGATGCGCGTACGCCATCGGACGGCCGTGCGGCTCATCGATCTGCCGGGTTCGCCGCGGCGTACGGTCTTCACCGCCACCCGGACCGCGATCGCCGACTCGCCGGGGATCATCGCCTGCCGTGCCGCACTGGGTCGCGTGGTGCCGGCGGACCTGACCCTGCCCGGTTGAGCTCGATCAGTTGAGCTCGATCAGCCGAGGAGCTCCTCGAGCGGCTGGTCGTGGTCGATCGAGAGCCCGTACGCCGTCGTGCGGGTGTCGATCATGGCCAGGACGGCCTCGGTGACGACCGAGGTCAGATGCTCGGCGTCGGGGATGCCCTCGCCGAGGTGGACCCAGCGGCGTACGGCACCGAAGACCATCCCGATCAGGCCGTAGATCAGCGGGTCGACGGCCTTCTTGTCGATCTCGGAGACCTCCACGCCGGTCAGCTCGAAGGCGGCCAGGATCAGCTCCTTGATCCGCTCCGCGATCCGGTCGAGGCCCTGCTGGAGCGGACCGGTGCCGTTCGGCGCGGTGTCGACATCGGCGACCTGGTGCAGGAGCGGGTGCTCGAGCGCCCAGTTGACGTACGCCCCGACGGTGCGGGAGATGATCTGCCGGATCGATCCGGTCAGCTCCATCGCCGGGAAGAGCTTGGCCCACAGACCGTCGAGGATGTCGGCCTGGATGGCGAGGTCGAGCTCACGCCGGTCGGCGAAATGCCGGTAGACCACCGAGCGGGAGAGCCCCGCGGCCTGGCCGATCGCCTGCAGGCTGACGTTGACGCCGTCGGTCTCGATCAGACCGATCGCGGCATCGACGATGCGCTTTCGTCGGTCATCGTTGTGACGCTTCCAGCGAACTGCCCTGCCATCCATGGTGGGACCATCGTAGTCCCACGTACTTCACGCCGGGACCGGAACGCTTGTCACAGTAATCACAGACCCGGCGCCGAAAGTGGTCAGGCGAAACGGATCACACCGTCCGCGACCGGCGACCCGAGCGCCTTCATGTCCACGAGGTAGTTCTGCTTCGCGGTCCACGGCGACCGGTCACCGGCCTTCGGCATCAAGTCCAGCGAGCGCTGGATGTAACCGGAGGCGAGGTCCATGAACGGCCGCTCCTCGACGCTCGGGTCGCGGGTGACCGCGGCGACGTCGTAGCCGTTCTCCCCCATGAAGTCGAGCAGCCGGATCACGTAGTCGGTGACCAGGTCGGCCTTGAGGGTCCAGGAGGCGTTGGTGTAGCCGATGGTGTAGGCGAAGTTCGGGATCCCGGTGATCATCAGGCCCTTGTAGGCCATCTGCTCGGGCAGGCTGACCGGCTCACCGTCGACGGTGTAGTCGAGGCCGCCGAAGAGCCTCAGGTTGAGGCCGGTGGCGGAGATGACGATGTCGGCCTCGAGCGTCTCGCCCGACTCGAGCTCGATGCCCTTCGGCACGAACGTCTTGATCCGGTCGGTCACCACTGCGGCGTACCCCTCGCGGATCGACTTCATCATGTCGCCGTCGGGGACGAAGCAGATGCGCTGGTCCCACGGGTCGTAGGGCGGGTTGAAGTGCTTGTCGACGTACGCGATCGCCTCGTCCTTGGTCATGCCAGGGCGGCCGCCGCGGGCGGTGAGTCCGTTGATCCACTGGTCGCGGATCACCTTCTTGACCACGCCGGGAGCCCGGCGGGCGATCTGATAGGTGCCGACGGTGAGGGCGATGTTCTCCCAGCGAACGGTCTCGTGGCCGATCTTCTCGCGCACGCGCTTGAAGGGCAGCTTGCCGAGCAGCTTGAACGGCGCCGTCTTCAGCAGCGAGGCGATCGCGTCCTGACCCGGGCGGGAGAGGATGTACGTCGGCGTGCGCTGCAGCATCGTCACCTTCTCGGCCCGGTCGCTGCCCTCGCCCGCCAGGTTGGGCAGGAGGGTGACGGCGGTCGCGCCGGAGCCGATGATGACGACCTTCTTGCCCGCGTAGTCGAGGTCCTCGGGCCAGTGCTGCGGGTGGACGAAGGTGCCCTCGTAGTCGTCGAGACCGGCGAACTCCGGCTGGTAGCCGTTGGCGTAGTCGTAGTAGCCCGAGCAGTTCCACAGGAAGCCGGCGGTGATCTCGGTCGGGCCGTCGGCGGTCTCGATGGAGACCGTCCACTGCTTGTCCTCGGTGCTCCACGCGGCACCGGTGACCTTGTGCCCGTAGTGGATCAGCTTGTCGACGCCGTAGTCCTTCGCCGTCTGGCGCAGGTAGTCACGGATCTGGTGACCATCGGCGAGCGCCTGCGCGCTCTCCCACGGCCGCCACTTGAAGGCGAAGGTGAACATGTCGGAGTCGGACCGGATCCCCGGATAGCGGAAGAGGTCCCAGGTGCCGCCACTGGAATCACGCTGCTCGAGGATCGCGAGCGTCTTTCCAGGAAGGCGCTCACGGAGCTGTGCGGCCGCTCCGATGCCGGAGACGCCGGCACCGATGATCAGTACGTCGACATGCATGTGGGTCAGGTTACCCGGGAGTACGTGTTTGCGACACCCTGTCCCGCAAACTTTTGCAAGCATTTTGGATCTCCACCGCTGATCAACGGCATGCAAACAATCGCCACCCGGTCACCACAACCGTGCTTGTAGTCACTACGCTGCGAGCTGCAGCTGTGGGGGCGGCGAAGCATCCACAGCGATTTCGGGGTCACTCACCCATCGCTTTCGGTGGCTGAGGCTGCATGCGGACCGCATGGTGCGGTCAGATGGTCTTCGAAAGGTTTTCGAGTGTTGAGTTTCGTACGCGCCGGCGCGATCGTCGCCGGCGTCACCCTTGCCGGGCTCTCAGCCGCCCCGGCGTTCGCGACCGACCCCGCGGGCAACAACGGCACCGTCAAGATCGAGGAGTACCTCGCTCCCGACGACGCGCCCGACACCACGCCGGAGAACGACCCCCACCAGGGATGCAAGTTCGACATCGAGTGGTACGGCTTCGACGAGGGCGTCGACATCGTCTCGAAGGTCTCCTTCGAGCTGCAGGCTCCGACCCTCGACGGCGAGCTCGACGTCGACGGTGAGCTCGAGGTCTTCGTCGGCGACGACGCCGCCTCCGGCGCCGGCACCGACGACGGCTTCGACGGCCGCGAGACCTACACCCTCCACTCGACCGGTGTCGCGCACGCCCAGCAGGGTTACCACGTGAAGGTCACTGTCCACACCCCGGGCAGCCAGGGCAACGACACCAAGTCCAAGGTCTTCTGGTTCGAGAACTGCGTCACGGAGACCGAGTCCCCCTCGCCGTCCCCCTCCGAGTCGCCTTCGGAGTCCCCGTCCGAGACCCCGACCGAGGAGCCCTCCGAGACGCCGACCGAGGCCACCCCGGTCTCCGACGAGACCGAGCCGGCTGACGAGGAGTCCTCCGAGGCGCCGGTCACCGACTCCGACGTCCCGACCAACATCGACGCCGGCCTCGCCGGTGAGAGCGACTCCGCCGTACCCGCGATGTGGCCGCTGCTGGCCATGCTCGCCGGTGCTGCCGCTGCCGGCACCGCGCTCGTCGTGGTCCTGCGTCGCCGCGCTGCCGCTCTGGTCCACAAGGACTGAGCCAACCCGCGTCACATAGAACGGCGCGGCGTATGACCTTCGGGTCGTACGCCGCGCCGTTTCTGCGTCTTCAGTCCTGGAACGCGGCGCCCTTCTCGATCAGCGCGTCGGCGTCCTCGATGCCCCAGGCGGCGAGGGCCTCGCGGGTGTGCTGGCCCGCGCTGGCGGCCGGTCCCGCACCCAGGGTGGAGGTGGTCCGGCTGAACCGCGGAGCCGGGGCGGGCTGGGTGACGCCGTCGTGGGTGACGTACGTCTGGCGGGCCTGCAGGTGCGGATGCGTAGCGGCCTCGGAGGGGGTGAGGACGGGGGCGACGCAGGCGTCGGTGCCCTCGAAGAGCTCGGCCCACTCGGCCATCGTCTTGGACGCGAAGGTCTTGGCGAAGAGGTCGCGCATCTCGTCGTAGCGCTCCATCTCGTACTGCCCCGGGCAGACCCCGTCGAGCCCGAGCCGGGTGACCATCTCGGCGAAGAACTTGCCCTCCAGCGCGCCGACCGCGACCTGTCGACCGTCGGAGGTGTCGTAGAGCGCGTAGAACGGCATCGCGCCGTCGAGCAGGTTGCTCTGGCGCTGCTCGTGCCAGGTGCCGGAGGCGAGCATCCCGGAGATCATCGTGGCGAGGTGGGCGGTGCCGTCCACGATCGCGGCGTCGACGACCTGCCCCTGGCCGGTGGTCTTGGCCTCGACGAGCGCGGCCAGGATGCCCATCACCAGGTAGGTCGATCCGCCCCCGAAGTCGCCGAGCAGGTTGAGCGGGAAGTGCGGACGGTCCCGGTCCTGGCCGAGCCCGTTGAGCACGCCGGTTGTGGCGATGTAGGTGAGGTCGTGTCCGGCGGACTGGGCCAGCGGGCCGTCCTGGCCCCAGCCGGTCATCCGGCCGTAGACGAGGCGCGGGTTGCGCTCCAGGCAGGTGTCGGGTCCCAGGCCTAGGCGGTCGGTGACGCCCGGGCGCAGTCCCTCGATGAGCACGTCGGCGGTCTCCACCAGGCGCAGGACGGTCTCGACGGCGTCCGGGTTCTTGAGGTCCAACGCGATGCTCGGGCGGCCGCGGGTGAGCAGGTCGCCGGCACCGCCGCCGAGCACGTTGCCGCCCGGCCGGTCGACCCGGATCACGTCCGCACCCATGTCCGCGAGGAGCGTGCAGGCGTGCGGCCCCGGCCCGATCCCCGCCAACTCGACGACCTTGACCCCGCGGAGGGGACCGGTGCCCTGGCCCAACGTCACTGATTCAGTCATGACGGCCATCCTTCCAAAGTCCAGCCTCCCAGAGTCCGGAACCCTCCGCCCGGCGTGACCTGATCGCGGAGCCGAGTCCGATACGCTCCGAGACACACTCGCCGGTGCACAGGAGCAGAGAAGTTGTCTCGGGAAATCCCCACATCCCCCCAGTCCGCCCCCCAGGCCACCTCTGTGAGCCCGCTGATGGCGAACGATCCCCGCGAGATGGGTCCGTACGTGCTCACCGGCCGCCTCGGCCACGGTGGCATGGGCGTCGTCTACCTGGGCGAGGACGCGTACGGGATGCAGGCGGCGGTGAAGGCGATCCTTCCCGAGCTCACCTCCGACCCGGGGTTCCGCGCGCGGTTCGAGCGGGAGATCCAGGCAGCCAAGAGGGTCCAGAGCCGGTTCACCGCGAGGGTTCTCGACGCCGACCCCGATGCCGAGCAGCCCTGGATGGCGAGCGAGTACGTCGCCGACCCGCCGCTCAACAAGCTGATCGGCTCCGGCCAGCGCCTGCCCGAGATCGACGTACGCCAGCTGGTCGCCGGCGTCGCCGAGGCCCTCGCGGCGGTGCACGCTGCCGGGCTGGTCCACCGCGACATCAAGCCGGGCAACATCCTCTACGGCGCCACCGACCCGTGCGTGATCGACATGGGCATCGCGCGCTCCGTCGACGGCACCGCGCTGACCCAGACCGGCAAGGCGGTCGGCACCTACGGCTACCAGGCGCCCGAGCAGGTCCAGACCGGCACCTTCTCCAGCGCCGTCGACATCTGGGCGCTGGGCCTGGTCGCCTTCGTCGCGGCCACCGGCCGCTGGCCGTTCAGTGGCGAGATCGGCTCGATGGGGCATCTCCTCAAGGGCGAGTCGCCCAACCTGAGCCTCTGTCCGGTCTACCTGCGCCCACTGGTCGCCGCCTGCCTGGCCGAGGACCCGACCGGACGCCCCTCCGCGGCGGACATCCTGGCCACCAACGGTGACTGGACCCTGCTGCCGGCCCCGGTCACCTCGGAGGAGGAGACCAGCATCGGCACGCTGTCGCCGGCGCTCACCACGGGTGGGATCGCTCGTGCCCCGCACCCCGCCGCGGCTTCTTCCAACACCGCCGACCTGCCGACGATGGCGCCCACGTTCGCTGAGCCTGCCGAGCCTTCCGGCCGGCGCTGGAAGGTCGCGGTCCTGGCTGCGGCGGCCGTGGTCCTGGTCTCGGCCGGCGTGGCCGTCGCCGCCAACCCCGGCCTCCTGCCCGGCCAGGACGAGACACCGAAGGTCGGCGAGGTGACGCCGTCTGCCGAGCCGAGCACCGGCGAGAGCAGCACCGCGCCGACGACGCCGGTCGGCGGCTCGGTCGACACCGGGACGGATCCCGGTCTGAACGAGGAACCCGACGACGAGGGCGCGGAGGGCGACGGCGAGATCGACCCCAGCAGCGGTACGGAAACCGGCGACGCGGCTCCTTCCGAGACACCGGACGCGAGCGCGCCGGCCCCCAGCGACCCGGCCACCGACCCGGCCACCGAGACGCCGACGGCCGAGCCGACAGAGACCGCGACGGTCGAGCCGACCGAGGATCCCGTCGAGGATCCGACGGCGACCGCGACTCCCTGACGGCTCGGTCAGCTCGTTCTGAAGGGCGGCTCGTAGGGGTCGGAGAGACCCCGGTCACACCGTGTCCAAGGTTGGATCGATCAAGGTGGCCGGGGGTCTCGTCACGCCGATAATCGAGCCTGGCGGGGTGTGCCGTCCCTTCTTCCCGAGCAACCGAAAGTTGAGCTGTGAGCGACACCGACGAGACCTTCAACGACTGGCAGCACCGCGAGGAGCTCGCGGAGACGATGATCCCGATCATCGGCAAGCTCTACCGCGAGAAGGATGTCACCATCCTGGTCCACAGCCGGTCGCTGGTGAGCAAGTCCGACATCTCGATCCTCAAGGCGCACCGCTTCGCGCGCCAGATCGAGGGCGAGGAGCTCTCGGTCACCGAGACGTTCCCGCTGCTCCAGGCGGTCGCCAAGCTCGACCTCGGTCCCTCGAAGATCGACCTGGGCCTGCTCGCGGTCCAGTACGCCGAGGACGAGCGTGGCCTCTCCGTCGACGACTTCGTCGCCGAGAAGCTGTCTGGCGCCACGGGCGAGAACAAGCTCGAGCGCAACGGCGGCCAGGACGTCGTGCTCTACGGCTTCGGCCGGATCGGCCGGCTCGTCGCCCGGCTCCTCGTCGAGAAGGCCGGCTCGCGCCACGGTCTGCGGCTGAAGGCCGTCGTTGTCCGCAAGGGCGGCGAGGACGACCTCATCAAACGCGCCTCCCTGCTGCGTCGCGACTCGATCCACGGCCAGTTCGCCGGCACCATCACGGTGGACGAGAAGAACGGCGTGATCATCGCCAACGGCAACCCGATCCAGTTCATCTACTCCAACGACCCGACGACGGTCGACTACACGGCGTACGGCATCAAGGACGCCATCCTCATCGACAACACCGGCAAGTGGCGTGACCGCGAGGGCCTCTCGCAGCACCTGCGTCCGGGCGTCAAGAAGGTCCTGCTGACCGCGCCGGGCAAGGGCGACGTCCCCAACATCGTCCACGGCGTCAACCACCAGACCCTCACCGGCGACGAGTCCGTGATCTCCTGCGCCTCCTGCACGACCAACGCGATCGTGCCGCCGCTGAAGCTGATGGAGGACCGCTTCGGCATCGTCCGCGGTCACGTCGAGACGGTGCACTCGTTCACCAACGACCAGAACCTGCTGGACAACTACCACAAGGCCGACCGCCGCGGCCGCTCCGCACCGCTCAACCTGGTGCTCACCGAGACCGGTGCCGCTTCCGCCGTCGCGAAGGCGCTCCCGGACCTGAAGGCGAAGATCACCGGCAACTCGATCCGCATCCCCACCCCGGATGTCTCGATCGCGATCCTGTCGCTCTCGCTCAAGAGCGAGACCTCGAAGGAAGAGGTCGTCGACTACCTCCGCGAGGCCTCGCTCACCGGCGAGCTGCGTCGCCAGGTGGACTTCACCACCGCCCGCGACGCGGTCTCCTCCGACTTCATCGGCTCGCGCGCCGCCTCGATCGTCGATGGCAACGCGACCATCGTCGACGGCGACTCCGCCATCCTCTACGTCTGGTACGACAACGAGTTCGGCTACTCCTGCCAGGTCGTCCGCACCGTGCAGTCGATCTCCGGTGTCGAGTACCCGACTTTCCCGGCCCCGGCTGCTGTCTGAGCCGCCTGAAGCGGAACAGCCTCTACGCTGCCCCGTCTCGTCCGATCTCCGGATGAGGCGGGGCATCTTGGTCCCAAGCCCGGAGGATGGCGTCGGTGTCGGTCAGGCCGACCTGCGCCACGTCGCGCAGGACCGGGGCGGATCGGAGCCACATCTCGTACTCGAGCCGCTCCTTCTGCTTGTCGGCATCGACCCTGAGCCAGTCGACCTCACGCAACGGCCCGTTCGTCGGCGCACCCCAGACCGTCACCGCCGGCCCGTGCTCGAGGGGCAACCAGGTCTCCTTCATCGGCTCGAACCAGTTGCCCGGCGGTTCGACCCGGAACGTACGCGGCGGCGCACTGCGGTTCGCCGCCGGCGGTGCTCCTTCGTCGTAAGTGTGGCCGGTCACCTCCGCTCCGAACACCACCCAGCTGGCGACCGTCGCGACCAGCGGGAACCGGCCGCCGTCCACGCAGCCCCAGCGGTCCAGCATCGAGCCGAGGAGGGGCGGCAGGTACCAGTTGCGTCGCACGATCTCGGCCTGCTCCTCCCAGGTCTGTGCGAGGTCCAGCTTGCGATCGCGACCGAGCCTGACGATGAGCGGCCGGACCGTGTCCAACGTCTGGTCCGTGCAGCGCGGTCGCGCGAGCAGCTCGGCCAGCCTGCCCACGTCATAGACGATCGAGCTGCCCACCTTCCGCCCTGGGCCGGCGAGACCGGTGGTCAGGACTCTGTTCGCCTCGACCTTCCCGATCATGTGCAGCTCGCAGATTCGACGTATCGCCTCGCGCGTCGTGATTCGTGTAGTGACCGCCATACGCAGGGACGATATGAACCCACGTCGCCCCGTGCGACCCGAAATCAAGACCCTGTGGAAAAGCCTGTGGAAACCGCCTGGTGCCCTTCCACCAGGAGCCGGATCCGTTCCTTTTACAAGACGATGACGCTTTGTGAACCGTTCACAAGGTGTCATCGTCTTGTAAAAGGAACGCGCATCGAAGTTCCGCTCAGGAACGGACCCGAGCGAGGAAGGCGCGGGTGCGCTCCTCGACGGGGTCGCCGAAGAGCTGCTCAGGCGGACCCTGCTCCAGCACGCGCCCACCGTCGAGGAAGCAGACCTTGGTGGCGACCTCGCGGGCGAAGGACATCTCGTGGGTGGCGAGCACCAGGGTCGTACCCGCCTCTGCCTCGGCGCGGACGATCTCCAGCACCTCGCCGACGAGCTCGGGGTCGAGGGCGGCGGTGATCTCGTCCAGGAGCAGCAGGCGCGGCCGCGTGCACATCGCGCGCACCAGCGCGACCCGCTGCTGCTGACCTCCCGAGAGGGCGTCGGGATGAGCATCGGCCTTGTCGGCGAGGCCGAACCTAGCCAGCAGCGTCCGCGCCCGATCAGCGGCCTCATCAGCTCGGACACCATGGACGCGCACCTGCGCCAGCGTGCAGTTGTCGAGCACGGACAGATGCGGGAAGAGGTTGTAGGCCTGGAAGACCATCCCGATCTCGCGGCGAACCGAGCGCGGGTCGACGAGCGGGTCGGAGATCTCCCGGCCGTCGAAGGTGATGACCCCGTCGTCGATCGTCTCGAGCAGGTTCAGGCAGCGCAGCAGGGTCGACTTCCCCGACCCCGACGCACCGATCAGGCAGACCACGTCGTGCTCGGCGACGGACAGGTCGAGGTCGTCCAGGACGACCTTCCCCCGATAGGCCTTACGCAGCCCCTTGGCCTCCAGCAACCCGTACCCAGTCATCGGCCCAGTCATCGGCCCTGCTCCTTCTCGATCTGTCGCCGCATCAGCCAGTCGGTGAGCCGGGTGAGCGGGACCGCGACGATGAGGAAGTACGCAGCGGCGACCAGCAGCGGCGTGCCGTTGAAGTTGTAGCCCTGGTAGTCCTGAGCCGCCCGGAGCGCCTCGAAGACACCCACCGCCGAGATCAGCGCGGTGTCCTTCTGCAGCGAGACGAGGTCGTTCATGAGCGGCGGTACGACGCGGCGTACGGCCTGCGGAAGGACCACGAAGCGCATCGTCTGGGAGTGGGTCAGCGCCAGCGCCTCGGCCGAGGCGACCTGAGTCGGATGGATCGCCAGGATGCCGGCACGGAAGACCTCGGCGACGTAGGCGCCGTAGCAGAGCACCAGGGCGAACGTGGTCAGCCAGAACAGCGAGCTGGTCACCCCCGACAGCCCCAGCGCCGGGATGCCGATGCCGCAGATGACGACGACCAGGATCGACGGCACCCCGCGGAAGAGGTCGGTGTAGCCGGTCGCCAGGAGTCGCAGCGGCGCCAGCCACGGTGAGGTCGTCTGGCGGGCGATGGCGACGAGGGCGCCGAGGATGAGTACGCACGGCTCGGCGACCAGGAAGATCCGGATGTTGATCCAGAACCCCTCCGCGATCGCCGCGAACGACTCGCGCGCGTGCGACCAGCTCAGGAAGTAGTCCCGGACCCGGTCCCACCCGGGCGAGGAGAGGACCAGCAGCACCAGCCCGACCGCGACCACGGCGGTCACCACCGTGGCGATGGCCGTCTGCTGGAGCCGCTGCCGGCGACGTACGGCCTGTCTTTCGAGCTCCCGCTCGCTGGGTTCCCAGGTCACCTGCGGGCTGGTCACTTCAGACTGCGTCATTTCAAGACGGGCACGGAGACGACGTCGGAGAGCCACTCCTTCTCGAGCGCGGCGAGGGTTCCGTCCTCCTCGAGCGCGGTCAGCGCCTCGTCGAGGCAGGACGCCAGGCCGCTGTCCTTCTCGGTCAGCAGGCCGAACTCCTCCGGCTTCTCGCTGCTCTCGAACTGCCCGGTGATCGTGCTGCCCTCGATCTCGGCGGCGGTGATGTAGAACGCGGTCGGCAGGTCGAAGACGAGCGCGTCGACCTGGCCGTTGAGCAGCGCCTGCTTGGCCTGGTCGCTGGTGTCGAAGACCAGCGGGTCAGTGGTCGGCTGCACGTCCTCGCGGATCGCGGTGAGTGACGTGGTCGCGGTCTGGGCGCCGAGCTTGAGGTCCTTCAGGTCGGCCAGCGACCCCGCCGCAGCGGCACCATCTTCCATCGTCACGACCGCCTGCGAGGCCGTGTAGTAGCCCTGCGAGAAGTCGACGACGTTCGCCCGCTCGGGCGTGATCGAGATCTGGTTGATGTCGAAGTCGAACTTCTTCTCGCCCGGCGTGTAGGAGGTGTTGAACGCCTGCTTGACCCAGACGACGTCGTCCTTCGCGAACCCGAGCTGCTCGGCGACGGCGTAGGCGACCGCCGACTCGAAGCCCTTGCCGTTGCTGGGGTCGTTCTCGGAGAACCACGGTTCGTACGCCGGGGAGTCGGTGCCGATGGTCAGCTTGCCGTCTTGCTTCAGCGGCAGGTCGGCGGCCTCGCAGGAGGCCGGTGCGCCGCCCCCGGCGCTGGTGTCGCCCTCGCCTCCACAGGCGGTCAGCGCCGCCGTGAGAGCGAGCGGAGCGACGATAAGGGCAGTAAGGCGAGTACGCATGTGCGGAATGGTAAATGGAACACGCACTGGCCGCTTCTTATTACTCATGAGTAGCATACGGCCATGGCGTACGAATCCCTGCTCTCACCGATCACCATCGGGTCGCTCACGCTGCGCAACCGGGTGGTGATGGGGTCGATGCACACCGGCCTCGAGGACCACGCGTGGGACATCCCGAAGCTGGCGGCCTACTTCGCCGAGCGGGCACGCGGCGGCACCGGGCTGATCATCACCGGCGGCTACGCCCCGAACAAGCGCGGCTGGCTCAAGCCGTTCGCGAGCGAGATGAGCTCCCGGCTGCACGCCGCCCAGCACCGCCGGGTCACCGGCGCGGTGCACGATGAGGGCGGCGCGATCGCGATGCAGGTGCTGCACGCGGGTCGCTACGCCTACACGCCGTTCTCGGTCAGCGCCTCGGCCGTCCAGGCGCCGATCAACCCGTTCAAACCCGCGGCCCTCTCCGACAAGGCCGTGGACGCGACCGTGAACGACTTCGCGAAGAGCATCTCGCTGGCGAAGAAGGCGGGCTACGACGCGGTCGAGATCATGGGCTCGGAGGGCTACCTGATCAACCAGTTCCTCGCCGAGCGGACCAACCAGCGCGAGGACCGCTGGGGCGGCACCGCGACCAACCGGATGCGGTTCCCGGTGGAGATCGTGCGACGCTCTCGCGAGCTGGTCGGTGACGACTTCCCGATCATCTTCCGGCTCTCGATCCTCGACCTGGTCGAGGACGGCCAGACGTGGGAGGAGACGATCGAGCTCGCCTATGCGCTCCAGGACGCCGGCGTCTCGGTGTTCAACACCGGCATCGGCTGGCACGAGGCGCGGGTGCCGACGATCATCACCCAGGTCCCGCGTGGTGCGTGGCTCGACATGACCGCCCGCCTCAAGGCCGAGGTGTCGATCCCGGTCTGCGCCTCCAACCGGATCAACACCCCCGAGCTCGCCGACGGGGCGATCGCCGAGGGCAAGGCCGACCTGGTCTCGATGGCCCGGCCGCTGCTGGCCGACCCCGAGTTCGTCAAGAAGACCGCCGAGGGCCGCACCGACGAGATCAACACCTGCATCGCCTGCAACCAGGCCTGCCTGGACCACGCCTTCTCCAACAAGGCCGCCTCCTGCCTGGTCAACCCGCGCGCGGCGCGCGAGACGACGCTGGTGCTCAGGCCGACCAAGCTCAAGCAGACCGTGGCCGTCGTCGGCGCCGGACCGGCCGGCCTCGCCGCCGCCACCTCGGCCGCCGAGCGCGGCTTCGCAGTGACCCTGTTCGAGAAGTCCTCGCAGGTCGGAGGCCAGTTCCGCCTCGCGATGGCGGTGCCCGGCAAGGAGGACTTCAAGGACACGCTGCGCTACTTCACCCGGCGCCTGGAGGTGCTGGGCGTCGAGGTACGTCTCGACACCGAGGCCACCACCGCCGACCTGGAGCCCTTCGACCACGTCATCGTCTCCACCGGCGTCACGCCGCGGCTCCCGCAGATCGCCGGCTCCGAGGACGACCGGGTCGTGACGTACGCCGACGTGCTCGCCGGCCGGGTCGTCCCGGGCCGCCGCGTGGCCGTGATCGGCGCCGGCGGCATCGGCGTCGACGTGTCCGCCTGGCTGACCCACCAGCCGGAGACCCTCGAGGAGTGGAAGGCCCGTTGGGGCGTCGGCGATCCGGCGACCTTCCGCGGCGGTCTGACCAGGCCGGTCCTGGAGGCACCGGCTCGCCAGGTGACCCTGCTGCAGCGCAAGTCCACCCCGATCGGCATCGGCCTCGGCAAGACCTCCGGCTGGGCCCACCGCGCCCACCTGAAGCAGGACGGCGTCAAGCAGGTCCGGGGCGCGACGTACGACAAGATCGAGGCCGGCGACGACTCCCTCACCCTCCACTACGCCGTCGACGGCGAGCCCCGCACGCTCGAGGTCGACCACGTGATCCTCTGCGCGGGCCAGGAGTCGGTACGCGACCTGTGGACCGAGCGGGAGCACTGGCACCTCATCGGCGGGGCCGACGTGGCCGCCGAGCTCGACGCCAAGCGCGCGATCAGCCAGGGCACCGAGGTCGCCGCGGGCCTGTGACCCGATAGCCTCGGAATATGAGCGATCCCGACTGCCTGTTCTGCAACATCGTCGCGGGCAACATCCCCTCGACGAAGGTCTACGAGGACGAGGAGACGTACGCCTTCACCGACATCGCCCCGGCGGCGGAGGGCCACACTGTGGTGGTGCCGAAGACGCACACCAAGGACGTCCTGGAGGCCGACCCGGCGGTGTACGCCGCGACCGCGAAGACCGCCCAGGCGGTCGCGAAGCGGGCGGTCGACGTGCTGCAGGCGGACGGGGTCAACGTACTCAACAACTGCGGGCCGGCCGCGTGGCAGACGGTGTTCCACCTGCACTTCCACGTGATCCCGCGCTACACCGACAAGACCAGGGACTCGCTCACGCTCCCCTGGGTGCCGCACCCGGGCGACATGGACGCGATCAGGGCGATCGGCGAGAAGCTCGCCTTCTAGTCAGCCGGTCGGGGCGCCTTCGGCATGGGCGGCGACCATGTCGGCGTACCAGCCGAAGGACCGTTTGGGCGTACGCACCCCGGCAGCGTCGACGTGCACCAGGCCGTACTTCCCACCCACGCCGTCCTCCCAGTCCTTGCCGGTGAACGGCGCTTCCCAGCCGTCACGGTCGAGCAGGGTGTAGGCGTAGAAGCCGCGTACGTCGACACCGCGCTCGATGGCGGCCGAGACCGCCTCCAGGTGTGCCTCGAGGTAGTCGATCCGGGCCTGGTCGTCGACCTCGCCGTCGACCATAGGAGCGTCGTACGCAGCACCGCACTCGGTCACCACGATCGGCGGCATCGCGGCGCGATAGCGGGACCGGGTGATGATCAGCCACTCCCGCAGGGCGGTGGGCACCACACCCCAGCCGGTGTCGGTGGCGGGGTAGCCGACGAGCGGCACCATCCGGAACGGGATGTCGTCGCCCTCGGCGGAGGCGCCGATGCGCTGCGGCGCGAAGAAGTTGACCCCGTAGAAGTCGAGGGGTGAACGGATCACGGCCATGTCGCCCGGCATCGTGACCTCGTCGGCGAGACCGGCGATGTCGCGGGGGTAGCGGCCCATCAGCATCGCCTCGAGAGGCACCGCGTTCCAGGCCAGGTCGATGAGCTTGGCCGCGCCGACATCGGCAGGATCCTCCGAGAGCGGCCAGATCGGCTCGTGGTGGTTGGCGCAACCGACGGACTCGACCCCGGCGGCGCGAAGCACCTGCACGCCGCGGCCGTGGGCGAGGAGCAGGTGGTGCATCGCCGCGACGACTCCCCAGCCCGCGCGGCGGCCGGGCGCGATCGTGCCGAGCCCGTAGCCGAGGTAGCCGGCGACGTTGGGATCCTGGACCGGCACCCATTCCGGAACCCGGTCGCCGATCAGGTCCGCGACCGTCTCGGCGTAATCGCCGAACGCATCGACCGTGGCGCGGTTGAGCCAGCCACCGTCGGCGGCCAGCGTCTCCGGCAGCTCGCCGGCGTAGAGCGTGGCCGACGGGCGCAGACCGGCCTCGAGCAGCTCGTCGACCAGGCGGTCGTAGCGAGCGCGGGCATCGGGATCGAAGGCACCGCGCCCACCCGGCTGAAGCTCACGCCAGGAGACCGCGAACCGGTATCCCGGCGCACCGAGACGTTGGAGCAGCGCAACATCCTGCTCGCCCCCCGGCCGGGTGGCGTCTGCAGTGCCGAACACGAAGCCAGTCGGGAACTTGGGAAACGCCACGGCACAATCATGACTGTGACTGCCCAGATCCGCCGAGGAAACGCCCGATTCACGGAACGTCCCCCCGGCCTCCGGCCAGGAAAAATTACCTGGCACACCTACTCATTCGGTTCCCACTACGACCCCCAGCGCGTCGGCTTCGGCCCGATCGTGACCTACGACGAGCACCTGCTGGGCAACGGTGAGGGGTTCGAGACCCATCACCACGCCGGCGTCACGATCGTGACCTGGCCGCTGTCCGGCGAGGTGACCCACACCGACTCGACCGGCGCCACCGGCACCGTCGCGCCCGGCCAGGTCGGCGTCTTCACCACCGGCGACGGTGTCGACCACTCCGAGTTCGCCTCGGCCGCCGGCACCCGGTTCATCCAGGTCTGGATCGCCGGCAGCACCGGCGCGCCGGCGTACGCCGTCCACGACGTCGCCGCGGTCGAAGGCGAGTGGACCGAGGCGGTCCGCCTGGACCAGGGGACGCTGCGGGTCGGTCACGTCGGCACCGCCGGCCATGCCGAGATCACCCTCCCGGAGGCGAGGCTCCGCCATCTCCACGTCGCCTCAGGCGCGCTCCTGCGCAGCGGGATGGCCGAGCCGCTCACCGCTGGCGACGCCTTCGAGGTCACCGCCGGCGACGATCTGCCGCCGGAATTCACGGTCAGAGCGGGCGTACCGACCGAGCTTCTGCTCTGGACCTTCGACTAGGCCGATCAAAGCGCGGACAGGCAGCATCAGAGGCGGATAAGGTCCGCCTTAGACTGCTGCTCAGTGTGGAGACTCTGCCGAAGGATTTGGTGTGACGACGTTCCTGATCATCGGAGCCGTCGGGCTGGGCCTCCTGCTGGTGTCGCTGGTGATCGGCGACCTCCTCGACGGCTTCCTCGGCGGCCTGCTGGACTGGCTGGCGAGCGACTCGTACTCCACCGCCGCGCTGGCCGGATTCGTGTCGGCGTTCGGGTTCGGCGGTGCCATCGCCCACGGGCCGCTGGACCTCGGCCTGCTGCCGTCCATCCTGATCGGCTCCGTCGTCGGAGCGCTCTTCGCCTGGTTCGCGTTGTGGCTGACTCGCCTGCTGAAGGATGACCAGACCGACGCGGCGCCCTCGGGGGAGGCCGCCGTCGGCCTGGACGCTGCCGTGATCACCACGATCCCGGCGGACGGGTTCGGCGTGGTGCGGGTCGCCCTCGGGGGCCACACGGTGACGTACAACGCCAAGGCACCCGACACCGACGAGGCGATCACTCCCGGCACCGCCGTGCACGTGACCGGAGTCCTCTCACCGACGGCAGTCACCGTCGCGCCGACGTGGCGCGAGATCATCTCCTGACTGAAGGAATCCTCATGGAACTGCTGGTGCCGATCGCCGGCCTTGTCGTACTTCTCATCCTGCTTCTGCTGCTGGTCACCAGCCGCTACAAGGTCGCCGGTCCCAACCAGGCCTTCATCGTCACCGGCCGCAAGGGCAAGGCGGTGCTCAACCCCGAGACCGGCCAGCTCACCACCGACCTGTCAGGCCAGAAGGTCGTGCTCGGCGGCGGCGTCTTCGTGGTGCCGTTCGTCCAGAAGCTGGCGACGATGGACCTCTCCTCGCGCCGGATCTCGGTCCAGATCCGCGGCGCGGTCTCCGGGCAGGGCATCAAGCTCAACCTCGAGGGTGTCGCGATCGTGAAGGTGGGCGGCAACGCCGACCAGATCCGGCTGTCCGCACAGCGCTTCCTCTCCCAGCAGGAGGAGATCGAGCCCTTCACGCAGGAGGTGCTCGCCGGCGCGCTGCGTTCGATCGTCGGCGGTCTGACCGTCGAGCAGATCATCCGTGACCGGGCAGCGTTCGCCCAGCGGGTCGCCGACGAGTCCGAGTCGTCGCTAACCGGCCAGGGCCTGATCCTGGACACCTTCCAGATCCAGGACGTCACCGACGACGGCTCCTACCTCGCCAACCTGGGCCGCCCCGAGGCCGCCCGCATCACCCAGGCCGCCTCGATCGCCGAGGCCGAGGCCCGTCGCGCCGCCGAGCAGGCCCGGATCAAGGCCGAGGAGGAGATCGCGGTCGCCCAGCGCGCGCTCGCGCTCAAGCAGGCCGAGATCAAGGCCGAGACCGACGCGGCCACCGCCAACGCCGCCGCCTCCGGTCCGCTGGCCCAGGCCGACCGCGACCAGGCCATCCTCACCGAGCAGGAGAAGGTCGCCGTACGCCAGGCGGCGCTGACCGAGCGACAGCTCGAGACGCAGGTGCGCAAGCCGGCCGACGCGGAGCGCTACCGCGTCGAGCAGGAGGCGGAGGGACGCCGCAGCTCCGAGATCGCCGCCGCGGAGGCCCGCAAGGCGGCCACCATCGCCGCTGCCGAGGCCGACGCCGAGCAGGCCCGACTCTCCGGCGAGGCCGAGAAGGCCCGCCGTGCCGCTCTGGCCGAGGCGGAGGCCATCGAGGGCGCCCGGCGCGGTGACGCGCAGAAGTCGCTGCGTCTGGCCGGCGCCGAGGCCACCCGTGCCGAGGGTGAGGCGAGCGCTGCCGCCACCCTGGCCGTCGGTCACGCCGAGGCCGAGGCGATGGAGAAGCGCGCCGCGGCGTTCGCGTCCTACAACGACGCCGCCGTGCTGCAGATGCTCATCGAGGTCCTGCCGCAGGTCGCCAGGGAGGTCGCCGCGCCGATCAGCGCCATCGACAACCTCACCGTGCTCTCCACCGAAGGGGCCGGCGCCATCCCGAAGCAGGTCAACGACAACGTCATCCAGACCCTCAACATGCTCAAGACCACGACCGGTGTCGACCTCGGCGCGATGCTCCGCAAGGCCGCCGACTCGACCTCGGCGAACGGCACCGTGGAGATCCCGGCCGGGCAGTGACCGATCCACATGTTGCTAACACCCGGTCACAGATCCGGTAGAAAAGCGACATAGACGTGACAGCCAGGAACAAGTCTGGTTATGTATCCACGTCGACGTAGGGAGGGAGCACTCCAAACCTCGACCGGGCCTCGCGGCCGAAAGGCCGCCAGGCTCGCCCCTTGAGCTTCTCTACTGTTCCCCCCGTCGGTAGAGAAGCACCGAGGGAAATTGAATGTGGCCCGGCCTCACGGCCGGGCCACATCTTATTTTGCCGGTCTCTATCGCTCGTTGACCATCCGCAGGAACGCCTCGACGAGCGGGCCCGAGGTGGCGGCACCGTTCTCGCCCTCGTCGACGTAGACGGCCACGGCCAGGTCGCCCTGCGCCGCGATCATCCAGGTGTGCGTGAGGCGCTTGCCGTTGCGGTCGAACTCGGCCGTGCCGGTCTTGGCGATCACCGGCTTGCCCGGAACATCGGCCAGGCCGCTGCCGGTGCCGTCGGTGACCACACCCCGGAAGATCGTACGCAGCTGCTCGGCCTCGTCGGCGGCGAGCGGCTCGACGCCCGACGGCTTGGCGACCTGGCCCTCGACAAGGGTCGGGACCACGGTGTGACCGGCCTGGATGGAGCCGATGACGGCGGCCATCACGAGCGGCGAGGCGAGCACCTTGCCCTGTCCGATCAGGTCGGCGGCGTGCTCGGTCTCGCCCGCGGGCTCGGGGATCTGGCCGAAGTAGGAGGTGAAGCCGGCGTCGCGGTCGATGCCGAAGCCCAGCGAGGCGGCGGCGGAGGCGATCTCGGCGTGGCCGACCTCGCCGGCCACGCCGACCATGGCGGTGTTGCAGGACTCGGCGATGGCGTGGGCGAGGGTGATCTCGCCGAGGGCCGACTTCGGGTACCAGGAGTCGTTCTTGAAGGTCTTGCCGTCGACGGTGGCCTTGGTCGGGCACGTGACCTGACTCTTGGCGTTGAGCCCCTTGCGCAGCAGGGCCAGCGTGGTCGCGGCCTTGAAGGTCGAGCCCGGCGCCGCCTGGCCGTAGGTGGCCAGGTTCATCTTGTTGTCCTCGCCGTTGGCGGCGACCAGCACGGCACCGTCGCTGGGCCGGATCGCCACCAGGGCGCTCTCGGGCTTGACGCGCTTCAGGATCTTCTCGGCGCTCTTCTGCAGCCGCTCGTCGAGGGTGACGGTCAGCGACTTCCCGTCGATCGGGTCGGTGCTGTAGAGCCGCTTGAGGACCTCGCCCTCGTCGCCGAGCACCGCGACCTGCAGCCCGGGCTTCCCCCGCAGCTGCTCGTCGTAGCGTGCCTGCAACCCGGAGAGCCCAGCGAGATCACCCGGAAGGTAGGTCCCGGGCTTCTTCTTCATCATCTCCGCCGTGACCTCACCGACGATGCCGACGACCGGCGAGGCGAACTCCTTGGTCGGGCCGAGCGGGAGGGTCCGGTTGAGCATTGCGGCGCCCTTGATCTTGGCGATCTTCGCGGTCTTGGCCTTCGTCATCATCGGCTTGCGGATCGAGAGCGCCTCGACGAACGCCTTGTCCCCGGCCGCCTTGACGCGCTTGGCGTAGCGCTTCGGGTTGATGCCGACGATCGCGGCGACGTCGCGGGCGGCCGCGGGAGCCGCCACCGGGTCGATCAGGGTCTTGTCGATGCCGACCGTGACGACCGGTCGATCCGCGACCAGGGTCGCTCCGGACGTACTCAGGATCTCGCCGCGCTGCTGCTGGACGGTCTCGACGTGGAGGCTGCGTCCTTCGGCGAGCGTCGGGGCGACGACCGTCGGCTCCCAGACGAACTCCCACTTCTCGTCGGTCTTGCGGAGCTCGACCTCCGACTCGTAGGTCCAGCGGCCGCCCGGCAGGCCCCACGCCCAGGTGAGCGTCGACTTCGCGCTGTCGGTCCCGTGGCCGGAGAAGACCGGCTTGGTCGCGGACACGTCGGGCGCGCCCAGCTTCCCGAACAGGTTGCCCGTCAGATTGCTGTAGTCGGTGGCGACGGCAGCGGGATCGGTCTTCGCCACGAAGTCGACCTTCGTGAAGGTGCCGGTCTCCAGCGCCGTGGTCAGGGTCGACATGCTCGGACCCGGTTCCTTGGCCCCACCACATGCGGCAAGCAGCGGTAAGGCAACAGCAAGGGCCGCTATGCCCCGGGAGACTCGCATGGAACGGTTCTATCAGCCTCGCCCCCAAGATTGGGTTACACCCGTCCAACGCGGAGGTTGTGAAGCCGAGCGCGCCTGGTGGACACACCCGGCTTCACCACCACCTGGATCAGTGCGTCGCCAGCCAGGCGTCCAGGTCGACGCCGCGCTGGTCGGCGAGCTTCTCCAGACGTTCACGGGTCGGCGGCTGGAACACCTTCGGCTCGATGTGGCGGTCGAGGGCGGCGTACTTCCTCTGCTTGGCGGCCTGAGCGGGACCGGTCGCCTCGGCCGCGGCGACCACGGCAGGGGTCGCGGTGACGGAGGCGCCGGTGAGCGGCGAGCTCACCAGAGGGGTGTAGCCGTCACGATGGCCGGCGGTGTTGGCGTGGTAGGACTCCACGATCGGGTTGGAGAGCCCGTTGACCCACTCGGGGTTGTCACAGACCGCGTGTCCGGTGAACCGGCTGATCGGGTTGACGTAGCTGAATCCGGCGGCGCTCGCCCGCGAGGCCGTGGTGTTGTTGAGGAGCACCGCGGTGTCGTTGAGGATCGCCTCGTCCGACGGGCTGAACCAGGTCAACGCGTTGCAGTCCTCGCCCATGAACAGTTTCGGATAGCCCACGACCACCACCTTCGCGCTGGGGGCGGCCGACCGGATCCTCGAGTAGAGGGTCCCTAGGCTGGCCGGGAGCGTGTTGCGGATGTAGTTCTGCGCACCCGCGACGGCTCCCGCGCAGTCGCTCGCCCAGGCGGGGAGAGCGCACTCGGTGATCACGTCGGCGAAGCCGGCGTCGTTGCCGCCGACGGAGATGGTCACGTAACGGGTCGAGCTGGACAGTGCACTGAGCTGGCTGTTGGTGACGTCGGCGACGACCGCGCCCGAACAGGCGCGGAAGTTGAGGCTGTAGCTCTTCGCCGCGGCGACCAGGCTCGGGTACGCCAGGGTCGACCGCATGCATTCGCTGCCGTCGTTGATGTAGCTGCGGGTGCCGACTCCTGAGGAGTAGGAGTCGCCTAGTGCGACGTAAGGCTCCCCAGCCGCGGCGGCTGGGGAGCCTGGGGCGACGGCGAGGCCGGCGCCGAGAAGGACGATGGATGTGAGGGAGACCGCGAGGCGGACTTTGGACAGGCGGAAGATCAAACCGTTCATGGCAACTCCCGAAAGCCGGGGACCGCTGGTGGCGGCCCTTCCCTTCGGTTGTACGCGCCCTTACTTCCGCCCGCAGGAAATTAGTTTCACGTCTTAGTAACTGTCCGGAACCCGCTTACCTGAGTTCATCCGACGTTCTGCAGGCGCGGCAGGAGCCGGTCGAGCCACCGCGGCAGCCACCAGGCGCCGGCGCCGAGCAGCCGCATCACCGCGGGCACGATGAGGCACCGCACCACGACCGCATCGAGCAGCACCGCCACCGCCATCACGAAGCCCATCTCCTGCAGCATCCGGTCGGGGCTGAACCAGAAGGCACCGAAGACCACCACCATGATCGCGGCGGCCGCGGTGATGACGCCGCCGGTGTGCGCCAGCCCTTCTCGGACCGCCTCCTGGGCGTCGCCGCTGCGCAGCCACTCCTCGCGCATCCGCGAGATCAGGAAGACCTCGTAGTCCATCGAGAGCCCGAAGACGATCGCGAAGGTCATCACCGGCAGGAACGCCTCGATCGGACCGGGCTCGACCCCGAGCAGCCCCTCCTGGAAGACGTACGTCATCGCGCCCATCGAGGCGCCGATCGAGAGGAGGTTGAGGATGGCCGCCTTGATCGCCACCGCGACGGATCGGAAGACGCACATCAGCAGCAGCGAGGAGAGCCCGACGACGAGCCCGATGAAGAGCGGCAGCTTCTCCCCGACCGCGTCGGAGTAGTCGATCAGCGCCGCGGTCGATCCGCCGACGAGGACGTCGTCGCCGAGATCGGTGCGCAGATCCTTCACCAGCTCGGTGGTCTCGGCGTCCTGCGGGCCGGTCTCCGGGAAGGCGATGGAGGTGTACACCGCACCGTCGGCCGACGGCTGCGGCGGGGTCACGGAGGCCACACCCGCGTACCCCGTGACCTTCTCGTACGCAGCGACCGCCTGCTCCTGGGAGCCCTCGGTCATGATGATGAGCGGGCCGTTGGCACCGGGGCCGAACTTGTCGCTGACCAGGTCGTACGCCTTCCGCGTGGTCGAGGATGGGTCGTCGTTGCCGGCGTCGGCGAAGCCGAGCTGGAGGCCGAGGACCGGGGTGGCCAGCGCGCCGAGAGCGACCAGGGAGACGACCAGCGCGGCCCACGGGTGCCGCTGGACACCGGAGGCCCATGCCCGCCAGCGCTGGCCGGGCTCACGCCGAGACCGGGCCGCGTGCTTGCGTACGGACTTCTCCAGGCGCTTGCCGAACAGCGTCAGCAGCGACGGCAGCAGGGTGACCGCGGCGATCATGGTCATCAGGACGGTGAGGGCGACGCCGAGCACGACCCCCTGGATCGAGGTCAGCTGCAGCACGTAGAGGCCGCAGAGAGCGAGGATCACGCTGACGCCGGCGAAGAGGACCGAGCGACCGGCGGTGTCGATCGCGGTCGCTGCGGCATCCTCCCGGGTGGCGCCACCGAGCAGCTCGCTGCGGTAGCGCGAGAAGACCAGCAGCGCGTAGTCGATGCCCACGCCGAGCCCGACGATCATCAGCATCGGTGCGGTGTAGTCCGGGATCGTGGTCAGGTGCGAGAGCAGCGTGACCACTCCGAAGGTCGTGCCGACCGCGAAGATCGCGGTGATAAGCGGCAGGCTCGCCGCCAGGAACGAGCCGAACATGAACAGCATGATCACCAGCGCGGCGAGCATGCCCATCCCCTCGGAGCTGCCGCCCTCGCCCTCGTTCACCTCGCGCATCGAGTCCCCGGACATCTCGATCTGGAGGTCGTCGGTCGACGTCTCTTCCGCCAGCTCGAGGAACGGCTCATAGGCGCTCACGGGGAGCTCTCCGGCCTCGGCGTCCATCACGATGGTGACCAACGCGGTCGTACCGTCCTCGCTCACCGACCCGCGCTGCGGATCCGCCGCTTCGACGGTCTCGACATGAGGGACCTCGGCGAGGTCGGCGAGCAGCTGATCCACGGCCTGCTCGTCGGTGTTCCAGCCGCGCTCGTCGTGGATGACCGCGCGCACCTCGTCACCGGTCGATCCGCCGTGCTTCGCCTGCAGGTCGGCCATCTCCTGCGACTGGGTGCCGGGGATGTCGAAGGAGTTGCGGTAGTCGTCGCCGATGCTCTGCGCCGCCGCCGTCACGCCCACCAGGACGACCACCCACAGCAGCAGCGCGGTCCAGTGATGGCGTTGGGAGAAGGACGCCAGTCGCCGCAGCGGACTGGGTCTCGTGATCGTCTGGGTGGTCATCATGTCTCCTGTCGTGTCTCGCCTGGCTATAGGTAGTCTGGCAACATGTATGGAGCCAATGTACGTCGGACTGTGTAGGCTGTCTACATGAAAGCCGATGCCCTCCGTGGCCACCTCGACTCGCTGATCCTGGCCGTCGTCGAGAAGCAGCCCCTCCACGGCTACGCGATCATCGAGGCCCTGAGTGCCCGCAGCGGCGGCGAACTCGACCTCCCCACCGGCACCATCTACCCCGCGCTGCGCCGCCTGGAGAAGGCCGGCTACCTCGACAGCTCCTGGTCCGAGGTCGGCGGCCGCAAACGCCGCACCTACGAGCTCTCCTCCGCCGGCCGTAGCGCCCTCGCCGCCGACCGCCAGGAGTGGCGGACCTTCGCCAAGGTCGTCTCCGGCGTACTCGGCGAAGCCTGACCCCTCGCCGAGACGGCACTTCTGTCGGCCGAGACCGCACTTACGTCGGCCGAGTCGGCACTTCTGGCGAGTCATTCAGGGAGTTCCCTGATGTGCCCGACACCGCCGAAGACAGAAGATGAGCGCATGAGCGCCGTCGACGTCTACCTTGCGGACCTGCGCGCCGCGATCCCCGGTCCGAGCTGGACCCGGCGCGACCTCCTGCGGGAGGCCGGCGACCACCTCGAGGACGCGACCGACGCCTACACCGCCGCGGGCTACACGCCCACCGAGGCCGAGGCGCTCGCCCTGCGCGACTTCGGCTCCGTCGCCGACATCACCCCCGGCTTCCGCGACACCGTCGCGATCGGCGCCGCCCGACGTACTGCCATCCTGCTCGTCCTCGTCATGCTCCCCCAGGCCTTCCTGTGGGACGGCGGGATCGAGCTCGGCGCGAGCGCCCACTCAGCCGCGCCGGACAGCGGCCTCTTCCACGTCCTCGACATCGTCATCGGGTACGTCGGCACAGCAGGCGCCGTCGGCGCCCTGGTCGCCCTGGCCGTGACCGCGATCGGTCAGCGCTGGCTCCGGATCGGGCGTCGTACGGCCCGGCTGACCGCCACCTGGTCCCTGGCCACGGCCATGATCGTGCCGATCATCGGCTTCACGATGCTGGCCCTGACCGGCGGCCTCACCGTGTTCCTGGCCTTCAGCGCGCTGGCCTTCATGGCCGCGCCGTTCGCCCTGGTCGCCCTCTCCGCGCAGCGCACCCTCGCCGCCTGCTGAAACACGAGTGCCGCAGCCGCTCTGGCAGCGGTCGCCAGCGGGCTGACGCGTGGGCGAACGCTCGTCGGGCCGTCCCTCTCGCCACTTCCGTCACGGTGCTCAGGCAACGCCTGCACTTCTCAGGCGTTGCAATGCCTGAGAAGTGCAGGGATACCCGGTTAACCGGGTATCCCAACGTCAGTCGAACTTGCGCTTCTGCCGCGGCTTGCGGGGGCGGTCGCCGAAGTCGGAGCTGCTGCCCGGTCGGCCGCCCTTGTCGAAGCGACCGCCGGAGCGACGCACGGGGCCGCCGCCGGAGTCCTCGGAGAGCTCGATGAGCTTGCCGGAGATGCGGGTCGACTCGAGCGCCTTCCAGGTCTCGGGAGCCAGGTCCGCGGGGAGCTCGACGAGCGAGAAGTCGTTGCGGATGGAGATGTTGCCGAAGTCGGCGCGGCGCAGGCCGCCCTCGTTGGCGATGGCGCCGACGATCTGGCGGGGCTCGACGCGGTGGCGCTTGCCGACCTGGATCTTGTAGGTGGCCAGCGGCTGCCCGCTGTGACGCGACGTGCCGGTCTCGCGGCGAGGGCCACGCTCACCACCACGGTCGCTGCCGCGGTCATCGCGACGCCCGCGCCGGTCCTCGTAGGCAGGCTTCTCGGGCTCCGGGTCGAGGAGCAGCGGCTCCTCGCCGTGGAGGACGGCGGCCAGAGCGGCCGCGACGTCGACCTCGGGGATGTCGTGCTCCTCGACGTAGTGACGCACCACGTCGCGGAAGAACTCGATGCGCTCGCCCTCCTGCAGCGCGGCGGTGATGCCGTCGTCGAAGCGGGAGAGGCGGGTCGCGTTGACCTCGTCGACCGAGGGCAGCTGCATCTGCACCGGCTGGGCCTTGGTGTGCTTCTCGATCGCGCGCAGCAGCCACCGCTCACGCGGGGTGACGAACGAGATCGCGTCGCCGGTGCGGCCCGCGCGCCCGGTGCGACCGATGCGGTGGACGTACGCCTCGACATCGGTCGGCAGGTCGTAGTTGACCACGTGCGAGATCCGCTCGACGTCGAGACCGCGAGCCGCGACGTCGGTCGCGACCAGGATGTCCAGCGAGCCGTCCTTGAGCTGGTTGACGGTCTTCTCGCGCTGGGCCTGGGCGATGTCGCCGTTGATCGCGGTCGCGGCGAAGCCACGCGCGCGCAGCTTCTCAGCCAGCGACTCGGTCTCGGACTTGGTGCGCGTGAAGACGATCATGCCCTCGAAGTTCTCGACCTCGAGGATGCGGGTGAGCGCGTCGACCTTCTGGGGGTAGGACACCATCAGGTAGCGCTGGGTGATGTTGGTGGCGGTCTGGGTCTTCGCCTTGACCGAGATCTCCTTCGCATCGCGAAGGTACTTCTTCGACAGCCGGCGGATCTGCGCGGGCATCGTCGCCGAGAAGAGCGCGACCTGCTTGTCCTCGGGGGTGTCGGCGAGGATGGTCTCGACATCCTCCGCGAAGCCCATGTTGAGCATCTCGTCGGCCTCGTCGAGCACCAGGAAGCGCAGCTGGGAGAGGTCGAGCGTGCCCTTCTCCAGGTGGTCCATGATCCGGCCGGGGGTGCCGACGACGACGTGGACGCCGCGACGCAGCGCGGTCAGCTGGGGACCGTAGCCCTGGCCGCCGTAGACCGGCAGGATGCGTACGCCGTCGAGGTTGGACGCGTAACGCTCGAACGCCTCGCACACCTGCAGGGCCAGCTCGCGCGTCGGCGCGAGCACGAGCGCCTGCGGCGCGTTCTGGTAGACGTCGAGGTTCGAGAGCACCGGCAGCGCGAACGCGGCGGTCTTTCCGGTGCCGGTCTGCGCGAGACCGACGACGTCACGGCCCTCGAGCAGCGACGGGATCGTCGCCGCCTGGATCGCCGAAGGCGTCTCGTAGCCGAGCGCCTTCACGGCCTCGAGGACACCGGCGGAGAGGCCGAGTGAGTCGAACGTCGGACCCTGCTCAGCCTCCACGCTGGACCCACCGCTGGGCGCACTCGGCTCCTCGGGCGCGGTAGTGGTGGATACGGCAGATTCAGGGTCGGTGCTCACCCTGCAACGGTAGGCCCATATAGCACGTTCTATGCATTTCTCGGCGCGGTGGGCCCCGTCACTCACCCCTCGCTCGAGCCGCTCAGGAGACGATGACCTCGTCGCCGACCGCGATCTCGCCGGGATGGGCGACGGCGAGATGCACCGCCGCCCAGACCTTGCCGTCCCAGCGGCGATGCTTGGCGAGTGCCCGGAGCGGGTCCTTGCCCGACTCCAGCGTGTCGGCGTCGATGGTCGTCATCACGCACCGGTCGATCGGGGCTGCGACCCGGAACCGAGCGCCACCGATCCCGACCTCCCTCCAGCCGTCCTCGGCGAACGCCTCCGGGGCACCCTCGATCAGCAGGTTGGCACGGAAGCGCTGCGCAGGGACGTCGCCCTCGGCCCACGCGTCGATCTGGTCGGCCGAGGCGTCGGTGATCAGCGACACCGGGGAGGAGTCGTGGAACGCAGCGAACTCACCGGGCCGATACTTGTCCGGGTTCATCGCCCGCTTCGTCGGGTCGGCACACCACATCAGCCTCAGATCGTCGCGGCCGAGCGCCTTCCTCAGCCACGCGTCGGCAGGCTCCCCGACTGCCTGCGCCGTGAGCGACTTCGCGAAGAAACGTACGCCGACGGCCGGCGCCTCCCGCTCGGGCACCGCCACCTCCAACGGGTCCATCTCGGGAGCGTTGAGCAGCAGATCCACGCCCGCCGGCCCGCCGGTCGACGGCGTGTCCGCCACGACCTTGAACAGCTCCCTCACCTCACGAGCCGTCACCAGCTTTCCACTGCCGTCGACGACCATCCACTCGCGGTCTCCCACGATCCCGGCCCGGCCGACGTACGCCTCCTCGACCGGTCTGATCGCCGTCGACTTCACCGGATGGATGTTGATCCCTGCGAGGCGCATGGGGCCCATTGAAGCGGACACCACTACTCGACCGTGACCGATTTAGCGAGGTTCCGGGGCTTGTCGACGTCGTGGCCGAGGGCCTTGGCGGCGTGGAAGGCGATCAGCTGGAGCGGGATGGTCAGCAGGATGGGGTCGAGCTCGACCTCGTTCTTCGGTACGTCCACGCGCAGCGCGTCCAGCTCGCCGAGGTCGACATCGGGGTGGGTGACGACGACCAGCGGCCCGCGGCGGGCGCTGATCTCGTGCAGAGCCGCGACGTTGCGGTCGGTCAGCTCGTCCTGCGGCACGATCGCCACGGTCGGAACGGACTCCGAGATCAGCGCGAGCGGGCCGTGCTTGAGCTCGGAGGTCTGATAGGCCTCGGCGTGCCGGTAGGAGATCTCCTTGAGCTTCTGAGCTCCTTCGCGCGCGACCGGGTAGCCGCGTACGCGACCGACGAAGAACATCGACTCGGCCTCGGCCAGCCGTGCGGCGACCTCCTCGAGGTGGGACTCGCTCTTGAGGATCTCCTCGATCTGGGTCGGCAGCGCCTGCAGGCCGGCGATGAGCCGCTTGCCGTCGGCGATCGAGAGGTCGCGCACGCGGCCCAGCTGGAGCGCCAGCAGCGAGAACGCGACGAACATGTTGGTGAGCGCCTTGGTCGAGGCGACCGCGATCTCCGGACCGGCGTGCAGGTAGATGCCGCCGTCGACCGCGCGCGCGATCGCCGAGCCGACGACATTGACGACGCCGAGCACCCGGCCGCCCTTGCGCTTGATCTCCTGGACGGCGAGCAGCGTGTCGATCGTCTCGCCGGACTGGGACACGGCGACGTAGAGGGTGTCGGGCTCGATGATCGGGTTGCGGTAGCGGAACTCCGACGCTGCCTCGGCGTCGGCGGGGACCCGCGCGAGCTCCTCGATCAGTCCGGCGCCCATCTGGCCGACGTAGTAGGCGGATCCGCAGCCGAGGATCTTCACCCGGCGGATCGCGCGCAGCTCTCGCGGGTCGAGGTTGAGCCCGCCGAGGTGGGCTGTGCCGAACCGTTCGTCGAGCCGGCCACGCAGCGCCCGCTCGACCGAGGACGGCTGCTCCAGGATCTCGGTGAACATCCGCGGCTCGTCGGCGAGCTCGCCGTACTCGTACGCCGACGGATCCACATCGACCTCGCGAGCCGTCGTGGTGGTCGTCGTCAGGTCCTGGCGGAAGGTCGTGAAGCCGGTCGCGGTGATGGTCGCGAGCTCGCCGTCGTCGAGGTGGGCGACGGTGGTGGTGTGGCGTACGACCGCGGCCAGGTCCGAGGCGACGTACATCTCCCCGTCGCCCACGCCGACGATCAGCGGCGAGCCGTTGCGCGCGACGACCATGCGGTCGGGGAAGTCGGCGTGCACGACGGCCAGGCCCCAGGTGCCCTCGACCTGGGAGAGCGCGTCGACGACCTTGGCCTCGAGCGTATCTGCGGTCGACGCTCCGATGAGGTGGGCGAAGACCTCGGTGTCGGTGTCGCTGACCAGCTCGACCCCCGCCTCGGTGAGCCGCTCCCGCAACGAGGCGGCATTGTCGACGATCCCGTTGTGGACGACGGCCACCCGGCCATCGGCGGAGACGTGCGGGTGGGCGTTGGTGTCGTTGGCCGGACCATGGGTCGCCCACCGGGTGTGGCCGATGCCGACCTTGCCGGAGAACCGCTTCGGCAGAGCGTCGACCAGATCGCGTACGCGGCCGGCCTTCTTCACCACCTGGAGCCTGCTGCCCAGCACCGCGACGCCCGCCGAGTCATAGCCGCGGTGCTCCAGCCGGGCCAGCCCCTCGGTGAGCAGGCCGGCGGCCTGCTGGGGTCCGATGTAGCCGACGATTCCGCACATGTGTCCTGTCCGTTCTATCCGTAGATGAGCCGTCGCAGCTGCCGTTCGGTCAGCTGCGGCGCGGCAACGACCCGCGCCCGAAGCTCCTCGGCGAGCTGCGCGAAGATCGCGTCGTTCTTCGCGCCGTAGGTCTTCAGCTGTGCATGGCGGCGGCGTACGTAGGCCTCGACCGGTTCGTCGAAGTACGCCATCACGTCCTCGATCACGCGCGCCGCCTCCGCGGGCCGGAGCCCGGTGGTGGCGACCAGGTGGTCGATCAGCGCTTGCTCGGCCTTCACTCCACCAACTGTGAGCCACTCACGGGACAAGGTTCAAGTTTCTGCCCGATTTCGGGCAGAACTCGCCTTTTAGACCCAAGTGGGGCGCCACACACCCGCAGCGCACCTTTCGGTGTCTCGAAGTGGAGCACGACACGTCATCTGGCGGACTGCTTGGACATCGGAGTGGGGGTGCGGTACCTTAGGTGAACACAAGGTGAACAGGAGGTGTCTGATGAAGGGTAATAAAGTGACTGGCAAGCTCGAGCTCCGCTGGCTCCCCGTCGTCGACCGCCGCGGCCGTAAGCACTTGGAGGCCCGCTGGGTCGAAGTCAGTGCGCCCGCGACCACTCGTCACGCTGCCTGACAACCGCTCAACGCTCCCGAGGCCCGCCCCCGACAGGGGAGCGGGCCTCGTGCGTTTAGGGATAGCGTTGTCACTGCAACCAATTTTCCCTCGTCGTCAGGAAAGGCCACGCGAGCGGGAACATTGGGAGAGATTCCCCCGTTATGATGCTTGCAGTTTCAACCAATTCTTCCAGGAGCACATTCGCTATGGGCATTTTCAGCAAGAAGGACACGGCACCCGCCGAGACCGAGTTCGACACCCCGACCGCCGCCATCGAGGACATCGCGGGTGACTACACCCTCGACGTCGCCCACACCCGCCTGGGCTTCTCGGCTCGCCACGCGATGGTGACCACCGTCCGCGGCTCGTTCAAGGAGTTCGAGGGCACGGCGACGATCGACACCGCCGAGCCGGCCAAGTCCAAGGTCTCGCTGACGATCAAGGCAGCCTCCGTCGACACCGGCAACGCCGACCGCGACGGCCACCTGCTCTCGGGTGACTTCTTCGAGAACGAGGCTCACCCCAACATCACCTTCGAGTCGACCGAGGTCGAGTTCGACGGCGAGACCTGGAACATCACCGGCGACCTGACCATCAAGGGCGTCACCAAGTCGGTCACCGTTCCGTTCGAGCAGACCGGCTCCGCCAAGGACCCGTTCGGCAACACCCGCGTCGGCTTCGAGGGTGCCGTCGCGATCAACCGCACCGACTGGGGCCTCTCCTTCAACGCCGCCCTCGAGACCGGCGGCGTGCTCGTCTCCGAGAAGATCAAGCTCGAGTTCGACATCTCCGCGATCAAGACCGCGGACGAGGCTGCCTGATCCTGAGGTCGATCTGACCCACGAATGCGCTGGGGCCACCGGGAGATCTCCCGGTGGCCCCAGCGCATTTCATCCTTGGATCGCTCAGGGCGCGTCCTGGACGTAGTAGTGCTTCTCCGCCCCGACCCGACCGGTGCCGACGACGTCCACGGACGAAGAGTCACCGGTCGCTCCCCCGGCGAAGCCGACCTGGTCCGTGCCGAGATCGACACCGCGACCGCCACCCAGCGGCGAGCCGGTGTCATCGTCATGGTGGACGACACCACCACCGGCGGCGTTGTCGACCGGAGACTCGACGTGCGCGCGGCCACTGGCCACGACCGTCGTCCCATCGGTCGTCACCGTCACCGCCGCGTCGTTGCCGGCTGCCGCTCCCGAGATCGTCACCGGACCCGCGGGTCCGCGATCCGGAGCCTTGATCGGTTGCTGGGCCACCGAGGCGGCCCGGCTGTCGGCCTGCTCGACGGACTGCGAGTCGGCGCAGGCGACCGCGGCACCGGCGACCATCAAGCCACCTGCCACAAGGGTCACCGCCACCGATCGCCGAAGTCCCCGGAGGACCTTCGAGTTCATCGCGTTCTCCTGACGTGTTCGGGTGTTGAGGGAATGCGGGACCCCGTCAGCGCCTGCACCCGGCGCCCGAGCGCTCGGGGATCGCGGCTGGCGCGGACGGGGTCCCGCCGAGCAGGGCGAGCGAGGTCCTGGTCACGCTCATAGCCCCACCCATCGGACCGGACGGATCGGCAGTCTGAGACGACTGGCCAGCTTCACGCCCGGTGGTAGATCCATGCAGGGCGACGCCCCCCGGCGTCCAATCGCCCACATGGATCCGTTGCTCGGTTCGACACTCGATCGTCACGGCGCGTCCGGCGTCACGAGCCGTCGCGGCACGGCGTACACCGTGGCCTCGACTGCTCGTCGAGGCCGTCACAGCCTCATTGCTCAACATGGACGCTCCCGAGTTCGGTCCGAATCAGAGCCTTCAGTACTTGTTACGTACGTCGATGCGCCGATGTTGCAGTTCTTGGAGAAATATCGAAGAAGTCCCGCAAACACGTCGCCGAGACGTGTTTGCGGGACTTTGTGTCCGAGTCAGTAGCCCTCAGCGCACCTCCGTCGTCGAGCTCAGCTCCTCGACGACACCCTCGTCGCCGGCGTCGACCGAATAGTCCGAAGCCGAGGTGGCGTCCTCACCGTCCGGCACGTTGAGCGCCCTCAGGATCGGGGTCAGGACGACGACCACGATGAGGTTGAGCAGGAACGCGGTGAGCGCGATGTAGATCGGCGTCTCCGTGCCCGGGAACGGCGCCAACGGTCCTCCGAAGTGCTCCTGCGTGGGCGAGGAGACGCCGTACGCGACGATCGTCCCGTACGCCATCCCGACCGCCCAGCCGGCCAGGACCGCCCAGCGGTGGAACCACCGGGTGTAGAGGCCGACGACGATCGCCGGCAGCGTCTGCAGGATCCAGACACCGCCGAGCAACTGCAGGTTGATGGCGTACGACTTCGAGAGCGCCAGCACGAAGATCAGCGCCCCGAACTTCACGACCAGGGACACGATCTTGGCCTGCTTGGCCTCGTCCTGCGGGGTCGCGTCGGGCTTCAGGTACGCCTTGTAGATGTTGCGCGTCCACAGGTTGGCGGCCGCGATCGACATGATCGCCGCCGGCACCAGCGCACCGATGATGACGGCCGCGTACGCGACACCCGCGAACCACGCCGGGAACTGGTCCTCGAAGAGCTGCGGGATCGCCAGCTGCGGGTTCGGCGGGTCGCCGACCATCACCCCGGCCGCGAGGGCCACGAACCCGAGCAGCGCCAGGAGCCCCAGCAGGAACGAGTACGCCGGCAGCAGCGAGGCGTTGCGGCGGATCACGTTGCGGCTTCGGGTGGAGAGGACGCCGGTGATCGAGTGCGGGTACATGAACAGCGCCAGCGCCGATCCGAGGGCCAGGGAGGCGTAGGCCCACTGGCCGGCCGCCTGCGTCGGGAACAGCGCCTTCGGGGCGGCGTCGCCGGCGGCGATCGCGTCGGCGTTCTCGGTGTTGAACGTGTCGAAGCTGTTCTGCACAGTCTCGAAGATGTTGCCCCAGCCACCGAGCTGCGACGGGATGTAGATGATCGCCACGATGATCACGATGTAGATCAGCGAGTCCTTCACGAACGCGATCAGCGCCGGCGCCCGCAGCCCGGAGGAGTACGTGTAGGCGGCCAGCACCGCGAACGCGATGAAGAGCGGCAGGTCACGGATGAACCAGTTCGAGGAGTCGCTCTGCAGACCCATGACCTCGAGCACGACCTCCATGCCCACCAGCTGCAGCGCGATGTAGGGCATCGTGGCCAGCAGGCCGGTGACCGCGACGGCCAGACCCAGGGACCTGGACCCGTAGCGGCCGACGACGAAGTCGGCCGGGGTGACGTACCCGTGCTCGTGCGAGACCGACCACAGCTTCGGCAGGAACGCGAAGATCAGCGGGTAGACGAGGATCGTGTAGGGCACCGCGAAGAACCCGACCGCCGAGCCGGCGAACAGCGTCGCGGGCACCGCGATGAAGGTGTACGCCGTGTAGAGGTCGCCTCCGATGAGGAACCAGGCCACGAACGTACCGAAGCCACGGCCACCCAGACCCCACTCGTCGAGGTTGTCCATCGACTTCGCCCGGCGCCAGCGCGCGGCGGAGAAGCCGAGGATCGTGACCAGCAGGAAGAGGAAGGCGAAGACGGAGACTGCTACCGCGCTCACTGGCCACCCTCCTTCCACGGACGCCCGGCGGCGGCACGGTCACGCCGGAACGCGGCCTTGGCGACGAAGTAGGCGATGGTCGTGAACAGGACCGAACAGGGGATGAGGACGAGCTGGAACCAGAAGTAGAACGGGAATCCGGCGAACGTCGGGTCCTCCTTCGCGTACAGCGGCACCGCGAGTGACGGCGCTGCTGCCGCGAACAGGAGGACCCCGACAAGGATCCACGAGCCCTTGGACGAGGACGGCATGGGTCACCTCCGAGATCTGTCGAAGTGGGGTTGGACGACCTGTGACCTTGGTCACATTCAGGGGTCGTGTCCAGCCCAATTCGACCGACACGACGACGAACGGTCGATCTGCCGGGACGAACGGTCGCAGCCGAGTCCGATTCGCCTCCGCGGACGGTTCGTACGCTGCTAGTTTCCGCCCGTGACTTCCCCCCACTCGGGTGATGGCATGCCCGGATCACACCCACCGATCACGGCCACGGAGCTCGCCGCCGCCCGGGCCAAGTACACCCAGGAGCGCGAGCGCAGAGTGCGGCCGGACGGTCTCGGCCAGTACCGCCGGCTCGTGTCCGATCCCACCGCCGCCCCGCTCGACCCGTTCACCGAACGTGTCGAGCGGCCACCCCTCACCGACCACGTCGACGCCCTCGTCATCGGCGCAGGGCTCGGCGGGCTGCAGACCGCGATCCGGCTGCGCCAGGCGGGCCTCGAGCGGATCCGGCTGATCGACGACGGCGGCGACGTCGGCGGCACCTGGTACTGGAATCGCTACCCCGGCGTCCACTGCGACATCGAGTCCTACCTCTACATGCCGATGCTGGAGGAGGTCGGGTACGTCCCGCGCGCTGGCGCTACGCGCCCGGCGAGGAGATCCGCCGGCACATGGTCGCGCTCGCGGAGAGGTTCGACCTCTACCGCGACGCCGCCTTCCACACCTCGGCGACCGAGCTGCGCTGGGACGAGGACGGCGCCAGGTGGCACGTCGGAACCGACCGTGACGACGCGTTCACGGCGACCTATGTCGTCGTCTCCTCGGGTTCGCTGTCGCTGGCCAAGCTGCCGGGGATCGAGGGGATCGAGGGCTTCCGCGGGCGGGCGTTCCACACCAGCCGGTGGGACTACGGCTACACCGGCGGCGACGCGTCCGGTGGGCTGGTCGGGCTCGCGGACAAGCGGGTCGCGGTGGTCGGGACCGGGGCCACCGGGATCCAGGTGGTGCCGATGGTCGCGGAGCATGCTGCCCGGACATACGTCTTCCAGCGGACGCCGGCGACCGTCGACGTGCGCGACAACCGGCCGACCGACCCCGAATGGGCCGCCTCGCTGACGCCCGGGTGGCAGAAGCGGCGGATGGACAACTTCCTGGCGATCATGGCTGGGGAACCCGTCGCCGAGGACGTCGTCCAGGACTCGTGGACCGCCAACGCCGGGCTGCAGCGGAAGATGATCACCGGACGGATCGACCGCTCCGGCGACCCCGCGGAGCGCGAGCTGGCCGAGGAGATCCTCGACCTGGCGACCATGAACCGGCTCCGCGACCGGGTCGCTGCCACCGTCCGCGACCAGGAGACGGCGGAGGCGCTCAAGCCCTTCTACCGCTACCAGTGCAAGCGGCCGGGCTTCAGCGACGACTACCTGGAGGCGTTCAACCGACCGAGCGTGACGCTGGTCGACACCGCCGACACCCACGGCATCACCCGGATGATCGAGACCGGGATCGTCGTCGGCGACCGGGAGTACGAGGTCGACTGCGTCATCTTCGCGACCGGCTTCGAGACCGGCATCTCCGGTCTTCTCTCCGGGTCGCTGATGGTCCACGGTCGCGGCGGGACCAGCTACTTCGAGTCGCTGATGAGCGGGTTCCGTACGCTGCACGGCTTCTACAGCCATGGCTTCCCGAACCTCTTCCAGCTCTCGCTGTTCCAGAACGCCAACTCGGTCAACTACTCCCACATCCTCAGCGAGCAGGCGCGCCACATCGGCCTGGTCGTCGCCGCCGCGCGCTCGCGCGGGGCGGCCTATGTCGAACCGTCGCGCGAGGCCACCGAGGCCTGGGCGCGGGTCGTCGAGGAGTCGGCCAACGACAACCTCGACTTCCTGCGCACGTGCACGCCCGGCTACTACAACAGCGAGGGCCAGCCCGCCGAGATGAAGATCTCCTACGGCCCGGGGCCGGTCGCGTTCCACCGGCTGCTCGAGGAGTGGCGCCGCACATCCATCGACGAGGTCCTCGTCGACCTTCCCCCTAGGAGAATGAGATGAACCGACGTACGTCCGTCCCTGCTGTCGCGCTCGCGGGTGCACTGGTCGCCGGCGCGCTGGTCGGTCCCTCCGGCGCGGTGGCGCACCCGCAGTGGCCGCGGGAGATCATCGCCGAGCAGGTGGTCAGGGCGACCAGCCCGCACCCCGGGCTCAACATGACCCTGCTCGAGGGCCCGACGTTCGGCGCCGACGGCGACCTCTACTTCGTCGACGTGGTGGCCTCCTCGCCGGCGCCGAAGGTGCTGCGGCTCGACGCTGCCTCGCGGGAGGTCTCCGGCTTCTTCACCGACGAGGCCGGGGCCTACACGTCAGCGCAATGGAGTCCCGTCGACGGCCGGCTCTACCTGACCGACTACCAGGGCACGATCCGCAGCGTCGCAGCGGACGGCAGCGACCCGCGCACGGTCTTCGCCGGTGCGGTCGAGGGCAGCCCGATGAATCCCGACGACCTGACCTTCGACCCCGAGGGCAACATGTACGTCACCGACCTGACCGGCTACCTCGACCCGGCCAAGGAGCCGGTGGGCAGGGTCGTACGCATCGCCGCCGACGGCTCGAGCGCGACCGTGCTGGCCGACGAGCTCGCCGCCCCGAACGGCATCTCCTTCGACCGCCGCTACCGCGGGCTCTACGTGAGCACCCTGTGGGAGAACCGGATCAGCTATCTGGCCCTCGACCGGTCGCGCACCTCGGTCGTCGCCACCCGGACCGTCGCCGAGGTCGACGACGGCCCCGCTGAGACCGAGACCGACTCCAACGCCGTCGACGCGGCCGGCAACATCTACCAGGCCACCCACGGCGAGCCGGTCATCCGCGTCTTCTCCCGGCACGGCCGGCCGCTCGCGACCGTCCGGGTCCCGGCCGCCGACCGGGCCGGGCTCACCTCAGCGACCAACATCGCGATCCGACCCGGGACCAAGAAGGCGTACGTCACCGTCTCCGGCGACGCGGGCGGCTTCATCTACAGCTTCGACGCGCTGGCCAAGGGCATCCGGCAGTCCAACGGCGGCTAGGGCGGTCGCCGCCAGGAATTCGCCTGCCGAGCGACGCCGTCAGGGCTAGCCTGCAAGGTGATCCGCACCCCTCGGCACAGGAGCGCCCCCATGAGCACTGAAGTCCCCAGGATCGACCGGCGCCGTCTGCTCGGCGCTGCCGCAGCCGGCGCCGTGGCAGCGCCGCTTCTCACCGGTTCGGCGGGAGCCTCGACCGAGCAGGTCTCACCGCTGGGCGGTGGCGAGGCGGTCAGGACCGGCGCCGAGCGAGCCGCCGGCGACGGCTGGTCGGTGCTCTCGGGCGACCGGGTCGGCGTCATCACCAACCCCACCGGCGTGCTCCGCAACCTGCGCAACATCGTCGACGAGATGCACGAGTCGGGGGCGGTCGAGATCGCCGGTGTCTTCGGACCGGAGCACGGCTTCCGCGGCACGGCCCAGGCGGGCGGCTCGGAGGGCACCTTCGTCGACGAGCGCACCGGGCTGACCGTCTATGACGCCTACGGCGCCAACGTGGCGAAGATGACCGAGCTGTTCACGACCGCCGACGTCGAGACCGTCGTCTTCGACATCCAGGACGTCGGCTCCCGGTTCTACACCTACATCTGGACGATGTGGACGGCGATGCAGGCGGCCGTCGCGACCGACAAGCGCTTCGTGGTCCTCGACCGCCCCAACCCCGTGGGCGGGACCGCCCGCGGACCGATGATGACCGCGGCGTACACCTCGGGCGTCGGCGCCCGCGAGATCGTCCAGCAGCACGGGATGTCGGTCGGCGAGCTGGCCCGGTTCTTCGACGGCGAGTTCCTCGAGGAGCACGCCGGCGGGCGGCTGGCGCAGCTCGACGTCGTCCAGGTCTCCGGATGGCGGAGAAGGACGTTGTACGCCGACACCGGGCTCGACTTCGTCCTGCCGAGCCCCAACATGCCGACCCCCGACACCGCGCTGGCCTACCCCGGCACCTGCATGTTCGAGGGCACCAACCTCTCCGAGGGGCGAGGCACCACCAAGCCGTTCGAGCTGATCGGGGCGCCGTTCGTCGACCACCGCTGGGCCGCGGCGCTCGAGGAGGCGAACCTTCCGGGCGTGACGTTCCGGGAGGCGTACTTCAACCCCTCGGTCAACAAGTTCGCCGGCCAGGTCTGCGGCGGAGTGCAGGTCACGATCCAGGACCGCGACCGCTTCGACCCCGTCCGCACCGGCGTCGAGATGCTGGTCACCGCCAAGGCCCTCTACCCGGAGTTCGCCTGGCGCCAGGACTCCTGGGACACCGCCCGGCCGTTCTGGATCGACAAGCTCACCGGATCGACGAGGCTGCGTACGCAGATCGACGCGGGCGCCACCGGCGACGAGGTCGAGGCGGCCTGGCGAGACGAGCTCGCCGCCTTCGACTCGACCCGTCGCCAGTACCTGCTCTACCGCTGACCTCGCCCACCCGGCGAGGTCAGCGGAGAGCGGCGGTGGCGGCTGCGAGCGCGGTGACGCGGTCCCAGTCGCCGGAGGCGAGCGCGTCGGCGGGGGTGAGCCAGGAACCGCCGACGCAGCCGACGTTGGCGAGGCCGAGGTAGCTGGGCGCGGTGGCGAGCGTGATGCCGCCGGTGGGGCAGAAGCGTGCGTCGGGGAGCACGGACGGCAGCGAGCCCAGGTACTTGGCACCACCGGAGGCCTCGGCCGGGAAGAACTTCATCGCGGTGTGACCGGTCTCGAGCACCGCGAGGGCCTCGGAGACGGTGGCGGTGCCGGGCAGGAACGGCAGGCCGGTGTCGCGCATCGCGCCGAGCAGCGTCGGGGTGGCACCCGGCGAGACCAGGAACTGGGCCCCGGCCGCGGCGGCCTCCTTCGCGAGCATGGGAGTGGTCACGGTGCCGGCGCCGATCAGGACCTCCGGCACCTCCTCGGCGATGGCCCGGATCGCGTCGAGCGCCACCGGCGTACGCAGGGTCAGCTCGACCACGGGCACGCCACCCTCGGCGAGAGCGCGGGCCACGGGCACCGCCTGGTCGACGGAGTCGACGACGACGACCGGGATCACCGGGGAGAGGTCGAGCAGGTGGGCGGAGGTGAGGTCAGACATGAACGGGGGTCTCCTGGGGCGAGGCGAACTGGAAGACGGACGCGCCGGTGTCGGCGGAGCCGACGGTGGCACGGAAGGCGGAGAAGAGCTCTCGGCCGGTGCCGCGCCACTCGGCGTCGAGCGGTGCCCGACCGGTGGTGGGACGGTGCGCGAACTCGTCGGCGTCGACCCCGATGCTCAGGGTGCCGGCGACGGCGTCGACGGTGATCAGGTCGCCGTCCTGCACGCGGGCGAGCGGACCGCCGAGCGCGGCCTCGGGAGTGAGGTGGATGGCCGCGGGCACCTTCCCCGACGCACCGGACATCCGGCCGTCGGTGACGATGGCGACGTGCTGGCCGCGATCCTGCATCACCCCGAGCGCCGGGGTGAGCTTGTGCAGCTCGGGCATGCCGTTGGCCGCGGGGCCCTGGTAGCGCAGCACCGCGACGAAGTCACGACCGTCGAGGCGCTTCTCGGAGAAGGCGGTGAGGAAGTCGGCCTGGTCGTCGAAGACGATCGCGGGGGCGGAGACCACCTGGTGCTCGGGCGCGACCGCCGAGGTCTTGATGACGGCGGTGCCGAGCTCGCCGGTGAGCACCCGCAGGCCACCGTCGGGTGAGAACGGGTCGTCGGCCGGGCGCAGCACGTCGAGGTCGCCTGAGATCGGGGCGCCCTCGACGAACTCGATCTCGCCGTCGCGGGTGAGCCGCGACTCCTGGGTGTAGGCCGACAGGCCCGGGCCCAGGATCGTGGTCACGTCCTCGTGGAGCAGCCCGGCCTCGAGCAGCGTGCGGACCAGGAAGCTGACGCCGCCGGCCGCGTGGAAGTGGTTCACGTCGGCGGAGCCGTTGGGGTACATCCGGCTGATCGACGGGACCACCGGCGACAGGTCGGAGATGTCGGCCCAGGTCAGCTGGATCCCGGCGGCGCGGGCGATCGCGACCAGGTGAAGGGTGTGGTTGGTGCTCCCGCCGGAGGCGAGGAGGGCGACACACGCGTTGATGATCGACTTCTCGTCGATCATCTCGCCCACGCCCGGACCGCCGGTGAGCGCCAGCTCGGTGGCACGGGCGGCGGCGGCGCGGTTGAGCGCGGCCCGCAGCAGGGTGTCCGGCGAGGCGAACGAGGAGCCCGGCAGGTGCAGGCCGAGCACCTCCATCAGCAGCTGGTTGGAGTTGGCGGTGCCGTAGAAGGTGCAGGTGCCGCGGGAGTGGTAGCTGGCGGCCTCGGCCTCGAGCAGCTCTTCCCGCGTGGCCTCGCCTGCTGCGTACCGCTGTCGGACGCGGGCCTTCTCCTTGTTGGGGAGCCCCGAGGACATCGGGCCGGCCGGCACGAAGACGGTCGGCAGGTGACCGAACGAGAGGGCCCCGATCAGCAGGCCGGGCACGATCTTGTCGCACACGCCGAGCATCAGCGCGGCGTCGAACATGTCGTGCGAGAGGGCGATCCCGGCCGACATCGCGATCACGTCGCGGGAGAAGAGGGAGACCTGCATCCCGTCGCGACCCTGGGTGATGCCGTCGCACATCGCGGGTACGCCGCCGGCGACCTGCGCCAGCCCGCCGGCCCGCATCACCGCGGCCTTGAGGAGAGGCGGGTAGGTCTCGTAGGGCGCGTGCGCCGAGAGCATGTCGTTGTAGGAGGTCACGATCGCGACGTTGGGCTTCGCGGCGGGGGTGACCACCTTGAGCTCGGCCTTCGTCGGCGCGGTGGAGGCTGCGAAGCCGTGGGCCAGGTTGCTGCACGCGAGCCGGCCGCGGGCAGGCCCGGTCGCGCGGGCGGAGGCGATGCGGGCCAGGTAGTCGGCCCGCGTGGCTGCGGAACGCTCGATGAGACGCGCGGTGACGTCAGCGACGGTGGGGGATACGGCAGTCACGGGTCCTCCAAAAGGCAGTGTGCTTTCGCACACCTTGACACGATCTTTGGATCGATACAAGTAAATCTTTGGTACACGAAAGACATAAGGGGCGTACGCTTCACCCCATGCCCGAGATGACAACCGCCGCCGACGTCCTCGCTCTGGTGCGCTCCGGACGCGCCCTGACCCGCAGCGATCTGCAGAAGACGACCGGTCTGTCGCGTACGGCTGTGGTCTCCCGGGTCTCGGCTCTCGTCGACGCCGGACTGATCCTCACCGGGGAGGAGCTCGCCTCCACCGGTGGCCGCCCGCCGGGCTCGCTGACCTTCAACGCGGACGCCGGGGTGGTGCTGGCGGTGGCGATCGGGCGCTCACGAAGCCAGCTCGCCGTCTTCGACCTCGACGGCCGCGAGCTCGCCGGCGACACCCGGGACCACGAGGTCGGGATCGCCGCCGACGACCTCATGCCCGACGTGACCGACCGGCTCGAGCGGCTCCTCGATGGCATCGAGCCGCCGGTGCTCGGGGTCGGGATGAGCCTGCCCGGCGTCGTCGACCCCGTCCGCCTGGTCTCGGTCGACTCACCGGTGATGCGGGGCTGGGACGGCGTCGCGCTCGACCCCTACTTCGACCGGCTCACCGACGGACCGCTTGTTCTCGTCAACGACACCGACGCCCTGGCCACGGCCGAGCTCTTCGGCAGCGGGCTGCACCCGCGTGACGCACTCGTCGTGAAGGCGTCGACCGGCCTCGGTCTGGCGGTCATCGCCGACGGCCGGGTGCTGCGCGGCCACGCCGGTGCCGTCGGCGAGATCGGGCACACCCGGGTCGAGTCCGCCGGCGAGCGCCCCTGCCGGTGCGGGGCAACCGGGTGCCTGGAGACGGTCGCGGCCGGCTGGGCGCTGACCCAGGGCCTGGTCGACTCCGGCGTCTCCGCCGGACACATCCGCGACCTGGTCGCCGCCGCGCTCGCCGGCGACGCCATCGCCCGCGGCCTGCTGCGCGAGGCCGGTCGCCAGCTCGGCGAGGTGCTGGCGATCGCGATCAACCTGCTCAACCCCGAGGTGGTCGTCATCGGTGGCGACATGGCGGGTGCCTTCGACCTCTACACCGCGGGCGTACGCGAGACCGTCTACTCGCGCTCGACCGCCCTGGCCACCCGCGACCTGACCTTCGTCCCCTCCACCCACGCCGACTCCACCGGCATGGTCGGCTGTGCCGCGGTGGTCATCAACCACCTGCTCTCCCCCGAGCGTCTCGACGCCCACCTCGACGCCGTCGCGAAATGAGCCCTACTTCGCTCCGACGGTGAAGGCTGCTTCGACCTCGGCGTAGACCGAGATGTCGTCGGGATCGAAGGCCAGATCGGGTGCGCCCGAGCCCGACTTCCGGGCTGCGGCGGGGGCCATCTCCATGTCCATCGCCGACGCGTACGTCACCTCGCGGCTGACGCCGACGTCGTTGATGCTCCGGACCGCGACCGGGCCGAGGTCGAGCGCGTCGGCGTAGTCCTGCGCGCGCACCTTGGCCTGGCGCACTGCCTCCTGGCGTACGTCACGCTCGACCTTCAGCCGGCTCTCCTTGGTCAGCTGCCACGAGACGTGGTCGACCCGGAGACCCTCATTGCCCGCGGCGCGGCCGACCCATGTCGCCAGCGCCTTGAAGTCGACGAACTCCGCCCAGAGACCGACCGTGGCACGGTGCACCAGCGGCAGCTGCTTACCGTCCTTGTGCCAGGGCCGCTCGGCCGAGGTGCGCGCCCGCTGGATGACGAGCCTCTTGATCGCGCCCTCCTGCTCGAGCCGCTCGAGCTCCGTACGCACGCCGTGCAGCCCACGCCGCAGCTGCTCCATCACCGGCTCCGGCGCGGGACCGTCGAACCGGATCTCGGCGGACACCACCCCTCGCTCCGGCGCCACCTCGACACTGTGCGACCCGCGCACCTTGATCAGGATTTCGCTCATGTCAGGAAACGTACGCCCGACGTCCTATCCTCACCACGTGAACGCAACCAGCCGCCTGCGCCAGATGACCGGACGCGACCCGCACGAGGAGCATCGGGCCGCGACTCCCTTGGAGCTGCTCTTCGACCTCACCTTCGTCGTGGCCTTCGGCATGAGCGGCAACGAGCTGGCCCACCAGCTCGCGGAGGGCCACGTCGCGGCGGGGGTCGTGGCCTTCTGCTTCGCCTCGTTCGCGATCTGCTGGGCGTGGATCAACTACTCCTGGATGGCCTCGGCGTACGACACCGACGACTGGGCGTTCCGGCTGCTCACGATGGTGCAGATGGTCGGCGTGATCATCATGGCCCTCGGCCTGCCGGAGATGTTCGAGAGCGTCCACGAGGGCGACCAGCTCCACAACGAGATCATGATCGCCGGGTACGTCGTGATGCGGGTCGCGCTCTGTGGCCAGTGGCTGCGCGCCTGGCGCCAGGACCCGGGCCGGCGCGGGGCACACCGGGTCTACCTCGTCTCCGTTCTCGGTTCGCAGGTGCTCTGGTGCGTCATCGCCATCCTGCCGCTCGACGTGGCGGCGGCGTTCGCCGCGATGATGGTGCCCCTGGTGATCGAGCTCGTCGGGCCGTTCATCGCCGAACGCCACTTCGGCGGCACTCCCTGGCACGCCGACCACATCGCCGAGCGCTACGGCCTGCTGACGATCATCACCCTCGGCGAGGGTGTGATCGGCACCGTCGCGGTGATGTCCGCGATCGTCCACGAGCCCGAGCTGGGGTGGAGCCTCGACGCGATCCTGCTGCTCGCCGCCGGTATCGGCCTGACCTTCGGCCAGTGGTGGACCTACTTCACGATCCCCTGGGCCACCATGCTCGAGCGGCGACGTGACCGCTCGTTCCTGTGGGGCTACGGCCACATCCTGCTCTTCGCCGCGATCGCGGCCACCGGAGCCGGCCTGCACGTCGCCGCCTACCTGCTCGAGCACCACTCCAAGCTCGGCGAGGTCGGCACGGTCATCTCCGTCGCGCTCCCCGTCGGCGTGTACGCCCTGGTCCTCTATCTCCTCTACAACATGTTCATGCACGTCATCGACCCGTTCCACATCCTCCTGGTCGCCCTCACCGTGGCCGTGCTCGTCGCGAGCGTCGCGATGGCGATCGCGGGCGTGCCGGTGGCCTGGTGCCTCGTCGTCGTCGCCCTCGCGCCAGTCGTCACCATCGTCGGCTACGAGGCCGTCGGACACCGCCACCTCGCCAGCCACCTCGACGCCCTCTGACCCACCCCTCACATGAGCAGGTGCCCCACACTCGAGAGCGTGGGGCACCTGTCGTTGGCGGGCATCAGGGCTTCGGGTCGGGGCCGGGCTCGCCGTCCTCGGACTCCTCGACCTCGTCGATCTGCTCGGCGGTGACGGTGTGTTCGTCGTCGCCGGCCGCGAGGATGCCGTAGAGCTTGCGCCGGGTGTCGGCGAGGACGTCGGCGGCGGCCTGGCGCTGGGCGTCGGTGCCGGAGGTGGCGAGCTGCCACACGGCCGGGAGGACCTGGGCGAGCTCGCCGCCGAGGACTCCGAAGCCGGCCAGGTCACCCAGACCACCGGGACCACCACGGCCGCCGCGACCCTGGCCGCGGGCGTCGTCGACGGCCTTGTCGAACGGCGTCCAGACGGCTGCCAGCTCGTCGGCGTGCTCGGTGGCGTAGGTCTTGCCGGCCTCGGTCAGCCGGATCGCCCGGCGGCCGTGCTCGTCGTCGGACTCCACGAGACCCTCGTCCTCGAGCTGCTGGATGGTCGGGTAGACCGAGCCGGGGCTCGGCCGCCACTCACCCGAGCTGCGCTCGGAGATCTGCTGGATCACCTGGTAGCCGTTGATCACCTGGGCCTGCTCTGCCGCTTCGGCCATCACGTAGATGATCGCGGAGCGTACGTCACCACGACGGACCCGGGGACCGGGCCGCTGCGGGGGCTGGTTCTCGAAGCCGAGCAGCGCCGCGATCCACGGCGGCGGACCAGCCGGTCCACGACCGCGACCGTGGTGGCCGCCCTGCCAACCGGGACCGCCAGGTCCGCCCCAACCGGGACCGCCCTGCCAGCCATGGGAGCGGCGCGGGCCGCCCTTGCCGAACTCTCGACCCATCTGGTCGATCCACTCACCCCAAGGGTTGCTGTTGTTGTACGTCATCAGGTTTCTCTCCAACTTTCGGAAGACTAGATCGCGTTCCTTCGCGATATATCGTGATCTTACGCTGGAGATCAGACCGATTCAAGTCAAAAGCAAGGGAGCCCCCGAAGATCCGGGGGCTCCCTGAGTCAGACCCTGAGGGTCGTGAGTGCGATCAGACGCCGGGCGTCTGCGGCGGCGTCGGGTTCTGAACGGTCGGCGTAGCAGCAGAACGCGCGCCACTCTCGGCCTGGAGCCGCTCCAGCTGCCGGGCGGCAGCGTCGCGACCGCCGAGTCCGAACGCGAGCGCCGCAGCAGCGGCACCACCGACGACCACGGCACCGAAGCCGAGGTTGATGATCGAGTCGGCAAGCCCCATGAAGCTCAGCCCGATCGCGACGAAGAGCACGATCGTGGCGTACTTCAGGATCTGCGACACCGATCCCGGGACGATCTTCGCGAGCACCGAGGCGATCAGGACACCGGCAGCGATGATCGCACCACCGAAGACGACCCGGCCACCGAGCTCGAGAACCTCGGCGATGAACGCGGTGATCTGCGGGAACTCCAGCATCTGCGCCGCCATCACGGCGAAGAAGAGCACGATGCCGATCTGGATCACCTTGGTGACGATCGGGGTCGCGCTCTGCCCCTGCGGCAGCACGTCCATGGAGTGGAGGGCCCGGTCGAAGCCGAGCCCGTCGATGAGCTGACCGAGGATGTCGGCGGCGAAGCGGGCGATGACCACCCCGATGCCGAGCAGGATCGCGGCAGCGATGATCTTCGGGATCGCGGCCAGGATCATGGCGAGCATGAGCTCGGCAGGCCGCGAGATCGAGCTGATCCCGAGAATCTGCAGAGCGGCGATGGCCACCACGATCATGATGATCGCGTAGAGCACGAGACCGATGACCTTGATGATCTGCGCGGCCGTATTCGAGGGCGGAGCCGACGCGTCGTACGGGTCTGCGGTGGCGTCCACGCCCACCGTCTTGTCAACCTGGCCGGAGAGCTTGCTGCCACTGCCGATCCACTTGTCGAACGGAACCGCACCGAGTGCGGTCTCGACGAGCTGGCGGACGACCTTGGCGACGAGCGCACCGATGATGAAGACGAAGACCGCTCCGATCACGTTGGGCAGGAAGCCCAGCACGCCGTCGAGCAGACTCTTGATCGGGTCCAGCACAGGGCTGAGCTCGAACAGGTCGAGCAGCGCGATCAGACCGAAGAGCCACACCAATAGCGCGGCCACGGAACCGAGGCTCTTGCCGATGCTGTCCCCGTCGCTTCCAGCCTTCTGGAGCAGCGGGATCTTGGAGGTCAGCTTCGCGAACGCCCAAGCGACGATCTTCGCGATGATCCAGGTGACCAGGAGGATGACGATCGCGGCGGCCACTTTGCCACCGAGACCCACCCAGTCGATGTCCTTCACGGCATCCATTTGTCTCTCCCCTCAATAGGGTTTTCGGAGGAGGTGCCTGAGATCGACGTGCAGCCCGAGTGATGCGCGCAACAGGCACCCCTGCTCTTAGAGACGTTCGTCCAGTTGGAGCCGTGAAGCAAGTTTGGCGCTCCAGCGGACGCAAATCGGGAAATGATTTACAATCTGGCGCCTGCTGTAACCACTGGCTTGAAACGTGCCCTAAGAGACCAACCAGGCCGCGTACGCATCGAAGGAGTAGGGCCGGCCGAGGAAGTCGGCAACCAGGTCGGCGGCGTCCTTCTCGCCGCCGCGGGCGAGCACCAGATCGCGGTAGCGGCCCGCCACCTCGGGGTCGAACAGGTTGGCACGGTCGAAGGCGCTGAACAGGTCCTTCGCGATGACCAGCGACCACATGTAGGTGTAGTAGGCCGAGGAGTAGCCGCCCAGGTGGCCGAAGTTGGCGAAGAAGTGGGTTCCTTCGATATAGGGATAGGGAGAGTAGGCCGCTTGGAGCTCCTCGAGCCGCTTGGTCAGGTCGTCGGGCTGCTCCTTGTGGAACCAGTAGGAGATCGCGGCATAGAACATCTGCTGCCGGGCGTGGTAGCCCTTGCCGAAGTCGTCCGCGGCCCGCATCCGCGCGACCAGGTCGGCCGGGATCGGCTCGCCGGCCGCGTTGGTGGCGAAGGTCTGGAGTACGTCGGCGTCCCAGGCCCACTCTTCGAGCATCTGACTCGGCGCCTCGACGAAGTCCCACTCCGTCGCGACCCCGGAGAAGCGCGCCCACTCGCCCTGGCCGCCGAGCACGTGGTGGATCAGGTGGCCGAACTCGTGGAAGAGGGTCACCACGTGGTCGTGCTCCATCAGGCCGCGGGAGAAGTTGCAGACCAGCACGCCCGCGGGGAGCTGGCGGCCCTTCACGCCGGGGGCGAGGTCGAACTGCGCGGCGTGCTTGTACTTGCCCTCGCGTGGGTGGAGGTCGAGATAGATCCGGCCGAGGGGCTCGTCGCCGTCCTGCTGATAGACGTCGAAGATGCTCACGTCCTCGTGCCAGGTGACGACGTCGGAGACCGGTTCGTAGCGCAGTCCGAAGAGCCGGCCGGTGACGTCCAGCAGGCCCTGGTGCACCTTCGCGAAGTCGAAGAACGTACGCACCACCTGGCTGTCGACGTCGTACTTCTCCTGCCGCACCAGCTCCTCGTAGTAGAGAGCGTCGGCAGCGGAGACCGCGCTGGCGCCGGGGACGTCGCGGTCGTAGCGATCGAGGAGCACCTCGAGGTCGCGCTTCATCCGCCCCTCGGCGGCGCCGGCGATCTTGTCGATGAACTCCGGGATCGCCGGTCCCTCACCGATCATCTTCACCGCGGCGTCGAAGGCCGGCCAGTCCTCGTAGCCGACCAGGTTGGCCAGCTCGTGACGCAGCGCGAACATCTCCTTCAGGACCGCTTCGTTGTGCGGCCAGCCGCGCTCGAGCCCGGCCACGGTGACGGCGCGACGGATCGCGGGATCCTTCACGAACATCCGGGCGGGAAGCGCGTCGGGGTAGTCGGTGGTGATCTCGACGAGTCCCTTGTCGTTGACCGGGTGCGCCTCCAGCCAGTCGGCCGGCATCCCGTCCAGCTGCTCGGGCGTGGCCAGGGTGATGCGTACGTCGTCCCGGGTCACCCGGGCGAACTCGAGGTTGAGCTCGGTGAGCCGTTCGTTGATCTCGGTGAGCCGGGCCCGGGTGGCGTCGTCACGGTCGACGCCCGCGCGGGTGAAGTCCTGCAGCGTCTTCTCCAGGAGCCGCTTGGCCAGCGGGTCGAGCGAGTCCGTCTGGTCGGCCGGGAGGTCCGCGAAGACGCGGTAGAGCGCCTGGTCCTGGGTGAGCTCGGTGCGCAGCCGGTCGACCTCGACCTCGGTGTCCTCGCACGCCGTACGGACCGTCTCGACGGGGTGCACGTTGGCGAGCAGTCCGGCCAGGCCGCCGAGCGAGCCGAGCTCCAGGGACAGCTCGTCCCAAGCCTTCAGCACCTCGATCGCCTCGCTCGGCGGCGCGGTCCGCAGCTGCTCGGCCAGCTCCCGCACGTGGGTCAGCGTCGCGGACGTACGCTCCTTGACCCAGCTCTCCGCGGCTTCGGTCTCGGGCAGGGCAAGCGGCTCTGGCGTCGTCATGCGGCAAGCCTGCCACGACCTGAAACGCTTCGCCGCCGAGATCCGGCGAAGCGTTTCAGGTGCGTACGCTCACTCCTCCGATCGGAACATGTCCGGGAACCGATGGACTTCTTGCGGCCAGTCGAGCGCGACCGTCAGCCGACCCGCCCAGTAGCGCGCCGCATCCTCGTCGGGGGCGTCGATGACGCAGAAGCCACCGAGGTGCTCCTTGGTCTCGACGTACGGGCCGTCGGTGAAGACCGGTTCGCCGTTGCTGGCCTCGACGCTGAAGAGCGCGGTCGAGGCATCGAGCGCTCCGTTGCCGTAGACGAAGACACCTTCGGACTTCATCTCCTCGATCACGGCCGTCGAGGTGTCGCGCTTCAGCTTCAGCTCCTCCATCGTGTGCTCGGGAACCCACTCGTCGTTGAACACGATCAGGTACTCAGGCATGCGTATCGTCTCCTCGTCTCTGGGGCAGTCCGGTGACCGCCGCTCACTCCTTCTACGAACGCACCTGCGCCGATCCGACAGCGTCGCACGAAATATCTTCAACTTCGTCCGAGCTGGTCCCGGCGTCTGGTCAGCAGCGCGACCTCGGCGGCGTTCTCGGCGAGCTCGATGGCCTTGTCGTACGCCGCACGCGACTCGCCGCTGCGGCCGAGTCGGCGCAGCAGATCGGCTCGGGTGGCGTGGAAGGCGTGGTAGTCGTCCAGGCCGAGCCGGTCGATCTCGGCGAGCGCGACCTCGGGGCCGTCCAGCTCGGCGACGGCGATCGCCCGGTTGAGACGGACGATCGGTGAGCCGTCGACCCGGATCATCTGGTCGTAGAGCGCGACGATCTGGGACCAGTCGGTGTCGCGGGCGTCGCGAACCGAGGTGTGGACGGCGTTGATGGCGGCCAGGATCTGGTAGCGCCCGGGCCGCGGGCCACCGTTCGCGACGACCTCGAGCCGCTCGCGCACCAGCGCGTGGCCCTCGGCGATCAGCGCGAGATCCCACGAGCCGCGGTCCTGCTCATCGAGCCGGACCAGCTCGCCGGTCGCCGAGATCCGAGCCGTACGCCGCGCCTCGATCAGCAGCATCAGGGCCAGCAGGCCAACGACCTCGCCGTCGTCCGGGAGCAGCGCACGGACCAGCCGGGTCAGCCGGATGGCCTCGAGGGTCAGGTCGCCGCGTACGGGATTCTCGTGGTCGCCGGAGGAGAGGTAGCCCTCGTTGAAGACCAGGAAGAGGACGGCCAGGACGCCCGAGACGCGCTCGGGAAGATCGGCTGCCTCGGGGACCCGGTAGGGGATGTGAGCGGCCTTGATCTTGGTCTTCGCGCGGGTGATCCGCTGGCCCATCGTGGTCTCCTGGACCAGGAAGGCGTTCGCGATCTCGGGCACGGTCAGGCCGCCGACCATACGCAGCGTCAGCGCGATCCGCGCCTCGGGTGCGAGCGCGGGGTGGCAGCAGGTGAACAGCAGTCGGAGCCGGTCGTCCTCGATCGCGCCGAGAGGCTCGTGCGGGGTGTCATCGTGCATCGCGACGGCCTCCTTCTGCTTGTCGTCACGCTTGGACTCGCGGCGGATCCGGTCGATCGCGCGGCGGTTGGCGGTGGTGGTGAGCCAGGCGCCCGGGTTAGGGGGTACGCCATCGAGCGGCCAGCGCTCGACTGCGACCGTGAACGCCTCGGCCGCGGCCTCCTCGGCGATGTCGAGGTCGCCGAAGCGCTTGGCGAGGCTGGCGACCACCCGTGCCCACTCCTCTTGGTGGGCCCGGGTGATCGCCTCGTCGATATCCGTCAACGGCAGCTCACGCCTCGGGGCCGGTCTGCATCGGGCGCACCTCGACCTTGCCGAGGCAGGCCGCGGAGGCCTCGCCGGCAAGCTTGAGGGCGACATCGAGGTCGGGGACATCGATGATCCAGAAGCCCGCCATGTACTCCTTGGCCTCTGCGTAGGGGCCGTCGGTGATGACCGGCTTCTCGCCCTGACCGTCGACGACGGTCGCCGTCTTGGCGGCATCGAGGCCGTCGGCGAAGACGAAGTAGCCCTCCTGCTGGAGCTTGTCGTTGAACTTCCCGGTCGCCTCGAACGACTTCATCATCTCTTCCTCCGAGGCGTAGCCGTAGTTCTCCTTCTCGTAGTCCGAGTCGGGACCCCAGACGGACATCAGGTACTTGGCCATGGTGCTCACTCCTTTGTGTCGGACGGCCTCGGTGGCCGCCTCTCACCCTTGCTACGAACGTCTACACCTCGATCCGACACCTCACATCAGAATTTCTCCAGGTAAATTCATTCGCTTAGCATCGTTAACCATGTCGAAGACCGCACAGCGATGAGCATCAGCGCCAAGCTCAAGGGTGCCGTCGCGGACACCCGCCCCCTGCAGGAGCCACACTTCCGGCGCCTGTGGATCGCCGGGATCATCACGATGATCGGCGCCCAGCTCACCGTCGTCGCGGTGCCGGCCCAGATCTACGCGGACACCGGCTCCTCGGCGTACGTCGGGCTGACGGGTGTCTTCGGACTCGTCCCGCTGATCGTCTTCGGTCTCTACGGCGGCGCGCTCGCGGACCACTTCGACCGGCGTACGATCCTGATGGTCTCGACCACGGGGCTGATCGGCACCAGCGCGCTCTTCTGGCTCCAGTCCGCGCTCGGCAACACCAACGTCTGGCTGCTGCTGTGCCTCTTCTCGGTCCAGCAGGCCTTCTTCGCGGTCAACCAGCCGACCCGGAACTCGCTGCTGCCCAAGATCCTGCCCGCGCACCTGCTCCCGGCCGCCAACTCGCTCAGCATGACGGTCTTCCAGGCCGGCGCGATCGCGGGACCGCTGGTCGCCGGCGTGATGCTGCCGTTCACCGGGTTCACCTGGCTGTACGCCATCGACACCGTCACCCTCTTCGCGACCCTCTACGCGGTCGTGCTGCTGCCGAGGATCCCCGTCGAAGGCGCCGGCTCGAAGGTTCCCGGGCTGCGCTCGGTGTGGGACGGCTTCGCCTACCTGCGCCATCAGCCGGTGCTGCTGATGAGCTTCGTGGTCGACCTGATCGCGATGGTCTTCGCGATGCCGCGGGCGCTGTTCCCGCAGATCGCCCACGAGTCCTTCGGCGGCCCCTCGGAGGGCGGGATCGCGTTCGCGCTGCTCTTCGCGGCGATCCCGGCCGGCGCGGTGATCGGTGGGATCTTCTCCGGCTGGGTCTCGCGGATCGAGGCCCAGGGGCGCGTGGTCATCTACTGCATCGGCGTGTGGGCCCTCGGGATCACCCTGTTCGGGCTCACCGTCGCGTTCGCCGAGCTCGCCGTTGACAAGCGCAGCACGGCCCTGATGCTGGGGCTCGCCGTGTTCTTCATGATGGTCGCCGGCGCCGCCGATGTGGCCTCCGCGGCCATCCGGATGTCGATCCTGCAGTCGGCGGCCGACGACAACGTACGCGGCCGGCTGCAGGGGGTCTTCACGGTCGTCGTCGCGGGTGGCCCGCGAGTGGCCGACGTCCTGCACGGAGGCGCGGCAGCCGTGGTCGGCACCGCGATCGCGACCACCGGAGGTGGCCTGCTCAACCTCCTTGGGATCGCGGTGTGTGCGCTACTCGTCCCGAGCTTCCTCGCGTACCGGGTCAACCGGACCGCGACCACCGAGCACGAACTCACGAAGTAGCCCGGCGAGCAGCTCGGGCTGGTCGATCGGCACCAGCGTGGAGGAGTCCTTGACGATCTCCAGCCGGGCGTCCGGATAGTGCGCGACCAGACGCGGACCGTGCTCGGCAGGCATCATCGTGTCCTGGTCGGCCCAGACGACGAGCACCGGCTTGGTGAACTTCTGCTGACCCTCGGCCAGCTCGAGCAGCTCGTCGCGACCAGGAGCACCGCCGGCGAACTTGATGAAGTCGCGGCGGATCGCCCGGTCGGTCAGCGCCGGCGCGAACCAGCCGTGAACGAGGTCGTCGTAGAGGTGGTAGCTCTTGTCGACCGACATCCCGCCGTAGCCGGAGCTCATCTGCCGGAAGCTCTCCATGCGGAGCAACTGAAGCGCGGCGGTGAACAGCGGCGGCACCTTCGAGAGCACCGCCAGCGGCTTGGCCGCCTTGGGCGGGTAGTTGTCGAAGGCCTCGCACGCCACCAGCGCCAACCGCGCGATGCGGTCGGTGCGGTCGGCGTTGATGAGGAACTGGCCACCGCCCCAGTCGTTGAGGACGAGGGTGACGTCGTGGAGGTCGAGCGCGTCGAGGAAGTCGCCGAGGATGCTCGCCACACCCTGCTGGCTGAGGTCCGCGTCGGGCCGCATCGGCCGCCGGTGACCACCCAGCGGAAGTGTCGGCCGGATCACCCGGAAGCCGCCGAGGTAGGGCAGCGCACGGCGCCACAGACGGCCATCCATCGGCACTCCATGGAGGAGTACGAGGACAGGGCCGTCACCGCCGGTATCCTCGAAATCGATCGGACCGGCCGACAGCTCGACGCTGGGCATTCAGTGGGCTCCTCGAAGCAATGACGTGGGGTGCCCACACCTTGCCCCCCGGGGAACAGGCGTGCAACGGGAATCGCCCAATTCCCTACGCATCTGGGTATATCGCAGGTCTTAAGTCCCTGAGCCACTAGGGCCGTGTTATACGCCCCAGGGCTTTCCGTTGGAGGCCGACAGGGAGGTGCTCAGAGCCCGACGGGCAGGTCCTCCGCAGCGGCGAATACCTCGATGCCCTTGGCCGGGCCACGCTCGTCGATCGTCTCGATGAGGGCGGCGAGGTCGTCGCGGCGGTCCTGCGAGACCAGCCAGGCCATCAGGCGCTGGCCACGCGGGACGGTGGTCTCCTCGAAGGGGACGCCGGCGTCGTACCAGAACTCGAGGACGGCGCCGCGCAGCAGCGACCAGTAGCGGTCGGGGTCCTCGGTGGTGGGGTTGACGGCCGCGCGGAAGTGCTCCCACATGTCGATCGGGAGGATCTCGGTGCGCAGCGTACGCATCAGCTTCGCCGAGCCCGAGCCGGCCACGAGCTCGACGGTCTGGCGCTTGGTCGTGATCCGCTCGAGCAGGTTGGCGATCTGGGCGCGCTTCTGGGTCGCGGAGGAGAAGTCGGAGCGGACCCGCCAGTCGTAGACGACGTCGGTGAGGATGTCGAAGTTCCTGGCGGCCAGGAACGCCTGGGTCAGGGCCACCTGGTCCTGATAGCGGGTGCGCTCGGGGAAGGTGATCTCGTTGTCGGTCCAGAAGGAGCGCCGGAAGATCTTGTTCCACACGAACACGTCCGCGAGCATCAGCGGGGCGTCCTCGATCCGGCATCTGAGTCGTGTCCGGGTGTGGTTGCGGCGCATCAGCGGGGTGACGTACCTCCGCTCCTCACCGTTCACGAGGGTGATCCGCTCGGCGGAGCCGACGACGAAGTCGGAGCCCGTACGCCGCAGCGTCTTCACCATCGAGCTCCAGGCGTCGCGGGGCAGGATGTCATCGGGGTCGACGAAGGTGAGCAGGTCACCGCTGGCGGCCTCGATCCCGGTGTGACGGGCGATCGAGACACCGGAGTTGGGCTGCGAGATCAGCGTGACCCGAGGGTCCTTCGCGGCGATGTCCTTGACGATCTCGGCCGACCCGTCGGTGGAGCCGTCGTCGACGACGAGCACCTCGATGGCACAGACCTCACGCAACGGCTGATGAAGGATGCTGTCGAGGCTGTCGGCGACGTAGTCGGCCACGTTGTAGACCGGCACGACGACGCTGAGCAACCTCGGCTTCCTCCTTCTGAATCCCCCCACGCGCATCAACTCTAATTGGGTGCGCATCAACGCGACCTAGCGATGGTGAGCGTGTCGACCTCGGAGCCGTCGGTGGCGATGACCTCGAGGTCCAGCCTCGCCTGCCCGTGGGCGTCGCGCGGGTGCGCGTCGAAGAAGGCGACCGAGTGGGTGGCGTCGCCGACGGCGCGGTAGGTCGTCGGCTCGGGGATCTTCAGGCCGTTCTTGTCCGTGTAGTAGGAGAGCACCGGCAGCACATCGGGATAGGTCGAGCCGCCACCGCCGCCGGCGGTGATGTAGATCGTCCCCTCGTTGGTGCTGACCGTGGAGCCGCGCGGCGCCTCCTGGACCGGCTTGCCGTCGCGCATCAGGTGGGTGCGCTCGTAGCAGTGGTTGTGGCCGTTGATCACGACGTCGACCTGATAGCGATCGAAGAGCGCCTCCCAGCGGTCGCGGATGCCGCCGTCCGAGGCGTGCGCGATGTTGGTGCAGTAGGCGCACTGGTGGAAGCCGACCAGGATGAAGTCGATGTCCTTGCGGGCCCGGAAGTCGGCCAGCCGCTGCTCGAGCCAGCTGTCCAGCGTCTCGCCGAGGTAGCCCGCGTTCCGCGTGTACTCGTACGTCGCGTCGTTGCCGTCGAGGGCGATGAAGGCGACGTTGCCGCGGACGAAGGAGTAGGTCTCCTGTCCGCCGCCGGCGCCGTTGCCGGGGTGACGGAAGCGAGCGCGGTGGCCGTCGTAGCCGAGCTCGCCGTTGCCGTTCTCCATCTCGTGGTTGCCGACGACGGTCATCCACGGGATCGCGTTGGCGCTGGGCTGGATCTGGGTCAGGAACTCGTCCCAGACACCGAAGTCCTGCTGCGTCTCCCGGCTCTTGCCCTGGCCACCGGTGTCGGCGTACGCGATGTCGCCGACGACGAACGCGAACTCGGCGCGCTGCTGACGGATCAGGTTCACGTTGCGCGCCGCGTCCTCGGCCACGCCCATGTCGCCGAAGGCGGCGAAGCGGAAGGACCCCGTGGTCTTCGGGGCGGTGGTGAACGAGCCCCTGGTCGCGGTGCCCCCGTCGTGGCTGAGCCGGTAGTAGTAGCGCGTGCCCGGTCGCAGGTCGCTCAGGTCGACGTGGTGGTAGACGCTGTCGACGCGGATCGAGGAGAGCGACTCGGGTCGGAGAGTGAGCCCGTAGTCGGGCGTCACGCCCAGGTCGAGCCGCGGCGCCTGCACCGACCCGGCAGTCGACCAGGAGACGTTCATCTGCTTGACCGGGTTGGCGCCGTACGACAGATGTACGCCGGTGGCCGGTGCGGCCGACCTGGCCGCCTGCGTCCACAGCACTGGGCCGGCGACCACACCGGCACCACCGATCAGGCCGGCCTTGAGGAAGGTGCGCCTGGAAGGGGCCGTCATCGTCGGGCCAATGTGGGGGCTATCGGTCACGGGAGGATCAACGCATAGGTAGGCGAGACGTTAGGCCACGTGCAGTGTCGCCCGGGTGAACGAGTGGTGAGGAATTAGGCACTCGCGGCATGGGATGCTGCCATTTGGGCGCCGAAGGCTGCGTTGTCGCGCACCAGCGCGATGTTGGTCGCCAGCGAGTCGCCGCCGGTCAGCTCGACGATCCTGGCGAGCAGGAACGGGGTGATGTCCTTGCCGTGGATGTCACGGGCCTCGGCGTCGGCGAGAGCCTGGTCGATGTGTTTCCCGATCACCTCGGCGGGGATCTCGTCGGCGGCCGGGACCGGGTTGGCGACGACCAAGCCGCTGGGGAGGCCGAGCTCCCAGGTGGCCTTCATGACCGCGGCGGCCTCGTCGGGGCCGTCGATGCGCAACGGCGCCGCGAACCCGGAGCTGCGGGAGTAGAAGGCCGGGAACTCGTCGCTCCCGTTGACCAGGACCGGCACCCCGTAGGTCTCCAGGGTCTCCAGGGTCAGACCGATGTCGAGGATCGACTTCACGCCGGCGCTCACCACCGCGACCTGGGTGCGGGCGAGCTCGGTCAGGTCGGCGGAGATGTCGAAGGAGGTCGCCGCGCCCCGGTGTACGCCACCGAGCCCGCCGGTCACGAACGTCCTGATCCCGACCATGGCCGCCAGGCGCATGGTGGCCGCGACCGTGGTCGCGCCGTGGAGGCCGCGGGCGACGACGTAGGGAAGGTCGCGGACGCTGACCTTGGTCACGTCGGGGTCGGAGGCGAGGAGCTCGAGGTCGTCGGGCGACAGTCCGGCACGAGGGATGCCGTCGAGGAGCGCGATCGTGGCCGGGACGGCGCCGTTGTCGCGCACGATCTGCTCGACCTCGGTGGCCATCTTGACGTTGTCGGGATAGGGCATGCCGTGGCTGATGATCGTCGACTCCAGCGCGACGACCGGGCGGCCCTCGGCGAGCGCGACCCCGACCTCTTCGGTGAGCCGGACCTTCACGCCAGCTCCCGGACGAGGCTCTCGCTGAGGTCCATCCGGACGGTGTCATGGGTGCCGCAGGTCAGCGCTGCCGCGGCGTGCCCGAACCGGGCCGCCGCGACCAGGTCGACGTCTCGGAGGAGCTCGTGGGTGAACGCGGCGAGCATCGCGTCGCCCGCGCCGGTGACGTCGACGACGTCGGTCGGCACGGCGGGAAGCTCTTGGTAGATGTCGTTGTAGCTGATCACCGAGCCGCGGGCGCCGAGGCGCACCCAGACGACGCCGACACCGCGGTCGTGCAGCGAGTGGACGGCCTTCTCGATCTCCGCGTCGGTGCCGGCGGGCAGGTCGGTCAGCGCGGCCAGCTCTGCCTGGTTGGGCGTGACCAGATAGAGCTCGCGGTCGGCCCGGATGAGCTCGCGCGCCCGCCTCGCCTTCGGCACCGAGACCGGGTCGAACACGACGGGCACGTCGAACTCGCGGGCCAGGTCGATCGCCACGTCGGCGGTGCGGACCGGGATGTTGCCCTCGACGAGCACACCGCGAGCACTCTTGATCAGGTCGCGGGCCGCCTCGACGACCAGCGGGGAGAACTCGTCGGTCGCGGCCATGTCGGCCACCGCGACCACCAGCTCACCGGAGGAGTCGAGCACGGCGTTGTAGGTGCCGGTGCGTACGTCTGCCCGGCGTCGGACGTAGGTGCAGTCGACGCCGACGTCCTCGGTGTAGCTGATCACCTCGTCGCCGATCGGGTCGTCGCCGACGACCGAGACCAGCGCGACCGAGTCGCCCAGCCGAGCGAGGTTCTCCGCGACGTTGCGGCCGACCCCGCCGGGCGAGAGACCGGCGGATCCGGACATGCTCGACCCCATCACCACCTGCTCGTGTGCACGAGCGTGGAGATCCATGTTGGAGCCGCCGATCACGACGATGTCTGGCGGAGATTGCGGGTTCATCACTTGAATCGTAAGTGGGGTACACAGATCGCGCCCCCTCATAAAGTATGAACTTGGCACGGCCGAGGCGTGTCCCTGCTCTCACCTGCTCTCCTCAGCCGAGGAGCTCGCGGCCGATCTCTTCGACAGAGCGGCAGCCGACGAGGCCGAGGGAGAGGTCGAGCTCGGCGATCATGTGCTCCAGGACAGCCTGGACGCCGGCGGCACCGGCGAGGGCGAGGCCGTAGACGTAGGGGCGGCCGAGGAGGACCGCGTCGGCACCCAGGGCGAGCGCCTTGAGGATGTCGGCGCCGGAGCGGATGCCGGAGTCGAAGAGGACCGGGATGCGGCCGTCGACCTCGTCGACGATGCTCGGCAGGGCGTCGATGGAGGCGATGGCTCCGTCGACCTGGCGACCGCCGTGGTTGGAGACGATGATCCCGTCGACGCCGTGCTCGAGCGCGCGCCGGGCGTCCTCGGGCGCCTGGAGTCCCTTCAGCACGATCGGCAGGTCGGTCATCTCCCGCAGCCGGTCGAGGTCGTCCCAGATCAGGTCGGAGCGGGAGAAGACGTCGAGGAAGGTCTCGACCGCGGCTCGGGCGTGACCGGAGCGAAGGTTGTCGACGAGCTTGCCGGGATGGTGCTGGGCCATCGAGGCGACCGCGGTGAGCGCCGAGGGGATCTCCCGGAGCCCGGGTCGCACGCTCGTCCCGCTGCCGCCGGAGAGGCGCTGCTCGACGAGGGCACGGAAGGCGGGATCGGACGTGTACTGGGCGATCCCCAGCCCCCGCGCGAAGGGCAGATAGCCCAGATCTAGATCACGCGTACGCCACCCGAGCATGTGCGTGTCGAGAGTGACGACCAGCGCGTCGGAGCCGATGGCCTCGGCGCGGCGTACGAAGGACTCGACGATCGTCTCGTCCTTCGACCAGTAGAGCTGGTAGAGCCGTGGGGTGTCACCCAGGTCCATTGCGACCTCCTCCATCGGGACGGAGGCCTGGGTGGAGATCACCATCGGGATGCCCGTCGCGCGGGCCGCCGCGGCGACCTCGTGCTCGGCGCGAGGATGGGCGAGCTCGAGCACGCCGACCGGGCCGAGCATCAGCGGCGCCGGCATGTCCACACCGAACAGCGTGGTGCGCAGATCGCGGCTCTCGACGTTGGTGAGCATGCGCGGGACCAGCCGGAAGTGGTCGAAGGCGGCGGTGTTGGCGGCGACGGTGCGCTGCTGGCCGGCTCCGCCGTCGACGTACGCCCAGGCCTCCTTGCTCATCGCCCGCTGGGCGGCCGCGGCGAGCGCCGAGGGCTCGGTCGGCACCACGGGCCGGTGGCCGAACAGGCCCTTGCGGAAGATGGCCGACTGGAGATCTCTGCCGATACTCACGCGCGTAGGCTACTGCGTTCCGCCGGTCCTCGGCCCGCAGATACGACGGGGAGTTCTGCAGGGGTTACGCGGCAGTAACTCCTGCAGAACTCCCCGTCGTACCTCGCTGACTCAGCCCGCGCTGAGATCCACGGCGAGGTCCGCGGGTAGCGCGGCGCCGGAGATCGCGATGATCAGCCGATGACACCGCTCCGTCATCTGAGCGGGCGTGACCCCGGGATGGTCGAGCCACCAGGTGATCAGCGCGTCGACCGCACTCATCCAGACCGCGGTCAGCGCGGAGGCGTCGAGGGGATCATCATCACCGACGAGCCTCATCAGCTCGCCGACGCCCTCGACGGCGAGGCGGGTGATCCGGTCGGTGTAGACGGCGCGGGCGGCCGCCACCTCACCGTCGTCGGGCGCTGACGGGTCGAAGAGGAGCCGCCACAGCCACGGCTGCGGCTCGAGCGTACGGAAGAGACCGTCGAGGGTGCGCAGGCCACGCTCGACGCCGACCGAGTCGTCGGCGGCGACCCGCTCCATCTCGGCGGCGAGCGTCTCGGCGCCGTAGTTGAAGCTGGCCAGGAAGAGGCCCTCCTTGGAGCCGAAGTACTGATAGACCAGCGGTTTCGAGATGCCGGCATCGGCGGCGATCCCGGCGACCGACGCCTTGGCGAACCCCATGGTGCCGAAGACCTCGCAGGCGGCCCGCAGGATCTGCAGCTCGCGGTCGGCGCGCGGGACGCCCTTGGTTCCAGCGTTGGCCCGTGACATGTCCAAGAGTCTAGCGGCGGCATATGACCTTGAGGTAACTTACTCGAAGGTCATATCCCCGGGAGGTCCCCCATGAACGACATGCTCGACCCGTTGAAGAACCCGTTGACGTACGCCATCCCGTTCTTCGTGGTCTCGATCCTGATCGAGCTGGCGGCGCTGAAGTGGCTCGACCACGACGACAACCTGGCCGGTTACGTCTTCAAGGACGCACGCACCTCGATCCTGATGGGCCTCGGCTCGATCGTGTCGATGACCGTGTTCAAGGTGCTGACCTTCGCGGTCTACGCGGCGATCTTCGCCTACGCGTCGCTGTGGCAGATCCCGGAGACGTGGTGGGGTCTGGCGATCTCGGTCGTGGTCGTCGACCTCGCCTACTACTGGAACCACCGCTTCGTGCACCGGACGAGAGTCGGCTGGGCGGCCCACCAGGCGCACCACTCGAGCGAGTACATGACGTTCGCGACCGCGCTGCGACAGAAGTGGAACCCGTGGTTCGAGTTCTTCTTCTTCCTGCCGCTGCCGTTCCTCGGCATCTCACCGGCGGCGATCTACATCGCCTTCTCGATCAACCTGATCTACCAGTTCTTCGTGCACACCGAGACGATCGGCAAGCTCTGGCGGCCGCTGGAGCTCGTGCTCAACACGCCGTCGCACCACCGCGTCCACCACGGCTCCGACCCGGAGTACCTGGACAAGAACTACGCCGGCATCCTGATCATCTGGGACCGCCTCTTCGGCACCTTCCAGCCCGAACGGCAGCGCCCGACGTACGGCCTGACCTACAAGGTCGACACCTACAACCTCCTCCGGCTGGAGTACGGCGCCTTCCGGGAGCTCTGGACCGACGTACGCAGCGCCGACGGCTGGCGGCTCAAGCTGAGCTACGTCTTCCGGCCGCCGGGGTGGGCGCCGGAGGCTGATCCTTCGTCAAGGTATGCAGATCAGGGCACACATCCCTAGCGGAGCTCCGCATGGGATGTGATCCTTCGCCTGCATACCTTGCCGAAGGAACGGACCCGATTACCCGGCCTTCCGTCGCCCGAGAATCATCACGATGATCAGGCCGAGCAGGCCGACGACGACGAGTACGACGCCCGGGGCGGCGACCTCGACGAGCTTCTGGCCCTCGGGAGACGCGGGCTCGCTGAAGCTCACCTGCTGAGGCTCGGGGGCGATCACCTCGGGGAACTCCTTGGCGATCTCGGCCTGGAGCTTGTCGGTGTATTCCTCCACGCGCGGCGCGCTGCCGGCGGCGAGGATCGTGTCGCCCTTCTTCTGCACGAAGAAGTAGTAGTCCTCGTTGGCGGTCAGCGACTTCTTCTGGCACACACCGGGGTTGAGCGCGACGTCGAGGCTGCTGCCGCCGGTGACGCCCTTGAGCGCCTTGACGACGGTCACCGGGTAGACCACGGGGCCGCCCTTCTTGGTGGCCTTGCCGGGGCCGGTCACCCGCGCGTGGAAGACCAGCGGCTCCTTGACCGCGTCGCTGAGCTCGAAGGCCGGGCACTTCGCGGGAGCCGTGACGGGGGCTGCCGAGGCGGGTGCGGGGCTCGTCATGACCACCGCTGTCACCGCAAGGGCGAGGGCAGCGAGGAACTGGGGGACGCGGCGCATGGCGAAGATCAAACCAGTCACAGGCCGAAGACTCCAGCCAGGACCCGCGCGACACCGTCATCTTCGTGCCCGGGCGCCAGGTGCGACGCGCACGCGACCACGCTCGGATGGGCGTCCGCCATGGCGTACGAGGTCCCGGCCCAGTTCAGCATCGGCAGGTCGTTGGGCATGTCACCGAAGGCGATCACGTCCGAGGCGGAGATGCCGAGCTCGGTGCAGACCAGCTCCAGCGTGGAGGCCTTGGTGACCCCGGGAGCGCTGATCTCGAGCAGCGGGAACGACGAGTGGGTGACGTTGACGCGATCGCCGACGACGGCCGCCGCGGCCGCGAGCAGCTCGTCGGCGTCGTCGTGGTCGTCACGGCGGGCGAGCAGCTTGATCAGCGGCTCGTCGGCGAGCTCCTCGATCGTCGCGACGCGCCTGGCGGGACGGAGGGCGTCGGAGGTGTGGGTCGCGAACTCGGGCTCGCAGGACCACCCCTCGAGCGACTCAGTCGCGAAGACCAGTCCGGGCACGCTCTCCTTCAGCGCCGCCGCCACCTCGGCGGTCAGGGCCGGCTCGATCAGCCGGGTGAGCCGGGGCTGATCGGTGGCGACGTCCCAGACCAGGGCTCCGTTGGAGACGATCGCCAGCCCGACGCTGCCGATGTGCTCGAAGAGCTCCCGGGTCCAGCGCAGCGGCCTCCCGGTTACGAAGATGACCGGCACGCCGATCTCCTCGAGCTTCACGAGCACGCCACGAGTGAAGTCCGAGACCGAACCGTCCGCTCTGACCAGGGTGCCGTCGAGGTCGGTGGCGACGAGCTTCGGCGTCCTCATTCTTCCATTCTGCCACCGGGCACCGGCCTGGCCATCACCAGATGCCCGTCCTCGTCGGCGCCACGCAGCTCGGTGAACCCGCACTTGGCGAGCACTCGGAGGCTGGCGGCATTGGTGGGCTCGACAGAGGCCCGGATGCGTACGCCCTCTTCGTCGGCGCACGCCAGCAGGCCCTTGAGCGCCTCGGTCGCGAAACCCCACCCGCGTGCCTCTTCGATCAGGCCGTAGCCGACCTCGGTCTCCGGGGTGCCGTCAGGGGCGGTGTCGGGCGGCCCGAAGAAGCCGATCGAGCCGAGCACGGTCCCGTTGCGCATGATGTAGCGGGAGCTCCACCGGTCGCCCTCGACCCACATCGTCGCCGCATCGCGGTCGTCCTCGCGCGGGAACTGCGGGTGCCAGCTCTGCGGCCGCCCGATCCCGCCGTCGGGATCGCGGATGGCCTCGACGTCGGCGCGGGTCCACAACGGCAGCGTCAGCCGCTCCGTCGTGACGGTGTTGGGAAGAGTCACGAGCGCTGAGACTTTCAGAACCAGCGGGAGAGTTCCAGCGCCGCGCCGTCGTCGGCGACGTGGGCCGTCACCGCGTCGGCCACGGCCTGGACGACGTCGGGGGCGTTGCCCATGGCCACCCCGCGACCGGCCCACTCGAGCATCTCGACGTCGTTGCGGCCGTCACCGATGGCGAGTACGTCGGCCGGCTCGAGGTCGAGCTGGTCGCAGACGTAGGAGAGGCCTGATGCCTTGGAGACGCCGACCGGGGTGAGGTCGAGCCAGGCGGTGTAGCCGACCACGTAGTCGATGCCGTGCAGTCCCAGCTCACGGCCGAGGGCGAGGAAGTCCTCCGGTGTCGCGTCGGGATCGCGGATGATCACCCGGGAGACCGGCTCGGCGACCATCTCGTCGATCGGAGCGATCAGATGAGCACCGTCGAGCTCGCCCTCGGGGAACGGCCGGTTGAACCGGTAGCCCAGGCCACGGTTCTCGACCGCGACCAGCACGTTCGGCCGTCGTTCCAGGATGTTCTCCACCGCCGCGCGGGCGTCGAAGGTCTCCTCGTGCACCACGTCGACCGGCGGGTAGCGGAGCACCACCGCCCCGTTGGAGGCGACGATCCACAACCGCTCCGCGCCCTCGTCCGGAAGCCCGAGCAGGTCGGCGATCCCGGTCATCGAGTGGGCCGAGCGACCGGAGGAGAGCACCACGTGGGCGCCGGAGTCGTAGGCCCGGCGGACCGCGTCGCGCACCTTGTCCGAGAGAGCCTCGGAGGTCGTGCCGGTGCCCTCGATCCAGCGCAGCAGGGTGCCGTCGATGTCGAGCGCGACGAGCTTCGGCTGCCAGGCGGCCTCACCGGGCCGGGCGGTGGTGCTCTCGGTCGTGCTCACTTCTGGATCGGCTCCAGGACCTCGCGACCGAGCCATTTCTGCAGCGCCTTCGGCACCCGCACCGAACCGTCGGCCTGCTGGTGAGTCTCCAGCACGGCGACGATGGCGCGGGTGATCGCGGTCAGCGTGCCGTTGAGGGTGGCGACCGGGGTGGTGCCATTCTCGGTGCGCGCCCGGATGTCGAGGCGACGTGCCTGGAAGGTGGTGCAGTTGGACGCCGAGGTGAGCTCACGGTACTTCCCCTGGGTGGGGATCCACGCCTCGCAGTCGAACTTCCGCAGCGCGCTCGGACCGAGGTCGCCCGCGGCCACGTCGATGACCTGGTAGGCGAGCTCGAGCTTGTCCAGGAAGGCCTTCTCCCACTCGAGGAGACGCTGGTGCTCGGCGTACGACTCCTCGACGGTGGTGTAGACGAACATCTCCACCTTCTCGAACTGGTGGACCCGGATGATGCCCTTGGTGTCCTTGCCCGCCGAGCCGGCCTCCTTGCGGAAGCACGACGAGAAGGCGGCGTAGCGCCGCGGGAGGGTGTCGGGGTCGAGGATCTCGTCGGAGTGGTAGGCCGCCATCGGCACCTCCGAGGTGCCGACGAGGTAGAGGTCGTCGTCCTCGATCTTGTAGACGCCGTCGTCGACCTGGTCGAGGAAGCCGGTGCCCTCCATCGCCTCCGGGCGCACCAGCGCGGGCGCGATGACCTGGGTGAAGCCGGCCTCACGGGCCTGCTCCATCGCCAGGTTGATCAGCGCGAACTCGAGCTCCGCGCCGACCCCGGTCAGGAAGTAGAAGCGGCTGCCCGAGACCTTGGCGCCTCGCTCGAGGTCGATCGCGCCGAGCAGCTTGCCGAGCTCGACGTGGTCACGCGGCTCGAAGCCCTCGGCCTCGAAGTCGCGCGGCTTGCCGACCTTCTCGATCAGGACGAAGTCGTCCTCACCGCCGGCCGGGGCGTCGTCGGCGAGGTTGGGGATGGCCTTGAGAGCCTTCTTCCACTCCTCCTCGGCAACGCCCTGCGCCGCCTCGGCCTGCTTGACCGCGGCCGCGAGCTCCTTCACCTCAGCGAGCAGCTGCTGCTTCTCCTCGCCCTTGGCCTGGGCGACCTTCTTGCCCATCTGCTTCTGCTCGGCCCGCTTGGCCTCGAAGTCCGCGATCGCCGTGCGCCGGGCGCTGTCCGCGGACAGCGCCCGGTCCACCACGTCGGAGGACGCGCCACGGCGCTCCTGCGAGGCACGTACGCGGTCGGGGTCTTCGCGGAGGATGCGCGGGTCGATCATGCGGCAAGGCTAGTCGACTGGACCACCAGATCTCACTTCAGTAATCGGCCGGTCACCAGTAGACCGGGCTGGTCTTGCCGCACGGGCGCAGCCACGAGCGGTAGACCGTCCGGTTGGGGAAGTCGTAGGCGTAGGAGTCGTTGGTGAAGTAGGTCCCGCCGGTGTAGGTGATGTAGGCGGCCGACGTCGGGTACGTCTTCGGGAACCCGCTCGGGTTCGACGCCGTCGAGCGCGAGCCCTTGCTGGGGATCGAGCCACGGATCAGCGGGTTCGCCAGGGAGCCGCTGGTGGTGATCGTGGCCTGCTGCCACCCGGTGCTGCGCTTGTTGGTGACCGTGTAGCGGATCGACTGGCCGCCGCGGACGATGACGCAGGCGTACCAGTTCGCGGTCGAGGTCGAGGAGACGATCGTGCCGGCGCCGGACATGCCCGCCTTGATCTTCGACCAGGTGCGCGACCCGACGATGCCGTCCGCCGACAGCCCCTTCGCGCTCTGGTAGTCCTTCACCCGCGCAGTCGTCGCGGACCCGAACGAACCGTCCGGCTCGAGCCCACCGAGCACCTTCTGCAGTAGTGTGACGCAGCTGCCGGTGTTGCCGGGACGTACGGTCTTCGGGCTGCTGATCGTGCAGCTGACCGCGGCCTCCGCAGGCGCCGTGCCCGCGTCCACGGCGACCAGTCCGCCCGTTGCCACAGCTGCCGCCGCGAGCAGGCCGCCCATGCGCAACCGCACCGATGTCTTCACTGTATGGATCCCTCTCGATTCATGTGTTCGGAACTCGAAAGGGGCAGTGTCGCGAACCGGTGCTGCCGCCCGAACCCGTACCTCTCCCGTACCTCCGGGGCTACGGAATGCGTACGCGCCGCTCGACCGACGAGCTGCTGTCGCTGCCCGTGCCACCGTCACCGTAGTCACGGCCGTAGCCGCCGTAGAGACGATCGTTGCCCGAGTGACCGTAGAGCGAGTCGTTGCCCGAGCCGCCCTCGATTCGGTCCGAACCGCCGAGACCGAGGAGCTTGTTGGCCCCCGAGTTGCCCCGCAGGACGTCGGCGTAGTTCGTGCCCGTCACGTGCTCGAAGGTCAGCAGGCGATCCGCGCCCGCCCCCGTCGACTGCACCGATGTCGTGTTGAGCGCGACCTTCACCCCGTTGCGTACATTCGAGTACTCGACGGTGTCGGTGCCCGAGCCACCCTCCGCGCGGTCGTTTCCGAGGCCGGGGAAGATCGTGTCACTGCCGGCTCCGCCAAGAAGTACGTTGGCGCCACCGTCGCCGATGAGGCGATCCGAGTAGGGGCTGCCCGTCAGGTTCTGCATTCCCACGAGCGTGTCGGTGCCGCCACCCCCGGTCGCACGGGACATGGTCGCGGTGACGCGGTTGTCGGCAGTGGCGTAGGACGCCGTGTCGATGCCGGTGCCGCCGTTCAGCGAGTCGTCGCCTGCGTTGCCCGCGAGCAGATCGTCGCCGCTGTCGCCGCGCAGCGAGTCGGTGTTGTTTCCGCCTTCCAACGTGTCGTTTCCGCTGCCACCCTCGATCACGTCGTTGCCGGCGTCGCCCTTCAGCCGGTCGTTGCCGCCACCGCCGAGGATCCGGTCGTTGCCAGAATCACCGACGACGGTGTCCGCGCCTTCTCCGGCACTCACGGTGTCGCTGCCGGGGCCAGGCTTGATGGTGTCGTTGCCGTCTCCGGCGTCGATGCGGTCAGCGGACCCGACGGTGGGGCTGTAGTAGTCCTCGTCGCCGTAGATCGCGTCCGCTTCTCCCCTGCCGTAGATCGAGTCGAGGCCGGAACCGCCGATCAGCTCGTCCTTGCCGGATCCGCCTTCGATGAGGTCGTTCCCAGCGCCACCCCTGATGTAGTTGGACTCCGCGGCCCCGAAGATCTTGTCGTCCCCCGCGTCACCGTTGGCGGAGAGCGACGTAGATCCTCCGTAGATGGTGTCGTTGCCGTTGCCGCCGTTGGCGTCGCCACCGATCGCTCCAACACTGATCGTGTCGCTCCCGTCGCCGCCATATGCAGCCGAGCTCACACTGCCGTCAAGAGTGATCGCATCGTCCCCGAGTCCGCCGAACACGCGTGCGGCGCCGTCGCCGGTGCTCAGAACGTCGTTGCCATCGTCGCCGCTGATCAGGTCCAACGCACCGTACGGTCCGCCGGTGATTGTGTCGTTCCCCCCGTCGCCCCAGAGCTCGTCGTAGTCGGTGGACCCGCCGCTCCGATTGCCGATGAAAGTGTCGTCGCCATCACCGCCGTGGACGATGTCCTCACCGGCACCGTCCTGGAGTGTGTCGTTCCCGGCTCCGGCGTCGATCCGATCGTTCCCGTACGAAGCATCGATGACGTCGTCGCCACTGGTGCCGGCGATGACATCCGCGTAGTTCGTCGCGCTGACTGACTCAAATCCCACAGCCGTCGCGCCCCAGTTCGAGGTGCCTGTGGACATGTCGAGGTCGATAGCGGCGCTCGAACCGCCGAGGTAGAAGACATCGATGGCAGCGTCGTCCGACCCGCCGTCGAGGACGTCGCCCTCGGAGCTCCCTGCCTCGGCGTGGATACGGTCCGCTCCCGGCCCTCCACGGGCAACGTCAGCGCCGTCCCCGGAACTCACGGACGGCCTCAGGAGGTCGTTGCCTGCGCCACCGTAGATCGAGTCGCTGCCGCCTTCGCCATAGATGATGTCGCTGGCATCGCCGCCGTAGACGATGTCGTTACCCGCACCACCGCGAATAGCGTCGGACCGCGACCCGGTGTTGCTGTAGATGACGTCGTCGCCGGCGTCTCCGTAGATGGTTCCGACACTGGAGGTCTCGCGCATGCAGATCACGTCGGCGCCTCCCAACGCGTGCACGCTGCTATTGAGGCCTTCCGCGAGCACGATCACGTCGTCACCCTCGGTGGGCGCCTGACCTTCGACGCTGAGGTCGACGGTGACGGGCTTGCCGCCGCACTCACCTTCTGCCGCGGCGGCGGAGCCGGCGAGGAGGCCGCCGACGCCGAGGGCGACGGCGGGGACGGACAGGAGCCCGAGGAGGGCGTACGAGGAGGCGCGAGAGCGCATGAGAGACCTCACAACGACGAGGGACCGAGGGGTGCCGGCGCCGACCCGAATCATGCGCGGAGAGCGAACGGTAGCGCTCTCAGTCATGCCCCGCCCGCGGTTTTGTCCAGCCCGTTCATTCACTGTGTGGAAGACGTATCGCGCATACTGACTCACCGTGCTTGACCTTTCGCGCCGTGCCCTGCTGCTCTGGGCGGCTTCGCTGTTCGCTCTGTGCGCCCTCATCGGGATCGCGGGGATCAACGGGTGGCCCCCGGTCTCGACGATCGACGAGCTCGGCTGGGACGCGACGGCGGTGACCGCGGAGAACGGCTGGATGCTCGACTTCTGGCACGTCGTCGAGGTGGGCACCGAGTGGTATCTCGCTGTCGGCGTCGCGCTCCTGGTCGCCGCGGGACTGTTCCGGACGTACCTGCGCGCCGCGGTCTACGTGTTCGGCGTCGTGGTGATCACCCTGGTCGTACGCCGCGCGGTGGTGCTGCTCGTCGACCGGGACCGGCCCGCGTGGCAGCTGGCGTCGTGGTTCCACGAGTCACCGTCGTACCCGTCCGGTCATGCGACCGGGATCGCGGTGCTGGCGGGCGTGATCGCGGTGGTCGTGACGATGTTCGTACGCCGCCGCGGCATCCGCCGCCTGGCCTATACCGGCCTCATCGTGCTGGTCGTGCTCGTCGCCGCCGACCGGGTCTTCCTCGGACGCCACTACCCCTCCGACGTGCTCGGCGGGATCCTCTTCGCTGCCGGCGCCGTCTTCCTCGGCATGGCGCTCTACACGCCGCTGCCCGCCTCGCACGCGCTGGGACGTCGGCCGCTGGTCGACTCGGTGCGTGGCAACCGGAAGATCGCGGTCGTCCTCAACCCGATCAAGGTCGAGTCGGTCGAGCATTTCAAGACGATGGTCAACACGATGGCCAAGGAGTCCGGCTGGAAGACGCCGACCTGGCACCTGACCACGGTCGACGACCCGGGCAAGGGCATGGCGCTGGCGGCCCAGGCGGAGGGCGCCGACCTGGTCCTCGTCTGTGGCGGCGACGGCACCGTACGCGAGGTCTGCTCCGCACTGGCCGGCACCGGCATCGCCGTGGGGATCGTCCCCGGCGGCACCGGCAACCTGCTGGCCCGCAACCTGTCGATCCCGCTCTACATCCGCGCCGCGATCGACGTCGCGCTCACCGGGCAGGACCAGGCGATCGACCTGGTCGAGGTCTCGGGCGACAACATCGAGGACACCAACTTCCTGGTCATGGCCGGGATGGGCTTCGACGCCGCGATCATGAGCGGCGTCAACGAGGACATCAAGAAGCGGATCGGCTGGATGGCGTACGTCCTCTCCGCCTTCAAGAGCCTGATGTTCCCGGCGATGCGGCTGGAGATCTCCGTCGACGACGGCGAGTTCACCAGGCACCGGGCGCGCACGGTCGTGGTCGGCAACGTCGGCTACCTCCAGGCGAACATGCCGCTGCTGCCGGCGGCCGCGCTCGACGACGGCCTCATCGACGTGGTGCTGCTCTATCCGCAGCGATTCTGGTCCTGGCTCCCGCTCGCGGTCCGGGTGCTGAGCAAGCGCCCGCGCACCGACAATCTGGTCAACCGGATGACCGGTGCCAGCGTCGTGATCCGGACCAACCACGACCAGCCGCGCCAGCTCGACGGCGACACGATCTCCGAGGGTCGCGAGCTCCGCATGCAGTGCCTCCCCGGGCGCCTGCTCGTCCGTGTGCCACGCTGACGGCCAGTCCCGATTCGGTCCCGAATCCAAACGACACGCGATGGGGCCGAACGTCCCGGGAATCAGGGTCTAAAGTCCCTCTTTCTGCGTGTTTTCAGCGCGTTTGGCGTCGATTCTCGTGGCAAAACCGAGCCGACTCGCCGACACAGATGTCTTGTTGACAAGTAAATGTTCATAAGGTGTCTGACACGACTCGGCGTGAGCCGAGTCGTCGTCTTCGACCGGGCTCAAGCCTGACTCCGGCCGGCGACGTGGCAAGACCCACACACTGGTCGGAAATCCCCCGCGACCAGTGGTCGACTCCCGGGCCGTCCCACCCGCAGCCCGGGTTTGAAAACCGGCACGCTCGGAACGGTTCCCCCGCCACGCCCGAGCGTGCCGGTGTCGTTTTGGGCCCGGATCAGCCCGGATCAGCTCCTGGGCTTGGCCTGCTGGACGGCCTCGGTCTCCTCGGGTGACATCAGCTGGGACGACTTCCAGGCGCTGATGCTCTTCGCGTACGACCTCGCCTCGGTGCGGCCGTGGATCGAGGTGAGCACGACCCCGTCGCCGTTGTCGTCGAGCAGCGCAAGGCACCAGCTCAGGTGGCCGCCGGCGTCTCCGAAGGCGTCGAAGCGCACGACCGCGAGGTGGCGCAGGTTCATCGCCGACTCGGCGCGCAGGGCCGCGACCTCGGCGCGCAGACCGGCGACGTCGGTCGGGAGCGACTCGACGTCGGCAGGGTCGGGGCGACGTACGTCCTTCGTCTTCTGCCAGGCCGCTCCGGCGAGGACCAGGGCGGCGATTGCTGTCAGCAGACTGAGAATTGCAAGAGCGAGCACATCGGGCGAATCTAGACTGTCGCTGTGTCCGAGCCACATCGCATCGCCTATCAGGGCGAACCAGGGTCCAACTCACACATGGTGTGCCAGCGGCACTACCCCGAGCTGGAGTCGGTGCCGTGCGCCTCGTTCGAGGACGTCTTTGCGACCGTCGAGGCAGGTGAGGCGTCGCTGGCGATGATCCCGATCGACAACTCCCTGGCCGGGCGGGTGGCCGACATCCACCACTTCCTCCCCGAGTCCAACCTGCACATCATCGCCGAGCACTACCTGCGGATCCGGTTCCACCTGCTCGGCCTTCCCGGCGCCCACCTCGACGACATCCGTACGGTCCACTCCCACGTCCATGCCCTGGGCCAGTGCCGCAACATCATCCGGGAGCACGGCTTCACGCCGGTCGTCTCCGGTGACACCGCCGGCGCCGCGCGCGAGGTGATCGAGGCGGGCGACCCGACGATGGCCGCGATCTCTCCGCCGCTGGCCGCCTCGATCTACGGGCTGGACGTGCTCGCCACCGACATCGAGGACGCCGACCACAACACCACCCGCTTCGTGGTGCTCTCGCCCGACTTCATCCAGGCTCCCGCCGACGCGGGTCCGGTGGTGACCTCGTTCATCTTCAACGTACGCAACCTCCCGGCGGCGCTCTACAAGGCGCTCGGCGGCTTCGCGACCAACGGCGTCAACATGACCAAGCTGGAGTCCTACATGGTGGATGGGAAGTTCACCGCCACCCAGTTCCTCGCCGAGGTCGACGGTCACCCGGACCAGCCGGGGCTGAAGCGGGCCCTGGAGGAGCTGGCCTTCTTCACCACCGACGTGAAGCTGCTGGGGGTCTACCCCGCCGACCCGGCGCGGTTCTGAGTCATGTCGGACGACGAGCCGACCGCCGACCTCGGGTTCGCCCGCGTCGACCTCGACCGGGAGCGCCGCACCGGCGACCCCGAGGTCGTGTACGCCGACGGCAAGACCCCCGAACAGGTCGTCGCGATCCTTCGCCGACTGCATGAGGCGCATCCCTCGCGCGCGGTCCTGGCCACCCGGGTCTCCGCCGAGGCGGCCGCCCGGGTCGTGGCCGAGCTGCCGACGGCGATCCATGACGCCGAGGCGCGTGCGGTCACGCTCGGGCCGCTGCCGACCCCGCACGGCCGGGTGTGCGTCGTGGCCGCCGGGACCTCCGACGGGCCGGTCGCGGCCGAGGCCGCGCTCGCGGCACGGGTCCACGGGGCCGGAGTCGAGCGGATCACCGACGTCGGCGTCGCCGGGATCCACCGCCTGATGGCCGTACGCGACCGGCTCGACGACGCCGACTGCCTGATCGTCGTCGCGGGGATGGAAGGTGCCCTGCCCTCCGTGGTCGGCGGGCTGGTGGGAGTGCCGATGATCGGGGTGCCGACGTCCGTCGGCTACGGCGCCTCCTTCGGCGGGCTGGCCGCGCTGCTGGCGATGCTCAACTCGTGCGCTCCCGGCGTGACCGTGGTCAACATCGACAACGGCTACGGCGCCGGGGTCGCGGCGGCCCGGATCGCGCGGCGGGCTCGGTGAGCGTCGTCTGGGTCGACGCATCCTCCGGGGCGTCGGGGGACATGCTGCTCGGCGCTCTCGTCGGCGCCGGGGTGCCTCTCTCGGTGATCGCCTCGGCCGTGGATGCGGTCGCCCCCGAGCCGGTGGATCTCGCTGCTGCGCCGGTGACCCGTGGCGCGCTGGCCGCGACCCGGTGTCATGTCGAGATCGCCGACTCGGTCCATCACCGCACCTGGACCGACGTCCGCGCACTGCTGACCGCCGCCGCTCTCGACGGCGCCGTGCGTGACCTGGCGCTGCGGGTCTTCGAGCGGCTGGCTGAGGCCGAGGGCGCTGTTCACGGGATCTCGCCCGAGGAGGTCCACTTCCACGAGGTCGGGGCGCTGGACGCGATCGCCGACGTCGTCGGGGTCTGTGCCGGCTTCGTGCACCTGGGCGCCGGCGAGGTCGTGGTCTCGCCCGTCGCGGTCGGGTCGGGCTCGATCCGGGCCGCCCATGGCACCCTTCCGGTGCCGCCGCCGGCCGTGGCGCGGCTGCTCACCGGCGTACCTTCCTTCGCGGGGCCTTCGGGACATCCCGAGATGGAGCTGTGCACGCCGACGGGTGCCGCCCTCCTCGCCACTCTCGCCACCTCGTGGGGCGACCAGCCAGCGATGACGACCCGAGCGATCGGCATCGGCGCCGGCAGCCGGAACCCGGAGGGCTGGTCGAACACACTGCGCCTGCTGATCGGTGATCGTGCGGTCGGAGACGACATCGCGCCGACAGAGCTCGTCATCGAGGCGAACATCGACGATCTCGAGCCGCGGCTCATCCCCGGGGCTCTCGACGCGCTTCTCGCGGCCGGCGCGAACGATGCCTGGGTCACGCCGATCCTGATGAAGAAGGGCCGACCGGCCTACACGCTCCACGCCCTCACCCGTCCAGGTGCCGCCGAGGCGGTCCGGCGGGTGTTCTTCCGGGAGACCTCGACGATCGGCGTACGCGAGCACGAGGTCGTCAAGCACGCCCTGCCCCGCGAGATGCTGACCGTGAACGTCGAGGGACACCCGATCGCGGTCAAGGCCGCCTGCCTCGACGACGAGGTCGTCAACCTGCAGCCCGAGTGGGACGACGTCGCGCGCGCCGCCGCCGCGCTCGATCGCCCGGCGATCGACGTACTCGCCGAGGCCAAGGCCGCCGCCCTCGCCGCGGTGACGACTCGGCGCGGCCGTGGTGCGACGATATGAGCCTGACGTAAAGAAACTGGAACGGAAACCTGATGGACATCACCGTCGTCGCGCTGGCCTTCGCCGCGATCTTCGTCGTCGAACTGCCGGACAAGACGTTCCTGGCGACGCTGGTGCTGTCGACGAAGTACCGGCCGATCTTCGTGTGGCTCGGTGTGGGCGCGGCGTTCGCGATCCAGACGCTCATCGCGGTGGCGATCGGTGGGGTGGCGACGCTCCTCCCGACCGACCTGATCCACATCGTCGCCGCCCTGCTCTTCCTCGGCGGCGCGGTGTTCCTGTTCATCGAGGGGCGCCGCCACCACGGCACCGCCTCCGAGGACGACGGCAGCGAGTTCGCCGAGAAGGCAAAGGACGTACGCGGCTTCCGTCAGGTCCTGGCCAGCTTCATGGTCCTGTTCGCGGCCGAGTGGGGAGACCTCTCCCAGCTGCTGAGCGTCTCGCTGGTGGCTCGCTACCACGACCCGGTCTCGGTCTTCATCGGCTCCTGGGCCGCGTTGCTGGCGGTGTCGGGGCTCGCGGTGCTGCTGGGACGTACGTTGCTCCGGTTCATCAAGCTGCACGTCCTGCACTACGTCGGAGCCGTCGTCTGCCTCGTCCTGGGCATCCTGACGTTGGTCGAGGTGTTCGCCTGAGCGGCGTTCGCCTAGGCTGCCCGGCATGGTTGAACTTGGCGCCGACAGCGAGGTCGGACGACTGCGTACGGTAATGCTCCACCGGCCCGGCCGGGAGCTCACCCGGCTGACGCCGCGCAACAACGACAAGCTGCTCTTCGACGGCATCCCGTGGGTCAAGCGGGCTCAGGACGAGCACGACGCCTTCGCGGCCGCGCTGCGGGATCGCGACGTCGAGGTGCTCTACCTGACCGACCTGCTCACCGAGACCCTCGAGGTGCCCGAGGCGCGGAAGCTGGCGCTCGAGAACGTGCTGGGCTCGCTCACCCTCGGCGACACCCTGCGCGACTACCTGAGCGATGCCCTCGCTGACGCCGGACCGGCCGAGCTGACCGACCACCTGACCGCCGGCGTCCGCAACGACGAGGTACGCGGCGGCCACGGCCTGGTCACCAGCCTGCTCGCCCACGACGACTTCCTGATCGACCCGCTCCCCAACCTGCTCTTCACCCGCGACTCGTCGGTGTGGATCCGCGACCGGGCCACGGTCACCTCGCTGGCTATGCCGGCTCGCAAGCGCGAGACCGCGCTCACCGAGCTGATCTACCAGTTCCACCCGCGCTTCCGGGCCAGCCCGCGGCTGCACGGTGCCCACCTGGAGCACGTCGAGGGTGGGGACGTACTCCTCCTCGCTCCCGGTGTCGTCGCGGTCGGGGTCGGCGAGCGCACCACCCCCGCCGGGGCAGAGCGGCTCGCCCGCCAGGTCTTCGCCGAGGAGCTCGCCCACACCGTGCTCGCGGTGCCGATCGCGCAGGAGCGCGCGACGATGCACCTGGACACCATCGCCACGCTGGTGAACACCGACAAGATGGTGATCTACCCGAACGCGGTCGACTCACTGGTGGCGTACGCCGTGACCCCCGCGGGCGACGACGGCCAGCTGAACATCGCGGACCCGCGCCCGTTCCTCGAGGTCGCGGCCGAGGCGATGGGGATCGACAAGCTCCACCACATCGACACCGGGCTCGACCCGGTCGCCGCCGAGCGCGAGCAGTGGGACGACGGCAACAACACCCTGGCACTGGCGCCGGGCGTGGTCGTGGCCTACGAGCGCAACACCCAGACCAACGGAGCCCTGGAGGCCGCCGGCATCGAGGTCATCGCGATCGCCGGCTCCGAGCTGGGCTCCGGCCGCGGCGGTCCGCGATGCATGAGCTGCCCGATCGCCCGTGACCCGCTGCCCGCATAGGCAACTACACCCGCGGGTAACCCCTGTAGACGAACATCGTTGATCTCTGTAACTGCCGTCACATAGCGGTAGCCACCCCACAGCCGACCCCGAAGGAAACCCTCGTGACCGAGTCGTTCTTCTCCATGTTCACGCCCAAGGAGATCGCGCACATCAGCGCCACCGGCACCCGCGTGCACCTGCCCGAGGGCTGGTCGCCGATCTGGGAGGACACCCCGCCGGACAAGGCCTACATCATCCTCGACGGCACCGTCTCGGTCCGCCGGGACAAGGAGGAGATCGCCCAGTGCGGTCCCGGTGACATCATCGGCGAGGCGGCGATCATGAGGGGCTCGCTGCGCACGGCCTCCATCGTCGCCCTCACCCCGCTCGACCTGATCCACCTCAGCGCCGACAAGCTGCAGCAGCTGTCCGTCGAGATGCCGACGTTCGCGAGGGCGCTGGAGAAGGTCGCCAAGGAGAGGTTCGGCTCCTGACGCTCGAGGACCAGGCTGGCGAGAGCCTCGGCCAGGGCCGTAGCCGTGAGGCAGACATCGAGCTGGCCGAGGCGCTCGCCGTGGTCGAGTCCTTCGTCCTCGGCCAGACGCCCACGCTGACCCGTGCCGAGGTGGCGGAGGCTGCCGGCGTACCCATGGAGGTCACCGAGGACCTCTGGCATCACCTCGGCTTCCCGCATGCGGGCGAGGACGAGATCGCCTTCACCGAGGCCGATGTCGAGGCGTTGCGGATGACGCAGGAGCTCGTCCGCCTCGGCGTGCTCAGCGAGGACCGCCAGGCGGCGCTCGTGCGGACCTGGGGACGGTCCTACGCGCGCCTGGCCGAGTGGCAGACGTCTCTGCTGGCCGAGGTCGCCCGCGAGCGCGGCGGCGACGAGGTCGAGGACCTGGTCGCCCTGACGGGGCAGGTGCTGCCCCTGGTCGAGTCGCTGCAGGACTACGTCTGGCGGCGCCATCTGGTCAGCGCGGCGCGGCGGATGCTCACCGTCGCGGACGCCTCCGCGGTGCCGCTGGCGGTCGGCTTCCTCGACATCGTCGGCTACACCGCCCGGTCCAAGCGGCTGAGCGACAAGGAGCTGGTCGACTGGGTCGAGGAGTTCGAGGACACCTGCTCCGACGTCGTCGTCGAACATGGCGGACGGGTGATCAAGTATCTGGGCGACGGGGTGTTCTTCACCTTCGAGGACGTCGCCGCCGCGGCCCGGACCGCCCTGGACCTGGCCGCCCTCGGGGAGGATCGCGACAGCGCGTTCCCGCACGTCAGGGCCGGTATATCCTACGGCGACGTGGTGCTCCGACTCGGCGACGTCTTCGGTCCGACGGTCAACATCGCCGCCCGCCTCACGACCGTCGCCCGGCCCTCGTCGGTGGTCATCGACGAGAACGCCGCCGCCGCGCTCGAGGACGTCGACGGCTTCCAGGTCGAGAAGATGCGGCGTACGAGCGTGAAGGGCTACTCCCGCCTGCAGGCGTTCCGGCTGCGTTCGCGGTCCGACTGAACCTGATCGAACCTGGCCAGACTGAATCTGACCAGAAAGGTCGGGCGCCGGAGGCTGCTCCCGGGCGAGGCTTGATGGCGAAAGGAGGACCACATGATCGGAACGCTCAACACCCTGGTCGACCTGGTCGAGGCAGAGATCGGCAACGGGCTCACCGGCGAGGTGGACGTTGCCCGGGTCGCCCGCGACCACGGCACCACCGAGTACCACCTGCGCCGGATGTTCTCGGCGCTGGCCGGGATGCCTCTGTCGGAATACGTACGCCGCCGCCGGATGACCCTGGCAGCGGCCGACCTGGTGGCCGGCGCCTCTGACCTCCTGGAGGTCGCGGTGCGCTATGGCTACGGCTCGACCGAGGCGTTCGGGCGCGCGTTCCGTGCCGTGCACGGTTCGGCTCCGGCTGACGTACGCCGATCCGGTGGTCCGCTACGCACACAACCCACGCTCAGGTTCCGTCTGAGCGTCGAAGGGAGCACCCCGATGGACGTCACCATCAACGACATGCCCGAGCTGCGGCTGGTCGGCCACGCCACCAAGGTCCCGCTGATCTACGAAGGCGTGAACCCGCACATCCAGGCACACATCGCCTCGATCGCGCCCGAGGAGCACGTTCGGCTCAAGGAGCTCAACGACACCGACCCGCGCGGCATCCTCGCCGTCACCGACTCCCCGTCGCCCGATGCGCAGGAGGGGACGATGATCACCTACCTGCACGGGGTCGCGGTCACGCCGTCGGCCGCGGTGCCCGACGGGCTCGACAGCATCACCGTGCCGGCCGGCTCCTGGGCGGTCTTCGCCTCCAGCGGCCCACATCCGGAGACGCTGCAGCGGCTCTGGGCGGCGACCGCCACCGACTGGTTCCCGTCGAACCCGTGGCGGCTCCGCCCCGGACCGTCCGTCCTGCGCTACCTCGAGCTCACCGAGACGTACGCCTCGTGCGAGCTCTGGTTGCCGGTGGAGCAGTAGGGGCGGCGAATGCTCACCGAGGTGACTCGGTGAGCGGTCGCTCCCCTCGTGGAACTCCACGAAGTAGGTGAGTGCTGACCGAGTTACCTCGGTCAGCATCCACCTCAGCGGATGGTGACCTGTCGGTTGGCGAGCCCGGCGCGGGCCGAGCGCACCTCGGGGGTGATCTCGGAGTCGTCGGCGAGGGCCTCGTCGAGGAGCTTCTTGAACGCCACCGCCGGCTCCTCGAGCGCCTCGGCGCCGGTGCCGACCGGCAGGTCCCAGACGGGAGCGAGCAGACCGTGGGCACGGAACATGCCGACGAAACGAGCTTCGGGGACGATCACGTCCTCGCCGGTCACGTGCAGGCGCGCGAGCGCGGTCAGCAGGGCGTCCTCGGGCTCGGGCATCACCCAGCGCAGGTGCTCCTTGGAACCGACCGAGGTCCAGTACGCAGCCTCGACCGACGCCAGTCGCAGCGTCGGCAGCACCGACTCGTTGGCGTGCTCGAGCGCGTGCTCGAAGTCGCCCTTGTCCTCGACGTCGGCGAGCCACCAGTCGAAGCCCTCGTGGACGGTGACGTCCAGGGTCGAGTCGGTCACCAGGTCCTGCAGCCGCGGGCCGGGAGCGGGCGCGGTGGTCAGGCCGAAGATGCCGGACTCACCGGCGGCGCGGCTCTCCAGCGCCTGGAGCAGCGCCGCGGCCACATCACGCGACACGTCGCCGTAGTTGTGCTGCACCTGCAGCCCGGCCCAGACCTCGCCCGAGTCGCGCGACATCGCCGGCGCGGCGCCGGGCAGCAGGGTGCCGAGCGTGACGGGGGTCGACTCGAAGCCCTTCACCGTCAGCGACACCGTCGCCGAGGGCACCAGCTCGCGCAGCGCGACCAGGTCGCACTCGCCGGGCAGGCCCTCGAACGGGCGCCCCACGAACGCGCCGCCGGCGGCACCGTGGCACGCCTTGTAGCGCTTGCCGGACCCGCACGGGCAGGCCGCGCGCGGGTTGGGACCGTCCGTCGGGGCCGCAGCCGCCTGACGGTTCTTGACTCGGGACTTCTTGGCCACGGCCAAACCCTAACCTGCCTGGCCCGCGCGCCAGGCAACGCGCCTCAGCGGCCGAGCAGCTCCAGCATGAACCCCGGCCGGTCGGTGATGACCGCGTTGACGCCGATGTCGAGGCAGAGCTTGAGCTGCTCCTCGGTGTTGACGGTGTAGACGTGGAGGTTGCGGCCCTTCGACGCCAACCGCCGCCCGAGCTTCGGGTGGGCGGTGAGCATCTCGATGCTGGCCCCGAGCCACCAGTCCTCGCCGATCGCGTGCCGCAGGAGCGACCAGTTGGCGGCGCGGTCGATGAGCTGGACCAGAGGTACGCCCGGCGCCAGCCGCTCCACCCGCTGCAGCGCCGTGAACGAGAAGCTCATCACCCGCACCGGGCTGCCCGGACCGGCCCAGCCGAAGTCGTTGAGCACGTCGACCAGCCGGCCCTCGGTCAGCCCGCCGTAGCGCGTCGGGTGCTTGGTCTCGATCGCCATCTCGACGTGCCGGCCGTAGTCCCGCACGACCCGCAGCAGCCGGTGCAGCGTGAGCACGCCTCGCATATCTCGGTCCGGCGGCTCGTCCTCACCCTCCCAGAACCCGTTCTTCCAGGCCGCGAAGTCGATCGCCTGCAGCTCGCCGAGGGTCATCTCCGAGACCAGCCCCCGCGCTCCGATACGGCGCAGGTGGCGGTCGTGGACGCAGACGAGATGCCCGTCCATGGTCAGACGTACGTCGCACTCCAAGGCGTCCGCACCCGCATCCAGGGCTGCGACGTACGCAGCGAGGGTGTGCTCCGCGATCTCATGACTGGCGCCGCGATGCGCGACGACCTGGGGCCTCATGAGGAGATTGTTGTCCATCGGACAACCGCGTGGGGGCACGACACGACGCCGAAATCGTTACCTCGCCTGCGTACGCCGCGGTCCTAGAACGGCACGACCACGAAGCGACCGAGCGCCACGAAGGCCGCCAGCGACCAGAAGACCAGGTCACCGGCGGCGGAGCCCCACTCCTTGCGGATGATGCGGGTGGTCGTCGCGCCGGTCATGAGCAGCACCAGCCCGAGAGCGGCGAACGGGACCAGCCAGGTGGCGACCCCGGTCACTGCGGGCAGGATCAGCCCGGCCGCGGCCAGCACCTTCATCACACCGATGACCTTGAGGAAGCCGCCGGGGAAGTCGTCGGCGTAGTGCCACCCCTCGAAGGCGTTGCGGAACCTCTCCTTCGACAGCAGCAGCATCGCCAGTCCACCGGCCAGGAACCCGGCAGCCAGAAAGATCGTCACGATCCACAAGATGATGTTCATGCCAACGAGACGACGTACGTCGCCCGGCTGTGACATCAGACGGGGGACATCACCGCCCGCCGGTCACCCGTAGCGTCGTGGCGGTCACGTACCCGGCCTTCTCGCTCATCAGCCAGGCGACGGCCTCGGCGACCTCGTCGGGTGAGCTCGCTCGGCCGATCGGGATCTGGGGCGCCATCCGCGCGATCCGGCCGGGGTCGCCGGTGTTGGCGTGCATGTCGGTCTCGGTGAGCCCGGGGGCGACCGCGACGACCCGGATGCCGAGCGAGGCGACCTCGAGCCCGAGGCCCTTGGTGAGCGCGTCGATCCCGGCCTTGGCGGCGGCGTAGTGGACGTACTCCCCCGGCGATCCCAGCGTGGCGGCGCCGGAGGAGATGTTGACGATCACGCCACCCTCGGCGAGCGCCGACACCGCCGCACGGGCGACCAGCGTGGGGCCGACCAGGTTGACGTCGTACGTCCTCCGGATCTCGTCGGTCGGAGTGTCGACGAGGGGCGCGTAGCGGTAGGTCGCGCCGGCGTTGTTGACCACGCCGGTGATCGGGCCGGCGGCCTCGAAGAGCGAGGCGATCCCGGCGTCGGTGGTGATGTCGGCGGCCACGATCTCGCAGGAGACCCCGAGCGCCCTGATCTCGTCGCGCGTCGCGACCGCAGCAGCTTCGTCGGACAGATATCCGAGCACGAGCGAGTGGCCGTCAGCGGCCAGTCGACGAGCGACCGCGGCACCGATCCCGCGAGTGCCTCCGGTGATGAGAGTGCTCAGATTTCGATCTTTCACACCCGAAGGGTGTCACGCAGCCTCCACGCCACCAGCGCCAGTGCCAGGACGCCGGCAAGCGCCCATCCGGCGGGGTAGTGCACCGCGGGTTCGTTCCAGCGCTCGTGGAAGTAGACCAGGTGCGAGGAGAGCAACCCGGCGTCGACCGAACGGCCCTCCTGGATGAGTACGCCGACGGCCACCAGCACCGTCAGCAGCGTCTGCATCGCCCAGCCCAGGATCCAGGCGGGCACCCACGCGACCACATCGACGGCCCGGCGTACGGACGTCACGAGCACGGTCACCAGCGCGGCCGCCAGCAGCGCGTCGATGACCGACGACGGCAGCTCGCCCGGGAGCATCCCGTCGAGCCAGAGAGGTACGCAGACGGCCGGCGCGGCCAGCATCGGCGCCCGCAGCACGCACGGCCCGAGGCTCGCGGCGATCCCGGCGGCGAGACCGGCGACCGTCGTGATCGCGGCGATGGCGATCAGATGGGTGAGCATCGACGGGTTGGTCGCCGCCGGCCCAGCGGCGAACATCAGCCCCAGGAAGGCCGCGGCCACGACACCGGCGCCGGCGAGCACGGCACTGAGCAGCCGACGGTCCGGACGCAGCCCCGCGGCGAGCCCACCGAGCGCGGCGGCCAGCAGCGTGAACGAGACCAGCTCGGCGACCATCGGGGCGAGCAGGAGCGGCTGCGGCTGGACGAGCTGGGGAAGGAAACCGACGCCCCAACCCGCGGCCGCGACCAGCGGAACCATCCACAGACGAGTCCGTTCAGTCATGTCGTCCACGGTGACAGGCGGAAGGTGAGGCCAGGCGGCGTACCGGGGAACACCAGCCCAACGTCAGGTGGCCCGACCGTTGCCGTTCTTCCCCAAGGTGGGTGGATTTCTAATTGCAGGGCGCCGATCGGGAATACCTGGGTAGGCTCAAGGGACGGACACGTACCCCACGCGTGGAAGAGGTGAGACCGGCATGAGCAAAGCACCCCGAAAATTCTGGGCCAGAAGCATCAGTACAGCGGCGCTGACCAGCATCGGGCCTCGGGCCGTTGCCGCCGTCGCGCTGACCGCTGCCTTCGCGGTTCTGGCCCCGAACGAGGCGCGCCTCGACACCGGTCATCAGCAGCCTGAGTTTCCCGATCCGGGCGCTCTCCAGGACCCCCTCGGCATCTCCAATGGCCTGGGTGGCGTGAAGAACCTGACCCCGACCGATGCAGTGAAGCTGGCCTCCAACGCCGAGGAGCTGTCGATCCCGGCGGTCGCCCTGGCTGCGTACCAGCGCTCGGCCACCGTGCTCAACGACGCCGACGCCTCCTGCCGCATCGACTGGGCGCTGGTCGCCGCGATCGGCATGGTCGAGAGCAACCACGGCCGCTTCGGCGGCAGCGAGCTCAACTCCAACGGCCTCGCCCTCCCCGCGATCATCGGCCCGCAGCTCAACGGCGCCGGCAACTTCGCGGCGATCCGCGACACCGACAACGGCCTCTACGACCACGACACGGAGTACGACCACGCTGTCGGCCCGATGCAGTTCATCCCCTCCACCTGGACGGTCATGGGCACCGACGGTGACGGCGACAACCGCCGCGACCCCCAGGACGTCGACGATGCTGCCGTTGCCACCGCGGCCTACCTGTGCGCCGGCACCGAGGACGTCAGCACCGACTCCGGCGCCCAGTCCGCGGTCTACCGCTACAACCAGAGCGACACGTACGTCGAGGCAGTGCTGAAGATCGCCGACCAATACCGAAACGGGGAGTTCCCGGGCTCACCGAGCGTGGACGGTGGGTCCACCTCCTCGATGAGGCCCACCGCGTCTGCCCTTCCGCGCACCTCGAACACCGTCGCGCCGAAGTCGGAGATCAAGGCCGCTCCCAACGGCGCCACCAAGACTCCGGTTCCGCCCCCGTCGGCGGACTCCGGTGACAACGAGCCCGACCCGTCGGCGGACCCGAGCACAGATCCCGGCGACGGCGAGACCAGCGAGCCGGTCGAGCCGACGCCGACGCCTACCCCGACGCCCACACCGACTCCGACGCCAACCCCGACCCCGACTCCGACGCCCACCGACGCCGCGACGGCGGTGACTCTCGCGGAGCCCTGCAGGGTGGCGACGATCGCGGTCTACGGAGACACGTTCGAGGCGGCAGACAAGGTCACCTACGACGCCGTGATCGCCAACTGCATCGCCACGTTCGAGCTTGGGACCACCATGCCCGAGGGCCTCACGATCAGGGACCACCTGCGCACGCTCTTCGGAACGGCAGAGTTCCCGACCCTCAAGGAGCCGGCCGCGGAGGCGACTGCTCCCGACGAGACGGTCGTGGAGTCCCCGACCGCCCCGTCGTCGTAGCAAGCCGGGTCAGCTGACCTTGATCACCGTCTTGCCGAAGTTCTGACCCCGGAGCATCCGGTTGAACGCGGCAGGCGCGTTCTCGAGCCCTTCGGTGATGTCCTCGCGGTAGCGCAGCTTGCCCTCGGCCAGCCAGCCGGCCGCCTCGGCGAGGAAGGCCTGCTGGTGATCGGGGACGAACTCGTCCTGGATGAAACCCCTGATCAGCAGGGACTTGTTGAGGATGTGACGCATCAGACCGGGCGCCCGGTCCGGCCCCTCGGGCGCAGCGGTGTCGTTGTAGTGCGCGACGATCCCGCAGACCGGCACCCGGGCGAACTTGTTGAGCCGCGGCAGCACCGCGTTCCACACGTGACCGCCGACGTTCTCGAAGTAGACGTCGATCCCGTCGGGGACCGCCGCCTTCAGCTGCTCCTTGAAGTCGGGCGCGCGGTGGTCGAGGGCGGCGTCGAAACCGAGCTCGGTCAGATGGGCGACCTTCTCCGGTCCACCGGCGATCCCCACCGCGCGGCAGCCGAGGATCTTCGCGATCTGTCCGACCGTGGCGCCGACGGGACCGGTCGCGGCCGCCACCACGACGGTCTCGCCGGGCTTCGGCTGCCCGATCTGGGTCAGCCCCGCGTACGCCGTGAACCCCGGCATCCCCAGCACGCCCAGCGCGGTGGAGACCGGTGCGACGGACGGATCCAGGCGGCGGGTGTGCTTGGCCGGCGCGACGGAGAACGCCTGCCAGCCTCCGTACGCCAGCACCACATCGCCCACCTGCCGCGACGGATCCCGCGACTCCACCACCTCGGCGACCGTGGCGCCGGGCAGCACGTCGCCCAGGGCGGTCGGAGCGGCGTACGACGGCGCATCGCTCATCCGCCCACGCATGTAGGGGTCGAGCGAGAGGAATTTCGTACGCAGCAGCACCTCGCCCTCCGCAGGCGCGGGCACCTCGGAGGTGACGATCGAGAAGTCCTCGGCGGTTGGCTCACCAACTGGGCGAGAGCGGAGCAGGATCTGGGTGTTCGTGTCGGTCATCCCGCAATCGTGCCTCACCGGCGGGCAGGCTTGCTTAATCACAACTAAACCTATTGACTTAGCCCATGAAGCGCCAGGTCGACGTCCACCAGCACCTGTGGCCGCCAGGGCTGGTCGAGGAGCTGCGCCGCCGGCGGCAGCCTCCGTACCTCGATGGCTGGCTGCTCCACCTCGGCGGAGAGCCGCCCTACTCCGTCGACCCGGGAGATCACGACCTCAGCCGCCGCGCGGCACAGGAGGAGGGCCTCGTCCTGCTGTCGCTCTCCAGCCCGCTGGGCATCGAGTCGCTCGCCCCGCCCGAGGCGCAGGGACTGCTCGACGCCTGGCACGGCTTCGCCGACGACCTGCCCGCCGACTACGGGCTGTGGGCCGCGCCGGCCCTCGTCGAACCGGACCTCGACGGCCTCGCGAAGGTCCTGGCGCACGACCGCGTCCACGGCCTCCAGGTCCCGGCGACGGCGCTGTCGACCCCCTCCGCGCTCGAGACCCTGGCTCCGGTCCTCGCCACGGCTCAGCAGGCCGACCTGCCCGTCCTCGTCCACCCAGGCCCCGCGACGGACCTCGCGACAGACCAACCCAACTGGTGGCCCGCGCTCACCTCGTACGTCGCCCAGCAGAGCGCCGCATGGCACTCCTGGCACGTCGCGGGACGTTCGCTGCTGCCGACCCTGCGGATCGCGTTCGTAGGGCTGGCCGGACTCGCGCCGCTCCACCACGAACGCCTCGCACAACGCGGCGGAGAGCTCGGCGCGATCGACCGGCACGTCTACTACGAGACCTCGTCCTACGGCACCCAGGCGATCGACGCGATGTCGCGCGTGGTCGGCGTGGACCCGCTGGTGAACGGCTCGGACCGGCCCTACGCCGAGCCGACCGATCCCGGCTTGGGCGAGGCCCTCAGCCGGGCGATCTTCGTCGCCAACCCGCACCACCTGCTCACCGGAGGAGACCGATGACCATCACCGAACCGACCATGGACACCGTTCTTGGGGTCGCGGAACTGCCCGAGCTGCCGGGACGTACGCTCACTCCCGGCGAGCTGCGCGCCTGGGTCGACGAGCTCGCAGCGCACCCCGAGCGGTGGGAGCACCTGGTGCGCCATGACACCGGCGGGCGCCACTACGTCTCGCTCTACCGGGACAAGGACATCGACGTCTGGCTGCTGTGCTGGAACACCGTCGACGACACCGGCTGGCACGACCACGACATCTCCTCGGGCGCGGTCGCGGTGACCCGCGGATCGGTCTTCGAGCAGCAGCCGAGGTTCGGCGGCGATCCCGTGCAACGGGAGGTCGGCGCGGGTCGCAGCTTCGGCTTCGGGCCCGACCACATCCATCGGATGAGCGGTGCGGTCGACGGCGCGGTCTCGATCCACGCCTACTCGCCACCACTGTGGCGGATGGGGCAGTACGCGATCAGCGACGACGGCGTGATGCGCCGCGTCTCGGTCTCCTACGCCGACGAGCTGCGCCCGCTGGAGGACTGAACCACCTCCGCCGCGGCGGACAGCTCCGGGCCGAACACATGGTCCGGAGCGACGTGCTCCCAGGAACAACGCTCGAGCAGCTCGGTCGCCGGCACCGCGAGGACGCGGTCCGGCGCGAGCCGCAGCGCCCGCACGGCCGCGACGAGCTCGCAGGCCAGCAACGACGGGACCAGGTCCCCGAGATCTGCACAGAGCCGGGCCGACCAGGTCGAGTGGCTGGCGTGCTCCTCCAGGCCGAGCGAGACGACCGTACGTCCGGCCGTGACCGGCGAGCTCAGCGTGCTCGCCCGGGCGAGCAGGTCGGCGGCGACGTACTCGGTCACCATCAGTCCCGAGGACCCGGGCGGTCCATCGGCGAGGAAAGCTGGCAGGCCGGTCTGACGCGGATCGAGGAGGGCAGAGAGGCGTGCGTGCGAGAGCGCGAGGACCGGCGGCAGCGCCGCCCGGAGCGCGTCCAACGCGCCGGCCAACCGCTGGGTCATGAACTGACCGTGATGCAGGACCTCGCCAGGCTCGGAGGGGACCAGCGGGTTCTCGGCCGCCGCTCCGATCTCGCTCATCAGCACCTGCTCTGCCATGGCGGCCGCCGCCTCCGCCGCCCCCTGGACCTGGGGCAGCGCTCGCAGCCCGAACGGATCCTGCAACCGCGCCGAGCCGCGCTCGGCGCCGTCGAGCAGAGTCCGCATCCGAACCGCCACCGCGGACGCGAACGGGTCGTCCTTCGCGGCATGCACCCGCCCGTCGTACGCCGCCACCGACCCACGCAGCGCCAGATGGGAGAGTGCGGCGACCTGCTCGGCCGAGCGCAGCAGGTCCGCGAGACGCACCATGGCCAAGGACGCGACCGCGACCGTCGCGGCGTTGCTGCTCAGGAAGGTCAGGCCATCGGTGTAGGTCGGCTCGACCACCGCGGCCGAACCCGAGCGCCACGGCAGCTCGCCGGCGAGGGTGAGCCCGAGCTGGGCGAGCACCGTCAGATCACCGGTGCCGAGACCACCGTGGTCACGCAACGTCGGCACCGCCCCGACCTCCAGGGCGCGGGCGAGCCCCGCGGCCAGGTCGGGCGTCACTCCGGCGCCGCCGCGGAGCAGCTGGTGGAGGCGTACGAGCATCGTGGCCCTGGCCTCCTCGTCGCTCAGCGCCGTGCCGGTCCCGGCCGCGTGACTGCGCCACAGCCGAAGGCTCGGTGTGCCGCGGGGGTCGAGGCTGACCGCACGCAGCGCTCCGACCCCTGTGGTCACGCCGTAGACCTCGCCGGCGTCGACGGCTGACGTCAGCCGGCCGTGCGCCGCGCCGAGTCGTTCGAGATCGTCCGCGGTGAGGCGTACGTCGACGTTGCTCCCACCCAGGGCGAAGGCAGCGACATCTCGGGCATCGAGTCCCGGTTGACCGACAGGGCGGGACGAATGTGGCACATTTCAAGCATCGAGTACCGAGGCCCGGACAGCAAACCAGACTTTTCCTATCGGTTTAGTATCTTCTTCTGTTCCTTCCCCTGATCTGGCAGGCTGAGGATCTTGTGCAACGGCGTCCGCAGGTGAAGAACAACAGACAGGAACGGTGGCTGTGATCGAGTTCGAGGGCGTGACCAAACGCTATCCGGACGGCACCGTCGCCGTGGAAGACCTCTCCTTGACGGTCGAAACCGGGCAGATCACCGTGTTCGTCGGGCCGTCCGGATGTGGCAAGACGACCGCGCTGCGGATGATCAACCGGATGATCGAGCCGAGCTCCGGCCGGATCCTGATCGACGGTGACGACGTCACCAGCCGCCCGGAGGCACAGCTGCGGCGCGAGATCGGCTACGTGATCCAGGGCGCCGGCCTCTTCCCGCACCGCACGGTCCTCGACAACGTCGCGACCGTCCCGATCCTGCAGGGCGTCTCCCGCCGGGAGGCCCGCACGAGCGCCCTCGACCTGCTCGAGCGCGTCGGGCTCGCCGCCAACCTCGGCGAGCGCTACCCGGCCCAGCTCTCGGGCGGCCAGCAGCAGCGCGTCGGAGTCGCCCGGGCGCTCGCGGCCGACCCGCCCGTGCTGCTCATGGATGAGCCGTTCTCTGCCGTCGACCCGGTCGTACGCGACGACCTCCAGCAGGAGCTTCTCCGGCTCCAGGGCGAGCTCGGCAAGACGATCGTCCTGGTCACCCACGACATCGACGAGGCGATCCGCCTCGGCGACAAGGTCGCCGTCTTCGCCCAAGGCGCCCGCCTGGCCCAGTTCGCCCCGCCCGCCGACCTCCTCGCCGCCCCGGCCGACGACTTCGTCGCCTCGCTCGTCGGCCGCGACCGAGGATTCCGTGGCCTCGGGTTCGCCGACGGGAGCTCGGTCTCGCTCAAGCCCATCGACCACAGCGTCGACGGCCTCACCCTCGAGGTCGACCGCGACGGGCGACCGCTCGGCTGGCGCGGTTCCGACGGGCTCCTCCCGACCGAGGGCACCTTCAGCGACGGCGCCAATCTGCGTACGGTCACCGACCTGGTCATCCTCTCGCCCGCCGGTGCTGCGATCCGGGTCGACGCCGAGGGTCGCGCCGACGGGCTGGTCTTGCTCGAGGACCTGGCCGGGAGCGTACGTTCGCAACAGCGGGAGCGCCTGGCGGCCTTGGCCTCCGCGGAGGAGGCCGGGTGAACGAGATCTGGCGCTATCTCGTCACCAACGGCGACGACGTCCTCACCGCGCTCGTCCAGCACATCTGGCTCGCTCTGCTGCCGGTGGCGATCGCCTTCATCCTCGCCCTGCCGCTGGGCGCCCTGGTCCATCGCTACGTCCCGGCACGCCACATCGCGCTCACCGCCGGCAGCGTGATCTATACCGTCCCGTCGCTGGCGCTGCTCCTGCTGCTCCCGGGCCTCCTCGGCACCAGCGTCCTCGACCCGATCAACGTGGTCATCGCGCTCACCCTCTACTCGCTCGCCCTGCTCATCCGCACGACCGCCGACGGCCTCGACGCGGTCGACACCACCGTCCTGCAGGCCGCCACCGCGATGGGCTATCGGCCCGTACGCCGCTGGTTCACGGTCCAGCTGCCGCTGGCGATGCCGGTGATCCTGACCGGTCTGCGGGTCGCGACCGTGGCCAACGTGAGCATGGTCAGCATCGCGGCCCTGATCGGCATCGGGGGCCTCGGGCAGCTCTTCACCCGAGGGTTCCAGCTCGGCTTCTACCTGCCGCCGATCATCATCGGGCTGGTCCTCTCGGTCACTCTCGCGGTCATCGCCGACGTCCTCATCGTCGCCCTCCAGCGCGGGCTCACCCCGTGGGCGAGAGCGGGTGCGCGATGAGTCTCGACTACCTGCTCGACGCCGCCAACTGGTCGCTGACCAGCCCCGACGGCTTCCCCCAGCGCATCCTCGAGCACCTCGGCTACACCATCCTCGCCTTGGCGATTGCGGCCGTGATCGCGTTCCCGATCGGTCTGCTGATCGGCCACACCGGCCGTGGCGCGCTGATCGCCATCAACCTCGGCAACGCCGGCCGCGCGCTGCCGACCCTCGGCGTGCTCATGCTCGCGCTCGGCCTGGTCGGGATCGGTCTGGTCCCGGTCACGATCGCCCTCGTCGTGCTCGCCATCCCGCCCATCCTCGCCACGACGTACGCCGGCATCCAGTCCGTCGCCGACGAGACCGTCGACGCGGCGCGAGGGGTCGGCATGACCGAGGCCCAGATCGCCTGGCGCGTCGAGGTCCCGATCGCGCTGCCGATCATCATCGGCGGCCTGCGCAACGCGTCGCTCCAGGTGGTCTCGACCGCGACCATCGCGGCGTACGTCGGTCTCGGCGGCCTCGGCCGCTATCTCTTCGACGGCCTGGCGACGCTCCAGTACGACCAGGTGGTCGCCGGCGCGATCGTGATCGCCGTGCTCGCGGTCGTGATCGACCTGGCGCTCGCGGGTGCGCAGCGACTCCTCGTCTCGCCCGGCGTCGACGGCCGCGAGGCCGGCAACCGTCCGACCACCCTCCGCGCCGCCGGCCAACCCGCTGGCACACCCGCCGGCTGACCAATCCAGCAACCCGAGAGGTATCTCAATGTCCCGCCGAATCCGCACCACCGCGTACCTGTTCGCGACGCTCGCCGTGGCAGGCACCCTGACCGCCTGCGGCGGTGACCCGCTCGACTCCGGATCGGACTCCGACTCGGGCGGCGGCACGATCGTCGTCGGCTCGGCCAACTTCCCCGAGAGCGAGCTGCTCATGGAGATGTACGCCCAGGCTCTCGAGGCCGAGGGCGTCAAGGTCGAGACCAAGCCCAACATCGGGTCCCGCGAGGTCTACATGGAGGCCTTCAAGAGCGGCGACATCGACCTGCTGCCGGAGTACAACGGCGCCCTGCTGGCGTACCTGAAGCCGGACGGTGTCCCGGAGAACGTCTCCGCGCCCGAGGACGTCTACGAGGCGCTCCAGGACGTACTGCCGAAGGGCAGCGAGACCCTGCCGCAGTCGGAGGCCGAGGACAAGGACACCCTCACCGTCTCCAAGGAGACGGCCGACAAGTACTCCCTGAAGAGCATCGAGGACCTGGCTCCGGTCGCGAAGGACCTCTCGCTCGGCGGTGCCCCGGAGTTCAAGGAGCGCCACCAGGGCCTGGTCGGTCTCGAGGAGGTCTACGGGGTCACGTTCAAGGAGTTCAAGCCGCTCGACGCCGGCGGCCCGCTGACGACCGGTGCGCTCGCGAAGGGCGACATCGACGTCGCCAACGTCTTCTCCACCGACTCGGCGATCCCCACCAACGGCTGGGTCGTCCTGGAGGACCCGGAGAACCTCTTCCTCTCCCAGAACGTCGTCCCGCTGATCCGCTCCGAGGCGCTCAGCAGCGACGCCGAGACCGCGCTCAACGCGGTCTCCGAGGCGCTGACCACCGCCAACCTCACCGAGGCACTCGCCAAGGTCCAGGTCGACAAGGCCGACCCGGCCACCGTCGCCAAGGAGTTCCTCGCCGACAACGGCGTCAGCTGAGCGCTGAGCCCAGGCCGCTCCGGTAGGTCAGAAGTCCCTCGAGCCCTCGTAGGAACGTCTCACCGACCGGGGCGGGATCGGTCAGACAGCCGGCCGCCATCGCACCGTCTCGCAACATGACGAAGTGGCGGCCGGCAAACTCCGAATCAGGCTTCCCTGTCGCCGCGAAGAGATCGGTCATCGTGGACAGGAACCACTGCCGGTGCTTCAGCACCGCCTGATGGACCACGTGCGCCCGGTCCGGGTATTCGGCCGCGGCGTTGAGGAACGCGCAACCGCGGAACCCCTCGCCCTGGATGTCCGCGGCGATCGACCGGCCGACGGCCCGGATGAGGTCGTCGGGGTCCTCGACCTCCGCCCGCGCGGCATCCACGCGCGCCCGGATCGCCTCGTCGGCCTGCGTCAGGTACGCCACGACGAGCTCGTCCTTGCTCCGGAAGTGCCGATAGAGCGTCGCCCGCGTGACCTGCGCCTCGGCGATCACGCGATCCACCCCGACCGAGTGCAGACCCTCGGTGTAGAAGAGCCGACTCGCCGTGCTGAGCAGTCGATCCCGGGCCTCAGACATCCGCCATCCCTCTCGTTCTCACGGTCTAGGTCTCGCGGGCTCGACGGTAGCAGACAGAACGATCGGTCTTGCATTTGTCGAATGGCTGGTGCAGACTCTCGATCCAGGTAGAACGATCGTTCTGTCTCCCAGTTTGATCCGAGAAAGGGATCCGATGTCCACCTCCGTCGAGACCGGCCATTCCGGCACACTGATCGCCCCGCCCCGCGCACTGCCGAAGCTCTACTTCTTCCGCTTCGGGTTCGCGATCGTCTGGGCCGTCCTGGTCGCACTCACCGCGACCACGCTCAACGCCGCGAGCATCGCGCTGCTGGTCATCTACCCGCTGTTCGACGTGGTGGCCGCCGTGGTCGACCACCGCACCTCGGGTGCCAACGGCCCGCGCGTCCTGCTCTACGTCAACATGGCGCTCAGCCTGCTCACCGCTGTCGGCGTCGCCGTCACCGCCATCTCCGGGATCCCGGACATCCTGCGGGTGTGGGGTGCCTGGGCGATCACCGCCGGCCTGGTCCAGCTGTTCGTCGCGGTACGCCGCTACCGACTCGGTGGCCAGTGGGCGATGATCCTCAGCGGCGGGATCTCGACCTTCGCCGGAACGGGCTTCATCCTGATGGCCGCCGGCCCGAAGCCGTCAGTCACCGGCCTCGCGGGCTACGCGACGCTGGGCGGCATCTTCTTCCTCATTTCTGCCCTCCGACTGCGCCAGCGCGCAGGTAAGGTCAACTGACATGACGAGCACCAGCCAAGACCTGACCGTCGACGTCATCATCATCGGCGGCGGTCCGACCGGCGAGAACGTCGCCGACCGCGTCGTCCAGGGCGGCCTGACCGCAGCGCTCGTCGAGCGTGAGCTCGTCGGCGGGGAGTGCTCCTACTGGGCGTGCATGCCGACGAAGGCCCTGCTTCGGGACGCGGCAGCCCTGCGCTCCGCCCGCGCGCTTCCGGCCGCCGGCCAGGCGGTCACGGGCACGCTCGATGCCGCCGCCGTGTTCGCCCGGCGTGACGAGTTCACATCCCACTGGAAGGACACCGGCCAGGTCGAGTGGCTGACCGGGGCCGGGATCACCCTGGTCCGCGGGCACGGGCGCATCACCGGCACCCGCTCGGTCACGGTCACTGCCGACGACGGCACGACCACAGACCTTCAGGCACGCCACGCCGTAGTGGTCTCCACCGGCAGCTCCTCCCTCATCCCGCCGATCCCGGGCCTCGAGGAGGTCGGGCCCTGGACCAACCGCGAGGCCGCCGGCGCCCAGTCCGTTCCCGATCGCCTGGCGATCATCGGCGGCGGGGTGGTCGGTGCCGAGATGGCGACCGCCTACAGCGCCCTCGGGTCGCAGGTGACGCTGATCTCCCGCACCCGACTCCTGCCGGGAGTCGAGAAGTTCGCGGGTGAGCAGGTTGCCGAGGCGCTCCGGACGTACGGGGTCACGCTTCACCTGGACGCCGGCGCGACCGAGGCTCGGCGTGATGATGGCGGCGAGGTGCGGGTGACCCTCTCCGACGGCACCGAGGTGACCGCGGACGAGGTCCTCGTCGCCACCGGACGAGTGCCGAACACCAAGGACCTCGGGCTCGAGCACGTCGGTCTCGAGCCGGGCAGCTGGCTGAAGGTCGACGACGCCCTGGGCGTGGTCGACGACAACGGGCAGCTCGAGGAAGGCTGGCTCTACGCCGCGGGCGACGTCAACCATCGAGCGCTGCTGACCCACCACGGGAAGTACCAGGCTCGTGCGGTGGGCGATCTGATCGCCGCACGCGCTCGCGGCGAGGAGCCCGACCTGAACGCCTGGGGGCGCCACGCCGCCACCGCCGACGAGCGCGCCACCACCCAGGTGATCTTCACCGACCCCGAGGTCGTCGCCGTAGGACACTCCGCCGAGTCGGCCGAGGCGGCCGGCATCGAGGTCGGCGTCGTCGACTACGACCTCGGCTCGATCGCCGGAGCGTCGCTCCACGCGGACGGCTACCGCGGGCAGGCGCGGATGGTCATCGACGAGCAGCGGAAGATCCTGGTCGGCTTCACCGCGGTCGGCCCGGACATCTCCGAGCTCCTGCACGCGGCCACGATCGCAGTGGTCGGCGAGGTCCCGCTGGACCGCCTCTGGCACGCGGTTCCCGCCTACCCGACCATCAGCGAGATCTGGCTCCGCCTCCTCGAGACCGCGGGACGCGATCGCTAGAACAGCTGGCGGAGATTGGCCTTGCTGAGGTCGATCAGCTCGTCACCCCGCCCGGACATGACAGACCTGAGGGCGTAGAGGGTGAAGCCCTTGAGCTGCTCGGCGGTGATGTTGGGCGGGATGGAGAGCTCTTGGCGCTCGGTGACGACGTCGAGGAGCGCGGGACCGTCGTGAGCGAGCACGTCGGCGACCGCGTCCGGGAGATCCGCTGAGTGCTCGACGCGACGGGCGTAGATGCCCATCGCGTTGGCGACGTCGGCGAAGTTCGGGTTCACCAGATCTGTGCCGTAGGTGACGAAGCCCGCGGCCTTCATCTCGAGCTCGACGAAGTTCAACGAGGAGTTGTTGAACACCACGAGCTTGACCGGGAGCCGGTTCTGGATGAGGGTGACCAGCTCGCCGAGGAGCATGGTGAGGCCGCCGTCACCGGCGAGCGCGACGATCTGCCGGCCCGGGTGGGCGACCTGGGCGCCGACCGCCTGCGACAGCGCGTTGGCCATCGAACCGTGGGCGAAGGAGCCGATCAGCCGGCGGCGACCGTTCATGGTCAGATAGCGCGCCGCCCACACGACCGGCGACCCGACGTCGGGGATGAAGACGGCGTCGTCGGAGGCGGTCTGGTCGACCAGGCGAGCGAGGTACTGCGGGTGGATCGGCGCCTTCGATCGGGACGGAGTGGCCAGCTCGTCGAGCTTGGTCCGGGTGCGGCGGTAGTGGTCCAGGGAGTCGTCCAGGTGACGCCGATCATCGCTCCGCTCGAGCAGCGGCAGCAGCGCCGAGGCGGTGTCCTTGACCGTGCCGACCAACCCGAGCTCGATCGGGTGGCGACGGCCGAGCTGCTCGCCTCGTACGTCGACCTGGATGGTCTTGGCGTGCTTCGGGAAGAACTGCCGGTAGGGGAAGTCGGTGCCGAGCATCAGCAGCGTGTCGGCCCGCTCCATCGCGCGATAGCCGGAGGCGAAGCCCAGCAGGCCCGTCATCCCCACGTCATAGGGGTTGTCGTACTCCAGGAACTCCTTCCCGCGGAGCGCGTGCACCACGGGGGCGCCGAGTGTCTCGGCCAGGGCCACGACCTCGTCGTGCGCGCCGGCACAGCCGGCACCGGCGAGGATGGTGACCCGCTCGCCGACGTTCAGCAGGTCGGCCGCCCGCCTGATCGCGTCCTCGTCGGGGATGACCCGCGAGCGCGTCGGGCGGATCTCGACGGTCCGCTCGACCACGGACTCGGCCAACGCGACGTCACCGGGGATCACCAGCACCGCCACGCCCTGCTTCTCGACCGCCGTACGCATCGCGATCTCGAGCACGTGCGGCATCTGGCTCGGCTGGGCGACGTACTCGGTGTAGACCGAGCACTCCCGGAACAGCTCCTGCGGGTGCGTCTCCTGGAAGTAGCCGGTGCCGATCTCGGCGGTCGGGATGTGGGCGGCGATCGCGAGCACCGGCACCCGTGAGCGGTTGGCGTCGAAGAGCCCGTTGATCAGGTGGAGGTTGCCCGGTCCGCAGCTCCCGGCGACCACCGCGAGCTCACCCGTGGTGGCCGCGTCGGCCGCCGCCGCGAACGCGGCAGCCTCCTCGTGACGTACGTGGATCCAGCTGATGTCTCCGTTCTTGCGGAGCGCGTCGGTGAACCCGTTGAGGGAGTCACCCGGGATCCCGTAGACGCGGCGGACACCGCTGGCGGACAAGGTGGACACGATCTGTTCGGCGATGGTCGACATGCAGGCTCCTTCTCGGCGCGTACGTCATCCACCGTAGAACAGCGGCGGGCTGCGGCCGTCCATCGACAGCCGCAGCCCGCTCGTTGGGTTGTGGGATCAGCCGCCCGGCTGGGTGACCCCGTCGACCGTCAGGGTGTAGCGCGCCGGGTCGGACACGCTCTCCGTCGGATCGTCGAACATCACGACCGCCGCCACGGTCTCGGCGGTGTCACCGATCGCGGCGTCGAGCGCGGCACCACTGAGGGTGCCGTCGAACGACTCGTCCAGCGCGAGCGTGTGCACCCACGCGGGCGAGCCCGCCGGGCCGTACGCCACCAGCTGGACCGTCCAGCCCTCGACCGGGGTCGGGTTGACCTGCGACATCGACTGCCAGCCGTCCAGGGTGTCGCTGGGCAGCGCGGTGCCGCCGACGGCGATGTCACGCACCCAGAACCCGGACTCGTCGACCCCGGAGTCGGTGATGTAGCGGAACGCCACCAGGACGTTCTGCCCGCCGTACGCCGACAGGTCCGCACTCTGCGACCGCCAGCCTCCGGAGTCGCCGGAGAAGCCGGGCAGGTTGTCGACCACGGTCGGGATGGCACCCGGGTCGTGCTCGCTGGTCGTGTCGGCGGTGGCCAGGCTCTGCCAGGTCTCACCGCCGTCGGTGGAGACCTGGACGTAGCCGAAGTCCCAGCCGACCTCGGCGTCCCACAGGGCGTCGAAGGTCAGCGACGCGCCACCGGCGGGCACGTCGACAGCTCGCACGACCGACCGGTCGAGGTTCGGTCCGCAACCGGCGTAGAGGGCCGCGGCCCCGGTGCCGTCAGCCGGCGGCGAACCACAGCTGCTGTCGGCCGCCGTGGCGTCCGGCGGAGTGGCGTCGACCGTCCACTCGACCGGCTTGGGCTCCAACGACGACGCGCCATCGAAGTTGAGCGACTCGATCTCGCCCGCGGAGAGGTAGGCACCGGCACCATCGCGGAGGCGTACGTAGTCCGAGCCGTTCGGCGGTGCGCCGTTCTCGTTCCACGCCTCGGGGTTGTCCCAGTTGACCTTCGCGGACAGCGAGTCGGCCTGGAACGTCGCCGCGTCACCGCCGTTCAGGTTGCCGCCGTTGGCGTCCAGTGCCGCGTCGAGAGCCACCATGGCGGCCCAGTCGTGGATCGTCTGCTGGGCGGAGATCCCGGCACCGAACTGGTCCAGCACCACCTGGAGCCCCTCGAGACCGCCGGCATCCTCACGGTGCAGCGCACTGAGGAAGTCGGGGCCGTAGTGGCTGGCCAGATACTCCATGAAGGAGTAGACCGCGCCGTAGTCGCACAGCGTCTCCGGCCCACCCTGGTCGCCCCAGCCGGTCAGCGAGTTCTCCGAGCCACCGAACGCCGGATCGAGATAACCCATGAAGCACGCCAGGTGCGAGTCCGCGCCGGGATCGTCAGGTGGGGTGCTCGGGTCGACGTAGCCGACCAGGGTCTGGGCGTAGTCGGACAGGCCCTCGTTGACCCAGGAGACCTCGTCGGCGTCCTCGTAGTACTCCAGCAGGTGTTGGTACTCGTGCGCGAAGGTGCCCTCGTACAGCAGCGGTCGAGATGCTCCGACCAGCCGACCGGGAGCGCTGTTCAGCTCCTCGTTGCAGGCGACGTACGCCGGATCGGCGCTGTCGTCGGGCGGGTTGGTGCCGGTGCGGTGCAGCCAGTCGAAGACATCGATGCTCATCACGTTGCGGTCGAAGTACTCGTTGAAGACCGAGTAGAAGAAGCCCGCGATGTAGGTCTGCCCGTCAGGAGTGGCGGGCTCGTAGAAGTTGGCGTCCCGGACGTTGTCGACCAGCACCACGATGTTGTCGCCGTCGCCCTTGTACTCCGAGGAGGGCAGGTTGGGGATCAGCCCCGGCAGGGTCGCCTTCTTGCCGTTCCGGTCCGGCGGCACCGAGAACTCCTCCGACTCGATCGGGTAGATGGTGTTGTCGAACTCCGAGATGAAGTTCGAGACCTGGGCGTCGGTGACCTCGGTCAGGCCGAGGGCGTTGCGGCAGTCACCGGCAGGAAACGCCCGGTCATCGGCGACCCACACCTCGATGTTGTCGCCGACACCGCGCAGCGTGTAGTCCTTCAGATAGATGCTTCCCTGGGCGTCATCGAGACCCAGCCAGGTGCGGCTCTGACCGACCTTCGCGGGTCCCTTCGGCGGCTGTTTGCCGGCCAGGTCACCCCGCTTCCGCTCGATGCCGACCTTCTTGCCGTTGTTGTAGTCGGACCCGGTCTGCTTGAGCTCCTTGGCGGCCCGACCTCGATCATCGTCCGCCGGAGGTGCACTACCGGCGGGTGCGCCGGGCAGCGTCAGGCCGAGGACGAGCGCTCCTGCGGCTCCGATGGTGAGGAGTCGTGCTCTTTTCCAACCCCGCATGCGTGGTTCTCCCTCCACTCGTTCATGCCGCGCCCGAGCTCGCTGCGGGAATGTGGTCCAGTGTGATGTGCATCACGGACCATGTAGAAGTCAAGCACCGGCCGAACACGAAGGGAAGACCGACTTTCGGGACGTTTGCGTCGACTGGCGTCGACGGCCCTCCTCAGCGACCGACGGAGAGAAGGTCGGCGTACGGATCGCCGAGGCCGTCCGCCAGGATCTCCAGTCTTATGCCGACGTACCAGCTGTTCGAGAAGCGTTATACACCTCCTGGCGACGAGAAGAAGTCAAGCGGATGGAAGGCGCGCTCAAGTTGGATCGCGAGGGTCAGTGACCTCCGCAGCGACGTTGCGCACCAACGGACCGTTTCTGTCGATGACCACGACTACTTGGCGACTCTTCACACTTGGCTTGTTCAAGGACAGACCGATAACGACCTGTAGTTGCCCTAAGTTGCCAACGTGAGGCTTGACTTCAGAATCGGCACTGCTCTTGTTGGCGGGTTGATGTCGCGGTCTGCGGCGATCGACAGACGCCAGATCAATGCGGAAAGACGGCGTTCGGCCACGCCTGGCCGTCGAAGCCATTCCACTCGTTGAGAAGAGCGCGCCACTTACCTTCGACCGACTGAACGGCATTGGTGAGCTCGGTTTCCGCGTACAGGATGGAACCCGCGAGGGTCACGAAGCAGAGGAGTGCGCCCGCAAGGCCGACGATGGCTCCCACACCCGTCTCGGACGCGGCAACGCCGGCAATCGCCGAACCGATGCCGCCCAGCAGTGCCAACACGGCGACAATGTAGGCGTTGGTCCAAGTCTGGATGGCTCCCGCGAGTTCATCCAATCCCGAAGAGATGTCATCAGGGTGGCCGGCGATGGCGTCGATGGCACCCTTTTGGGCCGGAATGATCGCCCGGTAGGCGTCGGCCGCCGTTCCCTGGAAGGTGCTTGCGTCCTCAGCGGTCAAGCCTCCCTCATCGATCCGTCCTGAGAGTCCGGAGATACCCGCCTTGACACGATCGGACCAGCCATCGGCTGCCGCCCGCAAGCTCACTTCCTCCCCGGACTCATCAACGCTGGTTCGCATCGAGGAGATCTCGGCGGTCGCCTTCGCGCTCACCTTGTCCCACTCAGACAAGATCTTGTCGGCGACGCTGTCGGGCACGTAAAAGGGAAGGTGCTGAAGCACAAAGTTCACGGCGCCACGCAGATCCTCCATGAGGCCCTCAGCCTCGTCCAGCATCCCGTATAGATCGCTCTTCGTCGTCATAGTGCCGTCTCCTCGTCAGAAGGTGTAGTCCCAGAACTGCTCGATCGACTCCTTGGCACGTTCATCAGCACTGGTGATCACTCGCTTGACGTTGAGAAGCTCGTCCGAGACTTCCTTAGCCTCGTTCCGGCCACTGATCAGAAGGCCAGTGACCTTCTCTACCAACGACGGATAGAGAGTGTCGACCGCCCCTCGACTTGGAAAGTCCCCTGATGCGACGGTCAGACCGCCGACGGCGCTCGCCGCATTGCCCAGCGCCGTCGATACGCCGGTCCACCGCTCTGCATCGGCTGTGAGCGCCTGCGCCGCCATTGCAACCGTGACCATACCTACTCCTCTGATCTCACTCGTGTCGCTCTGTCATGAGTCCAACCGCACGCCCCAACGGGGTCTCCCACATCAAGTCGTCGAGCGAGGGTGCTGCGACTCCGAGATCCTGGGCGCCCTTCATCGCTGCCGCGACCTGCTGAGAGATCGACCTGTCCGAGACCTCCCGCGCCCACGTCGAATCAATGTTCAGGTAGGTGATCTCCCCCTGACGATTCGCCCGGGCGACAACACCCCCTTCGGCTTGTCGCGATTCGAAGGTCTCCTTTCCTGCTGCTGTGAGCGCTTTGATCATGTCTTGGGTGGCAGCACGGATACCGCCGAGATCGCGAATCCGTGACATCGCCTGGTCGGTCATCGCAGCGGAGGGACGTGGCGGATCGGGGATGCTGTTTGCGGCCTTCAAGCGCTCCTCGATCGGAGGACGCGCCGAGTTCTCCTCGATCCGTTCCAGCATGTGCTGGAGGCGACTGGTGGAGGCGTCCTGGTAAGCAAGCAGCACATGATCCGCCAGACCGCGTGCGCCGGCTTCCTGTCGCCAACTGCCATCGACGGCGACGTCGGAGACGGTTCCCTGACCATCAATCGTGACGCGGACGCCAGCCTGTGAGCCCGTCACAGACGGAGCATTGCCATCAGAGGCTGTCTGTACCGCAGCGATGAGACGCAAGGCCTCGTCGCGGAGTTGGTGCACGGGCTCAAGATCCATCAGATCAGACTCCAATCAACGGGTGACACTCGACATCAAGCCGGTTCCTCAACGGCTGCCTGCCAAGGCAAGAATCCCGAGTGCACCGAGCGCGAAACTCCAGACGAGCTGAAGCGCGAGGATGGGTCCAGCAAAGGTGTGTCCGCTCAGGATGCTGACAATGAGCGCGAGGGCGCAGACAACGCCACTGACAAGAGCAGCCACCAAAGAAGCAGAAGCCAGCGGAACTGGTCTGCGTCCGCCGAAAGACACGGTGTACGAGAATGCCATCAGTGTCAGCCATCCGATGAGGGTCGTTGCAGCTGCTGCTAGGAAAGCGGTCAACAGCAATCCCGAGAGCTCGCCGGCGCTGAACGATGTGGTGATGGCGGTTGACACCACGAATGTGATCGTGAATAGCGCAACGAAGGCCAAGACCGTCCGCGATTTACGCGTCGTCTGGCTCGGATCTGCAAGCACTGCGATCGATCCTCCTGCCGCCCGGTCGGCACGAGGCCTGAAGTGGCCCCATCGGCGAACCAAACGATCCACCGACAGGCAAACTATCAGTGCGGGGTTGCCGCTTCCAGGTCATTCTGATCGCCGTGCTGAGGAGCTTGAGCGCGGGCTGCGTGAGGAGTCCACGGCGAGGGGCACGGAGCCAGCGCGGACGCCGCCGGAATCGTGGGTCAGCCCCAGCGTGCACGAGTTAAGGGCGACCAGATACGTGTGTGCCGGCTGATCCCACTGTTGACGTGCCCGGCCACCTGTCCCGGCCGGGCATCATCCACCTGTGCCTGCGAGGGGCGGACCTCGACGCGACAGTCGGCACCCTCAAGCAGAAGACCGTCGAGTTCCTCGCCGACCATTCGAGGTCGAACCCATCGGTCAGCGCCTCGCGATGATCCGCGACAACAGCGGATACATCATCGAGCTGGCTCAAGCGATCGCCTGAAACCCGGTCCCGCGTCGTCGCTGACGGCATCTCGCTACGGCCCGGCCGAATCAGCCCTGCTGGCGCAGGTAGCGGCCGAAATGAGGGACCGTGAAGGCGATCCGGCCGCGTTCACCGGAGTAGATCAGGCCCTTCTTCATCAGCGCATCACGTGCCGGGGAGAGCGACTGCGGCTTCTTGTTCAGGAAGGCGGCGACGTCCGCGGTGGCGACGGTGCCGATGTCGTCGGCGCCGAGCTCGACGGCTGCGTCGGCCATCGCCCGCAGGTAGTCCCGCTCGGCAGGGGTGGCGCGCTCGTAGCGTGAGCCGAAGAAGCCGACCGCCAGCTCGCGCTCGGCTTCGGGGGCAGCGACCTTCACGTCCTCGACGGTGATCGGGGAGCGGGGCGCCTGGTCCCACACGGTCTTGCCGTAGGCCTGGATGAAGTAGGGATAACCGCCGGTGGCGGCGTACATCTCCGCGAGTGCGGCTGCTTCGAACTCGGCCTCCTCCTCGCCCGCGGGGGCGGCAAGGGCGCGGTCGGCGGCGTCGCGCTGCAGACGGTCGATGCGCTGGTAGGAGAAGAGCCGCTCGGAGTAGGACTTGCTCGCCGAGAGCACGGCCGGCAGGTGCGGCAGGCCGGCGCCGACGACGATCACAGGCAGCCCCGACTGGCTGATCTCGTGGCAGGCGGCACACATCGCCGAGACGTCGTCGGGGCCGAGGTCCTGCATCTCGTCGATGAAGACGCCGACGCCCTTGCCCACGTCTGCGGCGAGCCCGCCGACGTCGGTGAGCAGCTCGACCAGGTCGATCTCTATGTCACCGGAGTCGGCCCGGCCCCGCACCGCCGGCGCCTCGATGCCTGGCGACCACTGCTCGCGCAGCTTGGCGTTGGGACCGGCCTCCCGCTGGGCGAAGGAGCGGATCACGCCGAGCACGTGGTCGACATCGTCGGAGCTCGGATGCCCCAGCTCACGCACCGCCTGGTGCAGGGCGCTCGACAGCGGCCGGCGCAGCGACTGGTCGGGGCGCGCCTCCATCTTCCCGGTGCCCCAGCCCTTGCGGACCGCCGCCGACCGCAGCGTGTTGAGCAGGACCGTCTTGCCGACGCCGCGGAGCCCGGTGAGCACCAGCGACCGCTCCGGACGACCGCGCGCCACCCGCTCCAGCACCACGTCGAACTGCCCGAGCTGCTCGTTACGACCAGCGAGCTCGGGGGGCCGCTGACCGGCGCCAGGAGCGTACGGATTGCGGATGGGGTCCATGATCAGACGATATCCACATCTATAGGACGCGTCTTAGATTTGGCTAGCGAGCCACATCTTTCATGAGCGTAGGTCTCTATTCACCTTTCTAGGATGGATCTTAGAAAGGCGCAGACTCTCACATCGATCGCTAGCGTCGAACGTGTGTTCGATCGTAGCGGGATTTCCTCCCCTCGCGCAAGCCTGACGATCTAGACTCGCGGACATGCCGGAACTCCCCGAGGTGGAAGCGCTCGCCGAGGACCTGCGCGGGCGCCTCGACGGCCGTGCGATCACGAAGGTGCACGTCGCGCAGTTCAGCGCCCTGAAGACGTACGATCCGCCGCTGACCGCGGTCGAGGGCACGCTCGTCGACAACGTGACCCGCCACGGCAAGTTCATCGACATCGAGGCGAGCGGCGTCCACCTGGTGCTGCACCTGGCCCGCGGCGGCTGGATCAGGTGGCGTGACGAGGTCCCGGCGGCGCCGCCTCGCCCGGGATCGAAGTCAGGGCTGGCGATCCGGGTCGTGCTCGACGACGACACCGGGCTGGACATCACCGAGGGCGGCACCAAGAAGCGCCTGGCGCTCTACGTCGTCCACGATCCGCAGGACGTCCCGGGCGTCGCCTCGCTGGGCCCCGACCCGCTCGCCGACGACTTCACGCTGGCCCGCTTCCGCGAGATCCTCGCAGGTCAGGGCCGTAAGCAGATCAAGGGCGTGCTGCGGATGCAGTCGATCATCGCGGGCATCGGCAATGCCTACTCCGACGAGATCCTGTGGGCGGCGAAGATGTCGCCGTTCAAGCCCGCCGAGATGACCGAGGAGGAGTCGGAGAGCCTCTACAACGCGCTGCGGACGACCCTCGAGGAGGCCGTCGAGCGCGACTCCGGCCTGGCGATGAGCGAGCTGAAGGGCGAGAAGAAGTCCAACCTTGCCGTGCACGGCAAGGCCGGCAAGAAGTGTCCGGTCTGCGGAGACACGGTCCTCGAGGTCAGTTTCGCCGACTCGAGCCTGCAGTACTGCCCCACCTGTCAGACCGGCGGGAAGCCGCTCGCCGATCGCCGGATGTCCCGGCTCCTCAAGTAGGCTTGACGGGTGACCATCCCCACCGTCGAGATCGCTGGAGTGCCCGATCCCCTGCCCGTGGCCGTCCTGGACGTCCGGGAGGACGACGAGTGGGCAGCGGGCCACATCGAGGGCGCGACCCACATCCCGCTCCAAGAGCTCCCGGCGCGCCTCGGCGAGCTTCCCGAGGGCCAGACCCTGGTGGTCTGCAAGGTCGGCGGACGCAGCGCCCAGGCGGTCAACTACCTCGCCCAGCAGGGCTTCGAGGTCGTCAACCTCGCCGGCGGGATGCTCGACTGGGCTGCCGCCGGGCGACCGATGGTCAGCGAGACCGGCGCCGAGGCGTACGTCCTCTAGGACCACCGCTAGGACTGGGCCGGAGGACCGCCGAACGCCTCCGGGAGCGGCAGCCTGAGCGCCTTCTCCAGGCGGTCGAGGTAGTCGTTACGACCCACCTCGACGACGCCGAGCGAGGCCAGATGGTCGGTGCGCCACTGCACGTCCAGGATCCGCTGGTCGATCGACCCCGCCTCGCGCAGCGCCGAGACCAGCCCGACCAGGGCGACCTTGGACGCGTCTCGGACCCGGTGGAACATCGACTCCCCGGCGAAGAGACCGCCGATCGCGACCCCGTAGAGCCCGCCGACCAGGCGATCGTCCTGCCACGCCTCGACCGAGTGCGCCCAGCCCAGCTCGTGCAGGTTGCCGTACGCCCGGCGGATCCGTTTGTCGATCCAGCCGTGGGGCCGGCGCGGGTCGGCACACGAGGCCACCACCTCGTCGAAGCTGGTGTCGATCCTGATCTCGAAGTCCCGCACCGACCTGCGCAGGGACCGCGAGACGACGAGCCCGTCCAGCGGAAGTACGCCGCGCCTGACCGGCGAGAACCACATCATCGGATCGCGCTGGGACTCCCCGGGCATCGGGAAGATCCCGTGCCGGTACGCAGCCAGGAGTGTCCCGGGCGCAACGTCCGCGCCCATCCCCACCAGATCGTCCAGATCGGCCCCGCCATGGCCCTCGCCTGGGTCCCGGAGGTCGGCGAAGGCCCACGGCGAGGGCTCGGGTTCGATCGGTCCCCGAAGTTTCGCCACGACGAAACGTTATCGCCCCCTGCGGCACCAACCACCACACACTTAAGATTTGCCTCATGATCGGTCCCAAGGCAGTGCTCACCAGTGCGGCTGGCCGGCTCGCACCCAAGGTCATCCAGTCCGCTCCCGGCGTGACCACCACCGTGGTCCGGCAGGCGCTGCACCACGCGATCGTCGGGGTCGGCCCGCTCCCCGCAGCGGCCGCGGCTGCCGAGAAGCACCTCAAGGACCACGACAACGACGTCGAGCTCGCGGTGAAGCACGTCATCGACAACCACGTGCGGCTGGCCGGTGTCGGCGGCTTCGCGACCAACATCGGCGGTCTGGTCACCCAGGCGATCACGCTCCCGGCCAACATCACCGGGATGGCCATCATCCAGTGCCGCATGGTGGCCGCGATCGCGCATCTCCGTGGCTACGACCTGACCGATCCTCGGGTGCGTAACGCCATCCTGCTCACCCTCCTGAGCGAGGAGAAGGTCGGCAAGCAGATCCAGGAGAGGAAGATCCCGGCTCCGCCGATGGCGGTCGCGACCGCTCCGACCTACGACCGCGCGATCGATGCCATCGTCGCCTCGGAGGTGGCCCAGGAGCTGCTCAGCCGGGTCACCGGCAGGGGCATGATCTCCATGGCCGCCAAGCGGATACCGCTGGTCGGCGGTGTCGTCGGTGGAGGGGCCGATGGGTGGATGACCTACCAGATCGGTCGCTACGCCTCGCGCGAGCTGTTGCCGCGTCACCCCGAGAACGGCTGAGCCCGGCTCACAGGAACTTCACAGGTCCGTCCAACGTTCCTCAGAGCACGGAACTCCACACTGTTGGTGTCCGCTTGGGAGGAGCAGCAGATGACCCTCGACACGACGTACGCCCCGATCAGCCCAGCCCGCGCTGCCGGGGTCGAGGTGAGACCTCACCTGCTCCTCCTGGGCGGCGTACCCGGCGCCGGCAAGAGCACGCTGATCCGCGACGTGGCCGACCGGCGTCCCGACGTACGCACCCTCGACCCGGAGACCCCGGGGCGCTGGCTCGCGGCACGGCTGCCGGAGGTGCCCTACCGCCTCTACCGGCCGCTGGTGCACCTGTGGCACGCGATCGCGACCCTGGTCCTGGTCCTGCTCGGCCCGACCCTCGGTGGCCACACCCTCCTCGTCCACGACCCGGCCACCCGGCCCGGTCGGCGCGAGCTGCTCGGGCGGATCGCCCGCGCCCGCGGCTGGCGTACGTCGCTGGTCATGATCGATGTGCCGCGCATCGCGGCGATCGACGGCCAGCACGAGCGGGGCCGGATGGTCCGTACGGAGGCCTTCGAGCGCCACTGGCATCGCTGGACCGACGACCAGCCGCGGCTCCTGACCGCGGCGACCTTCGGGGACGCCGACGGCTCCTGGGACCGGGTGCACGTCTTCGACCGCGCCCGGGCCGCGGGACGGCTCGAGGCGATCCTCTAGCGGCGGATGAGGCGGTAGACCTTCAGGACCGCGCGGCCCCACCAGCGCCGCTCGAGACCCTCGCGGGCACGCTGCTTCGGCACCAGCGACCGGGTGTGCTCGAGCTCGGCGCGCAGCTCGCCGACCTCGTCCTCCAGCCGGGCCTCGGACTTGCGCAGCCGGATGGCCTCCTGGAGCAGCGCGTCGATCGTGGCGACGCCGGCGTCGAGGACCTCGCGCGAGGAGATGGTGTCCGGGTCGACGAACGGCTTGTCGGCCAGGTCAGCGGGGACCAGCAGCTCATCCAGCCCGCCGACCACGTCGTAGCCACGTCCCGACAGCGCCTTGACCCAGCTCTCGGAGAGCGACTCGACCCACGGCAGGATCGAGGGGGAGAGCGCCAGGCGAGCGGAGTCGCGGCGCTTGGCCAGCGTGCGGTGGGCCAGGAACTCGCGTACGAAGGGGCGGTAGTCGGCCGGCTCGAGCACCGGCACGACCGCCAGGTTGATCTCGCGGAGCAGCGCCGCCTCGGGCACACCGAGGGACGGGTTGCCGCGGTCGATCCCCTCGAAGTCGATGGTCAGGTCGTCGAGGCCGAAGGCGGTGGAGAACCGCTCCCACAGCAGCGACGAGGACGACCCCGGCGGCGGGACGGTGATCAGGTGGACGCGCTCGGGCGCGATGCCCTGGGTCCACCGGTCGAGGATGTCGGGCAGCTCCTGGACACCCCAGAACCACGATCCGATCCGGCCCTCGCGGGCGGGGTCGCGGATCTCCTCGAGGAACTCGGCGTAGGTCACGACCGAGCGGTGCTTGACGTTCTCCTGCCACTCGGCCGGGATCTGCCGGGCCAGGTCGCGCGCGGAGAGCATGATGTGGATCTCGGAGTCGCCCAGCGAGTCCAGCGCGTGCTTGGCCTGCTGCCAGGACGCGGTCGCCAGGATCTCGTGGGAGATGATCACGGTGCCGTTCTCGACGGAGCGCACCTTCTCCGCGAGGGCGTCCCAGGCGCCGGTCGCCTCCTCCTCGATGCCGCCCCAGGGCAGGTCCATCAGGTCGAGCGCCGCCAGGAAGTGCGCGTCGAAGCGGTCGGCGAAGTAGTGGACTCCCTGCTCGGCAAGGGACTCCCGGTTGTGGAAGAGGACGTCTTGAAGATAGGACGTGCCCGTCTTCGGGGTGCCGACATGAAGCAGCACGCGCCGCCCAGTCTCCAACGTTCTACTCCTCTAGGAACGCCCCGCCAGCAATGACAACGCGAGCACCAGCGCCCGGCGCTCGTCGGGACCCTGCGTCGCCGCCCCCGAGGGGAGCAGCCGGTCAGGGTCTCCGTGGAGAGCGTATCCGGCTTCTACCAATGCATCACGTTGGGCCCGCGCCTGTGTTTCGACCCAATTCAAACTTTCCGCGGGAGCGCCGACCTCCCGGGCGTCCGGAACGAGCGGTTCGAGCTTCTCCAACCGCGGTCGCAGCCGGTCGACCAGCAGCTTCCGCTGGGTCTCCAGATCGGTTCGTACGCTGAGAACCTGCCCGATCACGCGAGCGACCTCGTTGCCCTCGGCCGAGATCGACCAGGGGCCGGGCAGGCTGTCCACGCCGAGCAGGCCGGGCAGCAGGGCGGGATCGGTGACGATCTCGACGCGGTCCTTCCCGACCCGTCGGGCCCACCAGCGGGCGATCCTGGGCAGATCGGCACGGGGGCCGAGCCAACCGCGCCACTGTGCGTCTCGGATCCAGATGTGCCATGGGTTGACCCGGTTGGTGAAGGTGCGGAACCTCCACGCGCCGGCGGCGATCTCGTCCAGCGGGCCGCCGAGGACGTAGACGGTGTAGCCATCGGCGCCGGGCAGCCTTCCCTGCCGCTCCAGCTCCTCGCGGATGGGCAGCGTGAGCCACGGCGAGCCGACCAGGCGATAGGGGAACTTCTCCTGGTCAGGCTCCGACTTCTTGGGCCGGCGCGACCACCTTCGCGGACGCCGCGAGGGCGCCGTCTCCACGGTGGCGAGCAGGTCCTCGGCAAGCAGCACGCTCGCCGCTCTCAGCAGCTCCCGCGCCGACAGCGCCGCCGGATCGACCGGCAGCGGGCCGTACGTCCTCGTATAGGTGTCCCCGAGCAGCGGCAGGTCGCGGCGGCCTCGGCCGGGCGGGCTCGTGCGCAGCAGGGCGTCCACCCGATCAGGCTCGGACGGACCTGTCTCATTGAGCCGCCGCAGCAGCTCGAGCATCTCGGCACCCGGCAGGTGGTCGGTCGTGAAGGGCGTGGCGGGCTCGGACCAGGATGCCCAAGGAGTCGTACCGCCCTCGCGCAGGTGCGCGGCCCAACCCCAACCCCTGGTGGGTGCAGCTGGCATCAGGAGCGTCGCCCCTTGACCCGCCGCATCAGACTGGCGGCGCGGGAGGCGACGGGGCGCTGGGGCGGGTCGGTGCGGGCCGCCTCGACGACGACCGCGACCAGGGCGTCGATCGCCGCGTCGGCGACGTCCTTGGTGCGCGGCGCGTCCGGGTCGATCCACTCGACGTCGGCGTCGGGTCGCTGCGGGCGGAGGTCGTCGAGGTCGCCGGCGATGTCGACCTTGGCCAGCTCGGCCCACTCGATCCAGGATTCGGCGACCTGGTCGGCCCAGTCGAAGGTGGTCGGCGGGATGGTGACCCGCTCTCGACCGTCGCGGTGGGCGAGGGTGCGCTTGGCGATCACCTCGGTGACCATGTGGCGGTAGTCCTCGCGGGGGAGCTCCTGCGACTCGAGCCGCGCGTTGAGCCGGCGCAGCAGCGTCGCCTCGGCGCGGCCGAGCGACTGGTTGTGGCGGTCGCTGTCGATCGGGGTCCAGGACTCCTCGATGCCGACGACCTCGCAGAACCGGCGCCAGAGCAGCTCGCTCGGCGCGCCGTCGTGCGGCACGGTGACCAGGTGCACGCGCTCCGGCGGCAGGTTGCGACCCCACCGGCTGAGCACGTCGGGCAGGCCGTGCGTACGCCAGAACCAGGCGGCCGAGCGCGACTGCTTCGCGGTCTGCATCCGCTCAAGGTAGCGCGCGAAGGTGACCTTGCGCTCGCGCTGCACCTGGTCCTGCCACTCCGCCGCCAGCACGCGCGCGATGTCGCGGGCGGTGTAGACGATGTGCACCTCGGTGCGTCCGCCCTCGCCGAGGTCGGTCATCGCCTTCTCGACCCGGTCGGGCCGGGCCCCGGCGAAGAGGTGGTGGCTGATCAGGATCGTCTCGGACTCGTCGCGGCGCACCCGTTTGACCAGCGTGTCCCACTCGCCGTGGACCGTCTTCCTCATTCCGCCCCACGGACGGTCGATCAGGTCGAGCGCCGGCCGGAAGAAGTCGGGCTGGCCGCCGACCGGGTAGAAGACGCCATGCTTCTCCAGGGACACCCGGTTGTGGAACAACCTGTCCTGGAGGTACGTCGTGCCCGTCTTCGGAGCGCCGACGTGGAGGAAGACTTTGCGCGCCATGATCCCGCTATTCTGCACCAAGTTAGTAGAGATTGTCGCGGCGGTCCGTCTTTTGTCACCCGGCCGTCACTCTTGGATGCAGTCTAGGGCGTGTCTCCAGCTAGGACCGCAAGGCACGTACGACGGCCGATGGGCTCGGCCTGCCGAGGTGGCCGGCGAGCCAGCTGCTCGTGTCGGCGACCTTGTCGAGATCGACGCCGTGCTCGATCCCGAGACCGTCGAGCATCCAGAGCAGGTCCTCGGTGGCCAGGTTGCCGGTGGCTGACTTGGCATAGGGGCAACCGCCCAGGCCGCCGGCGCTGGCGTCGTAGGTCGTCACCCCCGACTGGAGGCCGGCGAGGGTGTTGGCCAGGGCCTGGCCGTACGTGTCGTGGAAGTGCAGCGCGAGCCGGTCGGTCGTGACGCCCGCGTCGCCGAACGCCTGGATCAGAGCCTTCACATGGCCGGCGGTCGCGACGCCGATCGTGTCCCCGAGGCTGAGCTCGTCGGCACCGAGATCCAGGAGCCGCTTGCCCGCCTCGACCACCTTCGCGATCTCCACCTGGCCCTCCCAGGGGTCGCCGAAGCACATCGACAGGTAGCCGCGGACGGTCATGCCTTCCGCCTTAGCGCGGCTCATCGTCGGCTCGAACAGCGCCCACTGGCCGTCGAAGGTCTGGTTGAGGTTCTTGTTGGCGAACGTCTCCGTCGCGCTGCCGAAGATCGCGATGTGCCGCAGCCCCAGCTCGAGCGCCCGGTCGAGGCCCCTCTCGTTGGGGACGAGCACCGGGAGCTCTCTCGCCCTGTCGCCGAGCCTGTCGACGAGCTCCGTCATCAGCTCCTTCGCATCGGCCAGCTGCGGCACCCACTTCGGGTGCACGAAGCTCGTCGCCTCCACCGGGCTCAGCCCGGCATCGAGCAGCCGGGTGATTAGGTCTGCCTTGACGCCGGTGTCGATCGCCGTCTTCTCGTTCTGGAGGCCGTCACGCGCACCGACCTCGTAGATCGTGATCCTGCTGGGCAGGTTGTCGTGGCGTACGACTGCGGGGAGATCAGTCATGGAGTCGGCTCCTGGTGGGTTCGTTCCACGTGTAACACGCTGTTCGTAGGACTATTCGCCCTATTGGAACGACCGGAAAGACCCACGAACGACGTGTTACACGGGCCGCGGTCAGGCATCGGTCGGCTCCACCACGAACAGTTCCGCGCCGAGGGGGACCTGGGATCCCGATGACGCGCCGACCACGGTCACGGTGCCGGCGAACGGGGCCTTGAGGGAGACCTCCATCTTCATCGCCTCCATGACACCGAGGACCTGGCCCTCCTCGACCTGGTCGCCGACCTGGACGCGTACGTCGATGACGGTGCCGGGCATCTTGGCCTCGACTGCGCCGTCGCTGTGGTGGGCGGCGGCGCCGGCGACGCGGTCGGGCGGGGAGAAGTCGAAGCGGTGTCCTTGGTGGACGATCTCGGCGAGGCCGGGCTGGACGTTGATGGCCGCCCAGTGGCGTACGCCGTCGACGATGGCGACGAGGACGTGGTCGGCCGCGCTGATCTGCCGGACCAGATGGTCATCCACGCCGCCCGAGGGGCGGTCGACGGTGACGCTGCGGTCGAGTTCGACGACGGTCGGTGCCGGGGAGCCGGCGAGGCGCCAGCCGTCGGCGCGGAACGGCGTCGTGGTGTCCGACGCCGCCGACAGCATCGCGCTGACCCAGGCGACGAGCGCGCGCGGCACTTCGGGGTCGGGTGCGGGCACCTCGTTGCGGTCGAGCCAGGCGGTGTCGATCTCCGCGTCCCGGAAGGCGTCGGAGGCGGCCAGCACGCGCAGGAAGCCGGTGTTGGTGGTCAGCCCGAGGACGGCGGTCGCGTCGAGCGCCTTGACCATCGCCGTACGGGCCTCTTCGCGGTCGGCGCCGTGGACGATGACCTTGGCGAGCATCGGGTCGTAGGCGGTGCTGACCACCTGCTCGCTCTCCAGAGCGTGCTCCACGCGAGCGCTCTCGGGCCAGCGCACGATCGAGGTACGGCCGGCCTGTGGCAGGAAGCCCTCGAAGGCGTCCTCCGCGTAGACCCGGACCTCGATGGCGTGGCCGTCGATGCGTACGTCGTCCTGGGCGATGCCCAGCGGCTCACCGGCGGCGACCCGGAGCTGGAGCGCGACGAGATCGGCGGCGGACCCGTCGATGCGGACCGCCTCCTCGGTGACCGGGTGCTCGACCTGGAGGCGGGTGTTCATCTCCAGGAAGTACGCCTCGCCGGACGCCTCGTCGAGAAGGAACTCGACCGTCCCGGCGCCGGTGTAGTCGACCTGGCGAGCGAGCGCGACGGCGCTGGTCAGGACCAGGTTCCGCTGCTCGTCAGTGAGCGTCGGTGCGGGCGCCTCTTCGATCACCTTCTGGTGACGGCGCTGGACCGAGCAGTCCCGCTCGAAGAGGTGGATGACGTTGCCGTGGGTGTCGCCGAAGACCTGCACCTCGATGTGACGGCCACGCTCGACGTACTTCTCGATCAGCAGGGTCTCGTCGCCGAACGCGCTCAGCGCCTCGCGGGCAGCCGCGGCTCGAGCCTCGTCCAGCTCCTCCGGCGAGCGGACGATCCGCATGCCCTTGCCGCCGCCACCCGCCGCGGCCTTGACCAGCAGCGGGTAGGGGCTGTCCTCGCCCCGCGGAACCACAGGTACGCCGGCGGCGACCGCGATCTCCCGGGCCGCGTCCTTGCGGCCCATCTGCTCGATCACCTCGGGCGTCGGACCGACCCAGGTCAGCCCCGCCTTCGCCACCGCGCGTGCGAACTCGGCCCGCTCGGAGAGGAACCCGTAGCCCGGGTGGACGGCCTCGGCACCTGCCTCTGCGGCGGCCGCGACCACCGCGTCGGCGTCGAGGTAGGACGCGACCTCGACGGCCTCGTCGGCGTCGCGTACGTGGGGCGCGTCCGCGTCGAGCGCGGTGTAGATCGCGACCGTGCGGATCCCCAGCTCACGACAGGTGCGGAAGACGCGTCGCGCGATCTCGCCGCGGTTGGCGACCAGAACACTCTCGAACATCCCAGACTCAAACATCCCAGTCACATCCTGAAAATTCCGTAGCGGGGCTCGGGCGTCGGCGCGTTCGCCGCCACCGCGAGCCCCATCGCCAGCACCCGTCGGGTGTCGGCGGGGTCGATGATGCCGTCATCCCACAGGCGCGCGGTGGCGTAGTAGGGAGAGCCCTGGGTCTCGTACTGGTCCCGGATCGGCGCCTTGAACTCCTCGTCGTCCGGCTTGCCGGCGACGGTCGCGAGCACCGATGCGGCCTGCTCGCCACCCATGACCGAGATCCGCGCGTTGGGCCACATCCACAGGAATCTCGGGTCGTACGCACGCCCGCACATGCCGTAGTTGCCGGCGCCGTAGGACCCGCCGATGACGACGGTGAACTTCGGGACCACCGAGCAGGCGACGGCGGTGACGAGCTTGGCGCCGTCGCGGGCGATGCCCTTGTTCTCGTACTCCTTGCCGACCATGAACCCGGTGATGTTCTGCAGGAACACCAGCGGGATGCCGCGCTGGTTGCACAGCTCCACGAAGTGGGCGCCCTTGAGCGCCGACTCGGAGAAGAGGATGCCGTTGTTGGCGACGATGCCGACCGGCTGCCCCTCGATGTGGGCGAACCCGCAGACCAGCGTCTCCCCGTAGAGCGCCTTGAACTCCTGCAGCTTGGACCCGTCGACGATGCGGCGGATCACCTCGCGTACGTCATAGGGCGTCTTCGTGTCTGCGGGCACCACGTCGGCGAGGGTCTCGGGAGATTCCACCGGCTCGTCGTACGTCGTCGTCCGCGTCTCCTGCTCCGGCAAGGTCGAGACGATGCCACGGACGATCTCGAGCGCGTGCTTGTCGTCGTCGGCCAGATGGTCGACGACACCCGACTTCGTCGCGTGGACGAGCCCGCCGCCGAGCTCCTCCGCGGTGACCTCCTCGCCCGTGGCCGCCTTCACCAGCGGCGGCCCGCCGAGGAAGATCGTGCCCTGGTCGCGCACGATCACGGTCTCGTCGCTCATCGCCGGGACGTAGGCGCCACCGGCGGTGCATGAACCCATCACGGAGGCGATCTGCGGGATCCCGCGCGCGGACATGTTGGCCTGGTTGAAGAAGATCCGCCCGAAGTGCTCACGGTCGGGGAAGACCTCGTCCTGCTTCGGCAGGAACGCCCCGCCGGAGTCGACGAGGTAGATGCACGGGAGGTTGTTCTCGGCCGCGATCGTCTGTGCCCGCAGGTGCTTCTTGACCGTCAGCGGGTAGTAGGTGCCACCCTTCACGGTCGCGTCGTTGGCCACGATCATGCACTTGCGGCCGCTCACCAGCCCGACCCCGGCGACCACCCCGGCCGACGGCACCGCCCACTCGTCCCCGTCGTCGTACATCCCGTACGCCGCCAGCGGACTCACCTCCAGGAACGGTGACCCGGGGTCGAGGAGACCGTCCACCCGGTCGCGCGGGAGCAGCTTCCCGCGGTCGGTGTGCCGTTGCCGGGAGCGTTCGCTCCCCCCTTGCCGTACGCGCTCGAGCCGCTCTCGCAGCTCGAGCGTCAGCTCGCGCAGATTCGACGCCATGGACCGAGGTTAACGTTCATTAACCTCGGGTGACAAGCCCCACACCGAAGTCACCCGCGCCAGGGGCGCCCCGGCGGCTACTCGGCGAGGGCTCCGCGGGCCATCTTGGTGAGCACCGCGCGGGTCGCTTCCTCGGGGAGGACCCGGTTGTGAGGGGTGGAGTTGATGAGGCCGAAGACGGCATGGGCCATGGCGCGGGCGCTGTCGAGAGCCAGGCCCGGGTTGCGGTCGCGAAGCTGGTCGGCCCAGAGGTCGACGTACTTCCGCTGCAGGGTGCGCACCTGCTCGCGCGCCTCGTGCGGGAGCGACTCCCAGTCGCGCTCCTGGACGACGATCAGGGCCCGGTCGCGCAGCGCGAAGTCGACGTGCCAGTCGATCAGCGCCTCGATGGCCTCAGCGGTGCTCGAAGCGCCCTTCACGCGGACGCGTCCTTCGCGGAGCAGCTCCTGGGAGATCGAGACGAGCATCTCGGCGAGCATCGCGTCCTTGCTCGGGAAGTGCTTGTAGAGCGCCGGGCCGGAGATGCCGCAGGCAGCGCCGAGCTCGGAGACGGAGACTCCGTGGAAGCCGCGGGCCGCGAAGAGCTCGGCCGCGGTGTCCAGGATCTGCTCGCGCCTGGTCTTCGTCGTGGCCGAGGTCATTGCACGAGGTTATCGCGTGAGCTCCGGAGGCATCTCACTCCTCGAGCAGGTGGCGTGCTCGGAGCACCGCGTCGAGCGCGATCTCGACGTCGTCGACCTGGTCGCGGGTCGACTCGCCAGGCGCAGCGACGTCGACCGCCGCCGGCCCCGCCGGCCGATCCGGACCCAGCCCCCTTCGCAGGCTCGCCAGCAGCTCGTCACGCTCCGCCCCGCGCAGATGAAGCAGCGTGGACGCGTCGCGATCGACGATCCAGCAGAGCTGATGCAGCACCGCGAGCGAGTGGCCGCACACCGCATGCCAGTGCCCGCACGTGCAGGTGACCGCGAGCTCCTCGCCGTACGGAACCAGCTCGACCCCGGCCTCCTCGGCATGCTCGGCCACGTCCAGCGGCAGTTCGCCGGCCAGCAGCGCCTCGGCCCGCGCGGACGCGGCGCCGAGGACCTCCAAGAGCGCGGCGACGGACTCTGCACCCAGCACCGGCACCGTGCCGGTCACCGTCCACAACCCGAGCTCGTCATCGACCGCCGCCGCAAACCGCCCGGCCTCGACGACCAAGCCGCCGATCCGCCCCGAGCGGGCGAGCGACCGAGCGCCGGAGAGCTGGTGGTCGTCGTACGCCAGCTCCTCGATCGCCCGCAGGAACGCTCGCCCCCACCACGACTCGACCCTCACCATCCCGCGCCGGTGCGGCTCGCGGGCAAAGGTCAACGCTTTGCTCATGAAGCGATCCGGCGACGTTTTCGGCGCTTCTGGGGACCGAGCTTGACCAGCTCACGGAGCTCGGCGTTGGACAGCTCGGTGAAGGCGGCCTCGCCGCCTCCGAGGACCGCGTCGGCGAGGACCCGCTTACGCTGCAGCAGCTCCGCGACGCGCTCCTCGACGGTGCCTTGGGTGATGAGCCGGTGCACCTGGACCGTACGCGTCTGGCCGATGCGGTGAGCCCGGTCGGTGGCCTGGTCCTCGACCGCCGGGTTCCACCAGCGGTCGACGTGGATCACGTGGTCGGCGCGAGTGAGGTTGAGCCCGACCCCGCCGGCCTTGAGCGAGAGCAGGAAGACCGGCACCTCGCCGTCCTGGAAGCGCGAGACCATCCGCGAACGCTCCGCGACCGGGGTGCCGCCGTGCAGGAACTGGTGGGCGACACCTGCGGAGGCCCAGTGGGCCTCGAGGAGACGGGCCATCGCGACGTACTGCGTGAAGATCAGGACGGCCCCCGACTCGGCGAGCACGGTCGAGACCAGCTCATCGAGGAGGTCGATCTTCTGCGACCGCCCCGCGATCCGCCCGCCCTCCTGCTTGAGGAACTGCGCCGGGTGGTTGCAGATCTGCTTGAGCCCGGTGAGCAGGCTGAGCACCAGCCCGCGCCGTTGCGGGTCATCGGCGTCGAGCCGCTCGATCCGCGCCATCGCGTCGCGTACATAGGCCTCGTAGAGCACCGTCTGCTCCCGCGTCAGCGACAGCAGGTGGTCGGTCTCGGTCTTGGGTGGGAGCTCGGGAGCCACCCCTGGGTCCGACTTGCGGCGGCGCAGCATGAACGGGCCGACCAGCGAGGCGAACTCCTTCGCCTTCCCGACGTCGGCACCGGCCTCGATCTGGCTCGCCCAGGCGCGGCGGAAGGCCAGCCGGCTCCCCAGCAGACCCGGCACGCACCAGTCGAGCAGCGCCCACAGCTCGGTCAGGTTGTTCTCCACCGGGGTTCCGGTCAGCGCCACCCGGGCGTGGGAAGGGATCTCGCGGAGCGCCTTCGCGGTCGCGGAGGCAGCGTTCTTCACGTGCTGCGCCTCATCGGCGACGACGAGCCCCCACGGCACCGCCGAGAGCAGCTCGGTGTCGCGCCGCATCGTCCCGTACGTCGTCAGCACCACCCCGCTCGCGCCCTCGACGTCGCGCTCGGCGCCATGGTGGCGGCGCACCTCCACCTCGGGAGCGAACCGGGCGAGCTCGGCCTCCCAGTTGCCCAGCAGGCTCGCCGGGCAGACCACCAGGGTCGGCCCCGAATGCTCCTTCTGGCGATGGAGGTGGAGGGCGATCGTCATCAGGGTCTTCCCGAGCCCCATGTCGTCGGCCAGACAGCCTCCGAGCCCGAGCGAGGTGATCCCGGCCAACCAGGTGAGCCCCTCGACCTGGTAGCCACGCATGGTGGCCTGCAGCCCGGTGGGCACCTCGACAGCGGGCCCCGAGGTCGCCGCGATCACCTCGTCACGGAGGCGCGCGATCGAGGCCCCGATGATCACCTGCTCGCCCGGTGCCGCCTCGGCGACCTCCTTCGGCACCTGACCGGTCAGGGCGACGGCCAGCGCCTCCCCGCCGCTGATCCGCTTGAGCAGCCGCTTGCGCGCACGTCGGAGAACCGAAGGATGGACGACCGCCCATGCCCCTCTCAGGCGCAGCACCGGACCCGCGGCCGCGGCCAGGGAGTCCATCTCGGCGGCATCGAGCGGCTCGCCGCCGAGCGCCAGCTGCCACTGGAAGGCGAAGAGGCCCTTCTCCCCGAGCGGCGACTTGCGCATCAGATCCTCGCGCGCGTCGGTCGACGAGGACGCCACCCGGTCCACCGCCACCGACGTCGTCAGGTCCCGCGACAGCGAACGCGGCCAGAGCACGTCGACACCGCGCTCCTTGAGCCACTCGACCCCGTCCTCGAGCAGGTCGACGACCTCATCGCTGGCCAGGGTCAGGGACGAGGGCACCGGCAGGTCGAGCAGCCGGTCGAGCACGGGCCACGCCTCCGCGGCACCGCGGAGAGCGACCTGCGCATGCGTACGCGCCCGGGGACCGAACCCGTGGTCGTCGGCCTCGTCCCACAGCCGAGCGGCGTCGGCCACGTGCAGCGGGTCGGCCTCGTCGTGCACCTGCGGCACCAACGTCAGCGACCCGATGAGCAGGTCCTCCTCCGGCGCCTCGACCCGGAACGAGAGCCGCACCAACGAAGGCAACGAGGCCGTCACCGGCCCCTCATCGGTCCGATAGCGCGACAACCGGGTCTGCAGCGACTCCCGGAACGCACTCGACCCGGAGGCCTTCGGCGCCGAGGTCGGCACCGCGTCCGCGACCGCGGCCACGATCTCTCGCACCAGCAGCTCGGCCGCCTCGTCGTCCAGATCCTCATAGGCGCGCGAGGAGGCCAGCAGCCGCACCCGCTCCTCGTCCTCCGGGGTGTAGCGCACAGCCCAGGAGCCACCGTCGGGCTCCAGCTGTCCTGCGGCCACGAACCGGAGCCCGAGATGGGCTGCCGACGCGACCAGAGCGACCGAAGGATGCAGATCGGTGGCTGCGTACGCCTTCTTCAGGACCGGCAGCGCGGCCCGCATCGGCAACGACACCGACCGCCGGGAGTCCACGAACTCGATGGCCGAATCCCGCGGCGGTTGCGCCGGGCGGAAGACCGCGCGACCGGTGACGGGTACGAAGGACATGGACACGACCGTAGCCGCCACCGCCGACGGTTTCTCATCCTCGAGGATGAGGTGGTCGCCCCCCAAGGTTGAGGCGCGACATGCCGGGGCCCTGCCACGGTGGCTGACATGACCGAGACCACTCACCCACGGGCCGCCCTCCCACCTGGACAGCGGCGCATCGACTTCTTCCCGCGCTTCGGCCGACGTGTCGACCAAGCCCCACCGACGGCGCCCGAACATCCGACGGTGGTGTTCGGCGGAGCGCTCACGACGCCGATCGAGATTGCCGTGGAAGAGCTCGTCGGCAAGGATCGTCGCGACCTCCACGCCGACTTCCACTGCGTCGCCGGATGGTCGGTGACCGGCCTTCAGTGGGAGGGCGTCGCCTTCGCCGAGGTCTATCGGCGCTACGTCGCACCCGCCCTCGCACCAGGCACGATCGCCACCCACGTACGCGTGCGCGGCCTCGACGGCGAACACTTCGTGGCCGAGCTGGACGATCTCCTGGCCGACGACGTACTCCTCGCCGATCGACTCGGCGGCCGGCCGCTCGACGGCGATCACGGCGCCCCGCTGCGACTGGTCAACCCAGCGCAGTACGGGTACGCCAACATCAAGCACGTGTGCCGCATCGACGTGCTCACCGGCGCGCCGCAGGCGGGTTCACCGGCGCTGGTCGACCGGTTGCTGCAGTCCCACCCGCGGGCGCGGGTCTGGGAGGAGGAGCGCCACGGCACGGTGCCCGGTTGGCTGATCCGCCCGATCTACCGAGCGATCAAGACCGTCATGCTCGCCACGGCTCGCCGCAGAAGGACAGCGGGTGAGCCAGGTCACTAGTCAAAAGTAAATAATGGCTAGGGGACCTATCAACCCACACGTAGGCTGTCAACCCGTGACAGACATTTCTGCCAAGAAGGCACCGGACGATCACCTCGACAAGAGCGTGCTCATCGTCGCGGGCGTCGTCGTACTCGGATCGATCATGTCGATCCTCGACATCACCGTTGTCTCCGTCGCGCTGGAGACCTTCCAGCGCGAGTTCGACGCCACCTCTGCCGAGGTCGCCTGGACGATGACCGGCTACACCCTCGCCCTGGCGACGGTGATCCCGCTGACCGGTTGGGCCGCCGACCGGTTCGGCACCAAACGCCTCTACATGACCGCGATCGTGCTCTTCGCGCTCGGCTCGGCGCTGTGCGCGCTGGCCACCACGCTGCCGATGCTGGTCGGCTTCCGCGTCCTGCAGGGCCTCGGCGGCGGCATGCTGATGCCGCTCGGCATGACGATCCTGACCCGCGCCGCTGGCCCCGAGCGGGTCGGTCGCGTGATGGCGATCCTGGGCGTACCCATGCTCCTCGGCCCGATCCTCGGCCCCATCATCGGTGGCGCGCTGATCGACTCGGCGTCGTGGCACTGGATCTTCCTGATCAACATCCCGATCGGCGTCGTCGCCCTCGTGTACGCCTGGCGGGCGCTGCCCAAGGACCACGTCGAGCCGTCGCAGTCCTTCGACTTCCTCGGCATGGTGCTGCTGTCCCCGGGTCTGGCGCTGTTCCTCTACGGCGTCTCCTCGATCCCCGAGGCCGGCACGCTGCTGGACACCAAGGTGCTCTCGTTCATGGTCGCGGGCCTGGTGCTGATCGCCGCGTTCATCCCGTGGGCACTGTCGTCCCGCAACGACCACCCGCTGATCGACATCCGTCTCTTCGGCAACAAGGAGCTCACCGTCGCGGTGATCACCCTGTCGATCTTCGCGATGGCGTTCTTCGGTGCCTCGCTGCTCTTCCCGCTCTACTACCAGCAGGTACGCGGCGAGGACGCCCTCCACGCCGGTCTTCTGCTGGCTCCGCAGGGTCTGGGCGCGATGGTCACGATGCCGATCGCCGGCATGCTCGCGGACCGCACCGGCCCGGGCAAGGTCGTCCTCAGCGGTCTCACCACGATCGCAGTGGGCATGTTCATGTTCTCGCGGCTCGACGAGGCCACGCCCTACTGGTACCTCCTCCTGTCGCTGTTCATCATGGGCCTCGGCATGGGCGCGACGATGATGCCGACCTTCGCCGCCGCCCAGGCGACGCTGCGCGAGCACACCATCGCCCGAGGTACGACTCTGGTGAACATCGTCCAGCAGGTCGCTGCCTCCGCCGGCACCGCGCTCTTCTCGGTGCTGCTCACCAACGCGCTGACCAGCAAGGAGTCGATCTCCACGGCGGATGACCTCGCCGACAAGCTCGGGGTCTCGACCGGTGGTCTGGAGTCGTTCATGGCCGATCCGGCCAACCAGCAGAAGGTCGGTGAGGCTGCCGCTTCGCTGGGTCTCGACCCGGCCAAGCTGCCCGAGGTCTTCAAGGCCATCCCAGTCGAGATGGCCGAGGCGTTCTCGACCACCTTCGTGATCGCCGCGATCCTGGTGCTGGTCACGCTCATCCCGGCGTGGTTCCTGCCCAAGAGCAAGGCCGAGCACGGAGCCGCCGCTCCGACGGTCCTCCACTGATCCGCTCACGTACGCAGGGCCGGGCTGCCACTGGCAGCCCGGCCCTCGTTCTACTTGTCGGTCTGTTCACCCTGGTGGGTTGCGGCTCCCCTTCTGTCGCACTCCCACCGACCGAAGGCGCCTTCGACTACCAGCTCGGAGCTGCGGCCGATCAGCTGACCGACGGCACGCCTCTCGATGTGGTCGTACGCGACGCCACCGCCACCCCGCTCGAGGACGCCTACAACGTCTGTTACGTCAACGGCTTCCAGACCCAGCCCGGCTCCGACTGGTCCGATCGCCCGTCCGCGCTGCTGCGCAACTCCTCCGGCGATCCCGTACGCGACCCCGACTGGCCCGACGAGATCATCCTCGACCCCTCCACCGCCTCTGCTCGCGCCTCGATCCTCGAGGTGATCGAGCCGGTCATCGAGGGCTGCGCGGACGACGGCTTCGATGCCGTCGAGATCGACAACCTCGACACCTGGACCCGCTTCGATGCGATCTCGAAGGACGGCGCCCTCGCCCTGGCCTCCGCATATGTCACCGCCGCCCACGACCTCGGGATGGCGATCGCCCAGAAGAACGCCGCCGAAGCCGCCCGCCCTGCCCACGACGACCTCGGCTTCGACTTCGCCGTCGTCGAGGAGTGCGGCGCCTACTCCGAGTGCGCCGCCTACACCGACGTCTACGGCTCGCATGTGCTCCAGATCGAGTACCCCGACTCGCTAGCCGAAGCCGACCTCTCCTTCGCCGACGTCTGCGCCGATCCCACCCACGCCCCGCTCACCATCCTCCGCGACCGCGACCTCGTAGGACAGGACGACCCCGCGTACGTCTATGACGAGTGCCGAACGCCAACGCAGCACGGTTGACACAAACGGCCGCATACCAAATCAGACATGTTTACATGACTCTATGACAGCACCATCTCAGGCGTGGCGTCTTCGCCGCCGAACGGTTCGACCCCATCAGGCGCTTACCCGAGTTGAATGAGTTCGCACCGCGCTGCGAGCGTGTCGAGACAGACGCGTTCCCGTCCCCGACGAACGTGAGACGATGCCCGCGTTCACGGCAGTCACTCGAGGGGATGTCATGTCAGATCAACAGAGCATTGACCAAGCCAGCGTTCGGTCGCCAGCGAGCGCGATCGAGCGCCCGAAGACCCTCAGACTAGCCGTCATCGGGATGTGGATCGGCGCGGCACTGGCCGGGTTCAGCGTCCTCGTCGTGTATGTCGAGATGCTCGCGATAGTCGCGAGCAACGACGCGCGACTTGAGGAGAAGTACGGGGACAACTACGTCCGCATGGACAGCCTCTCAGAGGCCGGCATCTGGATGTCCGTTGGCATTGCCGCAGCCTGGGCGGTGGTCGAGATCGCGTTGTGGATCACAATGGCGTTCACCAACCGAAACGGCTTCGGATGGGCAAGAATCGCGGCGACCGCCATGGGAGCCATGGGCCTTGTTTTCGCAGTGGGCAACTTCGCACTATCGATAGCTCAGGAAAACCTCGTCGCAGTCTCCGTGGCTTACAACCTTGCGAATCAGACGTTGACCATCGTCATCGTCGTGCTGCTCTGGCTGCCGGCTTCGACCGCTTACTACAGCGCCAAGAAGTACGAGCGAGCAACCAAAGTGGTCGCCCAACGGTAACTTTGCCGGGGGCCGTCGGGTTCCACGGACCAGGTGCGTTGCGGAATGAGCGGCAATCGGCATCAAAGGCTGGGCTGCTGCTTCACACCTTCGAAGACCCCGTTAGAACTCTCTGGGGGGCAGCCAGGATTCATTTCCGTGTGCTTGGATGGATCGCTGGGGTTGACACAAATTCCGTAGGTATCCCCGCGCTGCATACTCTTGCGGTAGATGCTGGTCTTGCCATAGAACGTTTGCCCATCGAAGTCGTATCGGTAGACAACGATGTATGAGCTCCCCGCATCTGTTAACTCGAGCACTTCGGCGCTGCCTTGCTCAGTAAGTGCGCTTGCATCGTCTCCGTCGCGGGTGAAGAGAAACCACACAACTCCGACGAAAACAGCGACCACAGCGGCTAGGGAGCCGACCCCGATCAGGACCCATTTGAGCACACGCATCTCCTATCCGAGCAACTGCAGGCTGGACAACAACGATGAGGCTAGCCGACGACCAGTCTCGGTGTCTGTGACGGCGACATGGACGAGGTACGTCGCGGCGCTGCCCGATGCGGCCAGCACAGCGTTGTGCAATTGGACTCCTTCACGGATCCCGTCCACAGGCATCTTGAATGCTGCGACCGCCCCGGGCACGTCAACCGACTCTGGCCGAGGTCGTTCTCCATCGGCAGGATGTCGCAGAGGCGCGCCTATTCGATGGGTCTCTGCGAGAAGGCGGTGTCGTACCCCATCGACCGACTCCCACGCGTCCGGGCGGACAGCGACGACGAGGCTGATCAGGCTGTTCCCATTGCCGATCCACTGCCACATTTCACCGTAGGTTCCCCGAGTGTAGGTCGGCGGCCCGAGCGGCGCCACTAGAGCGACATCGCCGAGATCGACGGCCCTTGTCGACACCGACGCAGCGTCATCGGCGTGACCAGTGGTCACAGCCCCGGACTCCCGCCAACTCCGACCGGTCGCATCTCTCATGCGACGTCAACAAACTCGGTCGTGTTCGGCGGCCGAACCAGCGTGCGTTGCGTTGCTGTTTGCTTCGCACCGCCATCAACTGGCCCAATCTCCTGGTCTGTCTGCGTAACGGTTGTCGCTCGAACGACCACCTGCCCATGGTCAATGGCGATATCCGCGGCACGGGACATGTCGCCCGACTTCAGCGCTTCCTCCATCTCGCCCCACATGACGTTATCGCGACTCATCTTGAGTTCGACGTCCCCGCCTCCTCCCGATCCAAGGCCCGGGATATCGAGGCCCAACTTCTGGTTCGCGATCTCGCCCGTCAGCGCACCCGTTAGACTTACCTCTTGAGGAGCGCCACGTGAGTTGGTCTTCACTTCCCCTGAGAAATCGAAAGCTCCACCCGCTTTCACGCCTGCTTCCGGAATGCCACCCTTTACATCCAACGACCCCTCAACTCTGATGCCGTATTCACGCTTCTCCTCGTCGTACCAGCCTTCAGCACGGGCACTGGTGCTGCTGCCGACGTATGGTGTCTCGAACCCGATATCGCCCTTCGCGTATAGGCCGACCTTTCGACTGGTCACATTCTGATCATTGATGTACTCGGCGAGCCCGGTGGGCATCGGTCGACCGGCGCTCCAACTAACATCCTTCACAGCGTCGTCGAGGCCGGCGAGAAACCGTTCAGCTTCCTCTTTGGATTTGAAAGTGATCTCGAAGTCCGTGAAGCCTCCAACACCGGCACTGGCCTCGACCTCGCCCTCCACTCCGAGGCCGACCCCGGCGCCCATCTTGAGCGACATCTTCACTTCCCCGTTCTGCATGACCCGATACTGCGCGGATCCCTCGAAGTCGGCCGTGAGGAATTTGTAGACCGGAACGCTCCCTTCGAGATACGTCATGATCGTGTCGATGGCAATTTCGCCACCGAGCAATGCGGCGATCTCCTCTGGACTCATGCTGTCGAGCGACGGCGGCAGTTGGGATGCCGCCGCTTCGTTGATGGTCCCATCGCCTCCGCGGATCATTCCTGTGGTCACGTCCGCCATCGACTTGGCGAGGCCAACGTCGGCGACCTCAGCACGCTTGAGCGCCTTCTCGATTCGATCGGCGAGTTCCTTCGCTCGGATCGCCTGGTCCGCCAGCGCCTCCTCGTAGCGGCGCTCGTCCCCGAAATCGTAAGACGGTCCCATCGGATCTGGCCGCTCGAGCTTGGGCGGCTCGACCTCGCCAGTCTGATGGTTCACCTTGTAATCCTCGCCCGACGCGTCGTCGAGGACCGCGTGCAGGTCATCCTGCGCACCCTTGATCTCTTTGCCGGCTTCCTTCGCGGCGAGCGCAAGATCGGAGAGCTGAGCAGCGATGTCGTTGAGCTTTAGCCGCTTATCCTCGTAGGTCTTCATCGCTTCGGCGCGAGCAGGTGCAACCCAGGACTCAGGGGGCTTGGCATCGTTGATCTCGTCCTGAAGCCTCACCACGATCGTACGTTTGTCGTAGAAGTACTCGGCCAGGCTGTCGATGACGCTCGGCTTCCACGCCAGCACCTCAGCAATGGTGACCATCAGAGATCGCCGCCGTTCATACGCTTATCGAGGTAGGCGGTGCGGTCGCTGGGGGAATCACGCGGGTCGAAGACTGCCGGGCCACGGCCCACCGTGATCCCTGAGGAGCCATCCTGGAACCCGTGGCTGATAACGGACTCTTGCTTGCTGCCCTCATCTGCCGCTTGTTGATCGGCGGTCTCGTACTCTTTCGTCGCCTTACGCAAGGCCTCCCCCTGCTCGGTCGCGCCTTCGCACCAAGACTTGAACCGAACGTGAAGCTCATTCGTCAGTTTGGCCACCTGACGCGTTGCCGCACCGCCCGGCAAGGCTGTCGCCACCTCAGGGACGCGGTCGGCCGGGTTTGCGTTCTCGACTTGGTCGCTCGCGTCGTCCCACGCGGCCGCGGCACGCCGCATGTCCGACGGTGCCACTCTGATCGTCTCTGCCGGATTGCTGTCGATCAGCACGGCTTGCTCCCAGATGCCTCACCTGCAGCCTCAAAGCTGGCAACCGAGCCACCGGTCGGCTCAACCAACCTCGCCACGAACGTCGTTCTGGTATTGGTGCGCATAGAAACCCCCGAGATTTAGCCGCACTTGACACCTAGGTCTTACCCCGCGCCCGAAAGTCTAAACGTAAAATTTGGACATTGTCAGGGTCAGATTAGGCGCAGGCCGAGGAGCGTCGCCGCTGTCGACGCAGGCCGGCTATGGCATCCCCGAAGTAGTACTCGGAGCACTGTGTCAGCGGGACTCTGGTACTAGCTGCGGCGGCTCTTGTCGTCTCCGGTGTCATCAACCTGCGGAGCGTTCGGGACCCAGCCGCGGGATGCGTTGGGGTCCAGGACGTCGCTTGCGGTCTCGGTCCAGTCGTCCGTGTAGTCGGCTTCCCACTCTTGGTTCTGGCTGCCGTTCTGGTCCCGCTTCTTGGCGCCGCGGCCACCCGCTGCACCGGCTCCGCCTCGGCCACCAGCACCGCCCCGGCCGGCGCCACGCCCTCCAGCACCGGCGCCACGCGCGCCGGCTCCCGTGCCACGAGCACCAGCGCCGCGAGCGCCTGCACCAGCACCTGCGCCGGTGCCCGCGCGGGCACCGGCAGTACCGGCCCTGGCGGCTGCGGACCGGGCAGCGGCTGACCTCGACGCAGCACCGGTATTTGCTGCCTTCGCAGACGCACCAGCGGAGAGCTTGCTGGCGATCGCCTTGGCCACGCCGGCGCCGAGCAGGGCGCCGCCGCCAGCAATCGCGAGGGCGGACATCCCGCCCGTTCCGCCCGCGAGCGGTGCGAGGCCGTCTGCGGTTTCGACCATCGCGTACGAGGTCGCGGGAGCGGGGGTGCCGTCGGCGTTGATCCACTCAGTGCCGTTCCACTCGGGCTTGTTCTCGGCCTTGTGCGCCTCGATGTTGGCCTTCTCCTGAGCGATCAGCTCGTGGCCCCAGCCGTCGGGGTAGAGGGTGCCGGAGTTGTACTTCGCCATGCTCGCCTGTGCGGCCGCCACCTGACTCGCCGAGCCCGGCTGTGACGAGGTGCCAGGGGGCAGCGCGTTGGAGTCGCTGCCGTCGTCGTACAACGCGCGTACCTTTGGCTCGGCCTCCTCGACGGAGACATCGACGGCCTGAACCCTCTGCGCAGCTTCTCGCTCGGCGTCGGCGATCGCTGCCTCCGCCTTGGCGTAGTCCTGCTTGGCGTCGGCGTACTTCTGCTGGTTGGCCGTCGCCTCGGCGGCCGATGTGCCACCACCAGGTTTCGTATTGAAGGACGACTCCGGTGGCACTGGATCGTGAGCGGCCGGGAGCGTCGCTTCTAGCGCCTTGTGGGCTTCCTGAGCGTCTTTCATCCGGTCACGAACAATCCACAGCGCCGCGGTGGCCTCCTCGAGCACGTCGCGCTTCTTGTTGGTCTCCTTGCCCGACGTCTCCATGTCACGTCTTGCGGCGGCGCCCGACAACGACGTGTCCGAGAACCCGTCCTCAACCCGTGGAGCGTTGCTGATCATGGCGTTGCCCGCCGCATCAAACCGGTCGGTGGCACGTTCCCAACTTCTAACCATCGCCTCGATCGCCCCCGGATCGCTCCCCCGCACGTAGTCGCCGAGGCGTTGCATCCATGGACCCTTGACCGTCATCGTCCCTCCCGAGGACTCAGTTGGGGCGCCGAGCGGCCCCTTTACAAAGTAGACAATATGGGCGCACGCGGCGCCAGTCCCGCCCATTCGCTTGCTGCTCTAGAGTCTTCCCCATGACGACCTCTCGGACGCTCGCGGTCAGCGCGTTGATCCTGACTACTGCTCTCACCGGAACCAGTTGCGCGTCGTCCGCCGGAAGCGGCACGGAGTCTCCGAGCGCCCCAAGCGGTAGCGCCACTGCCAGCGAGTCACCGACGTCACCTTCCGTTCCGAGCGACTGGCAAGAGGTGTCGGTCGACCCGGCTCAACTCCACGTTCCGCCGGATTGGACCGTCGAGCCTGGCGGGGCCGAGACCGTCTCGATGGTCGCCCCTGAAGACGACCTCGGCTACTCGCCAGGGTTCGGCAACCTTCTCGCCAGCAATCTTGGGGGTGGTGGCGACATGGCGTCCAACGTCGAGACGATCGCAGGATATGAGAAGGATCGACTGACGACCGCTGGCGCCGCGAATCTCAAGCGCCTCCCTGACGTCACCATCAATGGTGCGCTCTTCTACCACTTCCAGTACGAAAAGGATCGGACCTGGAACGACAGCTACGCCACCGTGACCGAGGATGGCCAACAGCAGATCACGGTCAACTGGGACTTCAACAAGAGCGACATCGACCGGAAGGGCGCTGACGCCCTGATCACCAAGGTTCTGCCGACCTTCGAGCTGCTCTGAGATCTGACAATGGCGGTCAGACTGCCAGGTACTTCCCCGGCCCAGCCTTGTCGAAGATCACGAGTGGATTGCTCATCAGGGCAACCGCCGAAGCGAACTTCTGCGCAGTGACCGCCGCATCGACGTCCGCGCCCTCAAGCGCGACCATCGCTTCGTGAATGCCGTCGCTGGTCGACTTCAGACCTTCCGCGGTCTCGCCGAGCGATCGGTCGATGTTCTGATGGCCCTTCACAACAACACCAGCGAGCCACTCACCACGTGCTGACCCGCCGAACATTCCGGCAACCGGGTCGATGAGCGCCTTTCGCTCCGAGATCACGAGTTCGCGCTCGTCGTTCAAGGCCTTCCGAGCGTTGTCCAACCTGACCGCGTCAACACTTACCTGACCGTTGTCACCCATGGTCCGCCCTCCCGAGGCTTCCGTACGCACCCCCGGCGGGTGCCTCAGTAGGAGTAGTACACCACGGCTCACAGGGCGACGGGCAGGGATGCGTAACCGCGGAGGATGCGGGTGGGGCGGCGTACGGGTTCGGCTGTGACGTGCAGGGTGGGGAAGCGCTCGAACAGCATGCGGAGGCCTACGCGGGTCTCGAGGCGGGCGAGGCTGGCGCCTAGGCAGAAGTGGGCGCCGGCGGAGAAGGAGAGGTGCTGGTCGGCGTTGGGCCGGGTGATGTCGTACGTGTCGGGGTCCTCGAACACCGACGGATCGCGGTTGGCGCCGCCTAGGACGACGGCGACGGCGGTGCCCTTGGCGCCGTCCACGCCCGCCACGCTCGTCGCGGAGTAGGCCTCGCGGACGGTGGCCATGACGGGCGGGTCCCAGCGCAGGGTCTCCTCGATGACGCCGTCGATCAGCGACGGGTCCGCCAGGAGGAGAGAGCGCTGGGACGGGTGAGCATCCAAAGCGGCCACCGCGTTGCCGAGCAGGTTGACGGTGGTCTCGAAGCCGGCCGCCAGGAGCAGGAGACCGAGGGCGTGGAGCTCGATGTCGTCGAGGTCGCCGGCGATCACCAGGGCGCTGAGGAGGTCGTCGCCGGGGTCGGAGCGGAGGCGGCGTACGTGGTCCTCGAACCAGTGGTGCAGGGACCTCATCGCGGTCTCGACCTGGGCGTAGTCGCGCCACGACAACCCCGGATCGAGGATGGCGGCGGCCTGGTCGCCCCAGCGCAGGATGTCGGCACGGTCCGCGGCAGGCACCCCCAACAGCTCGGCGATGACGGCGATCGGGAGCTTCGCGGCGTACTCCTCGATGATGTCGACGCGCCCCTCGCGCGGGTCGATGTCATCGAGCAGGTCGCCGGCGACCGCGGTGACCATCTCGGCCATCGAGCTGATCCTGCGGGCGGTGAACGCCTTCGAGACGTGCTTGCGGTAGCGGGTGTGCAGCGGTGGGTCGACGGCGAGCATCGACGGCGGGTCGACCGGGCCCAGGGCGTCGGGGGCGCTCACCTTGCCGAGCAGCCACCGAAGCGGCACGGGCAGCTCGCCCTGCCCGTCACCGACGCCGAAGTCGCTGCTGCGCAGGATCTCGTTGGCGGCGACGTACGACACCGTGCCGGCCATGAACGGGTTGATGTGGATCGGCCCGCGTGCTCGCAGACGGCCGTAGTCCGGCACGTCCCGCGACCACATCAGCTCGGCGAGCGGGTCGCCACGCCTCGACGCGAAGCTCAGCACCGCTCGGTTGATGCCCTGGGAGAGAGCCCAGCGGGCGTACGACCTCGGCCTCTCGATCAGTGCCTGTTCAAGCCGAGGCATCGGCCAGCTCCTCGCGGAACTCGTGAGTGCCGATCCGGCCCATCAGCGGCGCGAGGCTGGCCAGCAGGTCGGCGAAGGTGGCCTCGTACTCCTCCTGCGACAGCGTCGGGTCGAGCTGCGCTTGGAACCGGATGCGCCACCGGTGCCGGAGTGCCTGAGCCAGACGCTCCGGGGTGCCGAAGGCCTCGGCATAGGCCGGTGACCACGGCAGCCGGCGCGCGAAGCCGGATCGCAGCTCCGCCTCGGCCTCGTTCAGCAGCCGGTAGCGCTCATGGGTCTGGTTCCACGTCATCGTCCTCACCGTCTCCGTCGTCGTAGCGATGGTTCGACGCTACGGATCGGCCACACCTCGGCGCATCGGCCGCTGGCAGGCACCTGCGTTCCTACCGTGGTAGGAGAGCGGCCGCCTGCCGTGGTCGGATGCGATGCGAGTCACGCGTTTCTAGACTGAACGGCATGAGTGTCCAGGACTCGGCTCGCGATGTGCGTGACTTCCTGGAACAGCGCTGCCGCAGCAAGAACCTCGACATCCCCTGGTGGGCGCCGCTGCTGTCGGCCTTCGGGCTCGTCGCGATGGTCACCGTGGCGGTGCTCCAGCGCGAGGCCGCCGGCGACATGGTCCTCGCCGGCCTGGTCATCGTCGTCCCGTCGCTGAGCATCTTCTTCATCCCGAACACCGGCGAGTGGCTCAAGAACCACATGTGGGCGGTCGACCTCGTGCCGACCCTGGCCGGGTCGGCCTGGCTGATGTCGCAGCCCGCCTCCGCATTCTGGGGACAGCACGACTTCGCGCCGGCGGTGCTGGTCCCGCTCACCCTCGAGATGGTCGTCCGGGAAGGCTTCCGGACCGGGACTCTCTACGCGATCGCCTCCGCCGTGGTGATGGGGGTCTTCGCCTCGGACACACCCAGCGGCATCGGGGTCCACTTCCTGCTGCTCTTCGTCGGCTGGATCCTCGGGCTGCTGATCCTCGCCCAGATGCGGGCGCTGCGGGCCGAACGGCAGGCGCGGTCGCAGGAGCACGCGCGTGCGACGGAGGCTGAGCGCACCCGGATCGCCCGCGAGATCCACGACCTGGTGGGGCACTCGCTCTCGATCACCCTGCTGCACCTGACCGCGGCGCGGCGCTCCGTCGCCGAGGGGGACGACCCGGACGAGGCGGTGTCGGCTCTCGCCGATGCGGAAGCCGTCGGGCGCCGGGCGATGGCGGAGATCCGGCGTACGATTGGCGGGCTGTCAGCCTCCGGAGCGGGGATGACACCGCTCCCCGGGGCACCCGACGTGATTCGGCTCGTCGAGGAGGGCCGCAGCGCCGGGCAGTCGATCACGTTCTCGACCGCCGGCAACCTCTCCGAGGTCGACGCAGGTGTGGGGCTGGGCGTCTACCGGATCCTTCAGGAGTCCCTCGCCAACGCCATCCGGCACGCTCCGGGCGCACCCGTCTCGGTCTCCTTGGCAGTCGACGAAGGCGTACGCCTCTCGGTCGAGAACCCGCTCGTCGACCCTCGGCGCGGGGTCGGCGAGGGGTCCGGGCTGGCCGGCATGGCGGCCCGCGCCGAGCAGCTCCGCGGCCGGTTGTCGGCGGGCGCCGAGGAGTCGATGTGGAAGGTTGACCTGGTGATCCCACCGCACTGTCTCGTACGCAAGGCCCTCGCATGACGCCGGTCAACCCCGCCGCCAGCAACACAGCCTCGCCGATCCGGGTGATCGTGGTCGACGACCAGGAGCTCGTACGCAGCGGCCTGCGCCGCATCCTGCGACGGCGCGACGGGCTGGAGATCGTCGCCGAGTGCGGGGACGGCTCGGAGGTGGTCGCGGCTCTCGAGGCCAACCCGGCCGATGTCGTGGTCATGGATCTCCGAATGCGGCGGGTCGACGGGATCACCGCCACCGGTCTGGTGCGGGCGCTGCCGTCGGCGCCGCCGGTACTGGTCCTGACCACGTTCGACGAGGACGAGCTCGTCTCCGGCGCCCTTCGTGCCGGCGCCGCCGGCTTCATCCTCAAGGACTCTCCCGCCGAGGAGCTGGTCATGGCCGTACGCTCCGTCGCTCTCGGCGACGCCTGGCTCGACCCCGCCATCACCGGCCGCGTCCTGGCCACCTACCGCTCAGCCGTCGCACCGGCGTCGAGTGCCGTCGAGGTCTCCGAGCTCACCGACCGCGAGCTCGAGGTCCTCCGCGGCCTCGCCTCCGGCTGGACCAATTCCGAGATCGCCGAACGGCTCGTCATCTCCGAGCTCACCGTCAAGTCCCACATCGGCCGCATCTTCGCCAAGCTCGACCTCCGCGACCGCGCCGCCGCCATCGTCTTCGCGTACGACCACGGCATCGTCCGGCCGGCGACCTGAGGGACCCTACGTCGTCGTCGCCAGCACCAGCGGACTCACCGAGCCAGCGCCGGCGTCGAGGATGGTTCGGGCGGCGAGGGTGACGGTCCAGCCGGTCGCGATGCGATCGTCGATGAGGAGTACGTCGGCACCGGGCGGGACATCGGCGTGGAGCGAGAAGCGGCGGCCGATGGCGGCGACGCGCTGGGCGGAGTTGGAGGCGCCCTGGCCGGGGCCGACGTCGGGGTCGACGATGGCCCACGAGCCGAGGACGGGGACGCGGAGATAGCGCGAGAGGCCTTCGGCGAAGTCGCGGGTCAGGGTGGGGCGGGTCGATGACTCGACGTAGACGATGCCGCCGACCCGAGGACGCCAGTCGCCGAGGACCTCGACGACCGCCTTCACCAGCGGCACCGGGACCGGGCCGTCCTGCGCGGGTTCGCGGAAGAGGTCGCGCAGCGCCTGGCCGTAGCCGAGGTCGGTCAGTCGCGCGACCGCGCGGCCCTCGAGAGGCCCGTCCTTGATCTTGCCCTTGAGCGAGATGCCGAGCCGGTCGAGGCCGGTGGGCCACATCTTCTTCGGCTCCACGACCACGCCGGGGCGCGACAGCCGGGCCGAGGCCTCCTCGACCGCACCTTCGGAGACCGACGATGTGACCGCGAAGCCACCGCAGTTGTCGCACCGACCACAGTCCACGGCACCGGGATCGTCGAGCTGCTCGCGCAGGAACCGCATCCGGCACTGGTCGGTCGAGATGTAGGCGAGCATCGCATCCTGCTCGCGGCGGCGAGCCTCGGCGACCCGGGCGTACCGCTCCGCGTCGTAGTCCCACGGGACACCGGTCGCCTCCCAGCCACCGCCGACCCGGCGGGCGGCGCCGTCGACGTCGAGCACCTTGAGCATCTGCTCCAGGCGCGACCGCGACAGGTCGACGTACGTCTCCAACGCCTGCGTCGACAGGGCTCGGCCGGCCTCCGACAGGACCCCGAGCGTCTGGCGCACCTGCTCCTCGCGAGGGAACGCCAACGAGGCGAAGTAGGCCCAGATGTCGCGGTCCTCGATGCCCGGGAGCAGCACGACGGAGGCATCCGAGGTGCCACGGCCGGCACGGCCGACCTGCTGGTAGTAGGAGACAGGCGAGGAGGGCGCGCCCATGTTGACCACGAACCCGAGGGTTGCGTCGAAGCCCATCCCGAGCGCCGAGGTCGCCACCAGCGCCTTGACCTTCCCGGCGGCCAGCGACTCCTCCAGATCGGCCCGCTCGGCCGCCTCCGTACGCCCCGAGTAGGCGGCCACGTCATGACCGCGCGAGCGCAGATAGTCGGCGATCTCCTCGGTCGCGGCCACGGTCAGGCAGTAGACGATGCCCGACCCGGGCTGCTCGGAGAGATGGTCGGAGAGCCAGGCCAGCCGCTGCTCGGGGGTCTTCAGATTGACCACCCCGAGCCGCAGCGACTCCCGGTCCAGCGAGCCGCGCAGCACCAGTACGCCCTCGCCCATCTGCTCGGCGACGTCCGAGGTCACCCGCTCGTTGGCGGTCGCGGTCGTCGCGAGCACGGGGATCCCGTCGGGAAGATCGGCCAGCAGCGTACGGATCCGGCGGTAGTCGGGCCGGAAGTCGTGCCCCCAGTCGGAGATGCAGTGGGCCTCGTCGACCACCAGCAGGCCGCACTCGGCAGCCAGCCGCGGCAGCACCGCGTCGCGGAACTTCGGGTTGTTGAGCCGCTCGGGGGAGACCAGCAGGACATCCACCTCGCCGGCGTGGATGGCCTCCTCGATCGAGATCCAGTCCTCGGGGTTGGTCGAGTTGATCGTCACCGCCCGGATCCCGGCCCGCTGCGCCGCCGCGATCTGGTTGCGCATCAGCGCGAGCAGCGGCGAGACGATCACGGTCGGCCCGAGACCGGCCTCACGCAGCAGCAGCGTCGCCACGAAGTAGACCGCCGACTTCCCCCAACCCGTCTTCTGCACGACCAGCGCCCGGCGACGCTCGACGGCGAGCGCCGAGATCGCCGACCACTGGTCCTCACGCAGCGTGGCGTCATCCCGGCCCACGAGGGCCTGCAGATGCGCCTCAGCACGAGAACGTACGTCACCAGCCGGATCAGTCATGACCACAGGTCTATCAGGCACCTCCGACAGAGTCGCCCAACGGCAGCCGGGGCCAGTCGGACAGGTCATCCAGCATCTGGCGGTCGTGCGTGGCCACCACGACCGCGGCGGGCGTCGCCCGCAGCGCGGCCGTCAGCTCGTCGACCAGCCCGGCCGAGAGATGGTTGGTGGGCTCGTCCAGGATCAGCAACTGCGGTAGCGAGGCAAGCCGCAGCGCCAGCTCGAGCCGTCGCTGCTGCCCTTGGGACAGCCGCGCGGCAGGCGTACGCCTCGCCTCGGCGTCCACCAGTCCGGTCGACCGGAGCGACGGGATCGCCCGCTCCGGCACCACCCCGGCGGCGACCAGCTGACCACAGTGCTGGGAGTAGACCTCCGCCGCCGTCAGACCCGGCGCCCACTCGGGCTCCTCCTGACCGACGAGCGCGACCCGCACCCCTGACGATGTCCACACCGACCCCTCGGACGGAGGAAGTACCCCGCCCAGAACCTGCAGCAACGTCGACTTGCCCGCCCCGTTCGGACCGGTGACGACGAGCCGCTCGCTGCCGTCGAGGGCGAACGAGACGGGTCCGGACAGCCGCCCGAGCACGCGTACGCCTTCACACCGCAGCAAAGTCCCTCCGACATCCGAGGGGAGCACTGGGAACCGCAACGACATCGGCGGCTCCGGCACGGAGATGCGGTGCGCCTCGAGCGCCGCGAGGTCACGGTTGAAGGAGCGGACCAAGCCGGGCGCCCGGGTCTGTCGCTGATGCTTGCCGGTGCCCTTCGGTGGGCGCCAGCCGGTGCTCAGCCGGTCCCGCGCCGCCGAGACCGAGTCCTGCAGCCGCCGGTGCTCCTCTTGCTGAGCCGCGTAGTCCTGCTCCCAGCGCTCCCGGTCGCGGCGACGGCCCTCCTGCCAGCCCTGGTAACCACCGGCGTACGTCCTCGGCCGGCCGTCCTCGCTCGGGTCCAGGTCGAGGAACTCCTCGCCGACCTCGCGCAGAAGCGCGCGGTCGTGAGAGACGAGCACGACACCGCCGGCATGAGCCCGGACGCGGTCGGTCAGGAACGCCAGCCCCGACGCGTCCAGGTGGTTGGTCGGCTCGTCGAGCACGAGGAGGTCGTGGTGCGCTCCGAGCAGACAGGCCAGCCGCACCCGGTAGCGCTGGCCGACCGACAGCGTCGCCAGCTCTCGTCCGTGATCGGTGCACGCACCGAGCGCCTCGAGAGCGATCTGGACCCGGCGGCCGGCGTCCCAGGCGTCGAGCGTGGTCGCGCGCTCCAGCGCGGCGGCGTACCTCCCGCCGGAGTCCGTCGGGTCGTCCGACAACGCAGCGGCAGCGTCGTCGAGTGCGCGCAGCGCGAGGTGGGACTCGGCCAGAGCGGCGGAGGTGAGCGTGCCGACGGTGTCCCCAGGACGTACGTCCAGGGCCTGCTGCGCGATCCCGAGACTGCCGTGCCGTTGCACATGGCCGGAGTCGGGATCAAGCAGCCCGGCGAGGACGTGGAGCAGCGTGGTCTTGCCCCGGCCGTTCTCGCCGACGATGGCCAATCGGGACCGGTTGGCGGCGGAGACGGTCAGGGAGACGTCGCGCAGGACGGGGCGACCGCCGCGGGTGACGGAGATGTCCTCGGCACGCAGGTGGGCAGAGGTGTGGTGGGTCTGTACAGACACGAAAGTGAACTTCCAGCTCGCATACGGGAGCCGGGAAAGCGAGAGCCGCTACCCGGCTAGGAGGCAGCTGAACGATCGCGCCGTCGCGAGCGTCGCGAGGCGAGTGCGCCGGCAAGGCGCCGGCGTGCCGCATCGCGGCGCGCAGCAGGCGGGATCGTTCGGCTGTTTCCGTAGGGCCGGACAGCGGCGTGAGTATGCCTCGCAGCGCCGCCGTCAGGCGGCGGGGCGCAGGCGCATGTAGGCGATACCGGAGTACATGCCTCCAGGGTAGACAGCGACGACCCGTCCACGCGAACAGTTATTTCACCGAGTGCACAAGCAAACGCCGAGCCGGCGCTGTTGGTCCTCCCCCACGGGGACCCGCAGAACCGGCCCGGCATCTCCAGTATGCGTCCAATCGCCGAACCGGCATAACCACACGCCCGAATTCGTACTTTAGTTACCCAAAGCGGTCGACGGCGCCGCCTCCAGAAGGAAAACGACGCCGTCGGACGACTCTGTTGTCAGTGTGGCGAGATCAGCTCACCGAGACCGCGGTCCAGGTCGCCTCGACCGCCGCGACCTCGGGGCTGGAGGCACCGTAGAGGTCCGAGGCCGCCTTCACCGTCGCGTCGCGTGCGCCGGCGTAGTCGGTGGTCGAGGTGAAGTAGGTCGAGTTGGCCCGGAACCAGATCTGCTCCGCCTTGTCGCGACCGATCCCGGCGATCGTCGAGCCGTCACAGGTCGTGCTCGAGTGCTCGACCCCACCGATCGTCTTCGTGCCCGAGCCCTCGGAGAGCAGGTAGAAGAAGTGGTTGCCGACACCGCTGGAGTAGTGGACGTCGAGGTCACCGGTCGAGGACGACCAGCAGTTGACCGAATTGCCGTCGAAGGACGGGTTGTCCATCCGGCGCAGCGGGTCGCCACCGTCGAGGATGAAGGACTCACCGATCAGGTAGTCGCCCTGGTCCTCGGCGCTGTCGGCGTAGAACTCGACCGCAGTGCCGAAGATGTCCGAGGTGGACTCGTTGAGCCCACCGGACTCACCGGAGTACTCCAGGCCCGAGGTGTTCTCGGTGACGCCGTGGGTCATCTCGTGGCCCGCGACGTCCAGCGAGACCAGCGGTCCGTAGCCGACACCGTCGCCGTCGCCGTACGTCATCTTCTCGCCGTCCCAGAAGGCGTTGACGTAGTCGTTGCCGTAGTGGACCCGGTTGTAGGAGCCCGAGCCGTCGCCGAAGATGCCGTCACGCGCGTGGACGTTCTTGAAGTAGTCCCAGGTGACGTTGGTGCCGTACTGCGCGTCGGCCGCCGCGGTCGCCCGGTCGTCGTTGGAGCCGTTGCCGAAGGTCGTGGTCGGGCTCGTGACCACCGTCCCGGCGGCGCAGCCGAACCCGAGGAGCTGGCACAGCAGGCTGTCCTCGGCGTTGTTCATGTCGGTCGTGTAGGTGCCGCCACGGGTCTCGTCACGCAGCTCGTACGTCGAGCCGTTCTGCTTCACCTGCAGCGGGACGGTCCCGGAGTAGAGGGTGTTGCCCTCGCCGTCGATGGTGTGGATGCCCTCGACCCGGCGCAGCACCTTGCCGGTCTCCGCGTCGACGTAGGTCGCCAGGCGCGAGGGGGTGCCGTCGGCCTGCTTGCCCTTGGTGGTCACCCGCCACGCCAGCGTCGGGGTGCCGTCGACCGCGTCGACGACGAGCTCGGGTGCGTACTTCTTGTCGGCCTGGAGCTTGGTGATCTTCTTGGTGACGGCGTCCAGGGTCAGCGCGGCCTTGGTGGCCACGGCCCCGGTCACGGCCGGCTTCACCGAGAGGTCGAGCACCTTGGTCAGCCCCTGGGAGACCGAGGTCAGGGTGCCGGCCTTGCTCTGGTGGGCGACCAGGTCACCGCCGACGACCTCGAGGCCCTCGTACGTCCGGTTCATCCGGACATGGGTGGCGCCGTTGGTGTCCTTCAGAGTCACCACGGGCTCGAGCTCCTGGCCCGCGCCGACCTTCCAGGTCGACGGCTTGCTCATCAGCGCGCCGATCGCCTTGTCCGCGATCGACTCGTCGTCGATGACCTTCTGGGCTGCCAGGGTCTCTGGCGTGATGGTGGAGGCGGAGCCGGCAGGGGTCGCGCCGGCTGGACTTCCGAAGGAGGCGATGAAGGCAGTTCCTGCAACAGCGGCAGCGGTGGCCGCTCCCGCTACTCGAGCAATACGCATCGTGGGGTTCTCCTCGATTGTGGGGACCAGGATGAACGGAATCCTTGCACCCGAATCGATACCGCGAAGAAACAATTTCCTGCAATGCGGATTTATGAAGACGCCTCCCCGCGTAACTCCTTTACGTTGTTATCGAATATTAACCAATACCCCTACCCGCAAGGTCACCAGATCCGCACGCGCTCCTCCGGATCGAGCCACAGTCCGTCGCCCGGAGCGGTGCCGAAAACCTCATGGAACTCGTCCAGGTTCCGCGCGATGTTGGCACGGAACTCCGGCGGGCTGTGCGGGTCGATCGTGAGGTACTGCTGCGCCTGCTCCTTGCGTCGCACCGTACGCCACACGTAGGCCCAGTTGAGGAAGAGCCGCTGCCGGTCGCCGACGCCCGCGGAACCATCGGTCGCGAGCATGTAGGCGGTGTGCGCGATCGTCAGGCCACCGAGGTCGCCGATGTTCTCGCCGACGGTCAGTGCGCCGTTGACGAACTCACCCGGCAGGTCCCGCGGCGAGAGCGCCGAATACTGCTCGATGAGCGCCTTGGTCTTCACCTCGAAGGCCGCCTTGTCCTCCGGCGACCACCAGTCCTGCATGTTGCCGTCGCCGTCGAACTGGGCGCCCTGGTCGTCGAAGCCGTGCCCGACCTCGTGACCGATCACCGCGCCGATGCCGCCGTAGTTCTCCGCCGGGTGCGCGTCCTTGTCGAAGAACGGGCGCTGCAGGATGCCGGCCGGGAAGCAGATCTCGTTGGTGCCGGGGTTGTAGTAGGCGTTGACCGTCTGCGGCAGCATGAACCACTCGTCGCGGTCCACCGGTCCGCCGAGCTTGCCGAGCTGCCGGTCGGTCTCGAAGACCGAGGCCGCCGACACGTTGCCGATCAGGTCGTCCTTGGAGATGGTCAGCGCCGAGTAGTCGCGCCACTTCGACGGGTAGCCGATCTTGGGCGTGAACTTGTCGAGTTTCTCGTACGCCTTCTCCTTGGTCTCCTCGCCCATCCAGTCGAGCTCGGAGATCGACTTGCGGTAGGCCTCGAGGAGGTTGTGGACCAGCTCGTCCATCTGCGCCTTCGCCTCGGGCGGGAAGTGACGCGCGGCGTACTCCTTGCCGACCGCCTCACCGATCGCGCCCTCCACGATCGCCACCCCGCGCTTCCAGCGTTCGCGCAGCTCAGGCGTGCCGTTGAGGGTGCGCCCGTAGAAGTCGAAGTTGGTCTCGACGAAGTCGTCGGTCAGGTAGGGAGCCGCCCAGCGGAGCACGTGGAAGTAGAGCCACAGCTTCCAGTCGTCGACGTCGACCTCGCCGAGCACGGTCGAGAGGTGGGAGAAGAACGACGGCTGCCGCACGACCACCTCACCGAGCACCGCCTCGGTGGTCAGCTTCGAGCCGGAGAGGTTGCGGACGTACGCATCCCAGTTGAAGTTGGGGGCCAGCTCGCGCAGCTCGGCGAGGGTCAGCAGGTTGTAGGTCTTCTGCTTGTCGCGGGTCTCCTCGCGCGCCCAGTGGCCCTCGGCCAGGCGGGTGTCGATCCGGATGATCGTCTCCGCGGCCGCACGCGGGTCGGGGTGCTCGGCGAGCTCGTAGAGGCGGGTCAGGTAGTCGGCGTACTTCCCCAGCACCTCGGCGAACTTCTCGTCGAAGTAGTAGTCCTTGTCAGGGAGCCCGAGGCCGCCCTGGAGCAGGTTGAAGATGTAGCGGTCGGACTGCTTGTCGTCGTTGTCGACGTAGGACCCGAACAGCCCGTGACCGCCGATCCGCTCGACCTCGCCCAGGAACGCCGCCAGGTCGTCCGCGTCGCGGAGCCCGTCCACGGCAGCCCTCAGACCATCCAGAGGACGTACGCCGCGCGCGGCCACCCCCTCCACATCCATGAAGCTCGCGAAGAGGTCGCCGATCTTCTGGGCGTCGCTGCCCGGCTCGCCACCCGAGGCCGCGAGCTCCTCGATGATCGCGCGCACGTCCTTCTCGGCCTGGTCGGCGAGCATCACGAACGGCCCCCAGCTCGACCGGTCGGACGGAATCTCGACCTCCCGTAGCCAGGTGCCGTTGACGAACCCGAACAGGTCGTCCTGCGGCCGAATGCTGTCATCCATGCCCGGACGGGCGTCATCGAGGATCGTCACGCACCCCAGCGTAGATGCGAGGTCCCAAGCAGGTCAGCAACAACCCCGGATCAGCCCGGTTTGACGATGCGGTTCATCTCGAAGTGCATGGGGTCGGTCCACTTCCAGTTGCCGCCCCAGGTGAAGCCCCAGCGCTCGAAGATGGAGACGACGGTGCGGTCCATCTCGCCGACGGTGCCGCGCTGGTTGCCGGCGGTGTTGAGGTCGACGGCGGTGCCGAAGGCGTGGTTGGAGAGCTGGGTGGTGTTGGCGATGAAGCGGGGGTAGTAGCAGCCGGCGTACTGCTTCGGGTCGATCGTCTTGGCCAGGCCGCGGTCGACGACCTCCTGCAGCGCGGCGCGCAGCTGCGGGATCATCACCTTGTTGCAGGTCACCGAGCCGAGGATCGGCACCTGGGCGGTCACGATGTGGGAGCTCACCCAGCTCGCGGCGGGGGTGATGGTGCCGTCGCCGTTGGCCCGGTAGGTGTAGTTGCCGACGGCCTCGGCGACGGTGCCGACGACGTACGCCTTCTGGGGAGCGTTGGGGTCGAGGCCCGCGCGGGCGACGACGTCGAGGCGCTGGACGGAGGCGTCCGAGCCGACGACCTTCTGGATCGGCTTGACGACCCGGTTGGGGGCGATGGCGGCGGTGGAGACGATGAGCGCGTTGCCCTTCTCCATCCCCATCTCCTCGCCCCACTTGTGGTTGACGACGGCCGCGGCGAGACCAGGCGGCTGGGGAGCGTAGGCACCGACATGGACAGAGGCCGCGTCCTTCTTGGAGCCGAGCCTCACGAACCCGTCCTTGTCGGCCGGGAGCTCGTCCTGGCGCTCGGGGTCGATCGCCACCTCTCCGCCGGCGACGCGCTGCCAGACCTCGTCGGAGTCGGCGCTCTGGAAGGGGGCGAAGTTGCGGTAGGTGGACGGGTCGACGGCGACCACCTTCACCAGCCGTCCCTCGACGCTGACCTGGGCCATCGAGATCTGCTCGACGCCGGAGACGCCGGAGAGACCGCGGATCTTCTTGACGTCGCCGGACGAGAGGGTGTCCTCGGAGAGGATCAGCAGGTCGGTGGAGTGCAGCGTGCCCTCGCGCTTGCCGGGAATGTCGACGGCGTGCGAGGGGTCGGCGACCGGACTCTCGTCCTTCGCGGCGCCGCTGGCGCTCGGACTGCCGCTGCCGCTGCCGCTCGGGGAGGCCGGCTTCGACGGCTCACCCGCACAGGCGGCCAGGGTCACCACGAGCACCGCGCCGATTGCCGCAGCCGCTCTCCACGAGACCTTACGCATCCATCTACCTCCCCGCAGGAAGGTTAGGCGAGGCCTGGTCAGCACCCAACTCGCTGGTAACTCAGCCGTTGAGGACCCGCGAGATCAGCCAGGCGATGTCGTCGGCGGTCTCGTCGGGTGACTTCGTGGGCTGCATGACATGGCTGAGGACCACCCGAACGGTCATCTCGATGGCGGTGTCCGCCTGGTCGTCGGTCAGCCCGTGCTCGAACTTCTCGACGTGCTCGTGGATGAGCTCGGTCGCGTAGCCCAGCAGTCCCTCGCTGTGGCTGGTGAGGTAGGGCAGCAGCTCGGTGTCGGCACCGTGGGTCGCCGAGACGACCGCGTGCAGCAGCTTGTTGTCCTGGGCACGGTCGAGGACACCGTACGTCGCCTGGCGGATCGCCCGGATGAAGTCGTCCTCCTGGTCGAAGGCCGTGCTCACGACCGCGAGGAACTGCTCGAGCTCACGCAGGATCAGCGACTTCGCCAGGGCCGGCTTGGCGCCGATGTCGTTGTAGACGGTCTGCCGGCTGACCCCGCATCGCTGGGCGATGCGCGACATCGTCACACTCGCCCACCCGGACTCGGTGGTCATCTCGACGGCGGCATCGAGGATCCGCTGTCGGGTGGTTTCAGGTGCGCCGGCCGCCATGAAGGCAAAGTCTACGGCCATGCCTCCCCGCGGATGACGGGACGGGTGAACTGTCCCACATGGTTTTGCACTCAATACCCCCAGGGTGCAACACTGCACTCTATGAGTGAAAGTGCAATCGGATGATGCGACGGGATCGCACCGCGGCCGCCATCCATCGCGCCGCGCTCCAGATGACCGATGAGTTCGGCTTCGACGGCTGGACCATGGACCATCTCGCCGAGCGGGTCGGCGTCTCGCGACGTACGTTGTTCAACCACGTTCCGAGCAAGATGGATGCCGTCCTCGGCCCTGACCACGAGCCCGATCCCGAGCTGGGCGCGACCTTCGTCGGAGGCGGCCCCACCGGACACGTCGGCCGCGACCTCGGCGTCCTCGTGCGCACGGTGCTCGAGGCCGAGAAGATGGACCACGACGACCTCGTCCTCATCCGTCGCGTCCTGAAGACCGACAAGCAGGTGCTCGACGCCGCGCACGCGCGCTTCGAGAAGGCGACGGCTCACTTCGCCGAGGTGATCTCGCAACGCGAAGGCGACCAGATGACCCCGGAGCTCGCCGGCGTCGCCCTGCGCCTGGTGATCGTCGTCTTCGACGCCGCGCTCGACGCCTACCTCGCCAATCCTTCGGCCGGCACCGTCGCCGACCACTTCACCCGGATCTTCGACGACCTCGTCGATCTGTTCTGAACCACTGACCAGGGGGACCCCCGAAATGGCCAAGCTGCTCTATCGACTCGGAAAGACCGCCTACCGGCGGTGGCCGGTCTTCGTCGCCGTCTGGATGATCGTGATCATCGGGATCGGCGCCGTGGCGACCACGATGTCCAAGCCGATGTCCACGACCTTCACCATGCCCGGCCTCGAGTCGGTCGAGGCCGCCGAGGAGCTGCCCGAGATCATGGGCAGCGAGGAGGGCTCGGTGCTCGACGCCGCCTCCATCGAGGTCGTCGTCGCCGCGCCCGAGGGCGAGACCCTCACGAGCTCCGACAACCAGGCCGCCGTGGCCGAGCTCGTCACGAACCTCGCGGCGCTCGACGACGTACCAGACCAGATCTCCTACATCTGGACCCCGGAGATGGCCGAGGCGGCCGCTCCGGCGACGGCCCAGGCGATGTCCGCGCAGAGCGGTCAGCAGGTGAGCGAGAAGCAGGCGCTGCAGATGCTGCTCGGCCAGCTCGAGGCCCAGCCGACGCTGTCCGACGACGGCCGGATCGGCCTGATCTCGACCCAGTTCGAGGACGTCGACGTCTCCGAGGTGACCCCGGAGATGCAGCAGGAGGTCACCGACGTCGTCGAGGAGGCCGACGCGGCCTCCGGCCTCCAGGTCGAGGTACGCGGCCAGGGCATGCAGGTCCAGGAGATCGGCGGCGCCAGCGCCGAGCTGGTCGGCATCGTGCTCGCCCTGCTCATCCTGCTGCTGACCTTCGGCTCGTTCGTGGCCGCCGGGCTCCCGATCCTCACCGCCGGCATCGGCGTCGGCATCGGCACCATGGGGATCACGGCTCTCACCGCGTTCACCGACGTCTCCTCGACCACCCCGATGCTCGCCACGATGATCGGCCTCGCGGTGGGGATCGACTACGCGCTGTTCATCCTGGCGCGCTACCGCAGCGAGCTCGACCACACCGACGACCGTGAGGAGGCGATCGGCGTCGCGGTCGGCACCGCCGGCTCCGCGGTGGTCTTCGCCGGCCTCACCGTCGTCATCGCTCTCTCCGCGCTCAGCGTCGTCGGCATCCCGTTCCTGACCTACATGGGCCTGGGCGCCGCAGCCACGGTCGTGGTCGCAGTCCTGGTCGCGCTGACCCTGCTCCCCGCCCTGCTGGGTGTGTTCAAGTCGAAGGCCTTCGGCCTGTCCGTACGCCACTACAACCCCAAGCGCGAGGCCAACGGCCGCGTGCTCAACAACGGTGTCCGCTGGGCCCGGTTCATCGGCAAGGCGCCCATCGCCTGGGTGCTGATCGTGGTCATCGGCCTGGGCGCCCTGGCCATCCCGTTCAAGGACCTGCACCTCGGAATGCCCGGCGACAGCACGGCCCCCGCGGACAGCTCGCGCCGTCAGGCGGTCGAGCTGGTCGAGGAGGGCTTCGGGCCGGGCCGCCTCGACCCGATGATGCTGGTGGTCGATGCCCGCGAGACACCCGGCGACGCAGCGGCCAAGCAGGCCACGTACGCCCGGGTCGCGGAGTGGGCCGGCTCGCTGGAGGGGGTCGCCAAGGTGGTGCCCCCGTCGGGCAACGAGAACGGCGCGGTGATCCTGATCGAGCCGGAGACCGCCCCGGAGGACGAGGCGACCGAGAACCTGCTGGCGGAGCTGCGCGAGGGCGAAGGTGCCCTCGAGGAGGAGACCGGCGCGGACCTCGCGGTCACCGGCACCTCCGCGATCATGTCCGACATCTCCGAGAAGCTCAACGACGCACTGTTGCCCTACCTCGCGATCGTGATCGGGTTGGCGTTCCTCCTGCTGATGCTCGTCTTCCGCTCGATCCTGGTGCCGCTGACCGCGACGCTCGGCTTCCTGCTGTCGGTCCTGGCCACCCTCGGCGTCACTGTCGCGGTCTTCCAGGAAGGTGCCTTCGGGATCTTCGACGGCCAGCCGATCGTCAGCTTCATGCCGATCTTCCTGATCGGGCTGGTCTTCGGCCTGGCGATGGACTACCAGGTCTTCCTGGTCACCCGGATCCGTGAGGCCCACGTCCACGGTGCCTCCTACAAGGAGGCCGTGGTCGACGGGTTCCGCAACTCGGCCCGGGTGGTCACGGCCGCCGCGCTGATCATGACCGCCGTCTTCTCGGGCTTCATCCTGATGGACGACCCCATCATCAAGTCCATGGGCTTCGCGCTCGCCGCGGCCGTCGTCTTCGACGCCTTCATCGTGCGGATGCTCCTCATCCCGACGCTGATGTACCTGATGAGGGAGAAGGCCTGGTGGCTGCCGAAGTGGCTCGACCGGATCCTCCCGAACGTCGACGTCGAGGGCGAGAGCCTGGAGCGGCACTACCTCGCCGACCACTACGCCGAGGAGCCGCGGGAACCCGAGCTCGCGAAGCGCTGACCGTCGCCGGCAGCAGACAGCCCCCGATCTCGTACGAGGTCGGGGGCTGTCGCCGTCCGAGGACGGCTACGAGACGGAGTCCGAGGCGAGAGGTACGAAGTCGACCTTCTCGCGCACGCCACAGTCCGGGCAGCACCAGTCGTCCGGCACGTCCCCCCACGATGTGCCGGCGGCGAACCCTTCTGCCTCGTTGCCCTCCTCCACTCGGTAGGTGTACCCGCACCCGGGACAGCGGGCGGCCAGCACCTCCTGGCCGATGACCTGCGCGACGGTGTCGTCGCCGGTCTCGGCACGATCTGCGACCGGCGCCGGATATTTCGCCAGGATCCTGTCCCGCTTTCGGGGCAGGATGTTGGCCCGCGACATGTCGCCGTCGAAGTGCGCCAGCACCCTGGGGTCCATCACCTGGCGCCAGACCGGCGGCACGATCGCGAGCAGGATCATCCCGGCATAGCCGGTGGGCAGCACCGGAGACTCCTTGTAGTCGCGCAGGGTCTGGTAGCGGCGTACGGGGTTGGCGTGGTGGTCGCTGTGGCGCTGCAGGTGGTAGAGCAGCACGTTGGTGGCGATGTTGTTGGAGTTCCAGGAGTGGCTGGGGTCGACGCGCTCGTAGCGCCGGCCGACGCGTTGGCGCAGCATGCCGTAGTGCTCCATGTAGTTGATCACCTCGAGCAGCGAGAACCCGACGACGGCCTGGACCAGCAGGAACGGGATCACCACGGGCCCGAGCCACACGATCAGCCCGCCCCACAGCACCGCCGACATCAGCCAGGCGTTGAGTACGTCGTTGCCGATCCGGAACGGGTGCTGGTCGCGACGCGCGTACCTCTTCTTCTCCAGCCTCCAGGCGCTCTTCAGCGACCCCGAGACCGTGCGGGGCCAGAAGGTGTAGAAGGACTCGCCGACCTTGGCCGAGGCCGGGTCCTCGGGGGTCGCGACGCGGACGTGGTGGCCGCGGTTGTGCTCGATGTAGAAGTGGCCGTAGAAGCTCTGCGCGAGCGCGACCTTGGAGAGCCAGCGTTCGACGTCCTCGCGCTTGTGGCCGAGCTCGTGGGCGGTGTTGATGCCGATGCCGCCGATGCAGCCGACCGAGATCGCCAGCCCGACCCGGTCGATCACGCTCAGCGTGTGGCCGTCCAGTGCGCCGTGAGCGGCGAGCGCCATGCCGCCGATGAAGACGGCGTACTGCAGCGGGAGGTAGGAGTAGACGATCCAGCGGTAGTACCTGTCGTTCTCCAGCGCCTCGATCATGTCGTCAGGCGGGTTGGACTTGTCGAGCCCAGCGAACAGGTCGATGGCCGGGACCACGATCAGGATGATGATCGGTCCGGTCCACAGGAACGCGCCGATGTCGGTCAGGTGCCAGCCGCTGATCGCGATGAACCCGAGGAGCGGCACCACCAGGCCGAGCAACCACAGATAGCGTTTCTTGTCGCGCCACTGTTCGGTCGAGCCGTCGGGCACCGTGCTGTTGGCGATCTCCATCGTTGGCCCCTTTGACAAATCAGGATGATCTGTCAAGTGTCGTACGTCACGTCGGTGCTTGTAAATAGGATGGGCTCATGACGACGAGCCTGCCCTTCGGCATCGACTTCGGCGGCACGGGCATCAAGGGTGCCCCGATCGATCTCGCGACCGGCGAGTTCGCCGAGGAACGCGTACGCATCCCGACACCCGAACGCTCCACCCCCGACGCCATCGCCGAGATCTTCGTGGACCTGCTCTCCCAGTTCCCGGACTACGACGGGAAGGTCGGCGTGACCGTCCCCGGCGTCGTACGTCACGGGGTGGTGCACTCCGCGGCCAACATCGACAAGTCCTGGATCGGCGCCGACGCGGACGCGATCTTCACCGCGGCCACCGGCCGGGACGTGCACGTGGTCAACGACGCCGACGCCGCCGGCCTGGCCGAGGTCCGCTACGGCGCCGCGAAGGGTCGCCGCGGGCTGGTCATCATGACGACGCTCGGCACCGGCATCGGGTCGGCGCTCCTCTACGACGGCGTGCTCGTGCCCAACTCCGAGCTCGGTCACCTCGAGCTCGACGGCCACGACGCCGAGACCCGCGCCTCCAACATCGCCCGCAAGCGCGAGGATCTCTCCTGGAAGCACTGGGCCAAGCGGCTGCAGCGGTACTACCAGCACCTGGAGATGCTGTTCTCCCCCGACCTATTCCTTGTCGGCGGAGGGGTCTCGAAGGAGGCGGCGGAATTCCTGCCGCTGCTCGACCTGGACACCGAGATCATCCCGGCGAAGCTCCTCAACACCGCGGGGGCCGTCGGGGCCGCGCTGTACGCCGAAGAGCTCGCCACCGACTGACGGCGGTCCGTGCGGCCCCGGAGGCCACGGCGGTCCCGGGGGTCCCGGCGGCTGCGCCGGCGGCACGGGCGGCATCGGCGGCCAGGCAGGTCGAGAATCCCACGGCGCCCCCGCCTTCCTCGTCTTCTTCGCCTGCACGAGGAAGGCCCTGCGCTCGGCCCGCCGGCGTCGCGCCGACGGGTTCCAGAACACCCGGTACGCCGCGTACGCCGCGCAAGCGAGCACGAGCAGCGCGACCAGTCCGACGATCAGTGCCCAGTCGGCCCGGGCGCGTACCCCGGCCGCGGTGGCCGAGGCGTCCTCGAGATAGCCGTTGTTCAGGTCGGCTCGCGCACTGGCCGCGCCCACGTCGAGGAACAGCACCAGCTCGCCGAGCTCGGTCAGCGGGTTCTGCATGCCCTCGACGTCGGCGGTCGCCTCACCGACCTCGGTGATCACCTCGGCGGTGCGGGGCAGCGTGGCGGCGAGCTCGCGATACCGGTCGTCCTCGTTGGCGCCCTCGTAGGCCTCCTTCGCCGCGGCCGGCACCGGCAGATCGGCCTTCTCGGCCGCCTCCTGGACCGCAGCGGCATCGGCGTTCGCCTCACCGATCAGGCCGACGACACCGTCCACGTCCTCGAAGCCCCACTCGGCCATGACGTCGCGGAGACCCAGCGGCGGTAGCCACTCGCCGTTGACGCGGTCGATCTCGGCGTACGTCTTGCGGGCCTCGGCCCTCGGCTCGAGCTGCTTCGCCTCGGCGCGGGTGAGCACCCAGTTCTTCAGCGGCTTCTCCGGGGAGGCATCGGTGTCGTACCTCTGCACGATGTCGAGGAAGAGGCGCCAGTCGACCGGGCCGCTGGTGATCTCGTCATCGGCGGCGTCGTAACCACTGCGGCCGTCGTAGACGTCGTCGACCACATGGGTCAGCTCCTCGTCGGAGAGGTCCGCGAGCATGGCCGAGACGGCTGTGTAGGCAGCCGGGTAGCCGTACGCGTCCTTCTCCTGGCTCCAGCCGGCGGCATCCCAGGTCAGGAGGGGGAACGCGGCCTTGCTGCGACGCTTCACCTTGCCGTACTTCTGCCCCTTGGCACCGACCTTCTCCGTCGCGTGCTGGGCGACGAGCTCGGTCAGGCCCTCGCTCAGCCAGCGGCCCTCGACGATGTCGGGGTTGATCCAGGCGTGGGTCATCTCGTGGTAGAGGATCGCCGTGTCCAGGTCCTCGGAGACGACGATCTCGTCGGCGTCGGAGTCGAACCAGGCATAGCCGACCGCCTCCGCCGAGCCGTCCTCACGAATCGTCTCGAGCCCACCGGGCCACTCGTTGCCGGTCAGCTCCTCCAGCACCGGCATGCCCTCGGTGACCCGCTTCTCGGCGAAGTCGATCCACTCCTTGTCCTTGGGAAAGCTCTGCAGCGACAGCTTCGTGTCGCCGACCTTGATCTTCTTCTCGTCGAAGGCCTTCGGGTCGCGGGCGGAGACGCCGGCGTCGACGAAGTCGCCCTCGGAGTGCCAGGTCGTCGTCTTGCCCTTGGTGCGCTTGCTGAATTCGCCCGAGGAGGCGGTGAACGTCATCGACTTCGGCAGCACGACGTCGACGGTCACCTGCCCGTCGTCACCGAGGCCGATCACGGGGAAGACGGCGTACCCCTCGCCGATCCGGGTGTGGTTCTTCTTCGCCCGGATCGGGGCGCCCTTCAGCTCGTACGTCCAGGTGATCGTGCGCGACTTGCCGTAGTAGAGGTTCGGGAAGGACACGGTCACCACCGCGAGACCGGTGCCCTTGATCTTCTCGGTGCTCACCGGCAGGTTCGCGCCGTTGCTGGTCGCCCTGACCTTCGTCGCCCCTGCTGGGATCGGGATCGCGTGACCGGTCAGGAAGTAGTAGGTCGTGGCCGTGCTCGGCTGCTGGTTGGTGATCGTGACCTCGGCCTTCACCTTGACGGTCTTGGCCTTCTCGTCGAGCACGTAGCGGGTGCGCGAGGACTCGCCGACACTGTCGTTGGGCGCCGCGACGGCCGCTGGCGCGGTCGTCACCAGCCCAGCACCCAGCACCCCCAGCACGAATACACCTGCCACGACGCGCCGGAGTCGACCTGCTCCCTGACCGTTCTCCACCCAGGAACCTTAGACCGATGCCCCGATGGGTACGTCCCTTTTAAAGCCTTCTGGGACGCACGCCCCGGGGCATCAGGCCCAGGGCGTGCCCCATTTGTCGGCGAAGGCGATCTCCTCGAGCGGCCGCCGGACGCGCTCGCGCTCCTCGCGCTCCGCGTCGCGCGGGTCGACCTGCGCGGGGTCGCCGTGGAGGCCGACCGCGATCCCGGTCATCACCTTCCACCAGTCGGGTACGCCGAAGGCCGCTGCCACGGCATCGTGGTCGAACCCGGCGAACTGGTGGGAGGAGAGGCCGAGGGAGGCGGCCTGGACGGTGAGATGCGCGGCCGCCTGACCGAGGTCGTAGTGGGAGTAGTCCGACCACTTCGGACCATTGCCGTCCGGGCCCACGCCGACCTGGGAGATCGCGACGAACACGGCCGATGCCCGCGGCACCCAGCCGGAGTTGCCTCGCGAGAGGTGGCTCACGAACGTCTGGTGCCCGGCCGATCCGCGGGGCAGCACCAGAAACGACCACGGCTGGCTGTTGCCCGCGCTCGGCGCCCACCGGGCCGCCTCGAGGAGCAGCCTGATCTCGGCGTCGGAGAGCTCGTGGGCCGGGTCGAACACACTCACCGACCAGCGGTCACGCAGGTGCTCGGTCAGGTCCTCGGCGCCGGCCTGGGGCGCGCGCTTCGCGGCAGTCATGCCTCTATTCTGCAATGTCTACCGACTTGGAAGACAAACGTCTCAGGACGACGTCAGGCGAGGTACCGGCCGGGCCGGTGGTTGAAGGCCAGGATGATGTTGAGGACGACCGCGCCGAGGGCGGAGAGGAGGACGGTCGCGGGCGAGACGACGAAGAGCGCGAGGAGGACGACGCTGACGTCGAGGCCCATCTGGACGTACCCGGCCCGGAGGTTGAGCCGCTCCTGCAGGAGCAGTGCGAGCACGTTGAACCCGCCCAGCGAGGCACCGTGGCGGAAGATCACCAGGAGCCCGAGGCCGACGAGCAGGTTGCCGGCCACGACCCCGTAGACGGTGTCGAGGCCGTCGAGCGGAAGCAGGTCGGCGTGGACCCGGGTCATCGCCGAGACCGCGATGACGCAGCCCAGCGACCGGAGGGTGAACCCGATGCCCTTCTTGGAGAGCGCGAGCCCGAAGAAGGGCAGGTTGACCAGGACGAACAGCACCTCGAACGGCAGCCCGGTCCAGTAGCTCACCAGCAGGCTCAGGCCGGCGGTGCCGCCGGTCACCGCGCCGACCGACTGGATCAGGTAGAGCCCCAGCGAGGTCACCACGATGCTGGTCACGTAGCCGAGCGCGTCCTCCAGCAACGTATGGGGGACACGGATCGACTCGAGGGAGTCTGTAAACGGCTCGGACACGACACTCATTCTGGGTGTCGTGCCCGAGCCGTGCAGAATTCACCAGGGCGAGACTTGCGTCACGTTTCCGCTGGTCAGATGCTGTTTGTCCAGGTCAGGCCGGCACCCGGGCGAGGGCGTTGACGATCTCGTCGACCTTGGCCTTGGCGTCGCCGAAGAGCATCTGCGTGTTCTCCCGGAAGAAGAGCGGGTTCTGCACACCGGCATAGCCCGCGGCCATCGACCGCTTGAAGACGACCACGTTCTTGGCCTCCCAGACCCGCAGGACGGGCATGCCGGCGATCGGGCTGGTGGGGTCCTCGGCGGCGGCCGGGTTCACGGTGTCGTTGGCACCGATGACCAGGACGACGTCGGTCTCGGCCAGGTCGTCGTTGACCTCGTCCATCTCCAGGACGATGTCGTAGGGCACCTTGGCCTCGGCCAGCAGCACGTTCATGTGGCCCGGGAGACGGCCGGCGACGGGGTGGATGCCGAAACGTACGTCCACGCCCTTGTCCCGCAGGATGCGGGTGAGCTCGGCGACCGGGTACTGCGCCTGGGCGACGGCCATGCCGTAGCCCGGGGTGATCACGACCGAGGAGGCGCCGGCGAGGAGCTCGGCGGTGTCCTCGGCGTTGATCTCGCGGTGCTCGCCGTAGTCGACGTCACCCGACGGCCCGGCCTCGATGCCGAACCCGCCGGCGATGACCGAGATGAACGAGCGGTTCATCGCCTTGCACATGATGTAGGAGAGGTACGCACCCGAGGAACCGACCAGGGCACCGGTGACGATCAGCAGGTCGTTGCCGAGCAGGAAGCCCGAGGCGGCCGCGGCCCAGCCGGAGTAGCTGTTGAGCATCGAGACCACGACCGGCATGTCACCGCCGCCGATGGAGGCGACCAGGTGCCAGCCGAGCGCCAGCGCCACCACGGTGACCGCGATCAGCAGCGGGAGCGTCGGGTTGATGACGTAGACGACCGTCAGGATCACGAAGACGACCAGGGCGCCGATGTTGATGACGTTCTTGCCCGGCAGCATCAGCGGGGCCGACTTCATCCGCGCGGAGAGCTTGAGGAAGGCGACGATCGAGCCGGTGAAGGTCACCGCACCGATGAAGACACCGATGAAGACCTCGGCAGAGTGGATGGCGCCACCGTGGATGTGGCCCGCAGCGGCCTCGAGGTGGCCGTTCCAGCCGATCAGGACGGCCGCCAGACCGACGAAGGAGTGCAGCAGCGCGATCAGCTCGGGCATGCCGGTCATCTCTACGACCTTGGCACGCCACAGGCCGATGACCGCACCGACGGCGACAGCGACGACCAGGACGATCACTGCGGTGGTGGTGCCGCCGTCGACGACCTGGATGACGGTCGCGACCAGCGCCAGCGTCATACCGGCGACGCCGTAGAGCCAGCCCTGCGAGGCGGTCTCGTGCTTGGACAGCCCTGCCAGCGACAGGATGAAAAGGAGGGCGGCGACGAGGTAGGCCGCACCAGCGATCGAGAAGATATCCATGATCAGGCCTTCCGGAACATCGAGAGCATGCGGCGGGTCACGGCGAAGCCACCGAAGATGTTGATGCTCGCCAGCAGCGTGGCGATGCCCGCGAGCACCATCACCACGTTGTCAGCGACGGTGAGCTGCAGCAGGGCGCCCACGACGACGATGCCGGAGATCGCGTTGGTCACCGACATCAGCGGGGTGTGCAGCGCGTGGTGCACATGGCCGATCACGTAGAACCCGATCACCACCGACAGCGTCAGCACGGTGAAGTGCCGGGTGATCTCCGCCGGAGCGACCGCGTTGAGCAGGAAGAGAGCGAGCGCACCGGTGCCGACCAGGGCGAGCTTGGCGGAGGCGGAGAGCGGCTTCTGAGTCTCCTTGACCGCGACCTCGGCGGGGGCGACCGCGGCCGGAGCCGCGGAGACCTGAACCGGCGGGGGCGGCCAGAGCACGCCGCCGTCGTGCACGACGGTCAGACCGCGCTGGACCTGGTCCTCGAGATCGAGGGCGAGTACGCCGTCCTTCTCGGGCGTCACCAGCTTCATCAGGTTCACCAGGTTGGTGCCGTAGAGCTGGCTGGACTGCGCGGGAAGACGCGCGGGCAGGTCGGTGTAGCCGATGATCGTGACGCCGTTGGGCGTGGTGACGACCTCGTCCTTCACCGTGCCCTCGACGTTGCCACCCATCGCGGCCGCCATGTCGACGATGACCGAGCCGGACTTCATGCTCGCCACGTCGGCCGCCGTGATCAGCTTCGGCGCCGGGCGCCCCGGGATCAGCGCGGTCGTCACGATGATGTCGACGTCCTCGGCCTGCTCGGAGTAGATCTCCGCGGCGCGCTGGTCGTAGGCCTCCGAGGTCGCCTTGGCGTAGCCGTCGGTCGACTTCTCGACCTCGACCTCCACCTTCAGGTATTCACCGCCGAGCGACTTGACCTGGTCGGCGACCTCCGGACGAGGGTCGGTGGCGCGCACGATCGCACCCAGCGAGCTCGCCGCGCCGATCGCGGCCAGACCGGCCACACCGGCACCGGCCACGAGCACCTTCGCTGGGGGCACCTTGCCCGCCGCGGTCACCTGGCCGGTGAAGAAGCGGCCGAAGTGGTGGGCGGCCTCGACCACGGCGCGGTAACCCGCGATGTTGGCCTGGCTGGAGAGGATGTCCATGGACTGGGCCCGCGAGATACGCGGCACCGCGTCCATCGCGAAGGCGTCGACCTTGCGGGCGGCCAGGGCGTCGAGCAGCTCAGCACTCTGCGCCGGCGCCAGCGGGGCGACCAGGGTGGCGCCGCTCTTCAGCAGCTCGACCTCGCCGACGGAAGGCGCGTTGACCCGGAAGACCAGGTCGGCACCCCACGCGTCGGCGGCCGTGCCGATGCGGGCGCCGGCCTCGGCGTACGCCTCGTCCTTGAAGCTGGACGCCTCTCCGGCTCCACCCTCGATGACGACGTCATAGCCCAGACCGGTCAGTTGTTTGACCGTCGCGGGGGTGGCCGCTACCCGGGTCTCCCCGGGCTTCGTCTCTCGGGTCACTCCGATGAGCATCCTCGACTCCTTGGGTCTAGCTGCGCAGTGTCTTCAGTCTCCAGCATGGTGGGATCCCGGTCAGCCGATCAGCGCGTGACCGATTAATGACCGGCGGGGGTCCGGAACCCCACCGTGCTGGTTACTGGCCGGTAACGGTAGGGCAGATCAGCAGGTGGACACCAGGGTTGTCCGGTTGTATCGGTCCAATACCTGTGGTCTTCCTCACGTCCTCACAGCTCGCTGTCGAGCTGCGCCATGAACTGGGTCGGGTAGCGGTCACCGCGGGCTGCGCCGACGGGCACGGCGGCGTCGATGCGAGCGAGGTCGGCGTCGTCGAGGGTGACCTCGCTCGCACCTGCCATCGACTCGACCTGGCTGACCCGGCGCGAGCCGATGACGGGGACGATGTGCTCGCCGCGGGCGGCAACCCAGGCGATCGCGAGCTGGGCCAGGGTGACGCCCTTGGCCGCAGCGATCTCCTCCAGGGTGGCGAGCAGCGAGCGGTTGTGGTCGAGGTTGTCGCCCTGGAAGCGCGGCATATGGGCGAGCGAGCCGCCGAGGGCGCCGCTACCGCCGATCAGGCCGCGGCCGAGGACGCTGTACGCGGTGATGCCGATGCCCAGCTCGCTGCAGGTGTCGAGGATGCCGTTGGTCTCGATCCCCCTGCTGAGCAGGGAGTACTCGATCTGCAGGTCGCTGATCGGGGCCACCGCGGCGGCCCGCCGGATCGTGTCGGCGCTGACCTCGCTGAGCCCGACGTGGCGTACGTATCCCGCCTCGACCAGCTCCTGGACCGCGCCCACGGTCTCCTCGATCGGCACCTGCGGGTCGAGACGTGCGGGGCGGTAGATGTCGACGTGGTCGGTGCCGAGCCGCTGGAGGGAGTAGGTCAGGGAGGACTTGACCGCCTCGGGCCGGCTATCGAAGCCGGCCGGCATCCCGACCGGGGTGAGCAGTGCGCCGAACTTCACCGAGAGCACCACGTCGTCGCGATCACGCTCGCGCAGCGCCCCGGCGATCAGCATCTCGTTGTGGCCGGCGCCGTAGAAGTCGCCGGTGTCGATCAGGGTGCCGCCGGCGTCGAGGTAGGCGTGGATGACGCGTACGCCCTCCTCGTCCTCGACCGCGCCGTAGACGCCGGAGAGGCTCATCCCGCCCAAGGCGGGGGAGGTGACCGTGGGACCGTTCTTGCCGAGCTGCCGGCTGATGAATGTCGTCATGACGTCCAGCCTGCGACGGTCGGAGACGCTCCGGCAGGCACGGCACATCCAGGGACGAGCCGTCCCTGGATAACCGGACGCCACCGACGGAGGATGAGGAACGTGACCGACCGCCGTGAGCTCGCCGACTTCCTCCGCCGTCGCCGGGAGCTGCTCCGGCCCTCCGACGTCGGCCTCCCGGACGGGTTGCGGCGGCGTACGCCTGGACTTCGGCGGGAGGAGGTCGCCTCGCTCGCCGGGGTCTCGACCGACCACTACACGCGGCTGGAGCAGGCGCGCGGGTCGGCGCCGTCGGAGTCGGTGCTCTCCGCGATCGCGCGGGCGCTGCAGTGCGATCTCGACGAGCGCGACCACCTCTTCTACCTCGCCGGGATGACGCCGCCGCCGCGGCGGGCGGGCAATTACGTACGTCCCGGCCTGATCGCCCTCGCCCGGCGGCTGACCGACATCCCCGTCGTGATCTGCACCGACACCGGCGAGATCGCCTGGCTCAACCCGCTCGCCACCACGCTGCTGCCGCCGCTGCCCGAGGGGCCCGGCCGGGGCCGCAACATGATGTGGCGCTGGTTCATCGAGCCCGACCGCCGGCCGGCGCCGCGCGAGGACTGGGACCGGATGTCGGCGAGCCATGTGATGGACCTGCGGGCGACGTACGCCCGGCGGGCCGGCGACTCAGACATCACCTCGCTGGTGCACGACCTCCTCGCCGCGAGCGAGGAGTTTCGCGGGCTGTGGGAGCGGCACCAGGTCGGCGTGCGGCGTGCGGATCTGAAGACGTTCATCCATCCGGAGGTCGGCCCGGTCGCCGTACGTTGCGAGGTCCTGCTCACCGAGGAGGCCGACGTGAAGCTGCTCGCCTACTTCCCGGCCGAGGGCACCGATGCCGCGGAGAAGCTCGAGCTGCTCCGCGTCATCGGCACCCAGCGGCTCACGAGCGCGGACTCATCACCCACCTGAGGGCGATGAAGCGGATCAGCGTGGCCGCGGCGTTGGCGGCCACGAGCACGACGATCTCGATGGCTCGCGCGGGTGTCGGCGCGGCCAGGTGGAGGAGCGCGAGCGATCCCGAGGTCAGGGTCAGCCCGACGCCGAAGGCGGCCAGCCCGGCGACGTGATGCTTCACCGCGCCCTGCCGCGCGGTGATCCCAAAGGTCAGCCGGCGGTTGGCCGCGGTGTTGGCGACCGCGGTCACCAGGAGCGCGATCAGGTTCGCCGCCTGCGCTCCGACGGCGGTGCGGAGGAGGACGTAGAGGAACAGGTACGCCAGTGTGCTCATCACCCCGATGGCCCCGAAGCGGATCACCTGAGCCGCCAGGCTCGGGCTGCGCACGGGCCCGGGATGACGTACGCCACTCAGGTCGATCCGGCCGCTGACCAGCCCGAACAGCAGACGGCGGATCCCAACGAGATCCTCCTTGATCGTCTTGATGATGTCGACGCGCGAGTCGGGGTCGTCGACCCAGTCGACCGGCACCTCGTGCACGCGCAGGCCAGCCTCGGAGGCGAGGACGAGCAGCTCGGTGTCGAAGAACCAGCTGTCGTCCTCGATCAGCGGAAGCAGCTTCTCGGCGACGTCGCGACGGAGCGCCTTGAAGCCGCACTGGGCGTCGGTGAACTCCGCGGAGAGGATCCCGCGCAGCAGCAGGTTGTAGCCCTTGGACAGGAAGTCCCGCTTCGGGCCACGCTCGATCCGGCTGCCGCGGGCCAGCCGGGACCCGATCGCGACGTCGGAGTGGCCGGAGAGCAGCGGGGCGAGCAGGGGCGGCAGGGCCCGCAGGTCGGTGGAGAGGTCGACGTCCATGTAGCCGACCACCTCCGCTCGTGACGTGGACCAGGCCGCTTTGAGTGCCCTGCCCCGGCCCTTCTCCTCGAGGTGGATCGCGCGGACCCGGGTGATCTCGGTCGCGAGCCGCTCCGCGATCTCCCAGGTGCCGTCGGTGCTGGCGTTGTCGGCGATCGTGATCGTCGTGGAGTAGGGCAGGGTGCGCAGGTAGCCGTCGAGGTGGCGTACGGACTCCTCTAGGCCCTTCTCCTCGTTGTGGACCGGGATCACCAAGTCGATCGCGGTCAGCAGCCGCTTCTCGTCGACTGCCCACAGGCCGTTGGAGAGAGTCGTGGCCGCGGTCATGCGGCCCCCTCGGTCAGGTCGTAGACCGTTGAGCTGCCGATCGTGGTCTGGGTGAAGTTCTCCTCCACCCAGGCGCTGATCTGGGAGGCGCTGGAGGTCTCGTCGCTGCTGCCTCCTGCGCCTCGCATGCCGCCCATCCCGCCGCCGGCGATGAAGTAGTGGATCTCGTCGTTGGCGACGTACTCCTGGAACTGCTCGAGCGTGATGCTGTTCGAGGTGCCGTTGAAGCCACCGATCGCCATCACGGCCTCGCCGGACTCGAGCTGAAGGCCGGCCGCGGTCTGGGAACCGATCGTCGCGGCCACCCAGGTGAAGTTGCCGGCGTTGGTGCTCACCGCCTCGGCGAGCTCCTCGTCGACCGCGCCGCCGCCCATCATTCCGCCGCCGCGCATCCCGCCGGGATTGCCGCCGGGCATTTGCGGCATCTGGCCGGTCGGTGGGGTGCCGTTCTGGGTCTGACCGCCGGGGCCACCGCCTGCACCAGCCGGGCGACCACCGCCCATCCCGCCCATGCCGCCGCCCTCGTACGGACCGGCCGTCACGATCGAGCCGGTGTGAGCGGTGCCGATCGTCTGGATCGCGTACGCCGCGGGCCCGAGGCCCACGGTCACGGCTGCCGCCGCGAGGACCGCCGCGGCTGCCCGGCGGGTGAGCCTGTCCGCGAAGACGAACGCGGCAGCGACCCCGAGACCGATGATCAGGACGGGCCAGCGCAGTGCGTCGTACGGCTGCTCGCCCGACTGCCCGAGGAGCACCCAGCCCCACACGGAGCTGCCGGCCATCGCGACCGCCAGGGTGATCCGGGCGAAGAGGTCGTCGCGGTCGCGCCACATGATCACAGCGCCGACGACCGCGGTGATCGCGATCCACGGGGCCAGCGCGACCACGTAGTAGTCGTGGTAGATGCCCTCCATGAAGGAGAACACCAGGCCGGTGACGAGCATCGTTGCGCCACTGAGCATCAGCGCGGCACGGGTCAGGTCGGTACGCGGCGACCTGCGCAGCGCGACGAGCCCGGTGACGAGGAGGAGCAGAGCCGCCGGGAGCAGCCAGGAGACCATCCCGCCGGAGACGCCCTGGAAGAGCCGCAGGATCCCGGCCGCGCTGGAGAAGCCCGCGTTGCCGAGGCCGCCGTAGTCGCCGCCGTTGAGCCGGCCGACGCCGTTGTAGCCCAGCGTCAGTTCGAGGAGCGAGTTGCCGGTCGAGCCGTCGATGTAGGGGCGCCAGGACTCGGGGATGAGCTCGACGATCGCGATGTACCAGCCGGCGCTCGCGACCATGGCGACGAAGCAGGCGATGCCGTGGGTCATCCTCCTGCCGAACGAGCCCTTGCCCGCGATCAGGTAGACGACCGCGATCGCCGGGATGATCAGGAACGCCTGCAGCATCTTGGTCAGGAAGCCGAAGCCGAGCAGCACCCCGGCCAGCACCATCCACCTGCCCTTGCCCGTCTCGATCGCCTTGAGCGTCGAGAACCCGGCACCGACCAGCAGCAGGAGCAGCAGCGCGTCCGGGTTGTTGAACCGGAACATCAGCGCCGCCGCCGGGGTCAGCGCGGTCAACGCCCCCGCCGCGATCGCCGCCTGCCACGGCGCGACCTTCTTCACCATGGCGAAGACGAGCCCGACGGTGCCGACGCCCATCAGCGCCTGCGGCACCAGGATGCTCCACGAGGACAGCCCGAAGAGGCGTACGGACAGGCCCATCACCCACAGCGACGCCGGCGGCTTGTCGACCGTGATCGAGCTGCTCGCGTCGAGCGCCCCGAAGAACCACGCCTTCCAGCTCTCGCCGCCGGCTTGTGCGGCGGCGGAGTAGTACTGATTGGCGTATCCGGACTCCGACAGCGTCCACAGGTACGCGGCTGCTGTCAGGGTCAGCAAGATGGTGAGCGCCGCTCGCTCGGGGGTTGGGCGCCAGCTTCTTGTCTTCGTCGGCGATGTTGCCGTTGGTGGGTCGAGGAGTTGGGTCATGGCGACCACGCTTGGGGGTGGGGCTGTGGTGGTCGTTTTTTGTGGCTGTGAGGGGCCTATGGGCTGCTGTTTCTTCTTGGTTGGTGTGGGCCGCCGACCCGTTCTTGGAGGGTCTTCTCGATCCGATCCGGCGTCAAGGACGCCCTTCGGGCGCCGGCTTCGCCGGCCGCTTCGCGGTCCTGGACTCCGGACCAGATCGAGAAAAGATTTGGCTGGCTATCGGGGCGGCGGCCCGGGTGTGGCGCAGCGGATTCTTGTTTGGGACAGGTCAGGTTTCTGGGGCGTGAGGGTGGCCCTTCGGGCCACTTACCATCCACAGATGCTAGGTCGTTCGCTCACCGCGAAAACGATGGTTGACCTGGGAAAATAGATGGCCATGAAAGGGCTGGGGGCGTAGAATCAGACCCATCACAGCACACCTCTGAAGGAGTGGATGGCGATGAGTCTCGGCCGCTCGATCGACCACTGGGGCACCAACCCCGGCGATGCGATCGACGCTGCCTTGAAGGCCATCGAGACCGCCCTCCAAGAGCTCCTCTCCACGGACCCTGCCTACTGGCGCACCGGACAGAAGAAAGACCTGCTGGAACGACTGGAGAAGCTCCAGGCCCAACAGGCCGCGTTGAAACTCCGGGTGCTCGCATCTGCCGGCGACATCGCCGAAGAGACCGGCGCCAAGGATGCGTCGGGGTGGATGCGGGCCGAGTTGCTGGTCGACAAGGCCGTGGCCCGCTCCCAGATCAAGCTCGCGGCCAGTGTCGCCAAGTACGACCTCGTCGCCACCGGTCTCGCCGAGGGTGTCGTCTCCCAGGACAAGGCCCGGGTGATCACCCGGGCGCTCGACAAGATCGAGACCAACCCCGTCGCGAGCAGCGAGGACCTGGTGTTGGCCGAGAAGCTGCTGGTCGACTACGCCACCCGGCTGACCGCCAACGAACTACGCATCGTCGGGAAACGCATCCTGGCCGAGATCGACCCGGCCCGGTTCGAAGACGCCGAAGCCAAAGCACTCCTCGCCGAGGAAGAACGCGCCCACCAGAAGACCGCCCTACGGGTGTGGGACAACCACGACGGCACCATCGGCTTCGAGGGTGTGTTGCCGGTCTCGATGGGGATGCGGTTCAAGCGGCTGGTCGAGGCCTACGCCCAACCCCGCAAACAACAACTCGTCGCCAAGGGCGCCCCGTTGCCTCCCTGGGAGCGGCTGATGGGCCAAGGCTTCGCCCGGCTCCTGGAGACCGTCGACCCGGCCGCCCTGCCCCGCCACGGCGGCGACGCGACCACCATCAACGTGGTGATCAGCCTCGAGGAGCTCCGCAAGGACCTCGGCATCGCCACCCTGGGCTACGACGAGACCAACGGGACCACGATCACCGCGGCCGAGGCCCGGAGGATGGCGTGCAACGCGACGATCATCCCCTGGGTCCTCGGCGGCGACAGTGAGGTCCTCGATGCCGGTCGGGGCAGCAGGTTCTTCCAACCGATCCAGCGCAAGGCGATGCGGTTGCAGCAGAAGTGCTGCCAGGCCGAGGGGTGTGACATGCCACCGGAATGGTGCGACGCCCACCACCTCGAACCCTGGGCTGCCGGTGGGAAGACGGACCTGAAGGACGGGGCGCTGTTGTGTCCGCATCATCACCGTCTGGCGCACAACCCTGCCTACGTCCATGAGCGACTACCCGACGGCACCATCCGGTTCACCCGCCGCCCCTAACCGCCGGGTGAGGAATCCACTCCACCAGGACCCGCCAGACCTGACGATTCCAATCGTCGATCGTTCTCAGCTCTCGCTGAAGCCGTCCGTCCCGGTGCCCCACGAGCGTTCCGGCCGATCCCTCGACTCCACACTGGCCGTTTTCCCCTTGGCGGGGACATTCCCCACGGCAGTGAATGTTCCCCACGCTCCAGAGGATGGGGAACCTCCGCGCCCGTGGGGAACTCTCCGGGTCAGTGGGGAACTGATGACGCTGCCGGCACCGATCCCGACCCGGCCAAAGCGACGGCTCCCTTGTGAACGGTTCACAAGGTGTCGTCCACTGTCATAGGCGCCCACGGGGCACCGGGCGGTCCGTGCACGGCCAGCCCACGGCCCCAAGCCCGCACCCAACCTGAATCCGCTGCGCCACACCCTCGCCGCCGACCCGATACAGGCCAAATCTTTCTCGATCGGGTGTCGAGTCAAGGATGGCCGAAGGCCACCGCGAAGCGGCGGGCGAAGCCCGTCCTTGACGCGGCGCCCGATCGAGAAACAATCGAACCAAGGGTCGGCGGCGAAACACTGAAACGCAGCCACGGTCACCTCCGGCGTGGCGAACCGGTACCAAACCAGGACTCAACAGAGCTCGACCACCGAAACCAGCACCCAAAGAACCACGACCCGACGCGCCGTACGTGTCCGAGATCACGTTCCCAGACATACCCAAAACAAGAACACGTTCTAGGATTGAGCGTGAAACCCACGCAGGACCTCGTAACCACCTGGTGGAACGGATTCGGAGGGTTACACGACCCCCTTTAGGCTTGCCTTAGTACATCCACGGAAGGTTGAACTCCCTTATGCGTGACATCCGCGTTGCGATCGTCGGTGCCGGCCCGGCCGGCATCTACGCTGCCGACATCCTCACGAAGGAGCACCCTGGTGCGCGCGTCGACGTCATCGAGCGTCTGCCTGCTCCCTATGGCCTGGTTCGCTACGGTGTGGCTCCTGACCACCCGCGAATCAAGGAGATCATCAAGGCGCTCAAGCGCGTCCTGAACCAGGACAGCATCCGCTTCATCGGCAACGTCGACTTCGGCACCGACCTCAAGCTCGACGACCTGCACCGGTTCTACGACGCCGTCATCTTCGCCACCGGCGCGATGGCCGACCGCGAGCTCGACATCCCGGGGATCGACCTGCCGCAGTCCTACGGCGCGGCCGACTTCGTCAGCTGGTACGCCGGGCACCCCGACGTCTCTCGCGAGTGGCCCCTCGACGCCGAGGAGGTCGCCGTTCTCGGCGCCGGTAACGTCGCGCTCGACGTCGCCCGCATGCTGGCCAAGCCTGCCGACGAGCAGCTGGTCACCGAGATCTCCGACAACGTCTACCAGGGCCTGAAGAAGAACCCGGCCAAGACGGTCCACGTCTACGCCCGCCGCGGCCCGGCGCACATCAAGTTCAGCCCGATGGAGCTGCGCGAGCTCTCCCACTCCCCCTCGGTCGACGTCGTCGTCGAGGAGGAGGGTTTCGAGATCGACGAGGCCGGCGAGAAGGCGATCCAGAGCCACAAGGCGACCAAGCTGGTGGCCGACATCCTCCTGAAGTACATGGAGGCGCCCGCCGGCGACAAGCCCCACAAGATCGTCATCCACATGATGCAGAACCCCGTCGAGATCCTCGGCGAGGACGGTCAGGTGGTCGCGCTGCGCAGCGAGAAGACCGAATACAACGGCGACGGCACCGTCACCGGCACCGGCGAGTTCACCGACACCCCAGTCCAGGCCGTCTACCGCGCCGTCGGCTACCTCTCCGAGGCCCTCCCCGACGTGCCCTTCGACAGCGAGAACGGCGTCATCCCCAACGCCGGCGGCCGGGTCCTCGACCTCGACGGCGAGCACCTCGGCGGTACGTACGTCACCGGGTGGGTCAAGCGCGGACCGGTCGGCCTCATCGGCCACACCAAGTCCGACGCCAAGGAGACCATCGACAACCTCCTCCAGGACCTCGACAAGCTCAAGCCCGCCGAGCACGGCTCGCCGGCGGCGGTCCTCGAGCACCTCTCCGGCAAGGGCGTCGAGTTCACGACCATCGAAGGTTGGGAGAAGCTCGACAACCACGAGCGGTCCCTCGGCGAGGCCCAGGGCCGCGAGCGGATCAAGGTCGTCCCCCGCGACGAGATGATCCAGATCTCCAACCACTGCCACTGACACACCTACGAAGCGGGTCGGTCATCCACACGGATGACCGACCCGCTTCCTGTTGTGCCACGACCCCGAATCACGCGTCAACCAGAGGTTGACGCAATGTCATCGTCAACCTAGAGTTGACGCATGACGACTCCCCGCGATGCAGACCCTGCCCTCAAGGCCGTGCGCCTCGACACCCTGATCGACTCGATCAAGAAGGCTCGGACCGAGCCCCTGGACCAGCTGGCCGATGCGATGGTGGTCGGCGAGCACCTGGGCGAGGTGGCCGACCATCTGATCGGGCACTTCGTGGACCAGGCCCGTCGCTCCGGCGCTTCCTGGACCGAGATCGGGACCCGGATGGGGGTGACGAAGCAGGCGGCCCAGAAGAAGTACGTCCCCAAGGCCGGCGAGACGGCGCTCGACCCGAACGCCGGGTTCGCGAAGTTCACCCCGCGTGCTCGCACCGTCGTCGTCGCCGCCCAGGGGGAGGCTCGGAAGGCCGCGAACGCGGAGACCGGCGTACCTCACCTCGTGCTCGGTCTCCTCGCCGAGCCGGAGGGCGTCGCGGGCCACGCGATCAGGGCCCAGGACGTCACCCTCGACGCCGTGCGCGCCGCAGCGACCGCCGCCACTCCGGAGCCCTACGGCGAGGTCGGCGAGATGATCCCGTTCACCGCCGACGCCAAGAAGGTGCTCGAGCTGACCTTCCGCGAGGCCCTGCGGCTCGAGCACTCCTACGTCGGCACCGAGCACATCCTGCTCGCCCTGCTGGAGTACGAGGACGGCGCCGGGATCCTCCACGAGGCCGGGATCGAGAAGGCGCCTACCGAGCAGACCATCGCCTCGATCCTGGAATCGCTGCAGGTCGACTTCGCCGCGGCCGACAGCGCCGCCCAGGAATAGCCCGGGCCAGGAGGGGCTACCTGATCTGAGGGACCGCCGGTACGTGCGAGCAGCGCGTACCGGCGGTCCCGATACGTTCCGAAGATGTCCCGCTGCTTCGCCCGACTCGTCCTCGGCATCGTCCTGGCCGTCGCGGTCCTCAACGTTCCCGCCGCTGTGACGGCACCGTCGGCGGAGGCGGCCTGTCGCCCGGCACTCAAGTCGCTGACCCTCGCCAGGAGCACGGTGACCGGAGGCACGTCGACCACCGCCACGATCAGGCTCACCTGCCGTACCCCCAGGCGCGCCAAGGTGCAGCTGTGGGCCAGCACCGGCATCCGGGTCCCGGCGTACGTCTATGTCGCCGGCGGCCGGAGCACGCGCGCCGTCACCGTCCGGACCTCACCCACGACCGTCCGCAGCAGCGGCAGGGTCAAGGCGGTCTACCGGCAGGTGGTACGCCGCGCGACACTCGTCCGCACGGTGACCCCGTGCTACCCGACGCCGGTGCCCACCGCGGTGGCGTTGCCGACTTACGTCCACGCCGGCCAGAAGGCCTCCGGGACGGTCACGCTCGACTGCGTCGCCAAGACATCCCTGGCGGTGAGCCTGACGTCGAGCTCGTCCTGGGTCACGGTCCCGGGCACGCTCACGGTCCAGGCCGGGCGGCGTACGGCGTCGTTCACGGCGGTCACGAAGGCGCCGAACACAGGGTCCCTTCCCGCGTTCAACGTGACGATCAGGGCGACCCGGAACCAGAAGAGCGCGGCACGGACGATGCAGGTCCGACCGGAGATCCGGGCCTTCCGGGCCGGCGACCGGTTCACCGTCAACGAGCCGGTCCTGACGCCCGAGGGGACCGATGGCTGGGTGCGGGGAACGCTCCGGATCACGCTGGACCATCCGGCGCCGCCGGGCGGGCTCGACGTCAACGGCTTGTTCATTCCCGAGGGCGGGACCTGGACCGAGGCCAGGATCGACCACAACCCGTATCCGCCCGACTCCCGCGTGACCGACCACATCAGGATCACCGACTCGACCGGCAATGTCCTGCTCAACGAGGAGTTCACCTACACCGTCCATCCGGCACCCTGAGGGTCCCTGGCGTGCCGGGGCAACACCCCTGCGCCCGCAGCACGCCAGGGACGTTTCAGGCGCCGGCGGGCGCGAGGACGATGTCGAACCGCACCTTCGACCAGGTGCCGTCGACGTCCCGACCGTCCGGGGTCGGCGTCCCGGCGGCCTGCCGCTCGAACCTCTTGATCAACGACTCCTTGACCCCGAAGACGGTGTCCTTCCAGCCGATCGGATCCCCCTCGGGAAAGATGTGGGTGACCAGCGTGCGGCAGCCCTCATGGGTGACCATGAAGTGCAGGTGCGAGGCGCGCAGCGGCGAGCGCCCGACCGCGGCCAGCATCTTGCCGACGGGGCCGTCGTCCGGGATCGGGTACGGCGTGGGCGTCAGCCCCCAGAACCGGTAGCCGCCCTCGGTGTCGGTGAACAGGTGCGCCCGAGCAGCCCGCGCGCCGGCGTCGCGCTGGACGTCGTAGAGCCCGTCCTCGTCCGCCTCCCAGACCTCGATCCTGGCTCCGACCAGCGGTTTTCCGTCTGTCCCAGTGACCGTGCCCGTGACCCAGCACGGCTCTCCCGGGGCACCGAAGGCCATGTCTCCGCCCAGCTCGATCGCCGGGGAGTCCTCTACGAAGAACGGCCCGAAGACCGTGGCCTCGGTCGCGTCGGCGTACGCCTGGTTGTTGATGTTGATGGTCTGCATCGAGGCGCCGAGGGTGTCGGAGAGGAGGATGAACTCCTGGCGCACGTCGTCGGTGATGTGGCCGGCCTTGGTCAGGAACTCGATGGCCGCGGCCCACTCGTCCTCGGTGAGGCGTACGTCGCGGATGAAGGCGTGCAGGTGACGCGTCAGCGAGACCATGACCTCCTTCAGGCGCGGGTCGTCGCAGGCGTCGAAGGACGCGACGACGGTGTCGACAAGGGTCTGCTCGACCGCCTGCTGCTCCGGCGATACGCCAGCTACGTCGCTCATCAGCTCTCCTCTCCCGCCCACGCCGCGGTCAGCAGCGCGGTCAGGTTCTCCTCGGTGACCGGGGTCGGGTTGTTGTCGGGGATGGCGGCCATGATCGGCGCGACCGCCTTGGCGATGCCGTCCTCGGGCATGCCGTAGTCCTTGAGCGCCTTCGGCGCCGAGAGCGTCGTACGCAGGGCGCCGAGCCCCGCCACGGCGCTCGGCGCCCCGAAGGCCGCCGCGATCCGCGCCTCCGCCTCGGGGGCGGACGGCGCGTTGAAGGCGAGCACGTGCGGGAGCACGACGGCGTGGGTCTGGGCGTGCGGCAGGTTGAACATGCCGCCGAGCACGTGGCAGATCTTGTGGTGCATCCCGGATCCGGCGGATGTGAACGAGACCGCCGCCAGGTAGGCGCCGTAGAGGGTCTGCTCGATCCCCTCGATGCTCTCTGAGTTCGCGGCGACCAGCGGCAGTCCGGTTGCGAGCCCGCGGATCCCCTCGGCGGCGTTGACCCGGTCGATGGGATCCACCCGCGGACCCCACATCGCGTCGACGCAGTGCGCGAGCGCGTTCAGGCCGCTGGCGACGGTCATCTCGCCGGGCAGCGTCGTCAGCAACGAGGCGTCGTAGACGACCGACCGCGGCAGGACGCGGGCGTCGATGCCGGTGGTCTTGGTCTCGCCCGAGGTCAGGCCCCAGACGTTGGTCGCCTCGGACCCTGCGTACGTCGTCGGGACCGCCACGATCGGCAGCCCCGTGGTGAGCGCGACTGCCTTGGCCAGGCCGGTGGTCGAGCCACCGCCGATGCACACCAGCGCATCGACGGCGGACTCGGCCGCCCGCTCACGAGCCCGCTCGGCGACCTCGACCGGCACGTGCATCACGACCTCGTCGTGGTGCAGCGCGACCGGTACGTCGGCCGTCACCCGGGCGGCGAGCTCGGCCTCGCGCGCGCCGGCGATGACCATCACCCGCCGCGCGCCCAGCTCGTCGATCTCTGCTGCCACCGCAGCGGGCGCCTCGCCGGTGGCGAAGCGGACCCGCTGCGGCAGCGACTCATGCGTGAACTTCATCGAATCCCCCCCCCGCTCGACCGGAACGATCAGGCCTTGCCCAGCAGCGTCGCGACCGCCTCGCCCAGCGCGGCGCCGGGGTCGTCGGGAAGCGACATGGAGCGCCAGGCGATGTGCTTGTCGGGACGTACCAGGAGGGCACCCGACTCCTCGACCTCGCGGAGCTTGGCCCAGTCGAAGTAGAGGTCGGTGACCGGCCGGCCCGGGCCGATGACGACGGTCTGGAGCGGGATCCCGAACTTCGTCCGGGCAGCCTCCGCCGCGTCCTCCCACGCCTCGCCGGCGACGCCGGTGATCAGCGTCCACTTCGTGTAGGGGGCGAGGTCGAGCATCGCGTGCTTCTCGACGTTGTCCCCGACCCAGGCGTGCGGCAGGTGAGCACCCGGAGAGGTCGACATCCGGTGGTAGAGGTCCTCGTCGTCGGTCGGCGCCGGCCGGGTGCCGTCGGAGACGATCGCGTTGGACTCGTAGAACTGGCCGAGCTCGACGCCGTGGGCGTTGAACTCGTAGTTCTTGCGCTCCATCGCGGTGACCAGCGCGGCGCGCTTGGCGGCACCCTCGGGAGTGTTGGCCTTGCGCTCCTCGATGGCCTTGGCCATCTCCTCGCCCTCGAGGCCGACCACGCCGAGCGCCTCGAAGAGCTCACCGAACTCACGCGCGGACTGGTTGGCGCGGGTGACGATCCGCTTGGCGACCGGGGCGCGCTCGGCGGAGTAGGACTCCAGCAGCGAGGTCTCCGCATAGCCCTGGAGCACCGCGGCGAGCTTCCAGGCCAGGTTGTAGGAGTCCTGGATCGAGGTGTTCGAGCCGAGACCGTTCGACGGCGGGTGCCGGTGGATGGCGTCGCCGGCGCAGAAGACGCGGCCCTTCTGGGCGTGGGTCGCGTACATCTCGTTCACGCCCCACAGCGAGTAGCCGGTCACGTCCGGCTCCAGGTCGGGCATCCCGAGCAGGTCGCGGATGACCTTGACCGCGTACTCCTCGGTCAGCTCCGGCGGCGGCTGGTTGATGTCGTAGCCCCACACGATCAGCCACTCGTCCCAGGGGCGGACCATGCGGACCAGGCCGGTGCCGATGCCGCCGACGTTCGAGCCCGGCTGGATGACCCAGTAGAGGACCGACGGGCGGTGGTCGACGAGCTCGGCGAGGTCGGCCTTGAAGGTGATGTTCATCGACCCGGCGATGTCCATCGCACCCTCGAGCGGCAGGTCGATGTCGGCGCCGACCTGGGTGCGGGCGCCGTCGGCGCCGATGAGGAACTTCGACCGGATCTTGTACTCGTGGCCGGTCAGCCGGTCGCGGGCGATCGTGGTGACGCCCTCGTCGTCCTGGGTGTGGCTGAGGTATTCGGTGGAGAACCGGGTCTGGCTGCCGCGCTCGGTCGCGTTGCGGACCAGGATCGGTTCGAGGTACGTCTGCGGGATGTCGACCGTCAGGCACGGCGAGGCGAGCTGGTAGTCGGCCTCGCGGTCGGGGCGGGTGCCCCAGGTGCGGATGCGGCCGATCTCCTCGCCGGCGATGCTCGTGCAGAAGACGGTGTCACCGACGAGCTCGTGCGGCGTCGCGTCGGCCAGCACCTGCTCCTCGATGCCCAGGTCGCGGAAGATCTCCATCGCGCGCTGGTTGGTGATGTGCGCCCGCGGGGTGTTCGCGGTCCAGCGGTACTTCGTGATCATGATGTTGTCGACACCGAGCTCGCTCAGGAAGAGCGCGGCGGACGCGCCGGCCGGGCCGGATCCCACGACAAGGACGTCGGTGGTCACGACATCCTCGGTCTCGGGGACCTCGGTCTCTTTCTGGCCGTCGTCGAAGACTGGCATGTTCCTCACCTTTCCGAGGCCGCGGCGGGGTGTGGGATCGCAGCCTCAGGGCGAGTCTTGCGGCCCGCTCGGGCCGCATCAAAGGTGGGGTCGCTGGTTGGCGGAAATGCGTACGCGACTAGTGCGCGAGCCACTCCTGGACAGCGGCGATCGTCGAGTCCGGCTTGCGGGCCCACTTGAAGTGGTCGATGCCGGGCTCGTCCAGGTGAACCCGCGCGACGTCGAGGCCGGGCATCCGGCGCTGGATCTCGTCGACCGTCGCGCTCGGGGCCAGCCAGTCGCCCTCGATGGAGACGATCAGCGCGGGCTTTTCGAGTGCGCGCATGGCCGCGGTGACGTCGCGGGCCGGGCTGCCGAAGCGGAGCCGGCCGGTGCGGGCGTACCTGGCCCATTCCTTCATCAGGGTGCGGGCCTCGCGCCCGGCGAACTTGAGCTGCTTGCCGGGGAAGTGGCCGACGACGCGGCCGACGAGGCCCATCGCCTGGCTTGCGACCAGGAAACCCGGGCCGTAGTTGCGCCAGTAGGGCGTCTGCGAGGCGACGTAGACCAGGCCGGCGACCCGGTCGGGGTGCAGCGCGGCGTAGGCGCTGGCGGCTTGGCCGCCGAGGCTGTGCCCGAGGACGTACGCCGCACCGGCCGAGGCCGGGATCAGCTCGCCGAGGCGATCGACGGCGGCGGCGATGTCGTCGACAAGGTCGGCGTAGCCGAAGTCGTAGGACCAGCCGGCGACGCGCCCGCCGAGCTCCTCGTGGCCACGCTGCTCCATCCGGCCGACGTTGATCCCCGCCTCCGCGAAGGCCACGATCAGCTTGTCGTAGTAGCCGGCCGGCATGCCCATCGCGGGCACGACCAGCACGGTCGGCGCCTCGGGATCCGCCGCACGGACCACCGTCAGCGTGAAGCTGGTGCCCTCGGCACGCTCGATTCCGTACGCCTCGGGAGTGGTCGTGGGGGTGGAAGTCTCGGTCACCCGACCAATGTTACTTGTGAGTAGCAACGTCCGGTAGTCGGGCTCAGGCCGCCCACCGATGGCTCAGCAGACGGCGGCGGTCATCATTCGAGAGTGCTCGTCGCTCGACCACCGTCACGGATGGGGTCCACCACGCAGGCGGATCCAGTGTCCAGCGCCTCGGCCCCGCCACTGCTCGTGCCCGCTTCCGCGCGGCCAGGGTGCGGGCCTTGAATCCGGACGGATCGCGCAGGTCGGCGGAGACCATGGTGACGTACTCCAGACCGACACCGCGCAGATCTCCCTCACGCCTGATGTCCTTGGCACGCTGTTTGCCCTCGAGGTGCAAGGAGCCGTCGTACTCGCCGACGACACCGGCTTCCAGGTCGAGCACGTCAGGCGTGCCGACATGTCGGCCGGCGAGGTCGAACACCGGGTGGTTGCACACGACATCTCGGATGCCGAGCTCCTCCCATGCGAGCCGGAGATCGACTTCAGGCGGCGACCATGCATTCTCATCGAGGAAGGGGAGCGCATCCCGGACTCTCGCGATTCCGGTCCAGCCGCGGTGCGCATCCGCCCATTCGGAGACCTCGGCAATGGAGACCAGGTCATGGAGCGCGACCATGTCGTGGGCCCGCACGGCCGCGCGCCGATCGCGGGCATAGCGCATCTCGAAGGTCACCGACCGCACCGGGATCGTGACCCTCACGCCGTCGACCACCTGGACGTCGGAGCGGAGGAGTCGCTCGCCGCATACGGCGAGGCCTGGACGTGACACCAGCGAGTGAGCAGTGGCCGCCACCGTCACCGGTCTCGGACGACCGGAGAGGTCGTAGCCGTCGAACCATTTGCATCGCATCCACGCCAACGCTGCCCACCCGGTCACCGCCGCATGCGCGGGGAGCAGCACAGCTGCCTCGAGCACTCGCTGCATCGGCACTTCGGCATCGACGTCGGCCGGCACGTAGAAACCGTGGCTGCTCCGCCGCCACCCACGCCCCCGTGCCTGACGCGGGGTCGGGCCGATCTCCCCACTCGGGTCGAGGTGCACCGGCCGCACCACAGAAGGCCGCGCAGCGGAGTATTCCGGCGGTCGGAAGTGAGGAGATCGGGCAGCCACAACGACAGCATCGGCCAGACGTACGAATCCCGCACCCGGGGATCCACAACAATCCCCCACCTGTGCACAACCCTGTGGATAACTCTGGAGAGCGGTGGATGGTCGGGGATCAATCGGTCGGTTACTCGCAAGTAGAGCGACCGTTTGATCCCCGACTATCGGCTGCGGACCGTGTGGCCGACCGGGAAGACCTCGTAGCGGCCCCGCGCCGCCAGCCCCCACAAGCCGCGCGGAGCCAGCAGAACCACCGCGATCGCGACTGCGCCGAGCGCGACGAGGTACCAGGTGCCGTAGGAGTCCAGCAGTTGCTGGAGCGCGAAGAAGATCACCGCGCCCAGGATCGGGCCCTCGATCGTCCCCAGCCCGCCGATGACCACGATGAAGATCATGAAGGCGGTGTACTGGACCGAGAACATCGAGTCGGGCGAGACCCGCAGCCCGTTGACCGCGATCAGCGCTCCCGCCAGGCCGGCGCCACCGGAGGCGGCGACGTAGACGAGACGCTGCGAGCGCCGCACCGCGACCCCGAGCGAGGCCGCCGCCACCGAGTCGTCACGGATCGCGGTCAGGCCGAGCCCGACGCGCGAGCGCATCAGGACGTACGTCGCGAGCACGACGAGCACGGCCAGCACGAGCGCCAGGTAGTAGACGGTCGCGATCCGGGTCACCCGATCGACGCCCTGGAAGGCGGTGAGCGAGAGGCCGGAGCCGCCGCCGAAGCCCGGGAGCTCCTGGGTGACCAGCTTGAAGACCTCGGCCACCACCCAGGTGCCGATCGCGAAATAGCCTCCGACCAGCCGGAACAGCAGGAACGAGGTGGGGATGGCCAGGGCAGCGCAGACCACGCCGGCCGCCACGACGGCCACCGGTATCGGCAGCCCGACGACGTCGGCGAGCTTGATCACGCCGTAGCCGCCGGCACCGATGTAGGCCTGCTGCCCGATCGAGACGAGCCCGCCGTAGCCGGCCATCAGGTTCCAGGTCGTGCCGAGGATGATCAGCGCGAAGAGCGTGACCAGGTTGGTCACGTCGCCCGGGCTGAAGACGAACCACGGCGCCGCCGCCAGGAACACCACGATCGCGGCGAGGACGCCGACGCCTGCGAGCGAGGGCCAGCCGCCGCGTACGACCTTCAGGTCTTTGCTGGCGAGGTCTTGGCCGGCGAGGGTTGTCGTTGGGCTCATGCGACGACCGCCTTCGGGAGCAGGCCCTGGGGCCGGAACAGGAGTACGACCAGGAAGACCAGGTGACCGGCGAGGACGCCGTAGGCCGGGTCGATCTGGGCGCCGACGGTCTGCGCGACGCCGAGGACGAGGCCGCCGAGAAGCGTGCCCCACAGCGAGCCGAGGCCGCCGATGATGACCGCCTCGAAGGCGAAGATCAGGACCAGATCCCCGTACGTCGGGCTGAACTGCGTCGACATGCCGAGGAAGACACCGGCCAGGGCGACCGTGCCGATCGCGATCGCGGTGGCCAGGGCGTACATGTGCCTCTCGTCGATCCCCATGAGCGTGGCCGCCTCGGGGTCGTCCTTGGTCGCGCGCATCGCGCGGCCGATGCGGGTGTTGGAGAGGTAGAGCTGCAGGCCGACGATGACGCCGACCGCCACCACGAGCGTGATCAGCGAGAAGACGCCGAGTCGCAGGCCGCCGAGCTCGACGGAAGCGGTCGACAGGGTGCCGATCGAGATCTTGCGGGAGTCGGCGGTGAAGATCTCCTGGAGCAGGTTGGCGCCGATGACGGCCAGACCGAACGAGACCAGCAGCGGCGACAGCTCGCCGTGGCGCAGCGCCGGGTTGAAGAGACCGCGCTGGATCGCGTAGCCGACCGCGGCGAGCACCGGGATCACGATGACGATGGTGAGGAACGCCGGCATCCCGGTCTGCTGGACGAGCCAGTAGGCGAGGTAGGCCGAGGCGACGGCGAGGACACCGTGGGCGAGGTTGACGATGCGCATCACGCCGAAGATGAGGCTCAGACCGCAGGCGAGGAGTGCGTACTGCCCGCCGAGCAGGACTCCCTGGAGGACCGCGTTGATCCAGTCCATCAGCCGACCTCCTGCTCGTCGATCCCGAAGTACGCCGCCTGGACCTGCTCTCGCGTGACGTCGGCCGCCGCGCCCTCGAGGACGGTGCGGCCCTCGAGGAGGCACTGCACCCGGTCGGCGACGGTGAGTGCCTGGGTGAGGTCCTGCTCGACCACGAGCACGGTCGTCCCCTTCGCGGCGATCGTGGGGAGCGCCTTGTAGATGTCGGCGATCACGACCGGGGCGAGGCCGAGCGAGACCTCGTCGAGCAGGAGCAGCTTCGGGTTGGACATCAGCGCACGGCCGATGGCGGTGGCCTGCTGCTCGCCACCGGAGAGGTGGGCTCCGCGGCGCGTTCTCTTCTCCGCGAGCAGCGGGAACGCGTCGTAGACGGTCTGGAGGTTCCAGGGGCCGGGCCGGCGTCCGTGCGCGCCGACCTTGAGGTTCTCCTCGACGGTGAGCGAGGCGAAGATCCGGCGTCCCTCCGGCGTGAGCGCGATGCCCTCGCGAACCCGCCGATGGGCCGGGGTGTGGGAGACGTTGTGGCCGTTGAAGCGGATCTGACCGGCGGTCGGGCGGAGCAGGCCGGCGATCGTCTTCAGCAGCGTCGACTTGCCGGCACCGTTGGCGCCGATCACGGCCAGCGTCTCGCCCTCGGCGACCCGGACCGTGATGCCGTGCAGGGCGCGGAAGTCGCCGTAGGCGACGTCGATCGCGTCGACCTCGAGCAGGGTGGTCACGGGGTGTCGCCTTCCAGGTCGGGGGAGCCGAGATAGACGGCGGCGACCGCGTCCGAGGCCATCACCTCGCGCGGGTCGCCGGTGGCGACGACGTCGCCCTGGGCCAGGCACATCAACCGGTCCACGACCTGCAGCAACGCATGCACGATGTGCTCGATCCAGACGACGCCGGTGCCGCTGTCGCGGATCGCCGAGATGGTCTCGATCAGCGCGGGCAGCTCGTGCTCGGTGAGGCCGCCGGCGATCTCGTCGAGGAGCAGCAGCCGCGGTTGGGTGGCCAGCGCGCGGGCGAGCTCGAGCCGCTTGCGGTCGAGCAGCCGCAGCGAGCCGGCGGGGGTGTTGGCCAGGTGGGTCAGGTCGGCGGTCTCCAGCGCCTCCCAGGCCAGCGCGTCGGCCTCGCGACGGCGCGTGCCCGCACCGAAGGTCGACCCGACCAGCACGTTCTCGAAGACAGTGAGCCCCTCGAAGGGGCGGGGGACCTGGAACGTACGCCCGATCCCGAGGGCCGTACGGCGCGCCGCCGGCATCCGGGTGACGTCGGTGCCGTCGAAGCGGATGGTGCCCGCATCGACCGGGAGCGTGCCGGTCACCAGGTTGAGCAGCGTGGACTTGCCGGCGCCGTTGGGCCCGACGATGCCGAGCGCCTCGCCCGCGGCGACGTGGAAGGAGACGGAGCGGGCCGTGACGACCTGGCCAAAGGACTTGGCCAGGTCGTCAACGTGAAGCAAGGTCACTTGAGCGCCTCGGGCTCGCCCCCGAGAGGTACGTCGGGAGCCAGCGAGTTCTGTACGACGACCAGCTCGAACGGGTGCTCCCCGCCCTCGACCTGGCGCCACTGACCACCCGCGAGCGAGGTCTTGGCGACGTACGGCGGGACGTTCGCGTCCTTGCCCCAGGCGACGTCACCGACGACCGTGGAGACCTCGAGCCCCGCCAGCGCCTTGGTGATCGCGTCGGCATCGGTCGAGCCGGCCTCCGTCACCGCCGCCGTCGCGACCTCGAAGAGCGCGTGCGCGAAGCCCAGCGGCTGGGTCCACTGCTTGCCGGTCTTCTCCTCGTACGCGTCCGCCAGCTCCTGCGCCGACTGGCCGGTCAACGAGGACTTGTAGGGAGCGGTCGGGGTCCACCACACCTCGGTGGAGAGGTTGTGGGCGATCGGGCCCAGCGCCTCGACGCTGCTCGGGAAGAGGAGCGCCTTGCCGATGGTCGCGACCTTCGGGTTGTAGCCCTGCTGCTTCGCCTGCTGCCAGAACGTGGTGAAGTCCGGCGGGATCGGGACGCCGACCAGGACGTCGTGACCCTTGTAGGCACTGATCTGGGCGGAGAAGTCCTTCGTGCCGTTGGGGTAGTTGCCCGGGTTGTCGATCTTGACGCCCGACGCCTCGGTCAGCGCCGGGAAGTTGGCGCCCCAGGCCTCGCCGTCGGGGTCCTTCGGGAACAGGCCGCCGGCCTTCTTGTTGTTCGGGACCTTGCCCCAGATGTCGGCGTAGACCGTCGAGACGTCCTCGAGACCCCAGAAGAAGTGGTAGCTGTACTTCAGCTCGGCCGGCTTGTCGCCGCTGCGGATCGCGAACGGCTGCCACGGGGCGACCGTGGTGATGCACGGGATCGAGTTGGCCTCGCACTGCTCCGAGACCGGGTTGACGATGTCTGGCGTCGAGGAGGCGACGATGATGTCGGCGCCGTCCTTGTTGATCAGGTCGCCGGCCACCGCCCCGGCCTTCGTCGTGTCGCTCTGCGCGTCGCGCACCACGATCTCGACGTCGAGCTCCTTGTCGCCGGCCTTGACCGGGTGGTCCTTGAAGTAGGTCTCCAGCTCGTCGACGACGAAGCTGTTCGCCTCGCCGAACGGCGCCGAGGAGCCCGTCTCGGTCGAGACGAACCCGATGGTGAGCGTGTCCTCTCCGCCACCGCCTTCGTCGTCGATGCCGCCCGACCCGCAGGCCGTCAAGGTCAGCGCCATCGCTGCGACACCGGCGGCGGCCAAGCTCAGGCCGCGTCCGGTGGTGAGTCCGTTGCGCACGTACGTCTCCTTAGAGAGTGTGGGGTGTTCGAGAGTGTCGTCCGCCACCGCCCCTACAGGTGGGAAGCAGGGTCTGGTTGGCGGAAAATCGCATGGAAGACCTATCGGACTTTGGTGGACTTGTCACCCTTTCGCGCCGAGAAGTGAGCAGAGGCTCAGGCGCGGGCGGCGCGGCGTACGTCTCCGGCGGCGACGCCGAAGCGCTTGCGGAAGGCGTGGGAGAAGTACGAGGCGGAGGTGAAGCCGCACTTCTCGGCGACGTCGACGGTGCGGACGGCCGGGTCCGAGCCGGTGGCGAGCATCGCGTAGGCGAGCTCGAGGCGGCGGCCGAGGATGTGGCGGGGGACGCTGGTACCGGCGTCGGCGAAGAGCCGGGACAGGTGCCGCTCGGAGATGCCGGCGCCCGCAGCGACGGTGGTGGCGGAGAGGCCGGGGTCGGCGAGATGGTCCTCGATGAACGCCTTCGCCGCCGCCCGGTGGGCGGTGGCCAGCGAGACCTTCCCGGCGGTGGCGATCACCGAGATCAGGTCGAGCACGGCGCCTTCGTCGGCCGGGACCGGGTCGTGGGGCCGCAGGGCGCGGCCGACCATCTGCACGAGGGCTCGGCCGTGCGGGTCCTGGTCGCGGCCCGCGTCGAGGACGAGCGGCGACGGCATCGACGCCATCCCGGTACGCGCCGCGAAGGCGTCCACCGGAACCTTGACCGCGAGCTCCTCGAGCCCGTGCCCGAAGCCCCGCAGGAAGGGCGCGTCGACGTCGCACACGATCAGCTGACCGGGCCGGATGACCTTGCGGCGGCCGGCGTACTCCAGGATCGCGTCGCCGCGCAGGCTGGCGTAGACGGCGATCGACCGGGCGGGGATCTCCTTGACGAGGCTGGCCGGCCGCTCGACGACGTGGCGAGTGGCCCGGACCCGCGCCAGATGGATCTCGTCGAGCTGCAGGTTGACCTCCTGCGCGTCGAACCCGTGGCCGTCGATGGGTCGGCAGGAGAGCGCGACCAGGGCGCTGGCGTTGTGGCGTTCCCAGGCCTCGACCTGCGCGTCCTCGCTCAGCCGGCTGGTCTCGAAGACCTCCGGGCGGCGAACCCGCGCGAGGAGAGGGACTGGAACGTCTCCGGCTGGCGGCACGAGCCGACTCTACGGCGTACCGAGAGCCACGGCGATGACTTAGGGAAGACTAACCTTTCTGGAATGATTCAAGAAAAGGTGGCACAGTTGGTGTCACCACGAAAAGCCAACACTTCAATCTGGGGGACCCACCGAACATGGCCACGAAGACCGACACGAGCAGCGCCACCCACACCTCGCACCCCGCGTTCATCCCGAGCCCGGCGTTCGCGACCCAGATGCAGCGCCTGCTCGTCGATCTGACCGAGCTCAGCCTGCAGGGCAAGCAGCTCCACTGGAACGTCGTGGGCAAGAACTTCCGCGACATGCACCTCGTCCTCGACGAGGTCGTCGACGCCGCCCGCGACTTCACCGACGAGGTCGCCGAGCGCATGCGTGCGCTCTACATCCTCCCCGACGGCCGCACCGGCACCGTCGCCGAGGACACCACCCTCGCGCCGCTCCCTGCGACCGAGGTCGACACCGCGACGGCCGCCGACCTCGCCGCCGCCGCGCTCTACGCCACCTCGAAGACCGCTCGTGACATCCACGACGACATCGACTCCGAGGACCCGACCACCGCCGACCTGCTGCACGCGATCATCACCCGCGTCGAGCAGCTCGCCTGGTTCATCGACTCCGAGAACCGCGTCGCCAACCAGTCCAAGCCGGCTCAGCTGACCGTCTGAGCCTCCTCGCCCAGGAAAGGCGCCCCGCGACCTGCTCGCGGGGCGCCTTCGCTGTATCACCGAGTCGGCTCATTCTGACCACGAAGCCCGCCGAGTCGGCTCGTTCTAACGCGCCGACTCGGCACGAAAATCGTCACCGGCGCAGCAGGGTTCGTAGGCTCTGAGTCGGATCCGCGAGATCAGCGGGCCGTACATCGATCCCCCGGTCGATCAGGCGACGGGCCGCCTTGACGGCAGCCGCGTCGTCGACCGCGACCGCGCCGATGACGCGCTCGCCGCGGAGAGTGAACACCGAGAAGGGCGGCTCGCCGATGGTGCCGCGTACGGCCCTCGTGTGCTCGGCGTCGGCCGACCGCATCTCGCCGACCCCTTCGACATGGAGGCCGTAGCGATCCGACCACCACCAGGGTGCGGTGGCGGGCGGGGGCTCGGTCTCGAGGATCGTCGCCGCCGCCCGGGCGCCGTCCAACTGGGCTGCCTCCCAGTGCTCGGCGCGGTGGTGGTCACGGAGCCGGGCGCAGTCTCCGACCGCGAGCACCGACGGGTGGCTGGTCACCTGACCGGAGTCGACCAGGATGCCGCGCGAGGTCTCCAGGCCCGCGGTCTCGGCGAGGCCGGTCTCGGGGATCAGTCCGACGGCCAGGAGCACGGCGTCGAACTCTCGCGAGTCCGGCTCGCCCTTCAGCTGCACTGCGACCCCGGTCGGGGTCTCCAGCAGCGTCTCGACCGTGGTCGTCAGCGCCTCCACACCGTGGTCGGCGTGCAGGCCGTGCAGCCACCTGGCCACCTCGGTCCCGACCGCAGCGGCGAGAGGCGGATCCAGCGGATCGACCAGCACGACCTCCGCCCCCAGCCCGCGCGCGGTCGAGGCGACCTCCGCACCGATCAGTCCCGCACCAACGATCAGCAGCCGGGCCCCGGGCACCAGATGCGTACGCAGCCGGTCGGCGTCAGCCACCTCCCGCAGAACGTGGCTCGGGGATCCGATCGCGGGCAGGACCGCACGACCACCCGTCGCGAGCACGATCTTGTCGGCAGCCAGCACCCGCCCATCGGCGAGCTCGACCTCGCCGGCGTCCGGGCGGATCGCGACCGCGACGGCTCCACCGACCAGCGCGATCTCCTGGTCGGCGTACCACTGCGGCGGCTGCAGCGCGATCGACTCGAGGTCGCGAGCGCCGGCGAGATACTCCTTGGACAGCGGCGGGCGGTCGTAGGGGACCGCGTCAGCCGAGACGAGCGTCAGCTCACCGGCGTACCCCTGCTTTCGCAGCTCCGCGACCGTCGACACACCGGCGATGCCGCCGCCGACGACGAGGACCGAGGAGACCGTCACGGCCTCTCGCCGGGGAACAGGTACACCTCACCGTCGCGCACCTCGACACGGTGCGGGACGGTGTCGCGGGTGGCCGGGAGCCCGTCGACCTTGCCGGTCTTGAGGTTGAACCGCGAGGAGTGCAGGGGGCACTCGACATCGCCGTCCTCGACCCAGCCCTCGGCCAGCGAGGCGGTCTCGTGGGTGCAGGTGTCGTTGAGGGCCCAGCAGGTGCCGTTGTCGTCGCGCAGGATGGCGATGTCGTCCTCGGTGCCGGTGATGTCGGAGGAGATGGCGATCCCCTCGCCCTCCGGGATGTCGTCGACGGACGCGACGCGGATGCCTGTGCTGGTTCCGCCGTTTCCACTATTTCCGGTCATGCCCCCATCTTCCAATGCCGGACACAACGGACCGGCCACCTCCCCCGGGTGGCCGGTCCGATTTCGTGCGTCGAGACCGACGGATCAGTCCGGGCAGGTGTTGCGGTAGTCGGACAGGTTGATCGAGGTCGGCGCCGGGCAGAGGAACTGCGAGTAGCGGGTGTCGTCGTCGACGTACCTCTTCAGCCAGGTGACGAACAGGCGCCCTTGCCAGTCGTCGTCGGTGTTGGCGATGAGGTGGTCGCCGTTGTTGATCTCGCCGTACGCCTTCTCCCGGGCCCCGGTGGCGGAGGTGTAGAAGGGGATCGAGTGGGAGTCGACGGGAGCGATCGTGTCGAGCTCCGCGCCGATGATCATGGTCGGGACCTGGATCTCCGGCCAGGTCTTGTCGGTGTGCCAGGGCTGCAGAGCGACCGCAGCCTTGACCGAGGAGTCCCGCGCCGCGGCGGAGAGCGTCCCGCCGCCACCCATCGAGTGACCCGAGATCGCGATCCGGGTCTCGTCCAGCCGCGAGGCGACCGCGGACGAGGCACTGTTCTTCAGGTAGGAGACCGCCGCCAGGATCTGGGAGCCGCGGCTGTCGGGCTGGTCGTAACGGGTGTCGGTGTCGATCGCGAAGACCACGAACCCGTGCGAGGCCACCCGGCGCGCGACGGAGGAGTAGGACGACGAGGAGGCCGTGTAGCCGGGGGCGAGCACGACACCGCCGAAGGTCCCCGCCGTGGTGGAGGTGGGGTAGTAGATCGTCCCTCCGCCGAAGCCGGTCACCAGCGAGGAGACCGAGGCGGTGGAGAGGGAGAACGTGCCGTTGTCCAGGACGCTGGCCGACGTCGGGTCCGGCCCGCGCTCGTAGGGGCTCTCCGCATCGGCCGGCGCGACCAGGCCGAAGAGGGGGAGAGTGACGGCCGCGGCGACCGCGGCGATTCGGAGAGAGAGTGATCTGAGCACCGAGCATGCTCCTTCGTCCGTCCGGCCCCGGGCTGTCCGGGGATCCGGTTGCTACTCGAAGGTAGGGGCGCAGCCGGGCGACCGACACCGGCACGGAGGCAGAACCTCGTTGGGCGCTTGTCACAAAACAGAAACACGACGGCGTACGCAGGTGGGGCTGCGCACGCCGCCGTTTCTGTGCGGGATGTCGGTCAGCAGTGCTCTATTGCTTCGGGCTCCGCTTCAGCAGTACAGGTTCCCACCCGGGTCCACTCCGAGCAGCGAGGTGACCTCGGTGTAGTTGTCGACGCGGCTCTGCACCTGGGCAGGGTTGCCACCGTTGCACTCGATGGACCCGTTGATGGACCGGATGGTCTCGCCGAATCCGGCGCCGTTGACCATCGCCGCGTGCGGGGTCATGGTTCCCGGGCCGTTCTGGGTGTTCCAGTACCAGAGCCCGGTCTTCCAGGCGACCGCCGGATCGGTGGCGACCAGGTTGGGGTTGTTCAGCAGGTCGATCCCGAGCGCGTCCCCGGCGGCCTTGTAGTTGAAGTTCCAGCTCAGCTGGACCGGACCACGGCCGTAGTACTGGTCGTTGCCCGCGGGGCAGCCGTAGGACTGGTTGGGGTCGCAGTAGTGCGGGTAGTTGGCCTCGTTCTGCTCGACGACGTAGAGCAGGTCACCGGTCTCGTGGGCGACGTTGGCGATGAACGCCGCAGCCTCCCGCTTCTGCACCGCCTCGTCCCCAGCATTGGTGAATTCCGGGTAGGCGCTGAGCGCCTCGACGAGGCCTGCGTACGTGTAGAAGGGGTTGCGGTTGGGGAAGAGCTGGTTGAACTGCTCCTCGCTGACCGGGAACTCACCGGCCACCGGCGCAGGCGTCTCCGGGTCGGTCGCGGTGCCGCCGATGTTCACGTCGATGCAGGCGTAGAAGGCGTTGGTCGTGTCGGCGACGTTCCAGACCGCGAGGACCTTCTGCCGGCCGGTGAACGAGCCGAAGTCGACCTGGTGCTCGACGGTGGCCGGCGGCTGCGCGCCACCGTCGTCGAACTCGGCGATCTTGGTGCCGCCGATGAAGTACTGCCAGGTGCTGGTGCTGTGCCGGGCGCTCAGTGACCAGGTGAACGTCTGGGTCCGGCCGACGGGTGTGGCCTGCCAGTTCTTGGAGTCGTCGTCGAGCTCGGCGAACCTCGAGTTGCCGCCGGAGCAGCTGGTCAGGCCCTTCGGGCCCTCGACACTCTGCGGTTCGTACTTGATGTCCCCGCACTCGACGGTGCCGGCAGCACACTGGGCCTGCCTGCTCGGGGGGTTCGAGATGTAGCCGTGCGCACTTGCGGGGCTCGTCGGCAACATGGCCAGGACGGGCGCCAGCAAGATCCCGCCGAGAACGGCGATCTTCGTGGTAGTACGCATTCCAAGCTCCTTGATGGGGGTTGAGATGGATGGCGATCGAAGCCCCACTGTAAGGTTCCTTTACAGTTACCGTCTAGACCCAGCGTGGACAAACACCGTCGCGAGCCCTGCAATTGTTAGGTTGGCGTTCCGTACGCCACCCCGACCCCCGAAAGGAGCGCCGCCGATGTCCAGACCGCCCAAGACACACCTGATCCGCGACACCAACGACCGCGCGGCGCTCGACCTGATGCTCTCGAACGGGCCGGTGACGAAGACCCGGCTCGGCGAGCTCGTCGGCCTCTCGAAGGTGACCGCGGGACAGCTGCTGACCCGGCTCGGCGAGCGCGGCCTGGTCGAGGTCGTCGGGACCCAGCAGGGCGGTCGCGGCCCCAACGCCGCGCTTTACGGCGTGGTCCCGTCGGCGGGCTACGTCGCGGCCCTCCACATCGGACCCGACCAGATCACCGCGTCGGTCGCCGACATCACCGGCACCGAGCTGGCCACGGGTGCGCTCGACCCCCATGAGACCTCCGACCCGGTCGAGGCGGTGCGGGCCACCGTCGCCGACGCCACCCGGAGCGCCGGCATCACGATGTCGCAGCTCCGCTGCCTCTCGATCGGTACGCCCGGCATGATCGACCCGCGCACCGGCGACTTCCGCTTCGCCAACGACCTGCCGGACTGGCGCGCGGGCGTCCTCCAGGACCTCCGCCGCAGCTTCCAGCGGCCGATACTGATCGAGAACGACGTCAACCTTGCTGGGCTCGCGGAGCAGTCCGCCGGAGCCTCCCACGGCGTCAAGGACTCGGTGCTCGCCTGGATCGACCGCGGGCTGGGGCTCGCGGTGATCGTCGACGGTCGCCTCCACCGCGGGGCCGGCGGTGGCGCCGGCGAGATCGGCTATCTGGCGGTTCCGGGCGCCTCCACGCCCCACGGCACCGACAGCCCGCAGCACGCGGCCTTCCAGTCGCTGGTCAGCGTAGAGGCCATGGACATCCTCGCCCGGGCGTTCGGGCTGAAGGGCAGCGGTGTGGACTGCGTACGCGCGGCCGCCGGTGGTGACCCCGACGCCGAGCCGTTCCTCGAGGAGCTGGCCAGGAGGCTCGCCCTCGGCCTGGCGGGCATCTGCGTGGTGCTCGACCCCGAGCTGTGCGTGCTCGCGGGCGAGGTCGGGTGCGCCGGCGGGCCGGTCCTGGCCGCCCGCGTGCAGAAGGCGATCGCCGCCCTCGGCCCCAACGTCCCCACCGTCGTCCCCACCGAGATCTCCGGCGACCCCGTGCTCCGCGGCGCCCTCCAGATCGGTCTCGACACGGCCCGCGACGAGGTCTTCACCCACCAGGGCTGACCCCGACGAGGATCCGCCGGCGGTCAGGGGAACGCCCGATGCCATAGGTACCGCGGCTACATATCGTCGTGGTGTGACCCCACAGATACGCGAGCGCCGACCACGCGTCAGCCTCTTCTGCTTCCGAGCCGTCGCGGTTGTGACCGCGCTCTTCGCGATCGGGCAACCGATCTTCATCGGCTCCTACTTCGCCGGCACCTTCGAGGCGTTGGGCCTCCACTCCGCGGGCGCGGTCGCGCTGCAGGGCCTCGGGCTGCTGCTGCCGATCGCCGCGGGCGCCGTCGTGGCGATGCGTGGGCGCTGGTGGTTCCTCATCTGGTCGGTCGCGCTCTTCTTCCTCATCCATGTCCAGGCGATCCTCGGCTACACCCGGGTCCTGCAGCTGCACGTCCCGGTCGGCGTCCTCACGGTCGGCATCGCGGTGGCCGTGGCCATCGCCTCCGTGCGCCGTGGCGCCGGCAGCCCGCGGGAGGTCCGGCGATGAGGATCGGGCGACGCACTCTTCTCGGCGCCGGACTGGCCGCCCCGGTCGCCGGATCGCTGGTCGCGTGCGGCGAGGCCCCCGAGCAGACCGGACGGATCCTGCGCAGCGCGGCACGGCTGCCGAAGGCGTACGAGAGTCCGTTGCCGTTGCCGCCGGTCAAGCGGCCTTCGGGCGGGATGATCGAGATCTCCCAGCGCACCGCCTCGGTGGAGATCCTGCCCGGGCTGCGGACCGAGATGATGACGTACGACGGGGTCTTTCCCGGGCCCACGCTGGAGACCCGCCGCGGCGAGGCGGTGACCGTACGCCACACCAACTCCCTCACGCTGCCCACCGCGACGCACCTCCACGGCGGGCACACCCCGGCGGAGAGCGACGGCTGGCCGACGGATCTGCTGGTGCCGCCGGGCTTCGAGTCGCACCATGCCCACCACGCCGGTCACGAGGCCATGACCGACCAGAAGGCGCTGGTCAGAACGGGAAAGCGCGACTACCGCTATCCACTCGAGCAGCCGGCGACGACGCTCTGGTACCACGACCATCGGATGGACTTCACCGCCCCGCAGGTGTGGCGCGGGCTGGCCGGGTTCCACATCATCCGCGACGACGAGGAGGACGCGCTCTCGCTGCCACGAGGCGAGCGGGAGCTGCCGCTGATGATCGCCGACCGGGCCTTTGACGAGGACGGCACGCTGCGCTACCCGGCGCTCGACCCGGAGCTCCTCGGCGAGCCCGGGGTCGAGGATCGCTACATGGCCGGTGTGCTCGGCGACGTCATCCTCGTCAACGGTGCCCCCTGGCCCGAGGCGGAGGTCGAGGCGGCGCAGTATCGGCTGCGGCTGCTCAACGCCTCCAACGCGCGCCGCTACGCGCTGAGCCTGCGGACCTCCGACGGGCAGCCGGTGAAGCTCACCCAGATCGGCTCCGACGGCGGGCTGCTCGCGGCGCCGGTCGAGCACGGCGAGATCACGATGGCCTCCGGCGAGCGGTTCGACGTCGTCGTCGACTTCCGCTCGCTCGCGCCGGGGACGACGGTCGAGATGCGCAACCGTCTCGGCACCGGCCGCACCGCTCAGGTGATGCGGTTCCGCATCGCCCGGCGCGCGGCCGACGACGTCCGGATCCCAGGGAGGCTGGCCGACGTACCCGCGCCCGAGAAGCCCGAGGGAGCCATCGTCCGCAGCTGGCACTTCCGCAAGGCGGACGTGCACGGCCGTAGGGGCTGGGGGGTCAACGGCAAGCCCTTCGACCCGGCGGTCCCGCAGGCCAAGGTGGCGCTGGAGTCCACCGAGATCTGGGAGTTCTTCACCGACGCGCACCACCCGGTCCACGTGCACCTCTCGCCCTTCCAGGTCCTACGGCGCGGCAACCGCGGCCCGGGCCCGATGGACCTCGGCTGGAAGGACACCGTCGACGTACGCCCCTATGAGGCCGTCCGGGTCAGGGTGAAGTTCGAGAGGTACGCCGGCAGGTTCCTCATCCACTGCCACAACCTGGAGCACGAGGACATGGCGATGATGGCCGGCTTCGAGACGGTGTGACCCGCCGAGAGCCGGCCCGATCAGCCGGTGAAGGGTGCCCAAGCGAAGCGGCCGATCGCCACGAAAGCGGTCAAGGCGAGGTAGGTCGCGTCCACCAGCGGGACCAGGATCGGCGCGGTGTCGAGCAGGGCGGGCAGGATCAGGCCGACGGCGCCGAGGATCTCGAGTGCTCCGATGACCTTGAGGGTGCTGGGCCGGAAGTCGAGGACCCAGCGCGAGGCGTCGCCCATCGCCGCCATCCTCTCCCTGGGGACCAACAGCTTCCCGAAGCCGGAGAGCAGATAGATGGCGGCCATCAGGCCGGCGACGATCCACAGTGCGATGTTCATGAGTCTTCTCCTGGGCAGAATCGATGAGGTCGGTGGCCGCGGCGGACCCAGGGCCGGGTCCGCCGCGAGCCCGAGGCAAGTCGTGTCAGGCGTACTGCCCGGGCTGGTACTCGCCGCCGGGAGTCCGGGTGATCACGTTGAGGCGGTTGAAGGCGTTGATCAGGCAGATCAGGCCGACCAAGGCCATCAGCTGGTCCTCGTCGAAGTGCTTCGCCGCGTTCGCCCACGCCTCATCGGTGACACCGCTGGAGTCGGCGAGGCGAGTGCCCTGATCGGTGAGCTCCAGCGCCGCCCGCTCCGCTTCGGTGTAGACGGTCGTCTCCCGCCATGCCCCGACCAGGTTGATCCGCATCGCGCTCTCACCGGCGGCCGCGGCGTCCTTGGTGTGCATGTCGAGGCAGCCGCCACAGCCGTTGATCTGGCTGGCGCGGATCTTCACCAGCTCCTGCACGGCCTTCGGCAGTGTCGAGCCGGCGATGATCTTGTTCGACGAGATGATGTGCTTCGCCCACGCGGCCCCGATCTCGTTGCCCATGGGGTTGATCCGGCTTTCCATCTTGGGTCTCCTTCGTCTTCGGATGCTTGCACCAGTACGACGAAGGCGTTCTCCAAGAGGTAACAAACCGGGGCGTCGACGGGCGCCCTATTCGGGTCGCGGGGGCAGATCCATGGCGTCGAGGCGCTTGCGGTCGCTCACCGTCACCAGCTCGACGATCCGGCCCCCGACCACGGTGCACGCCACGAGGCCGAGCACCTTGCCGTTGGCGCCCCAGGCCACGAACCCGGGCTCGCCGTTGACGCGGACCGGGAGCGCCGAGGTCATCGAGCGGGCGCCGCGCAGGACCGGTTCGGCCACCTCGGCCGCGCCGACCGTGGTCAGCACACCCTTCGGGTGGTACGTCCGCCAGGTCACGTTCGGATCGAGCAGGGTGACGAGCCCTTCGAAGTCCCCGTTCCGTGCCGCGGCGAGAAATGCGTCGACCACGGCGCGCTGGCGCCGCGGCTCCTCCTGCGGCTGCGGGGTGCCCTGCACCTTCCGGCGGGCTCGGCTGGCGAGCATCTTCGTCGCGTCGGTGGACCGGCCGATGATCTCGCCGATCTCGGCGAACGGCACCGCGAACATGTCGTGCAGGACGAACGCGAGCCGCTCGGTGGGCGTGAGGGAGTCGAGCACCACGAGCAGCGCCAGCCCGACCGACTCGGCGAGCATCGCGTCGTCCTCGGGCGCCGCCCCGCCGTCGACGGCCACGACGAGCTCGGGCAGCCGGTCCTCGTACGACAGCTCAGGCCGGGTCTTACGCGAGCGGAGCACGTCGATGCAGACCCGCCCCACCACGGTGGTCAGCCAGCCGGCCAGGTTGTCGATCGAGGCCTCGTCCTGCCGCGCCAGCCGGATCCACGCCTCCTGCACCGCGTCCTCGGCGTCCGCCCTGGATCCGAGCATCCGGTAGGCGACCGCCACCAGACGCTCGCGCTGCTGCTCGAAGGCCTCTGCCGTTGCTTCGTGTGGACCTGATCCGGTCATGTCGTTACCTTCCTCGCGCGAGCTCCGTCATGGTGATGACGGGCCAGCAGGCGCCAAGGTAACCGTCCTGCGCCCATCCGCGGGCTCAGCTCGCGTCGAGCCGCTTCTCCATGTCGTCGAGGATCGACTCGACCCTCCGGTAGGTGTGCGAGCTGTAGGCGCCGATGCTGCGCTCGGCGGCGAGCGCGTCGCGCATCGCATCGAGGTAGCGCATCTGCAGGATCATCGTCTGCTCCATCACCGCGGGCCTGAGTCTCGGCGTCTCGCGCACACCCGCGAGCACCCGCGGGAGGATGCTGTCCTTGAGCTTGGTCACCAGCTTCGGGTCGATCGGCTCGCCGTCGATGGTCTGCGACTCCAGCGGTCCGAGGGTGTCGATCGCATCCTCACCGACCTGCCGCAGCAGCGCCCGGAACGCGTCGTGCCGATCCTTCGAGGACTCACCGGGAAACCGCATCCGGCGGATCACCGCCGGGAGCGTGAGGCCGAAGAGCACGAGCGTGATGAGCGCGACCAGGAAGGCGGCGAGCACCACGGTCGCGCGGTGGGAGGTGCCGACCGGGATGGTGTGGGCGGCGGCGACCGTGACGACGCCACGCATCCCGGCCCAGCCGATGATCAGGAAGCCACGCCTGGTGATCGGCTCGCGCTCCTCGAAGTCGATGTCCGCCCGGCCCCGCGCCAGCCGCCGCCGGGCCGAGGTGATCCGGGCGTCCTCCCGGTCGTCGGCGGGGGTCAGCGAGTCGAGCTTCTCCTCGAACTGGTCGAGGCGGGTGCGTACCTCTTCCTTGTTCTCCTCCCGGTCCCTGAGCGCGGGCCCGGCGAGCCCGAGGAACCGGAGCGCGACGAGCAGGCCGACCACGATCAGGACCAGCCCGGCCATCTCGCCCATCGTGGTCTCGCCTCGGGCGGCGTCGACGAGCGCGGGCAACTGGTAGCCCATCGCCAGGAAGACGCCGCTCTCCAGGATGAAGTTGAACGTCGTCCAGGTGGTCGCCTGGGTCTGCCGGTCGCGGGCGCTGAACCGGCGGCTGCCGAGCCCACCCGTCACCAGCCCGGCGACGACGACGGCGAGCACGCCCGACGCGTTCAGCTCCTCGGCCGGGAAGTAGGCGATGAACGGCACCGCGAACGAGATCGTCGTGTTGAGCACCGGATCGTCCAGGCGCTGGCGGAGCAGCACGGTGAGCCAGCCGACGACGGCGCCGATCACGAGCGCGCCCAGCACCGCCCAGCCGAACTCCAGAGCCGTACGTCCCAGCGAGAACGAGCTGGCCGCCGCGATCCCCGCCACGGCCGTCCGGAGGACGACGAGGGCGGAGGCGTCGTTGACCAGGCTCTCGCCCTCCAGCACGGTCATCACCCGCGGCGGCAGCCCGACCCGGCGCCCGATCGCCGTCGCCGCCACCGCGTCGGTGGGGCTGACGACCGCCCCGAGCGCGACCGCGAGCGGGAAGGAGATCTCCGGGAACAGCCAGTGGACGACCGCCCCGATCGTCAGCGCCGAGACGATCACCATCACGACCGAGAGCCAGCTGATCAGCCGGAGGTTCCGCCAGAAGTCGATCACCGGCAGGTTGACCGCGGAGGAGTAGAGCAACGGCGGCAGTACGCCGGCCAGGATCCATTCCGGATCGAGCTCGATCTCCGGCGCCCCCGGCAGATAGCTCGCCCCGATCCCGAGCCCCACGAGCAGCAGCGGCGCCGCCACTCCCGTACGCCGCGCGAACACCGACGCCGCGATCATGATCGCCAGCGCCACCCCGACGATCAACAACACCCGATGGTCCATGCTCAGGAGCCTAAGCGGGGCAGTCCTGGGATCAGCGGAAGCGGCGCAGTCGGAGGCTACATGCAGGGCACCACCGGCGGATGTCCTCGGACCGCAGGTGCCAGAAGGCGTGCCACCCCTGGGCCGACGCACCGCAGAAAGTCACCTGGGTGCCGATCCGCTTGAGATGCGCCTCGCCCCACGGCGCAGGAGCCGCCGTCCCCGCAGGCTGGCGGTGCCTGGCCACGACGATCCAGCTGCGCCCGATCGTCCTGGGGTCGACGCTTGTGGCGGGCACAGCCATCTCATGCCTCCGCGTCTTCGGCGTCTTCGGCGTCGCGGTTCGCGATCAGGGCCATGACGCTCGGGTCGCTGAGCGTGGTGGTGTCGCCGATGTCTCGGCCCTCGGCGACATCGCGCAGGAGTCGGCGCATGATCTTCCCGGACCGCGTCTTGGGCAGCTCCGGGACGATCGTGATCTGCCGCGGCTTGGCGATGGCACCGATCTCTCTGGCCACATGGTTACGTAGCTCCTGGATCAGCGCCTCGCCGGTGTTGCCGTCTCCGGAGCGCAGGATGACGTAGGCGACGACGGCCTGGCCGGTGGTCTCGTCGGCGGCGCCGACGACGGCTGCTTCGGCGACCCGTGGGTGGGAGACCAGAGCGGACTCGATCTCACTCGTGGAGAGGCGGTGGCCGGACACGTTCATCACGTCGTCGACGCGGCCCAGGATCCAGATGTCGCCGTCCTCGTCCTTCTTGGCCCCGTCGCCGGCGAAGTAGTAGCCGAGGTCCGCGAAGCGAGTCCAGTACGTCTCGACGAAGCGGTCGTCGTCCTGCCACAACGTACGCAGCATGGCGGGCCACGGCTTGGTGAGAACCAGGTAGCCGCTCGACCCGTTCGGCACCGAGCGACCCTCCTCGTCGACCACGTCGGCGCCGATGCCGGGCAGCGGCCGCATCGCCGAGCCGGGCTTGCCGGCGGTGACTCCGGGGAGGGGACTGATCATCATCTGACCGGTCTCGGTCTGCCACCAGGTGTCGACGACGGGGCAGCGGTCGCCGCCGATGACGCTGCGGTACCAGAGGTACGCCTCGGGGTTGATCGGCTCGCCGACCGATCCGAGGAGCCGCAGCGAGGTGAGGTCGTACCTGTCCGGGATCTCGCGTCCCCACTTCATGAACGTCCGGACCGCCGTCGGGGCGGTGTAGAAGAGGGTCACGCCGTACCGCTCGATGATCTCCCACCAACGACCCCGGTGCGGGCTGTCCGGAGTGCCCTCGTAGAGCACCTGGGTGACGCCGTTGGCGAGCGGGCCGTAGACGATGTAGCTGTGTCCGGTGACCCAGCCGATGTCGGCGGTGCACCAGTAGACGTCCGTGTCCGGCTCGAGGTCGAACACGGCATGGTGCGTGTAGGCCGCGCCGGTCAGGTAGCCACCGGTGGTGTGCAGGATGCCCTTGGGCTTCCCGGTCGTGCCCGAGGAGTACATGACGTACAACGGGTGCTCGGCATCGAACGCCTCGGGCGTGTGTTCGGGCGAAGCGCTGTCGACGACGTCGTGCCACCACAGATCGGTGGCGTCGTCGAAGGGAACGTACTCCCCGGTGCGGCGTACGACGAGGACGTGTTCGACCGGACTCTGGCCGCCCAGCCGCGCCAGGGCGGCGTCGACAGCCGGCTTCAGCGACGACGGAGCCCCGCGGCGGTAGCCACCGTCGGAGGTGATGACCAGCTTGGCTCGGCAGTCCTCGATCCTGGAGGCGAGGGCCTCGGCCGAGAACCCGCCGAAGACCACGGTGTGGGTGGCCCCGATGCGGGCACACGCCAGCATCGCCACGATGGCCTCGGGGATCATCGGCAGGTAGATCGCGACCAGGTCCCCACTGACCACTCCGAGGTCGGTCAGCGCGTTGGCGGCTCGGGACACCTCGTCCTTGAGATCGGCGTAGGTGATGTCTCGGGTGTCACCGGGCTCGCCGACGAAGTGGAAGGCCACCTTGTCGCCGCGACCGGCCTCGACGTGCCGGTCGACGCAGTTGTACGCCGCGTTGAGCTTCCCGTCCGCGAACCACCGCGCGTTGGGTGCGTCGGACCAGTCCAGCACCTCGGTGAACGGCTCGGCCCAGGTCAGCCGCTCGGCCTGCTCGGCCCAGAAGCCTTCGAGGTCGGACTCGGCCCGGGCGTACGCCTCTTCGGTGACGTTGGCGGCAGCGGCCAGGTCGGCCGGGGGATCGAAGCGGATCGGTTTGCTGGGGATCGTCAGGTCGGTCATTGCGTCGTGCTTTCTCGGGAGGGCGGGAGGGGGAGGCGCTACCCGAGCAGGGCGGCCTCGTCGTCGGTGAACAGTCGCGACCGGATCAGGAACCGCACGCCCTCGGGCGCCTCCAGGGAGAACCCGGCGCCGCGTCCGGGGACGACGTCGATGGTGAGATGGGTGTGCGACCAGTACTCGAACTGCGAGCGCGACATCCAGACCGGCACCTGCTGGTCCAGGTCGATGTCCAGGTCGCCCAGGTGGATGTCGGCGTCGCCGAGCATGAAGTCGCCGCTCGGGTAGCACATCGGGGCGGAGCCGTCGCAGCATCCACCGGACTGGTGGAACATGACCGGCCCGTGGATACCGACGAGGCGGCGGAGCAGGTCCGCCGCCCCGTCGGTCACGGCGACCCGCGCCGGAAGGGAGGAGGCGTGGGTCGCGCTCATCAGAAGAACCCGAGTGCGTCGGGGCTGTAGCTGACGAGCAGGTTCTTGGTCTGCTGGTAGTGGTCCAGCATCATCTTGTGGGTCTCGCGACCGATGCCGGACTGCTTGTAGCCGCCGAAGGCCGCGTGGGCCGGGTAGGCGTGGTAGCAGTTCGTCCAGACCCGGCCGGCCTTGATCTCCTTGCCGGCTCGGAAGGCCTGCGACCCGTCACGCGACCAGACGCCGGCGCCGAGGCCGTACAGGGTGTCGTTGGCGACCTTGAGGGCGTCGGCCTCGTCGTCGAAGCCGGTCAGCGACACGACCGGTCCGAAGATCTCCTCCTGGAAGATCCGCATCGAGTTGTCGCCCTCGAAGACGGTCGGCTGCACGTAGTAGCCCTCGGCGAGGTCGCCCTCGAGGATGGTCCGCTCGCCACCGGTGAGGACCTTGGCGCCCTCGTCCTTGCCGATCTCGATGTAGGACAGGATCTTCTCGAGCTGGTCGTTGCTGGCCTGGGCGCCGATCATCGTGGTGTCGTCGAGCGGGTTGCCCTGCTTGATCTTCTCGACCCGGGCGATGGCGTCGCCGACGAAGTCGGAGTACATCGAGCGCTGGACGAGCGCACGCGACGGGCAGGTGCAGACCTCGCCCTGGTTGAGGGCGAACATCGTGAAGCCCTCGAGCGCCTTGTCGTAGAAAGCGTCCTTCTCCGCGGCGACGGAGTCGAAGAAGATGTTCGGGCTCTTGCCGCCGAGCTCCAGGGTCACCGGGATGATGTTCTGGCTGGCGTACTGCATGATCAGGCGGCCGGTGGTGGTCTCGCCGGTGAAGGCGACCTTGGCGACCCGCGGCGAGGAGGCGAGCGGCTTGCCGGCCTCGACGCCGAAACCGTTGACGACGTTGAGAACTCCGGCGGGCAGCAGGTCGCCGACCAGCTCGACGAGCTTGAGGATCGACCAGGGCGTCTGCTCGGCGGGCTTCAGGACCACGCAGTTGCCCGCGGCGAGCGCCGGGGCGAGCTTCCAGACCGCCATCAGGATCGGGAAGTTCCACGGGATGATCTGGCCGACGACGCCCAGCGGCTCGTGGAAGTGGTACGCCACGGTGTTCTCGTCGATCTCACCGATGGTGCCCTCCTGGGCACGCAGCACTCCTCCGAAGTAGCGGAAGTGGTCGATGGCGAGCGGGATGTCCGCGGCGAGCGTCTCGCGGACCGGCTTGCCGTTCTCCCAGGTCTCGGCGACGGCGATCGCGGTGAGGTTCTCCTCCATCACGTCGGCGATCTTGAGCAGGATGTTGGACCGCTCCGTCGTCGAGGTCTTCCCCCACGACGGAGCGGCAGCATGTGCGGCGTCCAGGGCGGCCTCGATGTCCTCGGCCGTGCCCCGGGCGATCTCGGTGAACGGCTTGCCGTTCACCGGCGAGATGTTCTCGAAGTAGGCACCCTTGACCGGGTCGACCCAGGCGCCACCGATGTAGTGGCCGTAGCGGCCTTGGACGGTGACCAGCGAGTCGGGCTGGCCGGGAGCTGTGTATACGGTCATCGGGATTTCTCCTCAGGCAGTTCAGGCATTGGGGCGTGATCGTGGTCACAGACGCTAGGAACGCTGAGGTTGCAGCAACGTTGCGGTCACCGGACGTGGACGAAGATCGACGGATGCAACGTGAATGCAACCTTCAAATGTGACTCTCATCACTTGAGGAGGTCCGGATGAACGATACGAAGCAGAGCCCCTCCATGCGTGCAGCCGTGGCGGACTCATGGCACCGATCCGCCGCCGCCGGGGTGACCGCGGACGACACGTGCGCGCCGATCACCCTCCCCGAGGACCAGCTCCGGGACATCCGCGCCGCCCACCCGCTGGCTCGCGTGTTCCCGCTACTCGACGACGTGCTCGGACAGGCGGCGCGCGACTGCGACGCGATCATGGCCGTCTCGGACGAGGCCGGTCAGCTGCTCTGGGTGTGCGGTTCTCCGGCGACGCTCCGGCGCGCGGAGCGGATCGGCTTCGTCGAGGGGAGCAACTGGGACGAGCGCCTCGCCGGCACGAACGCACCGGGGCTCGCGCTCCGGCTCGATCGGCCGACCAGCGTCGTCGCCGCCGAGCACTTCCGGCGCGCGGTGCAGCAGTGGAGCTGCGCCGCCACCCCGATCCACGACCCGGGCGACTCGCGCCTGCTCGGCGTCCTCGACATCACCGGCGGAGACTCCATCGTCGTACCCCAGACGATGGCGATGGTGCGCGCCGCCGCGAGGCTCGCGGAGTCCGAGCTCGCTCGCGAGCAGCTGCTGCCGAGGCAGCCCGAGACCCGGCCCGGCTGGGCACGCATCGCCGTGGAGACCCTGGGCCGTCAGGACCTGCTGCTCTCGATCGACGACGGCCGTGGGCAGCGCGCGCAGCTGCGGCTCTCCCCACGCCACAGCGAGATCTTCCTGCTCCTCGCCAGCGCCCCGCGCGGCCTCTCGGGCGACGAGCTCGCAGTCCTCCTGTACGAGGACGACGGCGGCTCCTCGACGCTCCGCGCCGAGCTGAACCGGCTGCGCAACCTGCTCGGCGAGGAGTTCCTCGCCTCCCGCCCCTACCGGCTCACGACCGAGGTGACCGGGGACTGGCTGGGGGTGGAGGCACGGCTCGCGGTGGGCGACGTCGCGGGCGCGCTCCGCTGCTATCGCGGCCCGATCCTGCCGCGCTCGGTCGCGCCGGGCGTGGTCCGGCTCCGCGAGACGCTGGCGCAGCAGCTGCGCGCGGCGGTGCTGCAGTCGGGCCAGCCCGACCTGGTCTCGACGTGGACCCGGTCGGCGTGGGGCGCCGACGACTACGAGATGTGGCTCCGGCTCCGGACCCTGCTGCCGTCCGGCTCACCGTTGCTGGCCCTCGCCGACGGTCAGATCGCCCGGCTGGACCGCGAGGTCGGTCTCTGAGATGACGGCTGGAGTGGCGTCGACGACGGCGGTGATGGCGCGCAGCTGGGAGGTGGCTCCTCGGCAGGAGCAGGTCCCGCCGGCCTCTGCTCCGCTCGACCAGGTGGTGAAGTTCCAGGCTCCCGAGGTGGTCTTCGGGCACAACTCGCTCGAGGAGGCGGGCTACGCGGCTGCCCGGCTCGGGGCCCGGCGACCGTTCGTGGTCAGCGATCCCGGCATCGTCGAAGCCGGCTGGGTCGACGAGCTGCTCCGGCTGCTCCGGGCCGAGGGCCTCGTCCCGGTGCTGTGGACCGAGGTCACGCCGAACCCCAAGGACCACGAGGTACGCCGCGCCTACGAGCGGTACGTCGAGGCCGAGGCCGACGTCATCGTGGCCATCGGCGGCGGCTCCTGCATGGATGCCGCGAAGGGCGTCGCGGTGCTCTCGGGCAACGGCGGCGACATCCTCGACTACGCCGGGATCGACCAGATCGCCCGCCCGATCCCGCCGATGCTGATGATCCCGAGCACCTCGGGGACCGGCGCCGACGTCTCCCAGTTCTGCATCGTCACCGACACCGACCGCCGGGTGAAGATCACGATCATGGGACGCGCCCTGGTGCCCGACGTATCGATCACGGACCCCCGACTGCTGACGACGATGCCGGAGGCGCTCAACGCCGCGACCGGCCTGGACGCACTGACCCACGGCATCGAGTCGTATGTCTCGCTGGCCCACAACCCGCTGGCCGACGGGCACGCGATGAGCTCGGTAGCTCTCGTCTGCCGGCACCTGCGCTCGACCGTCACCGATCCGACCGCGATGGAGCACCGCGCGATGATGGCGCAGGCGAGCCTGCAGGCCGGCCTGGCCTTCACCAACGCGATCCTCGGCGCGACCCACGCGATGAGCCACCAGGTCGGCGGGCTGCTGGACGCCCCGCACGGTGTCGTCAACGGTGTCCTGCTCCCGCACGTGATCCGCTACAACGCGCGCTCGGTCCCCGAGCGGTTCGTCGGCCTGGCCCGAGCCGCCGGCCTGCCGGTCGACGGGATCCCCGGTGACGTCGCGGCCGAGATGCTGGCCGACCACGTCAGACGCCTGGCCGACGACGTCGGCGTACCTCGGCGGCTGAGGGATCTCGGCGTGACCGACACCGATCTCGACACCCTGTCGGTGACCACCCTCGACGACGCCTGCCTGACGACGAACCCGCGACCGGCGAGCCGCGCCGAGATCCACGCGCTCTTCCGAGAAGCCCTGTGAAGGCGATCCAATGAGCGCACCCGATCTGGCAGCGCTGACCGGCGTACGTTCCGGCAAGCGGTCCTACTACCGCGCCTTCCTGCGCTCCGACGAGCGGATGCAGCAGGCCGTACGTGCCATGGACTCGATCTCGCGTGCGCTGGTGCGCACGGTCGAGGGTCCACGAGCGCTCCTGGAGGAGGTCGCCCGCGCGGCCGCGGTGCACCTGGCCGCGGAGTGGACGATCCTGGCACTGGCCGACGGCCACCTGACCGGAGCCAGGCCGAGGTTCATCGTCGTCGGCCACGACGGCCGGGTGGTCGGTGACGAGGAGGAGCTCCCCGGAGTCGTACGTCGCGAGCTCGGCGCGATCCGGGCCGGGCACGCGACCGGTGCACCCGGGCCGGCTCGCTGGGTGCGGGTGCCGATGACGCTGGAGAGCGTCATGATCGGCAGCCTGGTCGGTCTCCACGGGCTCGCCGACGACCCGGAGCCCGGAGACCTGTCGGTGCTGCGGATCCTGGCCAACGAGGCCGCCGTGGCGCTGCACACCTCCGAGCAGTACCAGGCCGGACTCGCCCAGCACCGCCGCGCCCAGCGGCTCTACGACGAGGTCGGCGCCCGCGAGCGGGACCTCGAGCAGCGGACCCGTGAGCTGCGCCAGGCCGAGGAGCGGCTGCTGGTGGCACGCCAGCGGGAGCTGGTCGACCACGAGCGCCACCGCATCGCGCGGGAGCTCCACGACAGCGTCACCCAGTTCGTGCTCTCGGCCGGGATGTCGGTCGAGGTCGCCCGGGGCGAGACGGAGGACCTGGGGCCGGCCGGTGAGCGGATCGCCGAGCTCCTCGGAACTGCCAAGCAGCTCACCCAGGACGCCGTCGAGCAGCTCCGCCGGGCGATCTACGCCCTGCACCAGCCGCACCGCGACACGGTCTCCTCGCTTCCCGAGCTGCTGCACGAGGTCGCCGAGCACCACCGTCCCCACCTGGACGTGTCGGTACGGGTGGAGGGCGAGGTGTGCCCGATGCCCGCGGAGGCCAAGCACGACATCGCCCGCGCGGTCGGAGAGGCGCTCTTCAACGTGGCGATCCATGCCGAGGCCACCCAGGCGGTGCTCCGGCTCCGCTACCGCAAGCACGAGCTCTACGTCGGGGTCGCCGACGACGGCCGTGGGGATCCGGGCCTGCTCGCCCGGAAGCTGCGGCTCGAGCGCGGCGCCTCGATCGACGGCCGACACCGTGGCCTGGCGAACATCGAGACCCGGATCAGCGAGCTCGGTGGCACCGTCGCGTTCCGGCGCTCGCACCTCGGCGGGGTCCGGGTGGAGCTCCGGGTGCCGCTGCCGGTCGTGGATCGCGGCCGAGGAACGATCTGCGGGCTCATCGAGGACCCGCAGTAGCCGCTTCGAGGAGGAACCGATGAACACGCTCAGCCCACCCCAGGCCGCCCCGGACCGGACCGAGACCCAGGCCACGGCCGGCATCGACGTACTGCTGGTCGATGATCACGCCATCGTCCGTCAGGGTCTGCGGTCGATCCTGGAGCGCGAGCCCGGCCTCCGGGTCGTCGCGGAGGCGGCGACGGCGGCCGAGGCGCTGGCCCGGGTCAACAGCGCTCGCCCGGACATCGTGCTGCTCGACCTGAAGCTCTCCTCGTCCTCGGACGCCGAAGGGCTCGAGCTGTGCGCCGCGCTGACCCAGCGGCACCCGGAGGCGCTGATCCTCGTGCTGACGACGTTCCTCGACGAGCAGCTGGTGATGCAGGCGATCCGCGCCGGCGCCCGCGGCTACGTCGTCAAGGACGTCGACACGACCGGGCTGGTCCGCGCGATCCGGGACGTCGCGAGCGGCGGGAGCGCCTTTGACGCGCGCTCCGCGGCGGCGATGATCCGAGGCGTGAACATGCCGGTGACCAGCGACGACTCCGAGCTCACCGCCCGCGAGCTCGAGGTGCTGGAGCTGCTCGCGCACGGGTTGTCGAACCGCGCGATCGGCCACCGGCTCTACATCTCCGACACCACCGCCAAGTTCCACGTGGGCAACATCCTGCGGAAGCTGGGCGTCAGCCGCCGGGCCGAGGCGGTGTACGAGGCGTCCAAGCTCGGCCTCCTCTGACCCGGCGGCCGGCGACATCACGGCACCGGCAGGACCGTACGGTCCCAGGTGGTGTTCACGATGATCGCGGCGGAGGCGTAGAGCGCCACCAGGGCGTCGAGGATCAGCACGTAGCCGGCGGTCTGGCCGAGCGCGACGCTGCCGAGGAACGACCCGAAGGCGGCGAGGTAGAAGACCCCGGCCAGGAGCACGAAGATCACGATCGTGGTGGTGTTGGTGCGCAGCGCCGCCAACAGCATGTAGGACGTGAACAGCGCCCAGGCCAGCAGGAACATCCCCGTGATCGCGGCCCCGCCTGCGGTCACCATCGGGCCGTAGAACTGCACGAGCAGGGCGTAGGAGAGCCAGAACCCGGCGTACGCGGTGAAGACCAGCGCCGGGAACGTCTCGCCCCGCCGGAAGTGGACCAGGCCGGCCACGAGCTCGGTCGCGAAGCCCAGGGCCAGCGCGAGGGGCAGGACCGCGGGCAGGGCGGCCGCGTCCACGATCCCCGACATCACGGTGGCCAGGACGAGCGCCGAGATCCCGAAGCTGGCCAGTCCGAGCGGGAACGGGTCGCCCCACGTCGTCGGCGCGGCGCCTGGCATGGTCTCCACTGCATCGATGGATGTGTTCGTCATCGGTTCCTCCAAGGGTTCAACCGTCGTCCGGCTGGGCCACGGTCCTCACAAAGTAGTGACGTACGACACACCGACGGACCCGCCGAGTGGGCGGTAGCTCACCTGCCCGCGGGTAGCCCTCCAGCACGGTTGCGTGCGGCCGACGGACAGGTCGGACCAGGCGTTGACCAGGCCCGACGCGGCGCCGGGAGGACGACTGCTCGTCCGCGTCGCCGCCGGACAGGTCGCCACCGGAGAGGCGCGATCAGCGGTCGGTGTCGATGACGAGCCAGCCACCGTGGTGCTCGGCGACCCGGTGCGGGTGTCCCGAGGCCGCGCCCCAGGCGGCGAGGTCGTCGAGCGAGACCGTCCGGACGTGTCCCCAGGTCTCGTCGGGCTCGTCCTCGAGGGGTACGGCGATCACCACCCGGCGTCGCGCAACCCGGATCGCCTCCGCGACCGCCCGGTCGCCGAGGCTCGGCTCGATGTGCTCGAGGAGGTGGATCAGCAGCACGTTGTCGGCGGCCCCGTCCGTCCACGGCAGCCGGGTCGCGTCGGCGGCTCGCGTGTTCAGCGGCACCTCTAGCCGGGCCGCCGCGGCGCTGAGCAGCGTGACGGTGCCGGCGGAGAGGTCGGAGGCGGTCACGTCGCGTCCCGCGGAGGCCAGCCGCAGCGAGAGGAACCCGAAGCAGCAGCCGACCTCGAGGACCGAGCCGGGTGCCAGCTGCTGCTCGACGAAGCGGTAGACGGGGGCGTACTCGGCGACGGTTCCGTGAGCCGGGGCGGCAGGACCGGGTCGGCGCAGCGCCTGCTCCACGCGGCGCAGCGTGTTGCGGTAGAACGCCGCCCAGGCCTGCTCCGGGTCCGGAGCGCTGCTGACCACGACGCCGGTGAAGAGCCGCTCGAAGAGGTCGGGGCCGCGGAGCCAACCGGGCTGGAACAGCTCCTCGGCCAGCAGACCGGAGAGGTCGTCGTCGATCTGGTCCGTACGCAGGCAGTGGATCAGATGGACTTGGTGGCCCTCTCGGTGCACGTCGAAGTGGCGGGTGCGGATCGTGCCGAGATGACGCCGCGGCCGCGGGCCGTGCCAGGCCCGGACGCTGACGAGCTCGTCGCGGTAGACCCCGGCCTCAGGGCCGGGTCGCAGCGCGTCGATCACGTCCAGCTCGCCGGGCGGCGTGGTCATCGGCCGACCGACATCGTCTGGGTTACGTTGTCCAGCCCGCGCAGGTTGCGTACGACCTGGACCTTGTCGCACCACTCGGCGTACTCCGGGAGGTCGCAGCCGCCGAGCGCCCACGAGTAGCGCGGCTCGGGGGTGAGCCAGATCGTCGACCGGGCGCGCCGGGTGAGCTCCTCGAAGGCGGCGAAGCCGGGATCCTTGCCGTTCCCGCGACCGTCGCCGAGGATCACCAGCGTGGTCCGTCGGTTCACGGCCGAGCCGAACTGCTCGAGGAACTGCTCGAAAGAGGCGCCGTAGTTCGAGTCCGCGTCCACGTCGAGCACCCCGCCGCCCGGCAGGCCCGCCAGCACCAGGGACAGCGCGTCCTCGATCCGGTGCTCGGCGAAGAGATCGGTGATCTCCACCAGGTCCTTCACGAACGCGAAGGACCGGACGGACGTCGCGACCGACTGCAGGCTGTGCAGCAGGTGCAGCGTGAAGCGGGCGGTGGAGCGTACGGACAGGGAGACGTCGCAGAGGACGAGCAGCCGCGGCCGGTCGTGCGCCTTGGCGACGGTGACCGGCCGGAACGGGACGCCGTCGTACTTCATGTTGGTGCGCATCGTCCGCCGGCCGTCGACGATGCCGCGGGCGGCGACCGTACGTCGCGGGCGCGGCGCGCCGTGGAGCTTCCTGAGCAGCCGGCGCAGCGACTCCTCCAACGCAGCGCGATCGTGCTCGGCGACGGTCTCGGCCTGAGCCGCCTGGATCTCGCGCGACTCGATCTCGCGCTCCATGCTCATCAGCCGCTCGAGGTGGTCCCGGATCCGCTCGGGGAGCGAGGCCAGCCACGGCGAGAGCGCCTTGCGCAGCCCCGCGAGGTCATCGTCGTCGTCGATGCCGCTGTCGAGTTCGCGCTCCTCGAGCCAGCTCAGGAGGGCGATCTCCTCCTGCACGGACAGCTCGGTGTCGAGCTGCATCCCGCTGTCCCGGATCAGCTCGCCCGGGTTGCCGGGGTTGTGCATCCGGCTGGTCGAGAGCTGGACCCGCGCGGCCTCCCCGGGGCTGGACTTGGGGTCGTTGGAGAGGACGATCTCGTCGGTGAGCGCGGCGATGTCGATCTTGTTCGCCTCCTGGTGGAGGTTGTAGCGCTGCGCCATGTCCTCGGGTTTGAAGTACTCCTTGATGTCGTCCGGCTTGCCGTGGCTGTGCCCGTCCTCGGGCACCTCGCCCGGCTCCTCGGAGAGCGTGAAGTCGGTGAGCTCACCGTCGTCGGAGAGGTCGTCGTGGGTGTGACCGTGGTCGTCGGGCTCGTCGACGACGTGTCGCAGTCCGAAGAACCGGTCGAAGACCAGGTCGAACGTGGCCAGGTCGCGGCGGTCCTTGACCAGGCTCGCCGTCAGCGCGGCGTGGAGCACGTGGCGCTGCTCGAGCACCCCGGGCTGGGCGACCGCGTGCATCGCGTCGATCACCTCGGCGGTGCTCACGCGTACGCCGTAGAGCCGGAGCAGCCGGATGAAGCGGTGGAGTGCGGTCTCCATGTCGGGCCCCGATCCCGGCTCAGACCGGACGCTTGCGGGCCGACGGGAACGCCCGGCTGCCCTGACTGGTTGACACGGTGGGCGCCGTACGCGGCCCGGTGCCGCCGGCCCCGCCGTAGTAGCCGGCGTTGTGCCGGCCGGGCTGGTCCTTCGCCTTCCGCTCGGCACGGCCGTCGACATCGTCGTGATCCTCGGGAGCCGGAGCGTGGGAGTGGCCGTGGCCATGGCCGTGGCCGTGGCCGTGCAGATGGTCGGGGACCTCGGCGTTCGGGTCGACCAGGCGCGGCAGCGCCTCCATCACCCGCTTGAGGTCGCGCTCGTACTTCACCACCACGTTGAGGGTCGTCGAGAGCACGTCGGCGGTGAGCTCCTCGACGCCGAGCACCGCCAGCGTCCGGGCCCAGTCGACCGTCTCGGAGATGCTGGGGGCTTTGCGCAGCTCCAGCTCGCGGATGCCTCGAACGATGTCGACCAGCCGCGCGGCGAGGGAGTCGGCGAGCCCGGTCTCCTTGGACCGGATGATCTCCAGCTCACGGGTCGCGTCGGGGTAGTCGAGGAAGAGGTGCAGGCATCGGCGCTTGAGCGCGGCGGAGAGGTCGCGGGTGTTGTTCGAGGTCAGGACGACGTACGGCATCGTCCTGGCGGTCACCGTGCCGATCTCGGGGATGGAGATCTGGAACTCAGCGAGCAGCTCGAGCAGCACCGCCTCCAGGGCCTCGTCGGCCCGGTCGACCTCGTCGATGAGGAGGACCACCGGGGTGTCGGAGTCGATCGCCTCGAGCAGCGGCCGCGCGGCCAGGAACCGCTGCGAGAAGAAGACCGAGTCCTGCTTGGTGATCCTCTCGACGGCCTCGTTCAGGTCGGCGGCGTCCTCGACGACCTGGCCGATCTTCTCGCGCAGGATCTGGGTGTAGAGGAGCTGCTTGCCGTAGTCCCACTCGTAGAGCGCCTTGGTCTCGTCCTGGCCCTCGTAGCACTGCAGCCGGATCAGGCGCCGTCCGGTCGCGGCGGCCAGGCTCTCGGCCAGCTGGGTCTTGCCGACGCCCGCCGGGCCCTCGAGCAGGACCGGCTTCTCCAGCCGCGTCTGCAGGAAGACCGTGGTGGCTAGCCGGTCGTCGGCGAGGTAGCCGCACGTCGCCAGCTGGGCGCGGGTGTCCTCGACGTCGGTGAAGCCCTGGATCGGTTCGGTGGTGGTCGACACGTGCACTCCTCGAGGTGGTGGATGGGGCGAGGTGGCGGGTCCGGCTGGTGTTCTCAGCGGGCCGGACCCGCCACGGATCGATCGGCAGGGACGATCAGCCGAGCAGGTCGTCCAGGTCGCCGTTGAGGCAGTGGTCGACCACCGGACGTACGGTCTCGAACGTGCACTCCTTGGCGTTGCCCGGCGTGCAGGCGTCACCCAGGACGTGGTTGGTGATCCGGTCGACGTCCGTGTCGTCGCCGACGATCTCCTTGGCGTTCTCGTAGTACGCGGTCGGCCCCTGGCCGAGCCGGTTCTTCGAGTACGTGTCCTGCTTGACGTCGACGAACCGCTCGGTGATGCCGACGTCGCGCAGCAGCCGGATGGCCGCGGCGAGCGCCGCGTCGGCGGCCTGCACGTCGGTCATGCCGTGGGTGTCGACGCCCATCGCGCGGGCGATGTCGGCGAACCGCTTGTAGTGCGTGGGCATGTTGAACGCCCACACCCGCGGCAGCGCGATCGCGTTGTTGAGGCCGTGGTGGGTGTCGTAGAACGCACTGATGGCGTGGCTGATCGAGTGGATGATGCCGAGGCCGCCGGAGTTGAACGCCTGAGCGGCGATGTACTGGGCGTACATCATCCCCTCGCGGCCGCCGAGGTCCTGGCCGTTCCAGACCGCCTGCCGCAGGTTCTCCGAGGTCAGCTTGATCGCGTGCAGCGCGTTGCCGAGCGAGGGCTGGAAGTTGATCCGGGAGACGTACGGCTCGCTGGCGTGCGCCAGGACGTCGAAGCCGCACTGCGCGGTGTAGTCGACCGGGCAGTCGAAGTAGAGCACCGGGTCGTCGATCGCCAGGCTGGCCACCGAGGCGTCGTCGAAGGCGACGTACTTGTGCGGGTTGTCCGGGTCCGTGGTGGTGTCGGTGATGACGTACGCCCAGGACGTCTCGGAACCGGTGCCGGCCGTCGTCGAGACGGCGATGTGGGGCGGGTTCTTCGGGTTCTCGGACATGTTGAAGCCCTCGAACTCGTTGACGTTACGGCCGTCGTGGGCGACCGAGATGCGCGCGCCCTTGCAGGCGTCGTGCGACGAGCCGCCGCCGATGGAGACGAACGAGTCGCACTCGTTCTCCTGGTAGAGCTTCACCGAGTCCATGACGTTGTAGTCCTTGGGATTGGACTCGACCTTGTCGTACACGACGACCTCGAGGCCGTGGTACTTCATCGACTCGACGATCTTGGTGACGATGTCCGTGCCGCGGAGGCCGGACGTCATCACGAGGGTCTTGCGGAAGCCCATCTTCAGAGCCTCGGGCCCGATCATCTCGTGAGCGCCGGGGCCCATGAGGGCTCGAGGGAACGGGTGGAACTCCTTGATGGGGAAGGGCTTGAGTAGTTCGTCGACCTGCATGGCAAACCTCCGTTGGTGTGTGACGCTCAGCACATTAGGTACGCCGACAGAGCCGCGAACAGGCGAGGAACGGGAAACAGCCCGGCCCGGGAGGGGCCGACCTACCCGTTGGGAGAGGTGCCTCCCTGGCCGGGTCGGCGCGGCAGCAGACAGGTCATCGAACGGGCTCTGATCGCGCCGGCCCACAGCCCCGCGCCGTACGCCACGTCGTCGAGGCGCCGGGCCAGCGGCCGGTATCTCGTGCCGGGGTTGTCGACCCGGGCGACGACCACGTCGACGAGCAGCGACGCGGCGAGAGCACGCCGAAGGAGCGCGCTGTGCGGGGCGAGGAGCACGGTCAGCGGCCACCAGTGCCGCAGCAGCAGCGCGGCCTCCTGCCGGACCGTCCAGCCGAGGCCCTGGGCGCAGAGCTGGACCGCGAGCCGGTCCCGTCCGGGAGTCTCCGGCAGCCGTCTTCGCAGCGAGAGGACGCCGTAGGCGACCCCCGCCGCGGCGACCGGCAAGGACCACCGGCGGTGCACCATCAGCGCTGCCGCGGTGGCCGCCATGCTCGCGGTCATCACCGCCGGAGCGCCCTTGCGGCCGTGCCGGACGGCGAGGTCGGCGCCGCCGGTCCCGTAGAGATACTTGCGGCCCAGCCAGCCGCGGACCGTGGTGCGGGTGTCGTGCCAGGCCACCTGGTCCGGGTCGTAGCGGACGACCTCGCCGGCCTCGACCAGCCGCCACACCAGGTCGACGTCCTCGCCCACCCGCATCGACTCCTCGAAGCCCGCGCCGAGCCGGGACGTACGTCCGACCAGGCAGGCGCTGGGGAGCCAGCCCACCGCGGCGCCGGGACGTACGACGCAGGCTCGGGTGCCGAGCGCGAGCGAGGAGTCGTCCTCGTCGAAGCGCTCGAACCACCGCGGCGCCCGGCTGCGGGCACGGCTGCGGACCAGCGGCGCCACCAGCGCGACTCGGCTGTCGGCGAAGTGGCGGGAGAGCGCCAGGAGCGTGCTCGCCTCGACGGTGACGTCGGAGTCGACGAAGGCGACATACGGGGTGCTGACGGCCCGCAGGCCGGCGTTGCGGGCGCCGGCGGGGCCGAGGTTCTGCGGCAGCCGCACGAGATGGGCGCCGTGGCGGCGGGCGACGTCCGCGACGGCGTCGGGATCGTGGGAGTCGTCGTCGACGACGATGCAGCTGAGCCCGGCCAGCGGCTCGAGAGCACGGTCGAGCTGGTCGGGCCGGTCGCGCACCGGGATCACGACGGTGAGCTCGGCCGGGTCCACCCCGGGGCCGCCGAGCACCGGATCGGCCAGGTTGCCGTCGACGAGCCTGGCCGCGAGCGCCTCGGTGGCCGCGTCGACCACCGTGATCTCGCCGTCGTCGAGACGGGCGAGCGCGGCGTCGGTGAGCCGGACGGCACGCAGCGGCGAGCCACCGACCAGCAGGCGCCGGTCGATGCGGCGTACGTCCTCCCGGACTCGGACCCGGAAGCCGATCGGGAATCTCACCCCACTGCCACGCCGCCGGGAGCCATGACGTCCATCGTGGTCTGCTCGATCATCGTGGAGAGCGCCTCGGCTCCCTCCTCCGCCGTGGCACCGGTCGGGTCGCCGAGCACGCCGTTGGCCGAGACCGCTGCGACCCCGCCCGCCCGCATCGCCGGGAGGATCGCCGCGAGCGGCCGGGTGTCGCCGGGCTCGGCCAGGTCCATGCGTACGGCCTCGGGCCGCAGGTGCAGCATCAGGGACGTCTCGGTGCGGCCCGCGTGCAGGTCGAACTCCTCGGTGCGGCACGGCAGCCAGCACGCGGTCTGCCGCTCGAAGGTGAGCTGGTTGACCGCGCTGGTCAGCGCGGCGGCGTTGCCGCCGTGGCCGTTGACGAGCACGACCCGTTCGGCCCAGGTGCGGGCCGAACGGACCAGCTCGACGACGACCAGATGGAGCGCATCGCTCCCGATCGACACGGTGCCGGCGAAGGACTGGTGCTCGCCGCTGGAGCCGATCGCGATCGGCGGCGCCGTCCAGCTCTGGACACCCTGCTCCGCGAGCCGTTCGGCCACCCCCTGCGTGACCGCGGCCGCGATGGTGGTGTCGGTGTCGAAGGGCAGATGCGGTCCGTGCTGCTCCAGCGAGCCGACGGGCACCAGCAGGACGGTGCCTCTGCGCACCTGCGGCCAGGTGGCGTCACCGAGTGTGTACATGGAAGCCGTCCGGGACGATCAGGTGCTCCGGCCGCAGCTCGGTGACCGACCCGAGCGCCAGCCCCCGCAGCGCGGAGTCGATGCCACCGCTGAGCACGTCGAGGACGTTCTCGACCCCGGCCTGGCCGTTGGCGGCCAGACCCCACAGATAGGCCCGGCCGATCAGCACCGCCTTCGCACCGAGCGCGAGCGCCTTGACGACGTCGGAGCCGCGGCGTACGCCTCCGTCCATCACCACGTCGACCTGGTCGCCGACGCGGTCGGCGATCGGCTTGACCATCCTGATCGCGGCCGGGGTGCCGTCGAGGTTGTTCCCGCCGTGGTTGGACACGGAGATGCCCGCGACCCCGGCGTCGACGGCGCGGAGCGCGTCGTCGACCCGGCACACGCCCTTCAGCACGAACGGGGTGCCACTGATCTGGTGCCACTGCTCGCGCATCCAGGCGACGTCCTCCCAGCTCGGCGGCGGGGTGGTCATCCACTCGTAGTAGGCACCGAAGAACGTCGGCGCGCTGCCACCGGGCGGGGCGAGGTTCGGGGCGGTGAGATCCGGGAAGGAGCCGGTCCGCCCGAACTGCCACGCCCACCGCGGCCTTGCCGCCACCTGCGGCGCCAGCCGCATCATCGTCCGCAGGTCGACCTTCTCCGGGATCTCGGGACTGCCCCAGTCGCGGCCCATCGAGAAGGACCAGTCGAGCGTGGCGATCAGGCCCTGGGCGCCGGCGGCGTGTGCCCGCTGCATGCGCTGGACGATCGTGTCGCGGTCGCCGGTCCAGTACATCTGGAAGAACGTGGTCGCGCCGGTCGCGGTCACGTCCTCCACCGACCTCGAGGCGAAGTTGGACAGCCCGATGATGGTGCCGCGGGCCGCGGCGGCCCGGGCGACCGCGACCTCGCCGTCGGGGTGTACGGCCTGGACCCCGGTTGGGCTGATCAGGACCGGCAGCGGGACGGAGTGACCGAAGACGGTGGTGCCCAGGTCGCGCTTGGTGTGCTGGCCGACGACGTGGGGCGCCCAGCCGAGCTCGGCGAAGGCGGCCTGGTTGTCGGTCATGCTCTGGCCACGCTCGGAGCCGGCGACCAGCGCACCGTAGACCGGCTTGGGCAGCCGACGCCGGGCTCGTTCCTGGGCCACCGCGACCGACTCGAACCACGGGTTCTTCTTCCAGGGGTTCTCGAGCTTCACGACAGGTCACCTCCGGCGAGCGGGTCTTCGTTGCAGGCCGAGACGGGGCGCCGCCTGGTGGCACCGAGGTTCAGCAGAACCGGTGCGTTGCGGCTGGCCTGGCTGCGCGAGTGGTCCTGGCTCGCCGTCGGCACCAGCCGGTCACCGGCGAGCGCCGCCTCGCCGTAGCCCTGGACGCATTCCGGGTCCGGCCCGTCCAGCGGCAGCCCGGTGAAGAACTTGGCCGCCATGCAGCCACCGCGGCACGCGTCGAAGTGCTGGCACTTCGTGCAGGCTCCACCGGTCTGCGGCGAGCGCAGCTCGGTGAACAGCGGCGAGGACTGCCACACCTCCTGGAAGCCGCCCTCACCGAGCAGGTTGCCGGCCAGGAACTGGTCGTGGATCGCGAACGGGCAGGCGTAGACGTCGCCGATCGGGTCGATCAGGCACACCACGCGCCCGGCGCCGCACAGGTTGAGCCCGGGCAGCGACTCACCGTAGGCGGCCAGGTGGAAGAAGGAGTCGCCGGTGAGGACATCCTCTCCGTGCGCCATCAGCCAGTCGTAGAGCTCGCGCTGCTGCTCGGGCAGCGGATGCAGCTCGTCCCAGACGTCGGCGCCGCGACCCGACGGGCGCAGCCGGGTGAGGCGCAGGGTGGCGGCGTACTCGTCGGCGATGGCCTTGAAGTCGTCGAGCTGACCGATGTTCTCCCGGGTGCAGACGACGGAGATCTTGGCGTCGGAGAAGCCGGCGTCGCGGAGGTTCCGCAGCGCCAACAGCGCGGTGTCGTAGGAGCCGGCGCCGCGTACGCGGTCGTTGACCTCCGCGGTCGCGCCGTCCAGAGAGATCTGTACGTCGACGTAGTCGGTCGAGGCCAGGAAGGCGGCGCGCTCGGAGGTGATCCGGAAGCCGTTGGTGGAGAACTTCACGCCGACCTGATGGTCGACGGCGTACTCCACCAGCTCCCAGAAGTCGGGGCGGATCGTCGGCTCTCCGCCGCCGATGTTGACGTAGAAGATCTGCATGCGCTGCAGCTCGTCGATGACCGCCTTGCACTGCTCCGTGCTGAGCTCGCGCGGGTCGCGCCGGCCCGAGCTCGACAGGCAATGGGCGCACTCGAGGTTGCAGGCGTACGTCAGCTCCCAGGTCAGGCAGATCGGGGCGTCGAGGCCGAACTCGAACTGCTCGACGAGGCTGCCGCCTGCGGGACGGCCCTTGGGAGTGGTGGGGCGTTCTGGTGCGAGGGTCACACTGCCTCCTCATGGCGGGGGCGGATCATGTCGGTCTCGGCGAGGGCGCGGAGCGCCGCTGCGTACGCGTCGTGCTGCTCCGGCGGGATGCCGGCCGCGTCGAGCGCGCTGCCGAGACGGGGGTGCTGCTCGAGGAGCCGGACCACCTCGACCAGTTCCGGCCGCTTGAGGAAGGTCAGCTTCCGGTTGCCGAAGTGGTAGGCGAGGGCCCCGAAGGGCTCAGGACGCAGCGCCACCGAGGGCGAGAGTGTCCACGGCTCCTCGAGCATGCGATCGGGCATCAGTAGACGCCGCACATTCCGTCGATCGAGACCTCCTCGATGAGGTCCTCGGTGGCGACGTCGGTCGGGTTCGACTCGTTCTGGGGTTCCATCTGCTGCTCCTCTCACGGGGTGACCGTTCGCACGTTAATCACGGCGTGAGCGGAGCAACCTCCCCGATCGGAGAGTCTTGCGGGCAGGATCAGGGAGTAGATCAGCTCGTGGCGTAGGTGATGACCTGCTGACCGAGCGGCGAGAGCCGGCCCTCCTCGACCACCAGCTCCCAGCCGTGGCCTGCCTCGGCGGGGACGAACTCCGAGGACGTGGACTGCGCCAACGCCTGGGCGGCGTCTGCCTCCTCTGCTCCGTCGGTGTCCTCAGCGATGGCGATCAGGCCCGGCGTGCTGATCGAGTCGGCGACCGAGGCCAGATCGACGCCGGCCCAACTGGACGGCCCCGACAGGTCGACCCAGCCGTCGACGTCCACGCCGGCGGCGACGGCCCGTACGGTCTGGCTGCCTCCCATCGAGGCGCCGACCAGCACGACCGGCGCATCCGGCCACTGCTTCTCGACCTCGCTCAGCACGGCCTGCACCTGCGGCACCGGGTCGTCGGGATCCTTGATCCCGCATTCGGCATCGCCGTAGCCACACTGGTCGTACGAGAGGCCGGCGACGCCCTGGAGAGCCGCCAGGATCGCGAAGTCACCCCAGCCGCAGCGGTCCCCGTCGGTCTGGTGGAGCATCACCAGCACCGCCGACGGTTCCTGGCCGCCCGGAGGGGAGAAGCGGATGGCCGGCAGCTCGAGGTCCTTGCCGGCGACCTGCATCGGCTCCACCCCGGCGTCGGTCTCCGGCAGGAAACAGCCGCCGAGCTCACCTTCGATGTACGGCCCGTCCGTCGGCAGCGCGCTGCCCGACTCCTTCGCCTGACCCGCGCCGTCCCCCTCGGCACCGCTCTCCGCACCGCACCCGGCCAGCACCAAGCCGAGGATCGCCGCCCCGGCCGCTACGCCCTTCACGCTCCGCATATGTCAATATTGACATATGAATGATCTCGAGGTGACCGCTTCCAACCTCGGCTTCGCGATCCTCGGCCTGCTGGCACGGCGGGCGAGCACCGGCTACGAGGTCGCGCAGCGGATGCGGCAGCCGATCGGCTACTTCTGGACCGCCCGCCACTCCCAGATCTACCCGGAGCTGAACCGTCTCGACGCCGCCGGGCTGGTCGAGCACGAGGTCATCGAGGGAGCCGGCCCCAGGCCGACGAAGCGCTACCGGATCACCGAGACCGGTCGGGCCGCTCTGGCGGCATGGGTCGTCGGCGACCTCGAGCCCCAGCCGGTCCGTGACCTGGAGGTCCTCCGGCTGTGGTCCATCTGGACCGTCGAGCCCGCCGCCGCCACCGAGCTGGTCGGCCGGCTCGAGGCGGTCCACCAGGGCGTACTCGACCGCTATCTCGAGGAGCTGGCCGAGATCGCCGACCGCCCCGGCGGCCGCGACCCGTCGAGCCCGCTGTTCGCCACGCGGATCACCCTCGAAGGAGGCATCCGGTCACGGCGTACGGCACTGGAGTGGTGCGCCTGGATGCGCGCGGAGTTCGCGGCCGCCGAACGCTGATCAGCCCAGACCGGCGGCTTCGGCGGTGATCGTGGTGTCGTCGCCGTGCCCGGTGTGGACGACCGTCTCGCCCGGAAGCGTGAACAGCTTGGCCCGGATCGACGACTCGATGGTGGGCCGGTCGCTGAACGAGCGTCCGGTCGCCCCCGGACCACCCTGGAACAGGGTGTCGCCGGTGAAGACGCATCCCAGCGAGGGCACCGACAGGCAGACCGCCCCCGGCGCGTGACCCGGGGTGTGCAGGACGGTCACCGAGGTGTCGCCGATCTCGATGACCTGTCCGTCGGAGAGGTCCGCGTCCCACAGCTCGTCGGGGTGGGTGAGCTCCCACAGCGGCCGGTCGTCGGGATGCAGCAGGATCGGGGCCCGGACGGCCTCCCGCAGCGCCGGCGCCACGCGTACGTGGTCATCGTGGGCGTGCGTGCAGACGATCGCCTTCACGCGGCGACCGTCCACCACCGCCAAGATGTCCTCCACCGAGTGCGGTGCGTCGATGACCAGGCACTCCTGGTCGTCGCCGACCACCCAGACGTTGTTGTCCACCTGGTGCGTCTCGCCGTCGAGGCTGAAGGTGCCGCTGGTGACGCCGTGGTCCACACGTACGGCCATCAGAGCACCACCACCGAGCGCAGCACTTCGCCGTGATGCATCTTCTCGAAGGCGGCCTCGATGTCACCGATCCCGATCTCCTCGCTGACGAAGGCGTCCAGGTCGAGACGCCCCTGGCGATAGAGGTCGACCAGCATCGGGAAGTCGCGGCTGGGGAGGCAGTCGCCGTACCAGCTGGACTTGAGTGAGCCACCGCGACCGAAGACGTCCAGGAGCGGGATCTCGGGCACCGTCATATCCGGCGTGGGCACACCGACGAGCACGACGGTGCCGGCCAGGTCGCGGGCGTAGAAGGCCTGCTTCCAGGTCTCCGGGCGTCCGACCGCCTCGACGACGATGTCGGCGCCTTCGGCACCTTCGTACGTCTCCGAGCAGATCCGCCGGATCTCCTCGACCGGGTCGGTCTGCGAGGAGTCCACGGTGTGCGTCGCGCCCATGGCCGCGGCGCGCTCGAGCTTCTTGGCGTCGATGTCGACGGCGATGACCGGGCTCGACCCGGCCAGGGCCGCACCGGCGATCGCGGCCACCCCGACACCGCCGCACCCGATGACCGCCACCGACCTGCCGCGGGTCGCGCCGCCGGTGTTGATGGCGGCACCGATACCGGCCATCACGCCACAGCCGAGCAGGCCGACAGCGGCGGGCCGGGCCTCCGGGTCGACCTTCGTGCACTGGCCCGCCGCGACCAGAGTCTTCTCCGCGAAGGCGCCGATGCCGAGCGCGGGCGAGAGCTCCGTGCCGTCCTCGAGCGTCATCTTCTGGGTGGCGTTGAACGTGGCGAAGCAGTACTGCGGCTCACCGCGCTTGCACGCCCGGCAGCTGCCGCAGACCGCGCGCCAGTTGAGCACCACGAAGTCGCCCGGCGCCACGTCGGTCACGTCTGGACCCACCGCCTCGACGATCCCGGCGGCCTCGTGACCCAGCAGGAACGGGAACTCGTCGTTGATCCCGCCCTCCCGGTAGTGGAGGTCGGTGTGGCACACCCCGCACGACTGGATCTTCACCACCGCCTCACCCGGCCCTGGCTCGGGCACGTTGATCGTCACCAACTCCACCGGGGCTCCCTCGGCTCGGGCGATGACGGCCTTGACCTGCTGCATATCTCTCCTCTCAAGGCACCGGAGGCATCCGGTCACTCGTGATTCATCCTGGGGGTTCGTGATATATCTCGGCAAGAGCCGATCTCGGCGTCCAAGGTTTCCCCGGGTCAGGAGCCCGGCCCACGCCCGTCAGCCGGCTCGAACTTCTCCCGGTGAACGAGCCGGGGTGCCATCCGGCGCCGCTTGAACGCCTTGACCCCGGCCTCGACCAGCGCCGGCGACCCGCACAGCCACCCGGACCAGCGACGCGCGCTGGCAATGTCCTCGACGAACGCGTTGGGCGCGTAGCCGCTGCGGTGACCGGGACGCGTCTCCCGGGAGAGCACGGTGACGAAGCTGAAGCTCCGATACCTCTCGGCCAGCTCCGCGAGACGGTCGGTGTCGTAGAGGTCCGCCTCGGTGCGTACGCCGTGGTAGAGCACCATCGTCCGGTTCGGGTGGCGTTGGAGGGCGGTGCGGGCGATGCCGAGCAGCGGAGCCAGCCCGGTGCCGCCGCCGATGAGCACCATCGGCTCGCCCTCGTCCTGGTCGGCGTCCGGGACGTGGAAGTCACCCAGCGGGCCGCGCACCTCGACCCGGTCGCCGACCGACACCGGCCCGAAGATCCAGTCGCTGGCCACCCCGCCGGGGACGCGGCGTACGTGGAGCTCGAGGACCTTGTCCTCCTGGGCCGTGTTGGCGAGCGAGTACTGGCGCCGCTCGGAGGTGCCGGGGACGAGCACCTCGACGTACTGTCCCGCCGAGAACGCGAGCGGCTCCTCGAGGCCGAGCCGGACGCGCCGGGTGTCGCGGGCGACGTCCTCGACATCGACGACGGTGGCGGTGAGGTCGCGGAGCGGGTGGGTGGCGCGACCCATCTCCGTGCCACGCAGCGCGACCTCGGTGTCCTCGAGCGGCCGGGCCTGGCACGCCAGGGCCAGACCGCTCGCGCGCTCGCCCGCGGTCAGCGTCTCGAGCGGCGAGTCGCGGTGGTCGACCTCGCCGCACAGCACCTGCAGCTTGCAGGTGCCGCAGGTGCCCTGGTTGCAGGAGTTGGGCATCCACACGCCGGCGCGGAGGAACGCCTCCAGGATCGACTGGTCCTCGGCACACTCGACGCGGCGGCCGGAGACACTGATCGCGGCGGACATCGCTCAGACCTCCCAGGTGCAGTGCAGGCTGGTCGGGCCGCGGAATCCCCAGCCCCAGAACTCGACGCCGTCGCCGGTGTCGCGCTCCAGGTTCGGGATCGCCTCGAAGAGCTCCTCGAGCCCGATCCGCATCACCTGGTTGGCGTAGTAGATGCCGGCGCACGCGTGGTTCCCGGCACCGAAGGCGAGGTGCGGCAGCGGCGGCCGGTGCAGGTCGTACGCCGTCGGCGCATCGTATTTCCCGGAGTCGTGGTTCGCGGAGCCGTAGGAGAGGATCACCGGGGTCCCGGCGGGCAGGTCGACGCCGGCGATGGTGACCGGCTTGGTGCTGATCCGCGCGGTCGCCGACCAGATCGGGGAGGTCCAGCGCATGCCCTCCGAGATCGCCCGAGGCAGGAGCGACGGGTCGTCGACGACCTCCTCCAGCTGCTCGGGACGGCTGAAGAGGCCCACCAGCGTCGAGGCCATCCCGTGGCCGGGCTCCTGCATCGCGCCCAGCAGGTAGACGTAGATGGTGGGGTAGATGTACGCGCGGTCGCGGGTCTTCCCCGGCGGCATGCCGTCGTGGAGCCAGTGGGAGATCGCGGTGTTCTCGGGGTGCTCGATCCACCGGTCGATCAGCGGGTCCACGACCGCCTGGATCTCGGCTCTGGCCTCGTCGCCGGGGGTGAACCCGTCGGGGTTGGTGAACTCCCCGTTCTCGTCGACCGCCGCGTTGGTGAACGAGACGCTCAGCTTGTGGAACCACTCGCGGAGCTTGTCGGAGGAGACCGACTGCAGCCCGAGCAGGTCGCCGAGCGAGCGTACGGAGACCGGCTCGCAGTACTCCGCGACCAGCTCGCCGCGGCCGCGGTCCTCGAACTGCTCGACGTAGCTTCGGGCGATCGGGCGGACCAGGTCGTCGACCCAGCTGTCGACCTCGGCGGGCTGGAGCTGGGGCTCGACCATGCCGCGCAGGTCGGCGTGGATGTCGCCGTTGACGCCGATGATCGCCGGGTGCCCGAACGTACGTCCTCCGGCCGGCGTGATCACTGCCTCGAAGTCGGGGCTGGTGGCGACCTCGCGGCAGATCTCTGCGGTCGAGGCGACATAGGAGCCGAGGACCGGGACGAAGGCGAGCGGCGCCTCACGGCGAAGGCGCTCGTAGGTCGGGTAGGGGTTCCGTTCCAGCTCGGTCATCGTCACGTCGTCGAGCCAGGAGAGGTCCTGCTTGCCGGGTTGCTGCGTGGTCGTCATGGGTGCTCCTCGGGAGGATGGGAGGTTCCGAACAGGACTCGAAAGTAGGTCGGTCCCGGCGCACCGGCGACACGGATTGCGCGGGTTCGGCACCCTGAACGCGGCCGATTTGTGACGCTCGTCTCAGGTACGCTCTGCGGCATGTCCGGTCGTATGCGAGCCGCTCCCAGGGACTGGGGGCAGGCCTCGCGCGTCGTGGCCCAGGCGTACTTCCCGCACGAGCTCCGGCCGGTCGGCGGCGCAAACGAGCCGCGGCTCACGCTGCGTACGCTCGATCTCGGCCCGGTCCTGATCGGCCACGTCGGCTGGGGCGCGGACGTCGCGATCGAGTGCGACTACCCGAGCGCGTACGAGGTGAACATGCCGATCACCGGCCACCTGGAGAGCCGCGGCCGGTTCGGGGAGCTCACCTCGGTGGTCGGCCAGGGCACCGTCTTCCGGGCCGACACCCCGTCCCTGATCAGCCACTGGGACGCGACCTGCACCGTGCTCGGCGTGAAGTTCGACAGCGACTGGCTGGAGGTCGAGACCGAGCGGATCCTGGGCACCGACCGCGTCAACACCCGCGCCGTCCTCCCGGAGCAGCTGTCGCTGGAGCACGGCCGCGGGCGCGCCTGGCATCGCCTGGTCACGAGCCTGGCCACCAACCTGCACGACCCGGACCTCTTCGCCGACAGCGAGCTCGTACGCCGCCAGCTCGCCGGCGCGGTCGCCGCCGGCCTCCTGGAGATGTGCTGCCCCGACGGCGGCGTCACAGCGGCCGCACAGCCGCGGACGATCCGCCGCGTGGTCGAGGCCCTCCACGACGACCCGGCACGAGCCTGGACCGCCGCCGACATGGCAGCCCTCGCAGGCACCAGCGTCCGCCGCCTGCAGGAGGGCTTCCAGCAGTGGCTGGGTTGCGCGCCCTCCCACTATCTCCTCGACATCAGGCTCCAGCGCGCCCACGCCGAGCTCACCACCGACTCCACCCTCAGCGTCGGCGACGTCGCCGCGCGCTGGGGCTTCTCCTCCGCGAGCCGCTTCGCCGCCGCCCACAGACGCAAGTACGGCACCGCCCCGTCGGCTCTCCGCCGCTGACGGGTCTAGCTGCGCGGCGGCACCACGAGGAACCGCTCCAGCAGGCGGCGCTCTGCGTCTTCGTCGTCGCCGGGGCTGGTGAGGAACGACAGGATGATGCGCAGGACCCAGTCGGCGAGGTCGGGATCGGTGGCGTCCGAGTCGGCGGCGAGATAGCTCTGCGCGACCCCGCGGATAACCGGGGAGTCGTGGAGGACCTCACGGAGCAGGGTGCTGTCACCGGCGTACCAGGCGGCGAGGTGGGGGCGCTCGCGCACGGCGGCGAGGCAGGCGAGGACGGCCTCGAGCACGCGGCGGCGGGGGTCGGAGACGTCGGTCGTGGCCCGGGCGACCTGCTTGGTGATGAGCCGCGCCTCGCGATGGGCGAAGGCGTAGATAAGCGCCTGCCGGTTCTCGAAGTAGCGATACAGGGTCGCGCGCGAGCAACCGGCCGCGCGGGCCACCTCGTCCATGCCCGGCCTGTCGACGCCCCGCTCCACGAAGAGCTCGCCCGCGGCGTCGAGGATCCGCTCGGCGGCGAGCTCGGTCCGCTCCGCCTCGAGCCAGCTCATCGGCCGACCTCGACGTGAAGACTGACGGGCCTGCGTACGTAGCTCCCCGGTGCCCACTGCAGGGAGTCGTGGTCGACGGTGAAGGACGGCATCCGGGTGAGTATCTCGGTGAGCGTCACCCGGCCCATCATCCGGGCGGCCGCGGCACCCAGGCAGTGATGCGCCCCGTGGGCGAAGGTCAGGATCTGCCGCGGCCGACGGGTGACGTCGAGCTCCTCGGCGTCAACGCCGAAGGCGCGCGGGTCACGGTTCGCGGCCGCGTAGCAGAGCAGGACCTTCTTCCCCGCGGGAATCGTGACGTCGTGGATCGTGACGTCGCGGGTGGTGGTCCGGGCGAGCCCCTGCACGGGCGAAGTGAGCCGCAGCAGCTCCTCGACGGCGGCCGGAATGTCCTGCAGCGCGAGCTCCCGCTGGTCGGGGCGGTCCGCCAGCAGCGGCAGGCCACCACCCAGCAGCCCGGTCGTCGTGTCGTTGCCGCCCGCGACCATGGTGAAGGCGAACGCGAGCACCCGCAGCAGCCCGGCGTCGTCGTCGGCCTCCCCGGCGGCGACGAGATGGGAGACGGTGTCGTCACCGGGCTCCTCTCGGCGCCGCTCGATCAGCTCGGCGAAGTAGCCCATCAGCTCGGCGGCGGCGCCGGCTCCGATGCTCTCGTCCTGAGCCGCGTTGGCCGTCACGATCGCGTCGGTCCACACGTCGAACCGATCCCAGTCCACCTCGGGAACGCCGAGGTAGTGGGCCACCACCATGCTCGGCAGCGGCTTGAACAGCTCCGTGACGATGTCGCCACCGCCCGCTGCCCTGAGCTGCTCGACCCGCTCGACGACGAACTGCGTGACCCGGGGAGTCACGTCCTCGACCTGCTTCGGCGTGAACCCGCGGTTCACCAGCTTCCGGAACGCCGTGTGGGCCGGCGGATCGGTCATCACCATCGGCGGGTTGTCGGCCAGCCCGATCCGCTCGAGCTCGTCGTGCGCTGTCGTCAGCCCGCCGCTCGAGCTGTACGTCTCGTGGTCACGCACCGCCGCGAAGACATCGTCGTGCCTGGTCAGGACCCAGTAGTCACCCCGAGCGACGTGGTGGACCGGGTCGTGCTCGCGCAGCGCGGCGTACATCGGCCACGGGTCGGCCCAGGACGCGCCGGTCGGAGGGACGTACGCGGCGATCCTGTGAGACACATCACTTGACATGTCTCACAGAATCAACACATCACACGGGTTTGTCAATGGGTCGGTCCGGCGAGGGCGACGCCATGGCGCTCGGTGACCGACAGGATCGCGGCCATCGAGTCCGCGGCCGGCTGGTCCGCGGGAACGGAGCTGGCGAAGTCGGCGAAGAACCGGCCGGCGCCGTCGCCGGTGGTGATCGCGAGAGCTCGGGCGGAGTCGCCGACGACCTCGAAGGTGCCGGGGGTGCCGGCCGGGAAGACGACCAGGCCGCCGGGCTCGACGTGGTAGGCCCTCCCGTCGACGTACGCCGTGATGCGCCCCTCGAGCAGGTACAGCACCCCGCTCCACGGCGAGACGTGCGGCGGCGCCATCGGGGCAGCGGGTGCGAAGACCTCGAAGACCTCGAAGGCCCCCTGGGCGTCCTTGACGGCGGCCTTCGCGACATGGTCCCCGTCGATCATCGGGCTGTGCTGGCCCTCGTCGGGCCGTACGTAGGTGGTGCTCATGACTCCTCCTCTGGTCGGGTGCGTTCAGCATCCGCCGCTGGAGCCGGAGCGGTGCGAGTAGCGCGCTACTCGACTCCGAGAGGGTCGGCCAGCGCGGCTCGTTCGGAGACGCCGAGCTTGTGGCCGGCCCGGTAGAGGTGTCCCTCGACGGTGCGCACCGACAGGGTCAGTCGCGCCGCGATGTCCTTGTTCGACAACCCTCGGGCGGCCAGGGCGGCGATCTCCCGCTCACGGGCGGTCAGCGGCAGCGGCCGGGCCGCGACCACCAGCGCCGGGGTGCGGGCACCCGACCTCTCGGCCAGCTTCGCCGCGGTGGCCGCCGCGGTCAGGGCCGACCCCTGCCGCCCCGCGCGGCGCTGCACGTCGGCGGCCTGCGCGGCCGCGTCGCCCGCGGCGACGAGGTCACCGAGCCGGGCCCACGCATGCGCCACCCGGAGCAGCGCGTCGCCGTCCTCGCCGGCCCACGCCCGAGCATGGGCCAGCGCCGTGTCGGCGCGAGGGCCGAGTCCGGCCAGTGGTGCGAGCCGGCGGGTCGGCGCCACGGTCGTGTCGCCGAGCTGGACCGCGGTCTGCCAGGCGAGGACCTCGTACGCCGGCGAACCCGCCTCGCGAGCGAGATCCGCCGCGGCGACCGCGTGGCCGATCGCCTCCGTCGTCCACCCCTCGGCAGCGGCACCCCACGCCAGCGCCAGGCGGTCGTCGGGCAGATAGAGCCGGTACGCCGGATGGTGCCCGGCCGCCACGCCGGCCAGCAGCGGCGCGGCGCCCTCCGGTCGGCCCGCCTGCGCCAGGGCGGTCGCCAGCAACGTACGACACCGGAACCGGAACTCGTGGCCGGAGCCCTCCAGCGCGGCCCAGGCCTCGCGCAGCGAGAGCAGAGCATCGAGCAGGCGACCCTCGGCAAGGGCCGCGTGACCTGCGACGACGAGGCCCATGAGCCTGGCCGGCCCGGGGAGGTCGGCCGATGCGGCCCGCATCCTCCGGGCCAGGTCCGCGCCCCGGTCCGGTGTGCCGGCAAGACGGTGCCCGAGCACCTGGAAGTCGGCGAGCCCGAAGCCAGGGATGACTGTCGGCACCCGGTCGGCGGTCAGTCCGCCCACGACCGCGGCCTCGTCGAGGAGCTCGCGGTCACCGGTGACGGCGGCCGCCGCGGACGCAGATGTGGCAACCAGGATGCCGGCCAGGTCGTCGGGAACCTCGCTCCGCAGCAGCTGCGGCGCCCGGGCGAGCACGGCGGAGATCTCGCCGTCCACCAGGCGCAGGACGAGCGCCATGGCGGCGACGTGGACCGGGGCTGCGCCGGTGGCCTCGGCTGCGGCCAACGCCTGATGGGCCTCGTCGGGCCGGGCCATCGTGAAGAGCAGGTTGCCGGTGCGGTGCAGCTGCACCATCGCGAGCAGCCCCGGGTCGGACGCGGTGGCGACGATGTCTTCGTGGATCGCCTCGGCCTCCTCGCCGCGGCTGAGCCAGGAGAGCGCCGCGGCGTGCACGACCCTGGCGGCGATGTCGCCGGTGGCAGCGGCCGCGCGCGCCAGCCGCTCGGCCAGCGGCAGGTCGTACATCCGGGTCGCGGCCTCAGCGGCCCGCAGGAACAGCACTGGCTCTGGTGGCAGGTCGGAGTCGAGGGTCAGTACGGCGCGAGGGATCGGGTCCGGCTCCGCGTCCAGGGTGAGCGCCACCCGGCCGCGGAGGCGTCGGGCGCGCAACGTGCCCATCGCGGCGCGGCGTACCTCGCCGTAGAGGGGGTGCGCCAGCCGGGCGACCACCCCGTCGGTACGCACCAGCCCACGTTCCTCCGCCTCCTCGAGGTCGGCGGCCGAGGTCAGCGCGGACAGCGTCGCGACCGCTACCGGTTCGGCCAGGGCTACCAGGTCGACGACGTCCCGCACCCCCGCCGCGAGGTCCCCGATCTCCCGTTCCAGGAGACCGGCGAGCTCCGGCGAGATCGCCGGCTCGCTGCTCCATCGCCAGATCCCGGACGCCGCGGTGAACCGTCCCGCCGACAGCTCCCCGGCCAGCAGGTGCCGCAGGAACAACGGGCTGCCCTGGGTCATCGTCCACAGCCGGTGGGCGGAGTCCGTGTCGACCGGACCGCCGAGCACCTGGGAGATCAGCCGGGTGCTCTCCTCGGCGTCGAGCGGCGCCAGGTCCAGGCGCGGGAGATGCTCGTCCTTCCACAGCGAGGTCACGATGTCGGGCGCGGGCTCCCCGGTGCGGAGTGTGATCAGCACCGGAGCCATCCGCCGGGCCACCACCCGGTGGACCACGATCGCGGAGTGCTCGTCGAGCAGATGAGCGTCGTCGACGGCCAGCACGAGCGGCAGCTGCCGGGTGATCTGGTCGAGCGCCCTGCCGATGGTCTCGGCCGCCTCACCGGGCGGGACGTCGAGCAGACCGGCGAACGCACCGAGCGGGAACTGCCGGGCGGCCGTGCTCCCCTGGGCGTACAGGACGGATCCCCCGTGACCGGCGGCGGCCGCCAACGCCTCACGGGCGAGCCGGGTCTTCCCCACCCCCGCCGGACCCGCAACGATGACGCCCGCCGCACCGGGCCTGATCGCAGCCGCGACCCTCCGCAGCTCCTCGTCCCGGCCGGTCAGCGGCCACGGCCGCTCCATGAGGTCAGGCTAGTGGCACGGGATCCGGCCGCGCATCACTCAAAAGGTGGCTCCGCTCAACGGCTCGATCCCGGCCGTCGCCAGACCGATGCCAGTCCTGACGGCACCAGCCGCGGGCGCCCTCACAGAGCGGGCGAGAGGTCCTCCCAGACGACCTTCCAGCCGTCCGTCGGGAACCCCGGAGCGGAGCCGCGTGGTCCCGGGGTGCCGGTCGCGCCACGTACGCCTTCGGGCGAGTCCGCCCACCCGGCGCACATCATCGCCACCGAGTAGAGCAGCCCGCCGGCCGACGGGAAGTACGGCGAGGGCACACCGCTCTTGCCGCTCGCCGGAAGCCCGGTGTCGGTGAAACCGAGGCGCTCATGGAGCAGGTTGTCGACCGCGCTGACCGGGTCACCGAGACGGGCCGCGTTCATGGCGAGCAGCGGGAAGTCCCAGCTGTAGAGGTCGGTGACCGGCCAGGTCTCGTACACGCGTCGGGTGGTCGCCCGCATGGTCTCCAGGTCGACACCGTCGCCCGGCAGCATCCCGAACGGCGCGATCGGGTCGGGGTGGTTGGTGTTGCGTTCGGTCCACATGTTCGGCACGCCCTCGTAGAGGACATAGGTGCCGTCCTCGACAGGCAGCGGCGCGAGGTTGTCCAGGATCTCGTCCAGCGCCTCGTCCCGCGCCCGGCCGAGCCGCTGGCGCCACTGCTGGGCGATGCGCAGCCCGAACTTCCAGTAGGAGAGCTCGAAGGTCGGGTTCAGCGTCGACTCCGGCTTGTTCCGTTCGTTGCAGCACATGATCGGCGGCCCGATGACGTACCGGCCGGTCTCCTCCTCACGGTTCGCGAACGACGCCATGAACTCGGCCGTCTCACGGACCACCGTCTCCCACTTGCGCAAGGTGCTCCGCTGCGGATGCGCCTGGTAGTCCATCTCGGCGAGGAACAAGGGGTGCGGCTGCTGCCAGATCAGCAGGCAGGTCGGCGTGCCCGGCGACTCCCGGCCGATCGCGTCACCGAAGGCGGTGGTCATCTTGGGCCAGCGCGCGCCGCGGAAACCCTGCGACACGGCAAGCTCACGTGCGTGCGGAAGGAACCGTTCATAGATGTCCGTGCTCCGGTCGAGGAGCGACCAGCGGTTCCACAGGCCGTAGTGGAAGGCGTGCCACCAGTACATCTCCATGTGGAACTTGCCGTACCAGCCGTTGTTGACCAGCCCGGACTCCTGGGCCGGATCGTTGCCGGCGTCGTTGACCGCGAGGTGGTACTGGCTGAGCACGATGCGGCGCTCGAGCTCACGCCAGCGCGGGTCTGTGCTCCGCGAGAGATCGACGGCGCCGCCGGTCCGCCAGAACCGGGGCCACCACTCCTCGCTCGCGTCGACCACGTCGCGGGCCGACGGCACCTTGTCCACCTCTGGGGCGAACAACGCGGTCAGCTCCAGACGGTTCCCGCGGCCGACGATCTGGTAGCGGTGCAGTGCCGGGTCCAAGCGGGTGATCTCGGCCCCGCCCGGCAGGTCGAGACCGACCTGGTACTCGGTGTCGTCCATCGTGTGGGTGACCCGGGCGGTCCGGCCGCGGCGCGTCACGGTGGTGGTGTGCCTCTCGGGGCGATCCCAGAACCCGACGAACGGCGCCGAGAACTTCTGGGTGCCGGTGGTCATCGCATACGGGAAGTCGATGAACGCCGTCAGGCGACCGGACCTGACCAGGTCCGAGTCGATGCGTACGCCGATCGCGTCCTGCCCCGGGTGGCAGGCGGTCTCGACCTTCACCTGGTGGCCCTCGAGCCGGAACCTGCTGCGTAGCAAGCCGGTCCACGGGTCGAGCACCTGCTCGACGTCGGTCAGGTCGGCCTCGACCGCCTCGGTGCCGTCGGCCTTGAGCATCCGCAGCCCGACCCGCCCGAGGTTCGCCCGGTGGGGGTTCTCCCGGAGCCAGTTGAAGATCTCCGGCTCGCCCTCGTCATGGGTCCAGTACGCGACATCGCGGCCGTAGGTGTCCCAGACCCGGCCCTTGAGGTCGGAGATCTGCTTGCCGGCGGGCAGCGCGTCCTCGTGCCAGCCCCAGTCGGCGAGGGTGTTGAAGGCGAGGAAGGTCTGCAGGCCGGTCACGTCGGCACCGAAGGCGAACCGGCCGTTGCCGACCTGGATCGGAAGCTCGAGGTCGCTCTCGTGGCGAACCACACGGTGCCGGGAGACCAACGCCTCGCGGTCGATCGACCGGCCGCGTGATGACGCGGCCGCCGCAGCCGACTCGGCTGCCAGGACACGGCTCATGAGGGTCGCCGACGCGACGGCGGCCATGCCTTTGAGGACACCACGACGGGCAAGCTGGTGCTGATGGATCACGGTATGTTCTCCCACCTTGATCGGAGCTCCGACCACATCGACATGAAACGATTCAACGTGTGAACCGTAAGATGTGACGTCAGTCACGTCAAGGTTCTGGCCGGGTCCGGCCATGTGCGCCATGTCTGATCGCGTAGCCCTTGCCCAACTTCTGACCGATCGGTAAGTAACCGATCGGTCAGAAGTCAAGGGAGGTCGTTATGGATGCCCTGGGTGCCGTCAGCAGCGTCATGAACTGGTGGATCAGCCACCCCGAGAACGGCGCCGGCGAGATGGTCCGGCACTGCCGATCAAGCTCGACAAGGTGGTCGGTTAGAACGGCTCGATCGCGAAGCGCCCCCACGCGATGAAGACCATCGCCGCGAGGAAGAGCAGGTCGCCGAGGAGCTCCTTGTATTCACCGCGCCGAAGCCGTTCGGTGATCGCTCCGGCCATGTAGAGCGCCATGCACGACGCCGCGATCGGCACCAGGACCGGCGCCACGCCGACCAGCCCCGGAAGGACCAGGCCGATGCCGCCCAGAATCTCCACGACGCCCATGAATCTCACATTGCCGGGCGTGAAGTCCTCTGGCCAGCCCAGCTTCGCTGCGTACTTCTCATAAGGCATCGTCAGCTTGACGATGCCGCCGGCGACGTAGGCGATGCCGAATACGCCGGCGACGATCCAGAGGGCGATGTTCATGTTGTCTCCAAGTGTCAGGTGCTTCCCGATGTTCACCCCCTTCGACGGGACACTTGGCGAATCTGTGACATCGCGACGCCGCAGGCTACTGACGTGCCATCGCGATCCGGAACCGCTCGTCGGGGTCGATGTAGTGGTCATGCACATCGTCGCCGAGGTCGATCTGGACCCACGCGAGCTTGCCGCTGAACCGGCTGGTCCGGCTCGTGTAGTCCGAGGAGACCGTCGTACCGGACTCGTAGCCGATGTCGGTGGTCTCGTCGGCCGAGAAGACCATCGGCTGGGTCACCTCCACCCGGCCCGACCCGATCGGCTTGCCGTCGTCGTAGAGCGTGACGCCGCCTCCCTTGGCGAGGCCACCGCCGTCGTACGCGAACTCCACCCGGACCTGGCGGGTGCCGGCCGCGAGCAGGGATTCGGAGACGACGGGGAACTCCTGGATGCCGAGCACGTTGTAGACGAACTTGAGCCGTCCGTCGCGGGCGAAGAACGCCCAGCCGCCGAACCGCCCGCCCTGGGCGATGATCACGCCCTCGGCGCCGGAGTCGGGGATCGTCACCTCGGCGGTGACGGAGAACGACTTGTTCTTGATGCTGACCACGCTGTTCTCCGAGAGCCGGCCCATGCCGGGGAAGAAGAGCTGGGTCTTGCCTCGGACGAGCGTCGGCCTGCCGGCCATCGTGGGCTCGAGCCGCTCGCTGGTGCGGTCGTCCATCGGCAGCACGCCGTACTTCACGGCCTCGATCAGCCAGAGCCGCTGCAGCTGGGCGAGCTTCTCGGGGTGCTCCGCCGCGAGATCCCTCGCCTGGCTGAAGTCCGTGCTGCCGTCGTAGAGCTCCCACACGTCGTCGTCGAACGCCGGCAGCTCTCCGCCGACCATCACCCACGGGGTGCGGTGCTTGGTGACCGCGCTCCAGCCCTTGTGGTAGACGCCGCGGTTGGCGAACATCTCGAAGTACTGCAGGTCGTGCCGCTCCGGCTCGCTCGCGCCGCGGAAGGTGTAGAGCATGCTCGTCCCCTCCATCGGCGACTGCTGGACGCCGTTGACCATGGCGGGCTCGGGCAGTCCGGCCGCTTCGAGGATGGTCGGCGCCAGGTCGATCACGTGGGCGAACTGCGCGCGCACCGAGCCCGGGTCGTCGATCCCGTCCGGCCAGTGCACGATGGTGCCGTTGCGTGTGCCGCCCCAGTGCGAGGCGACCTGCTTGGTCCACTGCAGCGGCGAGTTCATCGCCCACGCCCAGCCGACCGAGTAGTGGTTGTAGGAGCTGGGTGAGCCGAACTCGTCCATCTTCGCCCGCATGAACTCGGGCGTCTCCAACGCGGCCATGCCGTTGAAGTTGGCCATCTCGTTGAAGGCACCGTTGAGGGTGCCCTCGGCGGAGGCGCCGTTGTCGCCGATGATGTAGTAGACGATGGTGTTGTCGAGTACGCCGAGGTCGGCGATGGTGTCGATCACGCGGCCGACGTGGTGATCGGTGTGCTCGAGGAAGCCGGCGTACACCTCCATCTGACGGGCGAGCACGGGCTTGAGCTCGTCCGGCATGTCGTCCCATGCGGGGATCTCGTCGTGGCGGACGGTCAGCTCGGCGTCGGCGGGGATGACCCCGAGCTCCTTCTGCCGCGCGAAGGTACGCTCCCGCTGGACGTCCCAGCCGTCGTCGAACTTCCCGGCGTACTTGTCGATCCACTCCTTGGGGACGTGGTGCGGAGCATGGGTCGCGCCCGGCGCGAAGTAGGCGAAGAACGGCCGGTCGGGCATCAGCGCCTTCTGCTGCCGGATCCAGGCGCACGCGTGGTCGGCCAGGTCCTCGGTGAGGTGGTAGCCCTCCTCGGCCGTCGCCGGCGGCTCGATCGCGGTGGTGCCTTCGTAGAGCGCGGGGTCCCACTGGTTGTTCTCGCCGCCGATGAAACCGTAGAACGTCTCGAACCCGCCGCCGGCCGAGGGCCAGGCGTCGAAGGGGCCGAGCGGCGAGGACTGCCAGACCGGGACCTCGTGGCACTTCCCGAACTGTGCCGTCGAGTACCCGTTGAGCTTGAGCGTCATCGCCAGCGGGGCCTTGGTGTTGGGCCGCACCGAGCTGTTGCCGGGCGCCGAGGTCGCCGTCTCGGTGATGCTGCCCATCCCGACGGAGTGGTGGTTGCGGCCGGTGAGCAGCGCCTGCCGCGTCGGGGCGCACAGCGCCGTGGTGTGGAACCGGTTGTAGCGCAGGCCGTTGCCAGCCAGCCGCTCGGCGACCGGCGTGGCGCAGGGCCCTCCGAACGCGCTCGACGCTCCGAAGCCGACGTCGTCGAGGAGTACGACGAGTACGTTGGGCGCGCCGTCCGGCGGAAGCAGCGGCTCGATCGGCGGGTACTTGGTCTCCGGGTCCTTGGCGTCGTACGTCGTGTGTCCCGACGCTGGTCGGTCCGGAATCGGCAACATGGTCCGGGCGTGAAGGTCGGGACGGTTCGGCATCGCGGGGTGCTCCAGTCATCGGTGAGGTATTCACCGAGCGTCGCAATCGACCGCGCGCGAGTCGTCACCCTTACCGGGTGATCGTCTGCTGCCTCAGCGGCTCACTCTGAAATGCACGAAGCCCCAGGTCATCCCTGGGGCTTCGGTGGTGGTGCGCGAGGGGGGAGTTGAACCCCCACGTCCTTTCGGACACACGGACCTGAACCGTGCGCGTCTGCCTATTCCGCCACTCGCGCGTGCAGCAGAGGAAACGTTAGCCCACGGGCGCCCACCGACCCAAAACGACGGCACCCCGCTCGCCTTGACGCTGGTGGTCACCCGATCGTGGGAGGATCGAAACCACGCAGAATGCGGGAAGTGGCAGATCCCCTAGGGTGCACCGATACGATCGGGCCGAATCCCGGGGACCACTGTGCCCGTACGCGACTGACCACCCACCCCGACCGGCCCACCCCGGCACCTGAGAGGAGCGCAACAACGTGAGCGGCCTGCAGAAGTTCGAGCAGAAGTTGGAGCAGCTCATCTCAGGCGCTTTCGCCAAGGCGTTCCGGTCCGAGGTGAAGTCGGTGGAGATCGTCGCCGCGCTCCAGCGCGAGATCGACAACAATGCCCAGGTGCTCAGCCGCCAGCGGCGCCTGGTCCCCAACGATTTCTTCGTGGAGCTGTCCGCCAGCGACCTGGGCAAGCTGGAGTCCTACGGACCCCACCTCAAGGAAGAGCTGAAGCGCCAGTTGATGGACCACGCCGAGGCGCAGGGGTTCGTCTTCCCGGGCCGCGTGAGCATCGAGTTCGGCGAGGCGAAGGACCTGACGATCGGCCGGTTCCGGGTGCGGAGCCGCGCCCAGGCTGCCGTCTCGGGCGCCGACATGAGCGACACCCAGGTCAGCCGCGCGCAGGCCTACCTGGAGATCAACGGCACCCGGCACCCGCTCCACGGCAACCTCGTCGTGGGACGGGGCACCGACGCCGACCTGCGCATCAACGACCCGGGCATCAGCCGCCGCCACATCGAGTTCCGCTCGAAGCAGGCCGGCGACCGTGTGCGCGTCGAGGTCTATGACCTCGGCTCGACCAACGGCATGCTGGTCAACGGGCAGAAGATGGCGAGTGCCACCTTGGACGACGGCTCTCAGGTGCGCATCGGCACCACCGTCATCACCGCGCATATCGTGGAGGAGCGCCGTTGAGCGAGCTGACCCTGTTCCTGATCCGGGTCGCCTATCTGGCGATCCTGTGGATCTTCGTGCTGGCCGCGTTGTCGGTGATCCGCTCCGACATGTTCGGCGCGCGGGTCACCAACGCCACCGCCGGCGGCCAGCCCGCGGCCCCGCCGGCGCGCGGCAAGGCTGCCGCGGCGAGGGCACCGCGGCGCGGCGTACCCACGCATGTGGCCGTCACCACCGGCTCCAACGCCGGTGTGACGGTGCCTCTCTCGCAGGCACCCATCGTCATCGGCCGCGGCAGTGATGCCGCGATCATCCTCGATGACGACTACGCCTCCACCCGCCACGCCCGGATCGCCGTCTCCGGCGACCAGTGGTTCGTGGAGGACCTCGGATCGACCAATGGCACCTACATCGGGTCCGTCCGGATCAATCAGCCGACCGCCATCTCTCTCGGGACCCAGGTGCGGATCGGTAAAACAATCCTGGAGCTGCGCAAGTGACCGCTGCGACCGACCCCACCCCCGACCCCGCTTCTAGCCCGGGCGCTGCCGACGGACGACCCTTCCGCCTCGAGTTCGCGGCGGTCTCGGACGTCGGCCGGGTGCGCAAGGACAACCAGGACAGCGGGTACGCCGGACCCTGGCTGCTGACCGTCTGCGACGGTGTCGGCGGCGCTGCCCGCGGCGACATCGCCTCCAGCACGGCCGTCCAGCAGCTGCGCAAGCTCGACGAGGAGCCGGCCCTCGGGCTGGTCGACGACGACCTGATCGGCCTGGTCTCCCACGCGCTGCACATGGCCCACGACGAGATCGGCCACCTGGTCGACCACGACCCGACGCTCAACGGCACCAGCACGACCTCGACCGTCGGCCTCTTCGACGGCTCCAAGCTGACCGTCGGCCACGTGGGCGACAGCCGCGCCTATCTCCTCCGAAACGGCGCGATCCACCAGGTCACCCACGACCACACCTTCGTTCAGACGCTTCTCGACGAGGGGAGGATCACGGAGGAGGAGGCCAAGACCCACCCCCACCGCAACCTGATCCTCAAGGCCCTCGACGGCACCCGGGAGCTCGAGCCCGACCTGTTCATCGTCGACCTCGCCGCCGGCGACCGGCTGATGTTCTGCAGCGACGGTGTCTGCGGCTACGTCGACGACCCGCGGATCGCCGACATCCTGGCCACCGGCACGCCCGAGTACGCAGCCGTCGAGCTGGTCCGGGTCTCCCTCGACTCCGGCAGCACCGACAACGTGACCTGCGTGGTCGCCGACGTGGTGCCCAGCGACACCATCCCGTCCCCGGGCCTCGAGGCCCAGATGGTGGGTGCGGCGGCCGAGCTCAAGCGGAAGACCACCAAGACCGGCCAGATGACCGCGCTCTTCCGCGGTCACCGAATGGGCGACACCGGCGAGCTGGACCCGATCGACGAGGAGATCCCCGACGGCGCGATCGCCGCCGACCCGGAGGAGATGCGTTACGCACTCCAGGCTCCGGCCAAGTATCTGAAGCTGCGCTGGGCCTTCGGCCTGCTGACCCTTCTCGGTGTCGTCTGGATCGCCGTGGCGACCGCGTTCGTCTGGTCGCAGAACCAGTGGTACATCGGCGAGCAGGAGGGCAACGTCACGATCTTCCGTGGCGTACCCACCACGATGATCGGCCTCGATCTCTCCGAGCCCTACCAGACCTCCAACCTGAAGGTCGACGACCTGGCCGAGACGTACCAGAACCAGCTCGAGGACGGGATCCACAGCAAGGACCTGGCCGGCGCCCAGGAGAAGGTGCAGTCGCTGGCCGACCAGAGCGCCGCCGACGCGGGAAGCGGGTCATGAGCGGATTCACTCCGGCTAGCTCGATGCCCGTTTTCGTCCACCGGTCACGGCGGGGAGCGGAGCTGGTCCTGCTGATCCTGGCCCTGGTGGTCGGGATCGGTGCGTACGCGGCGGTCGGTCTGGGGGTGAAGGAGGAGATCCCGGTCGACATCGTCGGCTACGGCACCTGGCTGGTCGCGCTCCTGGTGGCGGCCCACATCGGCGTACGTCTGCTGGCTCCGTACGCCGACCCCGTGCTGCTTCCGCTGGTGGCGATGCTCAACGGGTTCGGTCTGGCCGTGATCCACCGGCTCGACCTGTCGCGCCCGGCGGCTGAGAAAGCGGACTTCGCCGGCCAGCAGCTGACCTGGATGACGATCGGCGTGGCGCTGTTCCTGATCACGCTCTTCGTCGTGCCCGACCACCGGATGCTGCAGCGGTTCACCTACACCGCCGGCCTCGGCGCGGTGGTCATGCTGATCCTGCCGATGCTCCCGATCATCGGCAAGGAGATCAACGGCGCCCGGATCTGGATCAACGTCGGTCCGGTGGGCTTCCAGCCCGGCGAGGTCGCCAAGGTGCTGCTGGTGATCTGCTTCGCCGGCTATCTGGCGGTCCATCGCGACGCCCTCGCCTTGGCGGGGCGCCGGTTCGCCGGCATCGACCTTCCGCGCGGCCGCGATCTCGGCCCGCTGCTGATGATGTGGGTGATCAGCCTCGCGATCCTGGTACTGCAGCGCGACCTCGGCTCCAGCCTGCTCTTCTACGGCCTCTTCGTGGTGACGCTCTACGTCGCGACCGAGCGCAAGGGCTGGATCGTCGTCGGCGGGCTGCTCTTCGCAGGTGGCGTCTTCGCCGCGATCAGCCTGTTCAGCCATGTCCGCGTCCGCGTGCTGACCTGGCTGAACCCGTTCGACTACTACCCGGAGGCCCTCAACGGCACCTCCTCGGAGCAGCTGGTCCAGGGCCTGTTCGGGATGGCCTGGGGCGGCATGATCGGTCGCGGCTTCGGCTCCGGCCAGCCCTGGCGGATCCCCTACGCCAACTCCGACTTCATCGTCCCGGCGATCGGCGAGGAGCTCGGCCTGACTGCGCTTCTGGCCCTGCTGCTCTGCTACGGCCTGATCGTCGAGCGCGGCCTGCGCACGGCGATCGTGGCCCGCGACGACTTCGGCAAGCTGCTCTCCGTCGGCCTGGCCACCTCGATCGCGCTGCAGACCTTCGTGGTCGTCGGCGGCGTGACCGGGCTCATCCCGCTGACTGGTCTGACCACACCGTTCCTCTCGTATGGTGGGTCTTCGCTGGTCGCCAACTGGGTGATCGTGGCCCTCCTGTTGCGCGTCTCGGACCAGTCCCGCCGTCCATTGCCGACGGCGCCGTCCGATGAAGATCTCGCCGCTGAGGAGACCCAGATCGTCAAGCTCGACAAAGGGGCGATGAACAAGTGAACCGCCCCATCCGCACTCTGAGTGTCGGCTGCCTGATCCTGTTCGTGGCGCTGATGCTCAACGTGACGTACGTCCAGTTCTTCAAGGCCAGCTGGTACAACAACAGAGCCGACAACCGACGGGTCACCGAAGAGGCCTACTCGCAGCAGCGCGGCGACATCCTGGTCGGCAAGAGGGCGATCGCCACCAGCAAGCCGAGCGACGACACCTTCGAGTGGCAGCGCACCTACCCCGGCGGCAAGAAGTACGCCCCGATCACGGGTTTCATGTCCTTCTCCTACGGCCAGACCGGGATCGAGAGATCCCAGGACTCGGTGCTGTCGGGCAAGGACAACAAGCTCTTCACCAACCGCCTGGTCGACCTGGTCACCAACTCCGAGCCGGCCGGCGGCAACGTCGAGCTCACCATCAACCCGAAGGTCCAGGACGCTGCGTACGAGGGCCTGACCGCCCTCGGCGAGGACGTCCAGGCGGCGGCTGTGGCGATCGAGCCGAAGACCGGCAAGATCCTGGCGATGGCCTCCACGCCGACCTACAACCCGGACCGGGTGGCGACCAACGACCAGAGCGCCGCGCAGAAGTCCTACAACCAGCTCTCGAAGGACGACAACGAGCCACTGCTCAACCGCTCCATCCAGACCGCGCTGCCGCCGGGATCGACCTTCAAGCTGGTCACCGCCGCGGCCGCGATCGAGAACCTCGGCATGGACGGCGACAGCAAGGTCTACGGTGGCGCCTCGCTCGACCTGCCCGGCACCGACACCGACCTGCCCAACCTCAACGGCACCAGCTGCGGAGGCGAGCAGATCACGCTCACCCGCGCCCTCGAGGTCTCGTGCAACACCGCCTTCGGTTCGCTCGGGATGGAGCTCTCCGACGAGGAGATGCAGGAGCAGGCCGAGGGGTTCGGCTTCGGCCAGGACTACCTCGACGACATCGGCCCGCTGGCCAAGAGCCAGTACCCCGCCAACGACGGCAAGGCCGAGCAGGCCCGCGCCGCGATCGGTCAGCAGAGCGTGATCGCGACCCCGCTGCAGATGGCGATGGTCTCGGCAGGCATCGCGAACGGTGGCGAGGTCATGAAGCCCTACCTCGTCGACCGGGTGACCTCCTCTTCCCTCGACGTCATCGACCAGGGCAACCCGACCACGATCGACAACCAGCCCGCGGTCTCGCAGGACACCGCCGAGATCCTGACCCAGATGATGGTCAGCACCGTCGACAACGGCACCGCCGAGGCGGCCGCGATCGACGGCGTGAGCGTCGCCGGCAAGACCGGCACCGCCCAGACCACGCCGGACAAGCCGCCGTACGCCTGGTTCACCTCGTTCGCCCCGGCGGAGAACCCGTCCATCGCGGTCGCCGTGATGGTCCAGAAGAGCGGCACCGAACGCAGCGAGATCGCCGGCGGACGGCTGGGCGGCCCAATCGCGAAGGCCATGATGGAGGCAGCGATCTCATGAGTCGTTACGTATTCCACGAGCTCATCGGCACCGGCGGGATGGGCGAGGTGTGGCGAGCGACCGACACGACCCTCAACCGCGAGGTCGCGATCAAGCTCCTCAAGCCCGAGCACGCCGAGGACCCGATCGGCCGCTCCCGTTTCGAGTCCGAGGCGAAGCATGCCGCGGCGCTCCATCACCCCAACGTGGTGGCCGTCTACGACGTCGGCGAGATGCCGACCGCCTCCGGCCTGATGCGGCCGTTCCTCGTGATGGAGCTCGTTGACCACAAGCCGCTCTCGGAGCTCATCCGTGACGGGCGGCCCCTGGCCCCCGAGGTCGTACGCGACCTCCTCGGTCAGGCCGGCGACGCACTGGCCGCCGCGCACCGGGCCGGCATCGTGCACCGTGACGTGAAGCCCGCCAACCTCCTGATCACCCCGCAGCGCAAGGTGAAGGTCACTGACTTCGGCATCGCCCGAGCGCAGGCGTCGACCGGCATCACCGGCACCGGCCAGGTGATGGGCACACCTCAGTACCTCAGCCCCGAGCAGGCGCGTGGCGAGAAGGCCACCCCGGCCTCCGACGTCTACTCCCTCGGTGTGGTCGCCTTCGAGTGCCTGGCCGGCTACCGGCCGTTCCAGAAGGAAACCCCGGTCGCGACCGCGATCGCCCACCTGCACGACCCGGTCCCGCCTCTGCCCGACCATGTCCCGGCCGATCTGGCCGCGATCGTGATGCGGAGCCTGCAGAAGGACCCGACCCTCCGCTACGCCGACGCAGCCGCGTTCACCAGCGCGATGATCGGTCACGGCGCAGCCGACCAGGACGCCGATGCCACCACCGTCGTCGCCGCGGCGCCCGGCGACGCGACCGCGACGTCGGTCATGGACCCGGTGCCCTCGCCCACTCAGAACTACGTCGGCATGCAGGGCGCCGCGGGCGGTCCCGAGGGCCCGCCGCCGCCTCGCTACCAGGACCCGTACGACCGTTACGACGAGGACGACGAGCAGAAGCCCTGGTACAAGAAGCCGTTCAACATCATCGTCATCCTGATGCTCGTGGCCGTCATCGTCGCGATCATCTGGATCATCTCGACCCTCGCAGCAGATCCGAAGACCCCGCCGGCCAACGACACGTCCACCACCCCGTCTGCCTCCACCACTCCCACGCCGTCGGAGGAGCCGGAGGAGGAGCCGAAGGCCGTCGAGATCAACGAGGACGACTACGTCGGCCGCAACGTCGATGAGGTGCGCTCCGAGCTGGACGACCTCGGTCTGAAGGTCAAGGTGGCCGTCCAGGACAACGACGGCAGCAACGAGCCCGACACGGTCGCCGGCCTCGACCCGACCCGCAACCTCTACGAGGGCGACCCGATCACCATCCGCTACTACGGTGAGCGCCCCGTGGTCGAGCAGCCTCCTGCCGAGGAGGAGCCCGACGAGGAAGAGAGCGACGAGGAGGAGCCGACCGACGGCGAGTCCTCCGACTGGGGCATCCCGGAGCTCCCCGGCGACGAGACTGGCGGCGGCGGCAACGGCAACGGGGGCGGCAATGGCTGAGGGAGCTCTCCTGGCCGGTCGCTACGAGGTCGGCGAGCTGCTCGGCCGCGGCGGCATGGCGGAGGTCCGCAAGGGCACCGACCACCGGCTCGGCCGTGTGGTCGCGATAAAGCGCCTGCGGGTCGATCTCGCCAGCGACGCGACCTTCCAGGCCCGTTTCCGGCGCGAGGCGCAGTCCTCGGCCAAGCTCAACCACCCCTCGATCGTGTCGGTCTACGACACCGGCGAGGAGAAGTCCGACGACGGCGTCGCCCAGCCCTACATCGTGATGGAGTACGTCGCCGGCCGCACGCTGCGGGACGTACTTCGTGAGGGTCGCAAGATCCTGCCCGAGCGGGCGCTGGAGATCAGCTCCGACGTACTCAACGCTCTCGACTACAGCCACCGCAACGGGATCATCCACCGCGACATCAAGCCGGGCAACGTCATGCTGACGCCGGCCGGTGACGTGAAGGTGATGGACTTCGGCATCGCCCGGGCGCTCAACGACGCCCAGTCCACGATGACCCAGACCGCGGCCGTGGTCGGCACCGCGCAATACCTGAGCCCCGAGCAGGCCCGTGGCGAGCAGGTCGACGCCCGCTCCGACGTCTACTCGGCCGGCTGCCTCCTCTACGAGCTGCTCACCGGCCGTCCGCCGTTCGTCGGCGACTCTCCGGTCTCGGTGGCCTATCAGCACGTACGCGAGCAGGCCCAGCCTCCCTCGGCCCACGATCCGACGCTGACCCGTGAGCTCGACGCGATCGTGATGAAGTCGCTGGCCAAGCGGGTCGAGGATCGCTACCAGTCCGCGCAGGCGATGCGCACCGACATCGAGCGCTACCTCGCCGGGCGTCCGGTCCAGGCGACCGTGCCGCCGAGCATGGACCAGACCCAGGTCGCCCAGAACCGGGCGGTTGGCCCCTATGGCGGCGACCCCACCAACGGCGGCTACTACCCGCCTCAGGACGACCGGCCCCAGGGCCCGCGCCCTTGGGTGCTCGTCCTGCTCGGCCTGGTCATCATCGGCCTCATCGGGTTGGGTGCCTATTACCTGCCTGCGGCCCTCGGCCCGCAGACCACGCCGGCACCCGACGTCACCGGCCTGACCGAGGAGAAGGCGAGGGCCGAACTGAGCACGGCCAAGCTCAAGGGTGAGGTCAAGCGGGAGGCGAGCGACACCGTCGCCGTCGGCGTCGTGATCTCCCAGGACCCGCCCGCCGGCCAGGACGTCGAGGAGGGCAGCACCGTCACCCTGACGGTCTCCACCGGTCCACCAAACCGGGAGATGCCCAACGTGGTCGGGATGCCGCAGAAGACGGCCAAGGACCTGCTCGAGGGCGATCCCTACAGCTTCACGGTGAAGATCGAGACGGAGGAATCCGACGAGGACAAGGGCACTGTGATCGAGTCCGACCCGGTCGACGGCGAGAGCGTCACCACCGGCAAGTCGACCGTCGTGACCCTCACCGTCTCCAAGGGCCCGAACAAGGTCCCCAACGTCGTCGGCAAGACGGCCGAGCAGGCCGAGGAGATCCTCCGCAACGCAGGCTTCAAGCCCGTACGCAAGGACGAGCCCAACACCGACAAGCCCAAGGACACCGTCGTCGAGCAGACACCGGCCAAGGGCACGCCGCTCGCGCAGGACGGCGAGGTGATCATCTTCGTCTCGACGAAGGAGGAGGCCCTGCCGAGCTGTCAGACCCTCGTGCCCGGGACGGACCCGGCCAACCCGTCGGCCTCGGCCACCCAGACCGCCGAGCCGGGCGACCCGCCGACGTGTGACCCGGCGCTCCCGCCGAGCACCCCGGCGGCGCCGTAGGCCCCGCTGGTCGAGCCCGCGAGCGCAAGCGAGCGGTGTCGAGACCAACACAGTCCAGTCGAGCGCGACAGGTGACTGTGTTGGTCTCGACACGCCTCCGCCTAGCGGCTCCGGCGGCTCGACCAGCGGAGCGGCCTCTCAGTCCTCCTGAGGCAGGGGCTTCGCGTATTTCACGTCGAGCAGGCCGTCGTACGCCGGAGCGGTGAGGTACGTCAGCGGCTTGAGGAACCAGCCGATCTGGACGTTGGGGTCGCGGGCGTCGGCCCGGTAGTTCTGCACGTGGTTGTCGCGGTCGATCGCGGCCTGCAGCCGGTCGGGGTCGCCGACCGCCTCGATGACGTACGGCTGGGGGTAGGGGACGCCGTCGAGTTGCACCGTGCTGCCGGAGCACTTGATGCCGGTGGTGGTGATGATCCGCTTGCCGGCGATGGTGATCGCCTCGGCGCCACCGGCCCAGAGCGCGTTGACGACGGCCTGGATGTCCTGCTGGTGCACGACGAGCGAGTTGGGGTCCTCACCCGTGTAGCTCTCCTGGACCTCCGAGGGCGCGTCACCCAGCACGATCTGCATACCGGGACCGCTGTGGTCGGAGGTGCCGGCGGGGTCGGCCAGCCGCGCCGACTGGTGCTGCAGCTTCTTGACGTCCTTGTCGGAGACCCCGCTGGTGAGCTGGTCCACCTCGCTCTGCAGGTCGGCCAGCTGGGCCTCGAGCCGGTTGTAGCGGAACCGCTCGCCGTCGACGAGCGTCGCCAGGTCCTCGTAGCGGCCCGGACGCAGGTCGGTGCCGTCGGCGTTCACGAAGCTCACCGCGAGGAGGCCGCCACAGAGCAGCACCACGATGGGCGTACCAAGCCTCCAGGAGGTCACGCGGGACCAGCGCTTTGGTTTAGAGGTGGGGTTACCCTGGGTTCCGGAGCTCACGACCATTAGGGTATGCGCAGCAATCACATTTGTCTGAGGAGCATCACCCGTGGCCAAGCTCAAGCTCTCGAAGAAGAGTGATCTCGACCTTCCCAAGGAGCCGATCTTCACTCCCCGCTTCGGGGTCGCCCTGCTGCTGATCGCCCTCGGCATCGGCTGGATCGCCTACTACTACATCGGGGTCCGCCCCAACGAGGTCGGTGGCGACTTCACCGGGCCGAAGCCGGTGCAGAAGCTCGAGGGGTGGAACTACCTGATCGGCTTCGTCCTGCTCTTCCTGGGCCTGGCCGTCGCCGCCCACCCGAAGACCCCGCTGGGCCGCGGCCGCGGCGTCGTGGTCGGCATGCTCGGCTGCTTCGTGATCGGCCTGATCTGGATCTGCGTCTTCTACGTCTTCGCCAACGACCACCTGGACAAGATCTGGGTCTTCAACGACCTGGGTCAGAAGAACCTCCTGGTCGGCATCGGCTTCATGGCGGTGGGCTTCACCTTCGCCACGAAGTGGGAGTGACCCTCTCGTTAGACGACGAAAGCGGCGCAAACCTTTGGTTTGCGCCGCTTTGCGTTACACGGATGTAGTTCTCCACAGGGCCATCCACACCTGTGGATTTGTCCACGCGGTGAAAACGCCCCGAAAACACCTACCGCGAAGGCGTCAGAACACCAGGATCCGTACGCCGATCAGGGCAAGCAATGCCAACGTGAAGGCACCCAGGGCAGCCCATTGCAACGGCGCCTTCCGGTCGGCGCGGAGCGAGGTGTAGATCCACGCGACAACGAGACCGCCGACGAAGCCGCCGACGTGCCCCTGCCAGGAGATGCCGTTGCCGAAGAAGGTGATCCCCGCGTTGATCAGGAGCACCGGCAGCAGCGGGGCGAGCGACTGCCCGGCCCTGACGAAGAGCACCACCAGGACGCCCAGCAGGCCGAAGATCGCGCCGGAGGCGCCGACGGTCGAGCCGGCGGGTGCCGACGCCCAGACCACCAGGGCGGAGCCTGCCAGGCCGGAGATCAGGTAGAAGACCAGGAACCGCAGCCGGCCCACGATCGGCTCGAGGAACGAGCCGAGCATGTAGAGCGACAGCATGTTCACGGCCAGGTGGATGATCGAGACGTGGGTGAACATCGACGTCAGCACCTGCCAGACCGCGCCGTCGTCGACTCCTGGCATCCAGGTGTAGCCACTCGCCCGGCAGACATCGTTCGGCACCGCGAACCCACCATCGGGCGTGAGGCAGTAGCCCTGCAGCCGGATCGCGATGAAGTCGGCGATCCTCGACCCGGATCCACCGGTCAGGATGATGCTCAGCCAGACCAGGACGTTGGCGCCGATGAGCGAGAAGGTCACCGGGAGTGCCCGGAACCCGACCCGCGCGCCGGTGAAGCGCTTGGGCTGGCGTACGGACTTGTGACCCTCACGCAAGCACTCGGGGCACTGGAAGCCGACCGAGGCGGGCGTCATGCAGTCAGGGCAGATGGGCCTGCTGCAGCGCTGACAGCGAATATGCGTCTCACGGTCGGGGTGGCGGTAGCAGACCGGCACCCCGACCGGGGTCGAGTCGGACAACTAGACGATCTCGACCGTCTCGATGACGACAGGCTCGACCGGGCGGTCCATCGCACCCGTCTTGGTGCCGGAGATCGAGTCGACGGCCTTCTTCGACTCCTCGTCGGCGACCTCACCGAAGATGGTGTGCTTGAAGTTCAGCCACGGCGCCTGGCCGGTGGTGATGAAGAACTGCGACCCGTTGGTGCCGGGACCGGCGTTGGCCATCGCGAGCAGGTAGGGCTTGTCGAAGGTGAGCTCGGGGTGCGGCTCGTCCTTGAAGGTGTAGCCCGGGCCGCCCGTACCCGTGCCCAGGGGGCAACCGCCCTGGATCATGAACCCCTCGATGACGCGGTGGAAGCCGAGACCGTCGTAGTAGGGAACGCCGGAGCGGCCGGCGTCGTCCGTGTACTCCTTGGTCCCCGTGGCGAGGCCGACGAAGTTGGCGACCGTCTCCGGAGCATGGTTGGGGAACAAGGTGATCGTGATGTCACCGTGATTGGTGTGGAGGATGGCCTTCTGGTCAGCCATGACCTGCCCTTCCGACATTGGGATTGGTACGGGATGTAACTCCTCGATCCTCCCACAGTGTCGGTCGTGGACCTGAGGTCAGGAGGCCGCGTCAGCGAGCTTCGGAGCGATCCGGGCAGCGACGCGGCGCTCGACCCAGAAGATCAGGCCGGGGATCAGGCCGGCGATCATCATCAGCAGGAACTCGGGGATCGTCCAGCGGGCCTTCTGGGTCAGCAGGAAGGCGACGATCACGTAGATGATGAAGATCCAGCCGTGCGCGACCCACAGCGGCGTCATCGCCTCGCCGAAGGACTGCAGGGCGGTGCCCTCGGGGAGCAGATACTTGAACAGCGAGGAGATCGTGCCGACGAGCAGCAGCACACCCACGACGTACGCAAGCACCTTGTAGGTGCCGAACAGCTTGTTCACGCGTCTGAGCGTACGCGCAGATCCTGAGTGGTTTTCTCAGGGTCTTCTTTGTCATCCTCGTCGGGGCGGGGGCGGAGGGTGTCGCGCACGTAGCGCCACCACACGTAGATCCCGAAGACTCCGAACAGCCACCACTCGATGGCGTAGAGGAGGTTGCGCAGCCCCGTCGTGGCCTCCGGCTCGGGCAGCTGCGGGGCAGGCACGTCGGCGACGTCCGTTGCACCGTCGTTGACCGGCATCGAGCTGGCCGGCCAGTTGTTCTCGACCGGCGAGCGCACCATGTAGGCGCTGTAGAGGTCGTAGCTGGTGCGCGAGATCAGGTCGGAGACATCCAGCTGCGGGAAGACGTTGTCGGACTTGCGGTCGTCGGCGACGTCGGTCCAGTCGCTGGGCTGCAGCCAGCCGGTGACGGTGACGTGGCCGCGCGGCGCGGGCGGTGCGCTGCCGACCTCAGGGGTCCAGCCGCGCACCACGTAGACCGCCGACTCGGTGTCTTCGACGAGCACCGGTGTGACGGCCCAGAAGCCGACCTGAGAGCCTCGCTCCATCCCGTCGATGAAGATGGTCTCCTCGGGCATCCAGATCCCGGAGACGGTCACGGGGCGGCCGATCTGCTCCCAAGGGAAGGCGTCGTTGGGTCCGATCAGGTCGGTGAACGCCTTCGGCTTCGCGTGCACCAGCTCCGCGACCTGGTCCTGCTTGTCCTGCTGGCTCGACTCGTACTGCCACACCCCTAGCAAGACCGCGCCGGTCACGAAGATCACCACCAGCGCATGCGCACCCCACAACCTGGGGGAGAAGATCCCAAGTGGATATGCACTGCGCGGGGGACTGGTCTGGGCGGCCATAGCACTCCCAGAGTACGGCCCCTCAGTCGCAGACCGCGAACGGGACGGGTTCGCTGGTGACCAGGGTGGCCGCGGTCACCGGGTTCGTCACCCGGAACCCGATCCGCCCCGTGGCCGGATCGGCGACACCGTTGGTGAAGACCTTCTTGTACGCCGCGGCCCGATCGCCCAGCTTCAACCGGACGAACAGGTCGTCACGGTCCTCGCCGAGACGCAGGGTGGCCAGCCCGCCGCCGAACTCGACCGAGTAGGCCTCGACCGGCGCCAGCCGGGTCTTCTCCTTCGGCCCACCCTCGGCGCAGCCCTTGACGACGTACGTCGAGGTGGCGGGGCCTCCGGCGACGGCGACCATCACCTCCTGCGCCGCCCAGTTCTCCACGTCCGGGCTTGCGGTGTTCTTGGTGATCAGGTGGGTCTCCGGGTGGAACTTCGCGCCCTTCAGCGGGCCAACGCCCGCCTTGATCGCCGGTCCGGGCTTGACCCGGTCGGCGACCTTGATGACGTACCCGTCCTTGCCGCCGCCGGTGAACCTGGCCTCCCAGATGACATCGGCCGCGCCCCACTTGTAGGTGTCGCGCAGACGCTGGTCGACCCCGCGAAGCACACCACCGCTGACCTGGGCGGCCTCCTTGTCGGCCCGGTTCCACAGGTCGCTCTGGTCCGCGGGGCTAGACCGGCTGGTGACGTCGTCGAGCCCGAAGAGCGACTTCACCTCGTCGTAGTCGGTCACCGCCAGCGTCTTCGCGCCCTCCGGCACGAACGTCATGGCTGCCTCGACGGGGCCCATGGTCGCGGCGTACACGGGGTAGGTGTCCTCCGACGCCGCCGCTTCCGGCTTCTTCGGCGCGCTGTCGTCCCCGCAGCCGACCAGCGCAAGGGCCAGCCCAACGGCCAGCACGCACATGCCCCATCGCCTCACGTTCACCCCAACGAGTATTCCCGATCCCTGTCACGGTGTGCGTCACGAAATAGATGGAGGCCGCAGGCGGAACGCGCCTGCGGCCTCCTTGATCCCGAGCGTCAGCGACCAGCGCCTGTGAGCTCAAGGGATGCGGGAAGAGGCTCGAGCACCGGGTCGATGATCCGCGAGGAGGCCTCGGACCGAGCGACCCGACTGCGGCGCAGGTCCTTGACGGTCGTGAGGCGGCGGAGCCAACGGTCGGTGCCGTCGTAGCGAGCCGTGAAGGGCTTACGGCCGTGCAGAGCACGGTGGTTGTCGACGATGAGGATCTCGCCGGGGGCCAGCGCGACGTCCTCGACGTTCGCGGAGAGCTCCATGATGAGCAGCTGGAGCGCCCGGTCGGCCTCGACGTCACCCGGCAGAGCCGCCATGTAGGGCGGGTCGAGCCGGACATCGGGAGCCTGGGGCGAGCCGGAGAGAACAGCGGTCGGCGCGGCGAGCAGCTCGCGCTCGTTGACGCCGGCCTCGCGGAGGTTGCGCAGGTGCTCGTCGTCGGGGTGGATGACGTAGCGCGGCTCGAACAGCGGAGCGTACTCAGGGCCGGTCACGTCGATCGAGCTGATGCCGACCGCGGTGGTCGGGATCATGTCCTCGTTGCGCAGCGAGATCAGCCCGAGGTGATCGCAGCGAAGGTTGCTGAACGCGTCCTCGATGTGCAGGTCGAGCACGACGTCGCTGCTGTGCCCGGTCTGCAGGCTCTCCTGCTTCTGGATCGGGAGGATGTTGTTGACCAGCTGGCCACCCTGCAGCGAGGACCAGGAGACGGCGTCGCCGAGCTGGGCCATGATCAGGGCGAGCCAGAAGTCGGCCATGTGCGGCGCCTGGGCGTCGGGGTGGTTCCAGTGCGGCGGCGTCGGTCCGGCGGTCACCGGGAGCCCGCTGACCACCAGGGCGTCGGTCGCATCGCCGTAGCGGAACGCGCGGATCGCCTTGGCGACGCTGTCGGGAAGCTCGCCGCCGAGGAACGGCGCGGTCTCGAGGAACTCCGAGGAGACCGGGCTCCCGAACCGGGCGAGCAAGGACTGCGACAGCTCGGCTGCGGCCTGCGACTCTGCTGGGGTCATCTCGACCCGGGTGACTACGGACTCTGCGCCCACGACATTGACCTCTCGGACTTTGCGGTGGAGGGGTTCGTCAGAAGCGTTTTCTGGCGCCCGCACCAAAGGGTTTCCTAAGTTCGAGACCACTTTGTTCCGCCGTACGGAATTCAAACGAGTGATAGGTCCAAATATCGAGACGATAGGTATTAGGCCCCTTGCGCAATCGCTGTGAACCTGTTTAGGGAATGTATCTACCTTGCGGTCTACCAGTTACCGGGATTTGCCCGTCTGGCGCGGGTTTGGAAGCCCTACGCAGCCCATCCGGACCTCTATTCTGACCCCCATGACAGCGACGAATCCGCCGGGACCACCTCCGAGGACAACGGCGGGATTCGGCGGCTCGACGGCCGACCAGGTGCTGACCGTCGTCCTGATCTTGCTCGGTGTCGGTGGATGCGCCATGGGGAGTTTCTTCGGCCTGTTCTCCATCATGGCCAGCGACGGATGCTCCGAGACCTGCAACGACACGATGATCAACATCGGCGTCGCGGTGATGGTCTTCACCCCGTGGATCTGCTGGCTGGTCTTCGGCATCTGGGGGATCGTCCGCCTGGCCCGCGGGAAGCTCGCCGTCCTGGTCGTGGTCGCCGGAGGCGTACTCGCGGTCGCCCTCTACGTCCTCGGGCTCTTCCTCCTGCTGGCCACCATCGGCTGAGCATCACTGATACGGATCGACGAGCTCGCGCAGCGAGGTGAGCGCCTCCCGCAGGGCTGACGCCAGGCGGGGGCCGAGGTGGTCGTTCCACTCCTGCTCGACGCTCATCACCACCTCACGAGCGCGGTCAGCGGCATCCTGCCCCGCTGCCGTGAACCTGATCAGGCGCGCCCGGCCGTCGACCGGGTCCGGGACCCGCTCGACGAGCCCCTTGCTCTCCAGCGCCGCGACCAGCACGCTCGCGGTCTGCTTGGTGACCTGGGCCTGCTCGGCCAGGTCGACCAGGCGCGAGCCGTCCTCGGCGATCCGCTGGGCCAGCCGGGCCTGCGCGACGGTGATGTCGTAGCCGGCGTCCCGCATCGCGGAGATGACCCGTTCGTCCATCGCCCGATAGGCGATGAGCATGAGCGTTGCGACGTCCATCGAACCCCTTGACACTGTGCGGCACCCTGGTCAATATAGTCAGTAAGACTGACTATATCGCTCTCCGGTGTCCAGACACAGCCGTCTGTTCACGGGGCTCCGCCGGACGCGTGTTGCTTCCACGATTCTCCACAGCCTCACCCGCCGAGGCCCGTCCCGAGCAGGTCCCATGAACGCAGTCGCGCAGCTCAGTGCCGGCATCTCCGCCCTGATCCTCATCGCCGTCTTTCCCTTCGAGGCATTCTTCATCCACCGCCCCGAGGTCCAGCGGTTCCTCGGGATCGAGCCGAACGGCATCCGCAACGTCCACCTGTGGTCCTTCTGCATCGGCGCCCGCAACGCCCTCGCCGGCGTCGGCACGCTCGCCGGTCTCTGGATGGTGAACTTCGGCGACGAGTCCACCGGTGTCACCGTCGTGGTCGTGACCTCCATCTACATGCTGCTCGCGTCGTTGTTCATGGGGATCGCCGACGCCCTCGGATACTGGCTCCCACGCGGCGGCAGCGTCAGAGGCACCATCGCGTCCGCCGTCCTGCCCGCGGTCGCGCTGATCGCGATCGCAGTTGGATAGCGGGATGCACTCCCGCCCACTACGCTCCGACCCATGGGTGCAGCGGTCATCTCGGGACTCTTCGCGGTGGCACTCGCGTGCCTCGCCTGGATATTCAAGAACGGCAGTCGCCGAGCCCGTCTCCTCAGCCGGATCGAGCGATACATCCAGCTGCTCAAAGACCTTCCCGAGGGACATCCGGCGCGTGTTCACCTGGACGCGGCGCTCGCCGCCGATACCGAGCAGCTGCTTGCCCTGACGGAACGGAAGGCACCCGCGGCTGCTCAGGGCCTCCAGGAGCCTTGGCTCCGCCCCTCTTCGCGGCCGGCCGTGACGCCCGGCTCCGCCTACCCGGGCGGCGCTCCCGACGGAGATGAACGGGACGACATCGACTGGATGGGCGACGAGCAGGAGCGCCGGATCTCACCTCCCGCTTCCCTCACCCAACCGCCCCGGCCCGCTCTGCTGTCCGGACACGGGTCGACCGTTCTGTGGGTGCTCGCGGCCCTGTCCGCCGTTGCGACGGTCGGCCTGGTGGTCAACGATCTGCTGTCCTAACATGCCTTGACAGGCATATTCCCCTCAAGGCATATTTGAGGCGTGCCCACCCGAGACGTCTTCAGCGTGATCGCCGACCCGACCCGTCGGCAGATCCTCGACCTGCTCTGTCAGCGCGAGATGGGGGTGGGTGAGCTGGTGGAGACCCTCGGGCTCGCCCAGCCCAACGTGTCCAAGCACCTGCGGACACTGGGTGAGGCGGATCTGGTTCACGTACGCATCGACGGACCGCGCCGTCACTACCGGCTGCGTCCCGAGCGGCTCCGCGAGCTGGAGGAGTGGCTGGCGCCGTACCGCCGGATGTGGGCCGACCGTCTCGATGCGCTCGAGCGTCACCTGGACCAGCTCGACGACCCTGACCACAAGGAGGACTGAAAGATGACCACGACGACCGGACCCATGGGCGAGGTGCTTCTCGAAGGCGAGCGGAGGGGTCTTCGCTACGTACGCCTGCTCCGCCACTCACCCGAGAAGGTGTGGCGGGCCCTGACTGAGACGGACGGCCTGCGGCACTGGTTCCCGACCGACATCGTCGGTGAGCGTACTGCCGGGGCGCGACTGAGCCTTCCGTTCTGGCCCGAGGGCCTGGAGTTGGCGAGCACCACCGAGGCGATCGAGGAGATGGGCGTCGACCCGGACAGCTACGTCTCGGAAGGGGAGCTGCGGGTCTGGGACCCGCCTCGGACCTTCGAGTTCACCTGGGGGATGGACGGTCGCGAGGACCTGACCGACCTGCTCCGCTTCGACCTCGAGCCCACCGACGACGGCACTCGCCTCACCTTCACGACCTGGCTCGGCAGCCCCACCGGCAACACGGACACCGCCGTCGGTTGGCACGTCTGCCTGGACGAGCTCGCCGACCTCCTCGACACGGGCCCGTCGCCCATGACCGAGGAGGCCTCCGCCCGCGTCGTCCAGCACGTCAAGGACCGCACCGACGAGCTGCGACCGACGTACGCCGCCCTGCTTTCGTAGCCCGACGCAGGCGTCAGGGGATCTCGCTGTCGACGAGGTGACACAGCACGGCGGTCGCATCGTCGTGCCGCTTCCCCCGAAACTCGGCCGTGGCGGCCTCGTCGGCTTCCCGCGTACGCCGCACCAGCTCCTCCGGACCGAGGTCGAGGATGGCGAAGAGCTCGGCCCACGTCCGGCCATGCCTCTCGACGAGCGTCGCGGCACCGTCGGTCAGTACAGCGACGGAATGGACCGAGCGCGAGCCGAGGTCGACGCTGCCGGTGACAGCCTGTCGCGCGGCCTCCGGCTTGGTGCTGGCGACCCAGAACCCCTCAGCGGTGTTGCGAACTGCGCCGAACCCGGCGACCGAGTAGTCGTCGAGGTGGTCGAGCCGGTCGTCCGTGATCGGGAGGATGCTGCCGTCGGTCATCCGGAACACAACCGACGAGTCCGCCAGGACCAGATAGTCCGCGCGCTCGCCACGGAGGCGGAGGAGCGCGACCGTCGAGGACGGACTGTTCGGGTCGTCGAGATCGCAGGTGCCGGCATGAGCCTCGCAGACTCGACGGATCGCACCCTCGAGGATGTTCACCAGGCTGGCGTCGCCAGGAGCGATGAGTCCTTCGGCCAGATGGAGGCCGAGATGACGCACCAGCCACGGCACGTCGTGGATGCATCCGTTCTCGAGCCCGGGGACCGGTGTCGCACCGTCGAGCACGATGACGAAGTCCTGCCCGGCGAGCACGAAGTCTTCGTTGACCTGATGAGTCGGTGAGGTCTCGGTGTAGACCTCGCTGCTGAGACGGATGCTCACTCAGCGGCCTCGAATCCTGGTGGAGCATAGGGGACTCGAACCCCTAACCCCCTGCTTGCAAACGACAATGCCACCGAACAATCGTTCGACTCGCAGGCGGCCGAACGTCCGTGTTCGTCCATCGTTGATGGCGCTGATTGTCGAACGTTGTCAGGCAGTTTGTCAGGCACGAGCGTCTGTCCGTATCGCGGGGGCGGAGCGCAACCCTGTCCGGCACTTGGCCCCCTTGGCGGGGGTCTGGGGGCTTGCCCCCACGCTGCCCAACGTACTAGAGCCTAGAAGCGTCGCGGGGAGTGTCGCCACCGGCAGCAGCGCCCACCTCCCCCTCGTCGCCGGCATCTTGCCGTGCCTGGCGGCCGTCGTGAGGACTTTCGCCGACGTGTCGGGATCCGTACGCGACCTTGCGTCACGACTTCGGGTCATTCCTCCGGGTCGCGTCTGCGTGTATGACGGCGACAACGATGAAGCCACCACCGCACCACTTCATCCAGTCGAATCCAGGGGTCCCGAGGTATGCGCCAAGAAGGATGAGCATGGACCCGGCGAAGACGAGGAGCCAGTCGAGCAGCTGGAAGCGTGGCATGGGCGAGGACATTAGCGGGTCGGAGCTACCGCGGGAGTGTGAATGAGAGCGCTTGGTCTACGGACTGGGCGCTCTTCTCGTTTTGCCCGGTGCCGGCGGGACGGGGGTGCGCGTAGGGACCGGCCGCCAGGCCGCATGCCCGGAGCGCGGGGGTCCCTGGCCCGCCGGCGGCGGGCCAGCGCGCGGAGCGCGCCTTGAGTCAGTAGAGAAAGTTCTCACGATCCCGGGTCACGCTGCGCTGCCGTCTCCGATCTCCTCCGCTGCGTCGGCCAAGATGCAGTCGATGATGTCGTCGATCTGAAACTTCACGGTGTCGCCGTAGGTGAGGTGCACGAAGATCGGGTCGTTGTCGAGCGTGCCGACGAGGTCCTTGCCGTTGCGCTCGGTGATCGTCACCCACATCCGTTCGCCCGGGAATCGCTTCACCGACCACATGAGTTTCGCTCGGTCGCCAGGGCGAAGCATCTCCTTGAGTTCGTCCTCCGGGACGTCGAAGGTGTCAGGGAACTCATTGTGAAAGTCGAGGCCGGATTCAATCGTGGATCGGTGCCAGATCCAGCGGCCGAAGTACCACTGCACGTTCGGAAACAGTCCCTCCCGCAGCGCCACCTCGAACTGCTCGGCGACCCAGAACGGCCTCTCCCATCGCGGCACGGCGTACAGCTCCGCCTGGAGTTCACGCCTGCGTGGGTCGTCTGGGTGGAGGAGTTTCACGATCGCGGCGAGGAAAAGCCCCGGCGCGAATCCGAAGACAAGGAGAGCGACGGCGAGGGCTCCAAGGGACCCGTTCACGCTGAGTAGCTCCGTCATCACGCGCGACCCACGTTCAGCGACGCGAACCGTGGCTCGCGCTGTGCTCGCCGCACGACAGATCCGAGGTTCGCACGTCCCTCGTCTGTAAGGGTGTAATAACGCCGAGGCGGACGCTTTCTTGCCTTCTCCTGTGACTCCCAGTGATCTTCGATCCAGCCACTGGTCATCATCCGATCCAACTGCGGATACAGCACACCGGATCTGACGCCTGACTTCTTCGACAAGGCATAGCCCCAGAGGCGACCGTCGTCCTCCTGATCCATCTCCAGGATGGCGACCGCAACGAGCACGAGCGCATGGGTAAGCTTCATAGGTCTAATACTACATAGGTAGGGCTGGATACGCAGCAGCCGAGGTGGGAGTACGAAATGAGGGACGCGGCGGACGATCACGCGCGCGCAGGCAAGGGGGTTCCTTTCAACCGCGGCGCAGGCCTTGAACAAGGCGCGACACTCGCGCTCGCGGCGAGGTTCGTAGCGGGCGGCTGGTGCCAAACGTCGTGACTGCACTGAGAACCGTGCCGATCGACTCTTCGATCCGGTGCCTGGCCTCATCGACCTCTTCGGTGGTGAGCCGCTCGTCGACATCCGGCCTGGGCTCGGCCTTCCACTCCAACGTGGTGAGGCCGATCAACTGGACTGAGAGAAGCCGGGAGCGACTAACGAAGTCTTTGCTCTGAGAATTGTCAGGCGCCAGGGCACCAACACGGCCCCTCAGCCAGTCCAGACGAACCCGTACGCCAGCGAGTTCGGCAGCGGCCACCTTCACGCTGGCTTGAGGGGCGGTCGTCAGTTCGATCCACCCAGGGCGAATCCTCTCGTCCGTCGCCTGCAAGATCGCCAGCACGCTGAGTTCGTGGGTCAGCGCATCAACTGCCCTGCGGAGGTCGAACGTCATGAGCTCACCCAGAGCGTGGACGTCATCCTCCCAGCGTTGCTCCCGGCGTTTCTTGGCATCGACCCAGGGCACCACGATGGATTGGAGTACGAACGCACCTGATAGGGCGATCAGCGCGCCGCCGAGGGCAGAGGGATCCATGACCGCGGACGCTAGAAGGTTCGTCACGGAATCCAGACCGCCCTGCGTGGGCGTGCCTAATCTTTGGTAGTCACCGCCACCGGTCGTTCCACACGTTGATGTCGCTCTTCGCTGGCCGAATCTCGTTGATGGGAAGCCAGGCGTGTCGGATCTCTGGTGCGGCGTACGTGGTGTCGACCCAGATCACCCAGGCACGCCACCTGCCCTTGTGCTTCTCCCACTTGAGCACGAGGCCGGGCATGGGTGGCGGGTAGTTCCGGCGTTGGCGATGCACCCAGACGTGCAGCCAGTGCCTGGGCTCGGGCCAGGCGTCGTTCTTGGGAGGGTTGGCCGACACGCCTAAAGTATCGAACACATGTTCGATGAACCCAAACGCGCACACACCCCAGGGCGAACGTTCTGTTGCTGGAAGTAGTGAACCGCTAGGCTGGCTATGCACATATGAATCAGGAGGTGAGTCAGTGACGGACGCGGTGCTTGTGCGCTTAGGGGCAGAGCTTCGGCGGTTTCGCGAAGATGCGGGGCTGTCTGGCTCCGAGGTCGCGCGCGCCCTGGGGTGGTCGCAACCGAAGATCTCCCGGGTGGAGACGGGGCGGTTCGCGGCATCGCTCGAAGAGATCGCAACGCTGCTCGATTACTACGGCTCGCCTGAGGAAGTGCGGGCGGAGCTGCTCGCGACCGTTGCGCGTCGTGAGGGCATGGCCGGAGCGTGGGTGGTTCGGGCCGGTGGGACTCGTCGGCGTCAAGGTGAGATTCAGGCGGTTGAACAGCGGGTGGAGCGGTTGCGGCAGTACCAAGCGGTAATCGTCCCCGGCCTCCTGCAGACACGGGCCTACGCTCGGTCGGTGGCTGAGGCGATGGGCTTCGCCGAGTCGGCAGCGATTGCTGAAAGGCGAATGGCCCGGCAAGAGGCATTCAAGTCGAGCACGCCCGGCCGATACGAGGTTGTTCTCGACGCTCGTGCCTTGATGCGCTGGGCGGGCGGTCGTTCGGTAATGATCGAGCAGCTGCAGAGCCTGATTGATACGGACGTGAACCTGGTTGACCTGCGGATTCTTCCGCTTGGGAGCGACGCGGCCGCGATGACGGTCGGCGGTTTCTTGGTTTATGAGTTCAGCAGTGACAAACCCGCGGTGATCATGCTGGAGTCTCAGACGGCGGATACGTACCTGTCTGACGAGGTCGACGTAACCGCCTACGGGTCAGTCTTCGATCGGCTGCAGCAGGACGCTCTCAGCGTTGAGGCGTCGCGGCAGTATCTAGAGCGGTCCCTTCGTGAGTTGCGGAGCGGACGGGAGATAGGAGCACACGATGGATGAGAAGTGGCAGAACGCGAACTGGCGCAAGAGCACCGGTTCGGACTCGGGCGGCTGTGTCGAGGTCGCCATGGTGGACGGCGCTATCGGCGTTCGCGATACCAAGGCCAATGGTGAGGGGCCGGTCCTCGAGTTCAACGAGCACGAGTGGAAGGCGTTCCTCCAGGGCGTCAGCAACGGCGAGTTCACGATGGATGCTCTGAGCCGGTGACAACGTCGGTGGAGGCTCAGCAGTCGACCAATAGTCCGCGCGGGCTGCGTCGACTGCTGGCCTCTACCGGTGTCTCGATGGTCGGCCAGGGAGCGGTGAGCGCTGCCGTCCCGCTTCTAGCGACAACGCTGACCAACGATCCCTTCTGGGTCTCAGTAGTAGCTGCCTCGACGTACGCGGCCTGGTTCGTTGTCGGCTTGCCAGCTGGCGCACTTGTGGATCGCTGGCCCCGACGGCAAGTGATGGTCGCGGCTGACCTGATCCGGGTTGTTCTGCTCGCCGCCCTGGTGGCTGGCGTGGCACTTGATCTGCTCTCGGTCGGAGCACTGGCCGTGATCGTCTTCTTGATCGCCTGCGCTGGATGCTTCTTCGATCCAGCGGCGCAGGCAGGCATCCCGATCCTCGCTGGGCGCGATCCGGCAACACTCGCCCGGGCCAATGGCCGCTTCTGGACCCTGGACATCCTCGGTCGCTCCCTGCTCGGTCCGCCGCTCGGAAGCGCTCTCTTCGCAGTGGCCGTGATGCTGCCGCTCGGCCTGAACGTACTTACGTTCCTCGCGTCGGCGCTGCTCCTAGTTGGTATTCGCGGTCTTGGTGCGCCAGCGAGCGAGCATCCTGCGGAGCCGGTGCTTCAAGCGGTCAAGACTGGTGGTGTCTACCTGATCAAGCACGCTCAACTGCGGATGCTCACGCTCGGGATGGGTACGTACAACCTGGGCTACAACATCGCGTTCGCGACGTTCGTCCTGTTCGCCACCGAGCATCTGGGACTGAAGCCGGGGGCCTTCGGCGTCCTCCTGGCGATGCTCGCCGTTGGTGGTCTCGTCGGCGGATGGCTCGGTCCACGTCTGCACGTGCGCCTCTCCGTCATGGCGACGTACGCCATCTGCTTGGTGGTGCAGTCGGCGGGCTGGCTGCTGATGCTGGCGACTCCGAGCGTGTGGCTCACCGGCACGCTCCTTGTGGCAGTCGGCCTGGTCTCGACTGTTGTAAGCGTTGTCGGCGGAACTGCCCGCCAAAGCCTCACGCCGGACCACCTCCTTGGCCGCATCACAGCCGGAACGCGAGTCGTCGGCATCGGGTCGGCTGCACTCGGATCACTCATTGGCGGAGGAGTGGCACAGGCTGGCGACCTGACGACGCCGCTTGTCGTGGCTGGTGCGTTCTTGCTGGTCGGAGCCGCATTCTTCGCGGTCGCGGCACTCCGCCGGCCGAGCTGACCACCTAGGGCCTTTCGACCCAAATCGCGCTGTCGCGGGATCAACGCTTGACTCGGACTATTCACTCGTGCATAGTCGTGGTTATGCAGTAGTGAATAGGTCGCTACTCGAACAAGGAGATCAAGCAATGGCGATGCCGCAGAAGATGCAGATGACGACCGAGCAGTTCTTCCCCAACGGCGCGTTCGTGGTGGGAGACGTCACCCCGGTGGCCGACTTCGATGCCCCCGCCCCGGCCAAGGGTCAACCCCGGCCGCAGAAGCGAGACCAGGACACCGGCCTGCTGGTCTGGACGGTCCCGGTCCTGGACACGGACCCGAACGCGAAGAAGCACCAGAAGACCGTCAACGTCAAGATCCTCGACAAGGTCCAGCCGGTCCCCCCGCGTAACGACACCGGGCTGCCGATCATCCCGGTCGAGTTCACCGAGCTCGAGGTGGGCTACTACGTCAAGCGAGAGGGCGACTTCTCCCGCATCGAGTGGACCCTCACCGCTCTGGGGATGACCGAGCCCGGCGCGGGTCGCAAGCCTGCCGCCAACGGTGGCGCTGCTGGGTCGAAGGCGGCTGCCTGATGCGATCGCACGAGGCGGCTTGGGTCGCGGAGCTGCTGATCTTGCTCCCCGAGGTCGACCTGATCGACATCCGTGTCGGGACGCATCGCCTGGAGGTCGGTGACGACTACTACGGCCCACTCAAGGCAGTCGAGCTCCAGGTCCACGCCGAGGGCTGGGAGGCCGCCGAGGCATTGTCTAAGTCGCTCAGCCTGCGGGAAGGGAAGGGCCGCACGTTCGAGGCGACCCAGAGCGAGGGCACCTTTCACGAGCGCGCCTGGCAGGGCTGGGTGACCGAGGGCTCGCGGGAGATGCCGTGCTGGGTCCGGGTCATCGGCGCGGAATACATCCCGGCGATCGCAGACCCGTGGGCCGCGTGATCAGCGTGAGCCTCTACCTCGTGTGGATCGGTGACGGGTCCGACCCGGCGCACCTGGCCGGACTCAACGCCGATCTCACCCTGTGCGGCCAGCCCAACGCGGGAAGCCGCTGGTCATGGGACTACCCCGACCTCTCCACCCCAGTGTGCTCCATCTGTCGCGGCAAGGCGGCAGGCCTGTGAACACGCCCCACATTCGCCCGCTGGCCGTCGCGTTTGGGAAGGCGTGGCGGCTGGCGGGTCCAAACCACAACAGCACTGAGAGCAGCAGCAACCACCGAACCGAAGGGAAAGCGTGATGAGGATCAAGAGCAAGGACCTCGATCTCTGGGCCAAGGCCCTGGGGGTCTCCAACGACGCGGAGGCGATGGCGGCGCTGAAGAAGCACAGCGCCAGCATGCTCGTGATCGCGGCCAGCCTCACCCGGATGCGTCAGCACTTCCTCGACGCGGGTGTGCCCGACCGCAACCCGGTGATGGACGAGATCCTCAAGGCCGCCTCCTACACCCTGGACGCCGGTCTTGCGCTGGGTCAGCTGCGCGGAGCGTTCGCCCGTCACGAGCGGGGGACTGCCTGATGGTGACCTCACGCCGCAAGGACCTCGACGCCTGGGCTCAGATCCTCGGCGTCTCCAACGACGCCGACGCGATGCGGGTCCTCTCGGGCCAGTACGGCCGACTCCTCGTCATCGCTGGCGAGCTGAACGCCTTCCAGAACCGCTACACCCGATCCGGGGCCGTGGGTGGCGACGACATCCTCATCGCCCTCAACGACGCTGCCCGCGACATCCTCGACGCCGCCGACGGGCTCCGCCGACTGCGCCGCTCCTTCGAGCGCCACGAGCGGGGTGTCGCCTGATGAGCAGCCACGGCCGTGGGCTTGATGCCTGGGCTGATGCCCTGGGCACCTACACCGATGACGAAGCCATCACTGCCCTGCAGAGCCTGATCCGGCGTCTTGACGTGGCCTCGAACGAGTTCTCCCATGTGATGGGGACGATGCCGGACAACCTCCCGAACGCCGATGCCCTCAACCACTTCGGGGACCAGGCAGTCTCCGGGATGCGGTTCATCCGCGAGGACATGGCTCGGGCGCTGCGTGGGTTCCGCACTCACGAGCGGGGGAACTCCTGATGTGGGGCATCTACGGCGGTGGCGCTGGCCTCCGCACCGATCTGGACGCCTGGGCCGATGCCCTCGGCGTACGCGGTGACGACGCGGCTCTGGGTGCGCTGCGCCGGGTCTCGACCGACCTCAACGAGGTCACCATGCGCCTGGACCTGGTCCACGCCTCCATCGGCGGTGGGTCGTCGATCTACAGCCTGACCATCGCCGAGAAGGTCCGGACCTCGCGCCGTGCGGCCTCTGAGGCCCTGACCGAAGTCGGTCTCGTCATCGCCGCGTTCAAGCGCCACGAAAGGGGTGCGTGATGGGAAATCTCCTCAAGAAGCTCGGACACAAGTTGCTCATGGCCACGGTTTGGGTGCTGTGGTCGATCGTTCGGCGGCCGGGCCTGGTCCTGCCGCTCGCGTTCCTCGGCGGCTTCATCGCCCTGCTGGTCGAGCTGGCCAATCAGGCAGGCTGGGGCTTCGTCGCTCTCGTTGTGCTCGGCTGCCTGGTCTCGGCCGGGGTGCCGCTGGCGGCCTGGTGGCGCTTCGCCTCCACCTCGTTCACCCGGCTCATGGGTCCGGTCGGCCGCCGTGCTGGCCGCCTCGCTCGCAACTGGGCCTCGCGCTGGTTCTGGTACGGCCTGATGTGGACGTTCTGGATGCAGCGCTGCGGCCTGACAACCAAGGATCGCTCCGGCCGGGTCCTGGCCCCGCGGCTGATCAAGGTCGCCTCCACTCCGGCGATGGACCGGCTCCTGGTGCGCCTCCCGGCTGGGATGGCTCCCAGCGTCCTGGTGGGTGCTGACGAGACCATCGCCAACGCCATGAAAGCCAGTGAGGCGCGGGTCCGTGCCCACAAGCCGGGGATGTGCTGGCTGGAGCTGGAGAAGCGCAACCCGCTGATGAAGACGATCCCGGCCATCCCGATCCCCGAGGACGAGACGGCTCTCGACGTGGCACGGCTCGATGGGCTCCACCTCGGTTACACCGACCAGCTGGAGCCCTGGAATCTCAAGATCCGCGGGAACCACGTCTTCGTCGCTGGTGAGACCGGCTCCGGCAAGGGCTCGGTGATCTGGTCCCTGATCCGCGCGCTCGCTCCGTTCGTCCGCGCCGGGCTGGTGCAGCTGTGGGCCATCGACCCCAAGGGCGGGATGGAGCTGGAGTTCGGCAAGGACATGTTCAAGCGCTACGAGCGCGACAACTACGAGGCCATGGCCAAACTCTTCGAAGACGCCGTCGGGGTCATGGATGACCGCACCATCGACCTGCGCGGCGTGGCTCGCTCCTTCACGGTCTCCCGGGAGACGCCGCTGGTGGTCGTCCTGGTCGACGAGCTCGCTGATGTGACCGAGCTGAACGAGGACCGTCAGATCCAGAACCGGATCGAGACCGCCATGGGCCGGCTGCTGACCAAGGGCCGTGCGCCCGGGTTCTCGGTGGTCGCCTGCTCCCAGATCGTCACCAAGGACGTCGTCCGCTGGCGTGACCTGTTCACGATCAAGATCGCGCTCCGGCTCCAGACCGAAGACCAGGTCGACATGGTCCTCGGCGATGGCGCCCACCAAGCGGGTGCCTACTGCGAAGCGATCCCCGAAGACCTCAAGGGCATCGGCTATGTCCGCCTCGAAGGCCACGCCGAACCCGTCCGGGTCCGCGCCGCCTATGTCACCGATGAGGAGATCCAAGACATGAACAAGCACTACCCCGCCGGCGGAATCGCCCTGGTGCCGACCGGCCGACGCGACCAGCACAAGACCGCCGCCGAGTCCACGACTCTCGACCCGCGCGCTGCCGAGTTCAGCAACCTCATCGGGCTCGCTGAGTCCGACCTGGTCCCCGCCGTCGCGACCGCCAAGAACACCCGTCCCGGCGACAACCGGCCCGCCCGTGGCCCCTCGACCTCCACGCCGCGTACGCGGAAGCCTCGCAAGCCCCGCAACCGCTCTGCAGCCTCCACCGACGTCGTTGCCGGTGAGGTCGTCAGTTCCACCGACTCCACCGACTCGAACGCTACGGAGGTGCTGTCATGAGTACCCCGACGTGGATGGCTGACGCTGCGTGCACCACTCGCGAGGCGCAGGCCCTGCCGTGGACCACCGACACCATCGAGGTTCCCGAGGTCATCGTCGACCTGATGCGGTCCACATGCGACAGCTGCGCTGTCCGTTCCGCCTGCAACTCGTACGCCCTCGAAGAGCGGGTTTCTGGTGGCATGTGGGCCGGATCAGACCGCGCTCCTGAGCCCGTCGACCTGCTCGACCTGCTCGACGCCATCCCCATGACGGCCCCCACGGTCGACCCGATGGCGGTGGCGGCATGAGGACGCTCGCTGGTGATCGCGTGGTGCTCAAGGACGTCGCCGACGGCGAGCTGTGGACTGCCGCCTGTGAGGGGTGCGGCTGGACCTACCCCGACAACATCAAGCACCGGACCGCCTACAAGGGCGACGCTGCCGTAGCCGCACGCCGCCACGCCCGCGAGTGCATCGGTGACCAAGGGACCCTGTGGTGACCGTTTCGACCCTCGATGCTCCGGGCATCCACAGTGACGCATCCTCCTCGACCTCGGCGGGCACTGGCTCGTTTCCGGGGTACGGGGAGGATGCGCCGCTGGATCTGTCCGGCCTCACCCCTGCAGGGCTCCAGGCGGTCACCTCCCGACTCCTCGACAAGACCTTCGACGCCTTCGCCGAGACGGCCGCCGCCGTCAAGAACTGCGCCCACCCGATCCGCCTGACCGGCCGGTCACGGACCTTCGAGCGCTCCCAGGTGAGCGAGCTCCGCGCTGCGCTCTACAAGACCTACGGCCCCGGTGAGGTCGTCCTAGGGGATCACGTCGGCTCGTTCTCCTCCGATGAGGCACCCCTCGGCGTGCTCTACCGGCCCTGCGGCAACCGGCGCGCAGACATCTGCCCGTCCTGCTCCCGGACATACGCCCGCGACACCTTCGCCATGATCGACGCCGGTCTGTCCGGTGGCAAGACCGTCTCCGCCACGGTGGCAAACAACCCACTGCTCTTCGCCACGCTGACCGCGCCATCGTTCGGCAGCCACGTCCACCGCCACGACAAGAACGGCGGGCGGTGCCGTCCCCGCGGTCGTGACAAGGGTGCTCGCTGCCCCCACGGTCGACCCATGTCATGCATGGCGCGCCACGATGACACCGACCCGCGGGTTGGCGCGCCATTCTGTCCCGACTGTCACGACTGGACCACCGCCATCGTGTGGCAGTGGTGGGCACCCGAGCTATGGCGACGCACCACCATAGAACTCAAACGCGCCCTGGCCAAGCGCCTCGACGTACCCGAATCGAGGCTCAAGAACGTCGCCTCGATGCAGTTCGTCAAGGTCGCCGAATACCAAACCCGGGGCCTGGTCCACTTCCACGCCCTGCTCCGCCTCGACGGCCCCGACGGCCCCGGATCCCCGGCACCCCTGGACGGGATCGACCTCGCCCGGCTCCTGGCCGAGACCATCGCCAAGGTCACCTTCGAGGCCCCACCAGTCGACCACACCGGCGTCACCCGCCTGCTCTCCTGGGGCAAGCAAGTCGACATCCGCGTTGTCCGTGACGGCGACCGCACCGACGACCCCGACGCCGCTCTGACACCGGGACAGGTCGCCGGGTACCTGGCCAAGTACGCCAGCAAGGACGTCTCCAGCATCCGCCTCGAGGACACGACACGGCCCCACCTGGCGCGGCTGACCTCGACATGTCACGACATCTTCGAGACCTCCGACGCTCTCTACGGCGGGCAGGACAACCCCTACGAGCTGGTCAAGAAGTGGGCTCACATGCTCGGGTTTCGCGGCCACTTCTCCACGAAGTCGCGGCGCTACTCCATCACCCTCGGCCAGCTGCGCCGGGCTCGTGTCCGCTATCAGCATCTCGTCACCGACGCCCGCCGCAACGGGGAGTCCCTGGAGGAGATCTCCACCGCCGAGATGGAAGCCCGGCTCCTGGCCGACGACGAAGACGAAACCACCCTCGTCATCGGCGAATGGGCCTACCAAGGCACCGGATGGACCAACGCCGGAGACGAAGCACTCGCCCTCGCCGCTGCAGCTCGTGCCCGTGAGTACGACCAGTGGAAGGCCCAGACCAAGAACACCAACCGATGAGAGGAACGAAGTGATGAGTGAGACCGTGGTTGTCCCGGTGCTCTATCGGGTCGAGGAAGCCGCTGAAGCAATGCGCATCAGCCGGTCGGTCGTCTACGAGCTGATCCGTTCGGATCGTCTTCGGACGGTCAAGGTCGGTCGTAGTCGCAGGGTTCCGGTTGATGCCTTGGCTGAGTGTGTCGCGCTGCTTTCCGAGGAGGCTGCGGCATGACCGACGGCGGGGGAGAGAAGAAGTCTCGCCGGGCTCGTGGCGATGGTGGCGTGCGATGGGATGAGACCCGGCAGCGCTACATCGCGGAGAAGACGGTTGGTTTCGACGGACGCGGAAAGCGCATCGTCAAGACCGGCACTGGCACCAGTGAGTCGGCAGCCCTGCGCAAGCTGCGCGAACGCATCCGTGAGTACGAGGCTGGCCTGATGCCTGCTGCTCATCGGGTGACGGTGGCTCAGGTCTGTGAGGACTGGCTGAAGTTCGAGCGCTCGGATGTGGGGGAGAAGACGAAGGAGGGCGACAGCGACAAGTACCGGGTGCACATCAAGCCGCACCTGGGCGGGCGTCGTTTGAAGGACCTTCGGCCCGACGAGGTCGACAAGTGGCTACTCAAGTTGTCGTCAGCTCTGTCGACGTCGACCCTGAAGCAGGTTCGTTCTGTGCTTCGACGCTCGATCAATCGTGCCGTTAAGCGTGGTCTTGCTGAGCGCAACGTGGTTGACCTTTGTCCCGCTCCGAAGGGTCGGACTGGTCGTCCGTCGAAGTCGCTGACTCTCCAACAGGCGTCGGACATCTTGGAGAAGACGCGCAAGCATCACATGCATCCCTACATTGCGGTGTCGCTGCTCGTCGGCGTACGCCCCGAGGAGGTTCGGGCGCTGCGGTGGGACCGTGTGCACCTTGACGAGGACACCCCGTATATCGAGGTGTGGCGCTCGGTGCGGGCGGGTGGAGACACGAAGACGAAGAAGTCGAAGCGGACTCTTGCGGTCTCGGGATACGTCGCGGCGATGTTGGAGAGGCAGCGCCAGGCGCAGGCCAAGGTCCGGGCTCGGGTCGGGGACCATTGGCAGGAGAACGACCTGGTGTTTCCGTCACTCGTGGGCACCGAGCAGGACGCTCATAACGTGCGCCGGATGTTTCGCGATGCTCTTCGCCTGGTCCCCGGGATCGATCCCGACGAGTGGGTGCCCTACGAGCTGCGGCACTCCTTCGTCTCCATCCTGTCTGAGCGAGGGATGCCGGTCGAAGAGATATCGCGCCTCATGGGACACAAGGGAACGGCGGTGACGGAATTGGTCTACCGCCACGAGCTGCGGCCGGTTATTGAGTCCGGAGCCAGCGTCATGGACAGCGTCTTTCCACTCTCCGTCGAGGAAGCCGACGAAGACACCGAGGATGAGGAAGATGACGACAATGACGCGGCGTAGTCAGGCAGTTCGTCAGGATCTGGCCCTTTGGCCGCTGACTTCGACTCGGTCGCTTTCGCGTTTTGCCTGGTCAGAGTGGGTGGAGCATAGGGGACTCGAACCCCTAACCCCCTGCTTGCAAAGCAGGTGCGCTACCAATTGCGCCAATGCCCCGGACGGGTGTCCGTCGGTCAGTTCACCTTGTCGGTCGCCGCGGCCCAGTGACCCTTCTCGGGGTTGGACTGGTCGAGCTTCTTCTTGGCGAGGACGATGCCAGCCGCGGCCAGCAGTACGAGGACGATCTTCTTCATGTCTTCTCCTGCAAGTCGTGGTGAGCATTTGCTGCCCGTTAGACCAGGAAAGCGTACCGGCCCGCCATGAAGCGTACGAAATCAACCAGCCTCGGGGTCTGGGGCAAGGCCCAGGGAGGCGATCGGGGTGCAGGTCATGTGGGTGCTCGCCCACATCCGGCCGGTCAGGATCCCGAACCCGTACGCCGAGGGCCGGCTGTAGGGGAAGGCGCCGGACTCGTAGGTGGTGATGAGCTCGCCCGAGACCTCGACTATCGCCTCGGCCATGTTGGGGAACCTGAACTTGCTCCGCACCGCACCCACGCTGCCGTCGGGCTTCCGCTCGCAGATGAAGATCGTGCTCGGCCGGTGCCGGCCGAACGAGGACGAGAAGACGTACTCGTCGCGGCGCACGACGACCCCTTGGACCTTGGGCGGGGTCTTGGCCGAGATGACCGGCTCGGAGAAGTCCCACTCACCGTTCGCCCCCTTCTCATAGGCGAACAGCGTCTGGTTTCCGAAGCCGCCCACGTAGAGGTGGTTTCCACGGATCCGGCAGTAGGAGCCGGCCGCCACCTTCGCCGGCGCCTCGATCGGCTCGACCTCGGCGCCCTTCGCCGCATCCCGGATGGCCGAGAGCGAGTAGCGGTAGAGCCGGCCGGTGCCGCCGCCGGCACCCTTGGAGACCCAGACGTCGTCACCGTCGATCGCGACCCCGCCGGCGTGCCCGGGACCCGCCTTGCCGTTGTGACCCACGAGCAGCACCTCGGCGGCGGTCTTCCCGCTCTTCAGGTCGACCAGCACCAGCGCCGAACCCTTGTCGTGGGAGTAGTAGCTCTGAGCCAGCATGTTGGTGTCCGGGCCGTAGCCCAGCCCCTGCGGCGTCCAGTCGTCGGTGCCACCGGTGGCGAGCGTGTTGGGGATGAGCGGGCCGACGCGACCACCCAGCCGCTGCCCCCACCTCTCGGTGCGCTTCATCCCGCCCTTGACCCACCGGCGAGTACGTCCCGGGATGGAGTCGAGGTCGAACGGAAGGTCGATCTTCGTCATGACGGTGATATTCGCATGCGGTTCCTACCGCGGTCGGATGGCGTACCGTGCCACGGTCGCTAGGTTCTTCGTGTGACGAGCGACCCCGCTGCTTCCCCTGCCACGCCGACAGCTCGAGAGCTGATCGGCGCTCTGACCGGATTCGGGCGCGGCATGCTGCGTCCGCGCCGCCCGGACGAACGACTTCTCTCCTCGATCACCGACGCCGGCCTGCCCCCGGGTGACCGAACGGTGACGGTCAGCACGATGCCTCAGGTCCCGCGTTCGCTGCCCGCCGGTGGCCTCATCGAAGGCGCGGGCCTCCACCGGCGCGTACGCAATGCGATGACCTGCTTCGTGATCACTCATCCCGAGGCGACGTTCGTCGTCGATCCGTCCTACTGCCGCGATGCCCCCGAACGAGCCCTGAGCGAGCTCCCGGCCATGCTGCGACGCCTGGTCACGCCCCCGGCGGACACCATTGCCACCGTCGACTCACTGCAGACGGCGCTGGTCAAGCCGGACTTCGCCCTCCCGACCCACGCACACTGGGACCACGTCTGCGGCCTCCTGGACCTCCCCGGCCTGCCCGTACGCCTGCGGACCACCGAGCGCGACTGGATCCTCGGCCCGGGTCAGCCTCCTGTCGGCGGCGTTCGCCCGGCGCTGACCGATGGCCGACCCGTGGAGACGTACGACCTCGACGGCCCGCCCGTCGCGACCTTCACCGCCTCCCACGACCTGTTCGGCGACAGCTCCGTCCTGCTCGTCGAGCTCGCCGGCCATACTCCGGGCAGCATCGGCGTCCTCGCCCGAACCCCGTCGGGCTGGGTCCTGATCGCCGGCGACGCCGCCTGGCACTACGACCAGGTCGATCTGATCAGGCAGAAGCCGGCCTTCCCCGGAGACCTCGTCGACGAGGACCGCGACGCCGCCTTCGCCACCCTCCACCGCCTGCACCTGGCTCGCCACCTGATGCGGGTCGTCCCCACCCACGACCACGACGCGTCCAGCCGGCTCTAAAACCAAGAAACCCCTCGTCATCGGCCGATTTCCTGGAGCGGGGGTCGTCTCGATATCGCGGATTGGACACAGCCGCGTGCATCTGTGGCACGTGACTGGTTACCGTGTTCGACACCAACGGAACAGTCAGGGTGACTCCTCCTACGTGGAGAGCGACACCACGAAGTGTGCCGTTGGTGCCGTGGTCTCGGGTACCGACTCGGGGCCGCGGTCTAGTTATCGAGCCTTCGACGGGTGTGCTCGGAGGGCCGGAGAACGACAGCCCCGAAAACGAGGAAGAGGCTCCCGAAGGAGCCTCTGACCTGGTGAAACTGCTGTGCGCTTAGGAGGACTTGAACCTCCGACCCCCACATTATCAGTCAGATTCTCGACGGTGGCCGTGCGCTTCTGCCTCTGCTGCTACGCGGTCCAGCGTCATGGTTCGGCATGGCTCAACAGGTGCCGATTCGATGCGGCGGGGGCATCCTGGGGGCACGTGCGCTTAGTCCGTATCGCGGGGGCGGAGCGTCACCCATTCCGGCATCTGGCCCCCTCGGCGGGGGTCTGGGGGCTTGCCCCCACGCTGCCCAACACCATCGATCATAGAAGCGTCGCGGGGAGTGTCCCCACCGGCAGCCGCCCCCACCTCCCCCTCGTCATCGGCCCACTCCCTGGACCCCCGACCACCTGGGTCTCGCCGGCATCGACGGCATGGCTCGGGGCCGTGCGACGTGAGAACTTTTCCGACTTTCGGTTTAGGACCGGTCGCGTCGGGGTAAGAGGCAGGTATGAGGAAGCCTGTGGTCGAGTTCCCACCGGAGCTGCTGGACGATCCGTCGCTGCCGTTACCGGAGCGGGTGGACCGGATGACGGCTCGGAGCGATCTGGAGTGGGAGGCGTGGCAAGAGGCGTACGGGAACGTGCTCGAGCTGCCGTTCGGGATGCCGGTGTTGCCGGTCGAGGCGGATGAGCCGGGCTGGTCGACGCCTGGAGAGTGAGCGCTTGGTCTACGGACTGGGCGCTCTTCTTCATTTGCGCGGCACGTAGGGGGACCGGCCGCCAGGCCGCACGCCCCCGGAGGCCGCGCTCGCGGCCGGAGGCCGCCTTGAGTCAGTAGAGAAAGTTCTCACGAGGAGGGCGGATCCGGCCAGGGCTTGGCCGTGTTGGGCCGAATCTCCTCGGGGTTCTCTGTGTGCTGCACGACGGTGTCCACAAACGAACTAAATGCATCCGCCTGAACCACGGTTACATCCGTGCCCTCCCAGGACTGACTGACGCGTTTGCCGACATCCGGGGTGACCCTGGGCAGATGTACGCCGACGCTGGGCACTTCGGCGAGATGTATCTCGCCTTCGGCGTCGATCCGGCACGTGACCAACGGGCTGGATGTAACGACGATTGCGTGCCCGAACGTAGTCATGTCTCCGTCCGTTCCGTGTCCGCCGCCAGCCTGCCACCTCTCACCGTGGGGATATGCAGCTCGCATCGCGTTGGCGGCCTGATGCACAGCCTCGTAAGCGTGGTCCTTCGCCTGCTTATCCTCATTGCGCTTTTCAACGATCGCGTAGGCATTCACACCACCGCTGCGCGCGTTGAAGACTGCATTGGCGAGGGCTCTGCACAACTTGCAGGCACGATCTGCAGCGCGACCTGAGATGCCGACCTGCCCTTCGTACGGAGCAGCGCCGCCGAAGAACGCGATCCAGGGGGCGTCAGTCCTCTTGCACTCGATGATCAGCTGCAGCGCATGCTCGGCACGACTGGACGTGTCGTCGTCAAAGAAGAGCGTCGCGGAGACATCTCCTTCGCGTTCCTTGCTCGTCTGCGGATCGATGTAGTGGTAACTCTGCTCAAGGAAGGTGTACCGATGCCGTTTGTACACGACTCGCGCTACTTCCATCTCAAGGGTGTACCCGTTTCGATCGAGGTACTTCCGAACATCATTGAGGAGGTCGCGGCTAGCTGGCACGCTCAGTAGTCAAGCCGTTCGGAGATGGGTTCGCGAGCCTTTTGGCTCACAAGGCGGGCCCCATGCGCCGTTCGCCGCTCCAAGCGTGCATTCTGCTCCCAGCCGACCAGGGCGACGCCGTGCTGCGTTCTCGTCCCTGCTGCCACGAGAGCGGCTAGCGTTCAGGCATAGCACTTGAGATGTACGGAGATTCCCCACTGTGCTGCTGACATACGTCGATGAGTCTTACTCCAAGGATTGGTACTACATCGCTGGATTGGCCGTGCGCCACACGCACGTCCGCTCTCTTGATATGGCACTAAACGCGGTGGTCGCCCGCGCGGTCGACCAATTTGGGGTCGGACACGCCCGTGCGGAACTCCACGGCCACCCTCTCTTTCATGGCGAGGGGGACTGGAGCGGGGTCATGCCTCGGCAGCGGATCGCCATCTACGGATGGGCGTTTGACGCGATCGCGTCTCACGACGTCTGTCTGTTCCTCAGGGGTGTGAACTCGAAGCGCCTCCGGGAGCGATACAGGCACCCCGACGACCCGCACGACGTCTGTCTGCAGCACCTACTCGAGCAGGTCAACAAGTGCGCCCGCAGAACCAATGAAGCGGCTCTCGTCATCTGCGACGAACTCCATGAGCACGATCGAAGGCGCAACAACCTGCGGGATTTCAAGGACTACGGAACTCCTGGGTACCTGAGCTCAACCCTGCCCCGAATCGTCGACACCATTCATTTCGCGCCGTCACACCACAGCCGCCTAATCCAAGCTGCAGACCTCGTCGCCTTTCTGCACCATCGGCGGTCCACTCACACAGAGGTTGACCCACGCGCATCAAAGGCGAACGATCAACTCTGGGCACGCATCAAGCCGGTGATCGAGAATGAGCACACGTGGCACCCCTAGACGCACGAAGGCCCCGCGACTCTGGCGGGGCCTAAGGCTGGGCGGGAGGTTGCACATGAGCAACGTCCACATTGCGTACGCTACCTGAGACGAGCGCCACTCTCTAGGAAATCCGACAGGCAAATTTGTTAAGGATCTCACACCCAATCGTTTGGTTGAGATCTCGGTCAAATTGCCGCCTACCGGTAGCGGTCATTCCACACGTTGATGTCGCTCTTCGCTGGCCGAATCTCGTTGATGGGCAGCCACGCGTGCCGGATCTCTGGCGCGGCGTACGTGGTGTCGACCCAGATCACCCAGGCCCGCCACCGGCCCTTGTGTTTCTCCCACTTGAGCACGAGGCCGGGCATGGGTGGCGGATAGTTCCTCCGTTGGCGATGCACCCAGACGTGTAGCCAGTGCCTGGGCTCGGGCCAGGCGTCGTTCTTAGGAGGGTTGGCCGACACGCCTCATCGTATCGAACGTGCGTTCGATTCAAGCAGTCGGCTGGTGTACCCAGCAGCCACGAGCCGTTCGTACGCCGCATACGCCTCGTCGTCGATCTCCTGCGGAGCGGCGAAGCCCATATCGGCGTAGACCCAGAGCCGTTGCGTGTCTCCGACGAGCATGTCGAGCACGCGACGAGTGCTCCCGATGCTGGCGATGTAGTCAGGCAGCTCCTGCACACGTGCGGAGCAGATCACCTCGAGCTCGGGCCAGATCTTGCGTGCCGTGGCGTACGCCCGACGCTGTTGGTAGGGCCGACTGATCAGGGTTGCGGTACGAGGCGTGATGCCCTCGTCCTCGAGCAGGGCACGCGTGAACGCCAGGTTCTCGCCGGTATTGGTTGCTCGCGCCTCGATCCTGAGGGCCGAGGCGGGAACCCCGAGTTCCTCAGCCCGTTCCGCGAACTCGACGGCTTCACCTCGAGGGAAGTCGTTCACGGTAGTAGGGGCGTTCGCACCAGTGAAGACGATCAGCGGGAACCGCTCTTGGCGGTAGAGATCCGCAGCGTGCTCGGCCACGCCGATGTCATGACCGCCCAGGCCGATCGCGACGTCAGTGTCGCGTGGCTCGTGGTGCATCTGGTGGAACTCCCAAAGGGTCTGGGCGTCCTCCATGAGCGTAGGCATGCCAATCAGTCTGGCATGTCGAATGTGTAACTCCAGGAGAACCTCGAGGCGGCGTACGCCCCGTCGGCGTACTCAACGGCGTACCCATCCTTAGTGCGAGTGATCCTCTCCAGCCGCATGACGGGTTCGCCCGCAGGGAGTTCCATCACTTCGATCTCCTCGGGCGTGGGCATACGCGCATAGAAGGTCTCTGTGACCGAGTGGGGCTCCAAACCTTGGAGAGTGAGCACAGCGAATCCGCCTCCTTGCCCGGCCGGTCCAGGCGTTGGGTCCGTGATCGGGGTGCCCTCTACATCCTCAACTCGGTAGTAGCTCGTGAGCCACGTGGTCGGCTTGCCGTCCTGGCGGACGATCCTTGACCGCGCGTAGACAGACCCCTCCGGATCCACGTCGAGCACCTCGGCAGCACGTGCCGGCGGCTTCACGAGGTCAACTGTCTGGGTCTGGTCGCCTCGCTCGTAGGGCTGCCCACTCGCCTCGCGGTCTGCGATGAACGCCGGGCTGCTGCCGTACTTCCACTTGCTCTTCGCGTACCTCTCCGCGCCCAGGCGCTTCATCGGAGGACGCTCACGCACGACGGTTCCCCGCCGACGTACCGGGGTAACCAGACCTTCGGCCTCCAGGAGACCGACAGCGTTGCGAACGGTTTTGATGTTGACCCCGTACTGCTCGGCCACGTCGGTCTGCTTGGGCAGCGTCGAGCCCGCAGGGAACTCGCCTCGCTCGATCCCTGCTCGCAGTTCGGCCGCTAGTTCGCGGTAGCCGAGGGCCATCTGTCGCTCTCTCTTCTGCTCGGTGACGCCGTCCTTTAAGGGTAGCGCTAAACGCCGCCTGACCTCGAGATTCAGAATAGGGCTGGTTTTAATGTGATAGGAGTGCTACCTTCGTCAATAGAACCCCCTCTATTCGGGAGGGGAACTCACGAAGGAGCAACACCATGGCGATGAAGCAGCGTTTCGCAGTCCAGCACGGCGACGTGTTCCCCCAGGGAGCGTTCCTCAAGGGCGAGGTCGAGCCAGTCCTCGACTTCCAGGCCGGGAAGCGGGCCGATGGGTCGATGCCTCAGCAGCTCGACAAGGACACCGGCCTCCCGGTCTGGCAGGTCGTGATCCTCGACGCCGACGACACGGCCGGGAAGAAGGACACCGCGATCACGGTCAAGTTCGCCGCCAAGCACCAGCCCGTGCCCCCGGCCAACGACACCCCGTTCCCCTGGACCCCGGTGGAGTTCGTCGGGCTCACCGCACTGCCCTACGTCGAGTACACGGGCGGGAAGAACAAGGAGGGCCAGGACCGGACCCGGATCACCTGGTCCTACCGCGCCGAGTCGATGATCAAGCCCGGCGACAACGCCGCACGCAAGCCCGCTGCTGGCGCTGCTCCTGGCTCGAAGGCGGCTGCCTGAGATGAGCCTCTACCTGGTGTGGATCGGTGACGGGTCAGATCCGGCGCACCTTGCCGGACTCAACGCCGACTTCACCCTGTGCGGCCAGCCCAACGCTGGCAGCCGCTGGTCGTGGGACTACCCCGACCTCTCCACTCCGGTGTGCCCCATCTGTCGCGGCAAGGCGGCAGGTCTGTGAGCACACCCCACATTCGCCCGCTGGCCGTCGCGTTTGGGAAGGCGCGGCGGCTGGCGGGATCCAGCAGCACGAACGGAAGGAGTAACCGATGAACGAGACGATCCTCTACAGCCTCGGCGGCCTGGTCGCCCTGGCGGTGGCGGTCCTGGTCGTGATCAAGCCGACCCGCCCCAGCACCCTCGCCGCCCTGGGCTGGCTGGCCTCCATCGCCCGCCGCTCCTGGTGGTGGCTGGTCTTCCGGATCACCTGGAAGGGCGTCGCCCGTGAGGCCGGTCTGTCGAAGCGCCGGACCAAGCGCGTTAAGAAGATGGGCGTAGGTGAGGAGTCCATCGAGAAGTGGCGCGACCCTCGCCTCAAGAGAGTGAAGACCTCCGCGCACTCGGTGACCCTCAAGGTGCGGACCCGCCGTGGCCAGGCCCTGGCCGACCTGGAGGCCTTCGCCCCGAAGTTGGCCGCGACCTACAGTGCGGATGCGTACCGGGTCTACCCGCCCAAGCGTCGGACCGGCTCGACGGTGATGTTCGAGCTGGTGATGCGGGACCTGATCAAGACCCCCAGCACGGCCGGGATGCCGGAGCCCCGGATGCAGACCGAGTCTGTGCGGCTCGGCCGTCGCCAGTCAGGCAAGCCCTTCGACCTGCAGATCGAGCAGCGGCACACGCTCGTGGTGGGTGCTTCCGGCGCCGGTAAGGGCTCGTTCCTGTGGGGCATGGTCGGCTCGCTGGCTCCGGCTATCGCGGTCGATGCGGTGCGGGCTTACGGGATCGACCTCAAGGGCGGCATGGAGCTGACGATGGGTGCCCCGTTGTTCACCAAGATTGCCGTCAAGGGTGAGCAGGCCGTAGCGATGCTGGAGGAGTTCGTCTCCATCGCGGATGCCCGCACCGAGGAAATGCGGGGCGTCTCGCGCAACCACAAGCCCGGCCCGGGGGAGCCGCTCTACCTGCTCGTCATCGATGAGTTGGCCTCGCTCACGGCATACGCCGATCAGAACGTGAAGAAGGAGGCCGAGCGTCTGCTCAAGCGGCTTCTCTCCATCGGCCGCGCGGTCGGTGTCGTCGTCGTGGCCTTCGTGCAGGACCCGCGTAAGGAGGTCATCGACATGCGCGGTCTCTTCACCCAAACCATCGCGCTGCGGCTGCGGTCCGCGATGGAAACCAACATGGTCCTGGGTGACGGGATGGCCCCGTTCGCCCCGGCACACCGCATCCTCAAGGGCGCGCAGGGCACGGCGTGGATCATCGATGAGGACGGCTCGACCGACCGCGTCCGCGCCGACTACTGGTCCGATGAACTCATCCGCCGCGTGGCCTCGCTCTACCCGGCCGACCCCACCGCCGCTCCTGGTGCGATCGCTCCGGAGCCTCCCGTTCTCGGTGGTGCGGCATGAGCACCCCGGCCTGGATGGATCACGCCTTGTGCACGACCCGAGAGAACCGGGGTCTGCCCTGGACAACCGACGCGATCGAAACCCCCACGGTCCTGGTTGAGCTGATGCAGGAGACCTGCGAGGCCTGCCCGGTCCTGCTCGCCTGCGAGGCCTACGCCACCCGCAATGACGTGACCGGTGGTTGGTGGGGCGGCGTCGACCGTGCCCCTGCCCCTGAGGATCTGCTCGACCTCCTCGATGTCGTCCCCGCGGCTCCACTCAGGGGTGCAGCGTGACCGTCTCGACCATGGATGCACCGGGCATCCACAGTGACGCATCGTCCTCGACCTCGGGCTCGTTCCCTGGGTACGGGGAGGATGCGCCGCTGGATCTGTCCGGACTCACCCCGGCCGCTTTCAATGCCGTTGGTGCCCGGCTCCTTGACGGCTCTTTCGACGCCTGGGCCGACACCGCAGCAGCGGTGAAGTACTGCGCTCACCCCATCCGACTCACTGGATCCTCTGAGACCTTCGACGCCCGTAGCGGGGAGCTTGTCGGCACGTTCTCGTCCGCGAATGCCCCGCTCGGGGTGCTCTACCGTCCATGCGGCAACCGCCGCGCCGACGTGTGCCCGGCCTGCTCGAGGACCTACGCCCGCGACACGTACGCGATGATCAACGCTGGCTTGGTCGGCGGCAAGACGATCCCTGCCACGGTGGCAGACAACCCGCTCCTGTTTGTCACTTTCACTGCCCCCTCCTTCGGCCACGTCCACGGACCCCGGCCCAAGAACGGGCAACCGGTTGGCGGCCGCTGTCGGCCACGCTCCGCCAGGGCTGGACAGCCCCTGACCTGCGAACACGGCCGCCCTCTGGGTTGCATGTCAGTCCACGGCCCCGACGACTCCGCCAATGGCGCGCCACTCTGCGCCGAGTGTCACGACACTGACAGCGCGATCGTGTGGCAGTGGCACGCCCCGGAGCTGTGGCGACGCACCACCATCGCGCTCCGGCGTGCCCTGGCGCAGCAGCTCGGTGTCACCGAGACCCGACGCAAGGCCACCAAGAAGACCCCGGTACCTCCGCCATGCCTGGCCGATGTCGCCTCGGTCCAATTCGCCAAGGTCGCCGAATACCAATCCCGGGGACTCGTGCACTTCCACGCCCTCATCCGGCTTGATGGCCCCGACGGTCCCGGATCTCCGGCACCCCTCGACGGCCGCACCCTGGGCCGGCTCCTGGAGCACGCGGCCGGCGACGTCCACCTCGAGGCTCCGCCGGTCGACGACAACGACACTGCACGGGGCCTGTGCTGGGGCAAACAACTCGACGTCCGCGTCGTTCGCGACACCAACCGCACCGACGACCCCGACGGTCCCCTCACCCCCGGCCAGGTCGCCGGATACCTCGCCAAGTACGCCACCAAAGACGCCAACTCGATCCGCGCTGACCGACCCGTCGAGCACATCGCCGATTTCGCCTCGAGGTGTCGACGGCTCGACGCCAGGGCACGCGCTCACTACGGCCCCCACATCGACGCCACCGGCACCCCCGCCAACCCCTACCGGCTGCTCGGGAAGTGGGCTCACATGCTCGGGTTCCGGGGCCACTTCTCCACCAAGTCCCGGCGCTACTCCGTCACCCTGGGCCAACTTCGCAGGGCACGTGCCAAGTATCGCGATCTCGTCGCCACCGCTGAGCAGGACGAAGACGCACGCAAAGCCCTGCTCGACCTCGAGGAGCTCGAGGCGCGGCTCCTTGCCGACGACACCGAAACCACCCTCGTCATCGGCAAGTGGACCTACCAAGGCACCGGGTGGACCAACCCCGGCGACGAAACCCTCGCCCTCGCGGCCGCTGCACGAGCGCGTGAGTACGACCAGTGGAAAGCCCAGACCAAGAACACCAACCGATGAAGGGAAGCAGCGATGAGCGATCAGCAGAGCGGCCTCGAGCCGCTGATGACCATTGACGAGGTGTCCGAGTTCCTGCGGGTCCCGGTCATCACAATCAAGTGGCTCCGTCAGGAAGGCCGGTTCGCTCCGGCTGTGAAGATCGGGCGTCGCCTCTCCTGGCAACGCTCTGCCGTCCTGGCCTGGGTCGCTGAGCAGCAGGAGCAGGAGGTCGCCGCATGAGCGTGCAGCGCTACACCACCAAGAGCGGCAAGGTCCGCTATCGGGCTCGGGTGAAGCATCACGGACGGGAGGTCGCTACCTCGGTCTTCGACCGCAAACGCGATGCTGAGGCCTGGGAGGACGACCAGAAGCGACGCCTTCGCCTGGGGGAGTGGCACGATCCTCGCCGGGGTCAGATCGCGCTCTCGGTGGTCGCCGTCGACTGGCTGGAGTCCCGCAACAGCCTCAAGCGCAAGACGCTCGCTCTCGAAGCAGCGGCCTGGCGCAACCACATCGAGCCGAAGTTCGGCAAGGTCCCGGTCGCCTCGATCACCTCGGCCGACATTGCCACCTGGGTCGGCCGGATGATCGCTGCCGGTGCTGCACAGTCCACCGTCGCTCGTCACCTGGCGGTCTTCCGGGGCCTGCTCGCCTTCGCTGTGCAGGACGGCCGGATCACCAAGAACCCGGCTGAGCGGGTGGCAGCACCCACCTCGGGCAAGGTCCGGCGTGAGGGCCAGTTCCTGACCGGTAAGGAGGTGCTGGCCTTGGCTGCGGCTTGCTCGACCGTGTCCGAGGACGATCCCGACGATGCCCTCGACTATGGCGACCTCGTCAAGGTCCTGGCCTACCTCGGGCCGCGTTGGGGTGAACTCGCTGGGCTCCAGGTCCGAGATCGCCTGAGGGTCCCTGGTCATGGCGTACGCCTGCAACGGGCTGTGCTGTCGAGCATGGAGACCGGCTCGCTCTATGTCGACACGCTCAAGAGCAAGCGGGCTCGGACTGCCCCGCTCGTCGACGAGCTCGTGCCGATCTTCGACCGCTGGTGTGCGGGCAAGGATCCCGATGACTGGATCTTCCACGCCCCTCGCGGTGGCCCGCTGTCTGAGCGGAACTGGAAGCGCTCGGTCGGCTGGGCTGAGGCAATCAAGGAGATCGAGCGTCCCGCCCTTCGGGTTCACGATCTGCGGCACACCTGCGCCTCGCTCTGGCTGGCTGCCGGTGCTGACCCGAAGGTGCTCCAGCGCATCCTGGGGCATGCCTCCGCAGCCATGACGATGGACCTCTACGGCCACCTGGTCGATGACAACCTCTGGTCCTCCGCTGAGAGGCTCGGGGGCACCCTGGGGGCATCTGATGAGAATGACACCCCCGAAAACGAGGAAGAGGCCCCCGATGGGAGCCTCTGACCTGCGGAAACGAGTGGTGCGCTTAGGAGGACTTGAACCTCCGACCCCCACATTATCAGTGTGGTGCTCTAACCGTCTGAGCTATAAGCGCAGGCGCCAACTGGAGGGTGGAAGCCCCTACCAGCAGGCGAGAGGAAACATTACCCGGCCGCTGCCCGGGGCACCAAAACGATGAGACCCCATCGACTCTGGGGAGGTCTGTCCGAACCAGGCTCGGACAGACTTCCCCAGGGTTGGGGTGCCTACATGTCCGACTCGGGGGACCTGCAGGCGACCTTCGCGCGCGAGGATGCGGCCCGGATGCTGGATGCTCAGCGACGCATGCAGGACGGTGTGGCGAGCTATCCCCAGCTCACCGCCGGCGGCCTCAGCCGGATCGACATCGAGAGGGCCGTACGCCGCAACGAGCTCCGCCGGGTGCACCCGCGCGTGTACGTCAACCACAGCGGGCCGCTGACCTGGGAGCAGCGGGCATGGGCCGCGGTGCTGTACGCCCGCCTCAAGGTCGAGGACAACGCCCTCGCGATGGCGAACGAAGCCAGGTCCGAGATCGACGCGATCGCGCGGGTTGCCGAGGTGGCAAGCCGGTCCTATGTCACCGCGGCCACGCTCCAGGCGTCACTGGATCGCGCGCACTCCCTACGTCGCCGCAAGCTCATCCAGGGGTTGGTGGACGACCTCGCGACCGGCACCCACTCGGTGCTCGAGCACGATGGTGCGCTCGGCCACGGATCCTGGCGCGACCAGGCCCGTGACGCCGACCGTACGTTGGACGATCTCGCCGAGCTCGGGACGATGAAGAGCTGCGGCCAAACCTGCCCCCTGAACGAATGAACCTGGGGAGGGTCATCCGAACGGTGTTCGGACAACTCTCCCCAGGTTGCGGGTTCGAGCTGGGCTCAGTTCTCGGTGAGCTCTACTTCCACGCCGCCCAGAAGCGCGGCGGCCATGTTGTAGAGGAACGCGGCGAGGGTGGCGACGGCGGTCATCAGGACGATGTTGACGACCGAGACGACCATGGTGAAGCCCATGATGCGGGGGAGGCCGAGGTAGTCCTGCACGTTCCAGCCGGCGCTGGAGTCACCGACGACGTCCTGGACCGCCTGGTTGATCGAGTCCCACACACCGGCGGCACCGAGCACCGACCAGATCACGAAGACGGCGACGATCACCACGACGCTGAGCGCGATCGAGAGCAGGAAGGCCATCTTCATGACCGACCACGGGTCGATGCGGCTCAGGCTCAGGCGGGCCCGGCGAGCCGAGCCGCTGACCGCATCCCGCTCCGCACCGGCGGGGCCGGAGGTGCGGGCGGTCGAGGCGACCGCCGAGGTGGTACGCCTAGCCGCGTTGGCGACCGTGTCCGTGATCCGATGGGTCACCGGCTGCGCGGTCTCGTTCCGCTCGGTCATCGCGACTCCCCCAGTCGTGCGGTCGGCGGTGCGGTCCGTCATCAGGATTCATCTTCCGTCGTGGTCTCGGACGACGCTCCGTGCTCGTCGTCTCCCCCGATTGTTACATCATCCGCAACCTCTGTCCCGGTGACGATCTCATCGTCGACCTCGCGGGCCTCGACGGAGCGTGCGACGACGGCGACCGAGTCACCCTTCTTGGGCGACACGAACTTGACGCCCTGGGTGGAGCGACCGGTTGCCCTGAAGTCGGCGTTGATCGGGCTGCGTACGACCTGACCGGTCGCGGTGATCGAGAGGATCTCGTCGCCGTCGACCACGATGAACGCACCGACCAGACCGCCGCGGTCGGCGTTGGCCAGGGCCATCGTCTTGATGCCCAGACCGCCGCGGGACTGCAGCCGGTATTCGGAGATCTTCGTGCGCTTCGCGAAACCACCGTCGGTGATGGTGAAGACGAACTGCTCCTTGACCTCGTCCGGCGACTCGGCACCGGAGACAGGAGCCGCGACGTCCGCGGTGTCCTCGTTGGCCTCGGAGAGCCCGGCCGCGATCTCGGCCGCGACGTGCTCGGCCCGGATGACCGACATCGACAGCAGCGAGTCGCTCTCCCGGAACTTCATGCCGGTGACACCCGAGGTCGCCCGGCCCATCGGCCGAAGCTGGTTGTCGTCGGCGCGGAACCGGATCGCCTGGCCCTTGCGGGAGACCAGCAGGATGTCGTCCTCGGAGTTGACCAGCTCGGCGCCGATCAGCTCGTCGTCGTCCTCGCGGAAGTTGATCGCGATGACGCCGGCCTGACGAGGCGAGTTGTAGTCCCCGAGCCGCGTCTTCTTGATCAGACCGGAGCGGGTGGCCAGCACTAGGTAGGGCGCCTGCTCGTAGTCGCGGATCGCGAGCACCTGGGCGATCGACTCGTCCGGCTGGAACGAGAGCAGCCCGGCCACGTGACCGCCCTTGGCGTCACGCGCCGCCTCGGGCAGGTTGTATGCCTTGATCCGGTAGACCCGGCCGGCGGTGGTGAAGAAGAGCAGCCAGTGGTGGTTGGTGGTCGAGATGAAGTGCTCGACCACGTCGTCGCCGCGCAGGGTGGCGCCGCGTACGCCCTTTCCACCGCGCTTCTGGGTGCGGTACTCACCGGCGAGGGTGCGCTTGGCGTAGCCACCGCGGGTGATCGAGACGACCAGCTCCTCATCGGGGATGAGGTCCTCCATGGAGAGGTCGCCGTCGGCCGCGATGATCTGGGTGCGGCGGTCGTCGCCGTACTTCGCGACGATCTCGTCGAGCTCGTCGCCGACGATCTGACGCTGGCGGGCGACGTTGGCGAGGATGTCCTCGAGGTCGGCGATGATGACCTCGAGCTCGGCCAGACGGTCGACGATCTTCTGCCGCTCCAGCGCCGCGAGGCGACGCAGCTGCATGTCGAGGATCGCGTTGGCCTGGACCTCGTCGATCTCGAGCAGCCGGATCAGGCCCTGGCGGGCGTCGTCGACCTCGGGGGAGGAGCGGATCAGCGCGATCACGGCGTCGAGCTGGTCGAGCGCCTTGACCAGGCCGCGCCAGATGTGGGCGTCCTCCTCGGCCTTGCGCAGCCGGAACGCCGTACGCCTCCGGATGACGTCGATCTGGTGCTCGACCCAGTTGGAGATGAACTGGTCGAGGGCCAGGGTGCGCGGCACCCCGTCGACCAGCGCCAGCATGTTGGCGGAGAAGTTGGTCTGCAGCTCGGTGTGCTTGAGCAGGTTGTTGAGTACGACACGGGCGACCGCATCGCGCTTGAGCACGACCACGAGCTGCTGCCCGGTGCGGGAGGAGGTGTTGTCCTTGACGTCCGCGATGCCCTGCACCTTGCCGGTGTCGGCCAGGTCGGCGATCTTCTGGGCGAGGTTGTCCGGGTTCACCATGTAGGGGAGCTCGGTGATCACCAGGTTGGTGCGGCCCTTGGCGTCCTCGTCGACCTCGATGACCGCACGCTGGGTGATCGAGCCGCGGCCGGTGCGGTAGGCCTGCTCGATGCCCTCGCGGCCGACGATCAGCGCGCCGTTGGGGAAGTCGGGGCCCTTGATCCGCTCGAGCAGCGCGTCCTGGAGCTCCTCGCGCGTCGCGTCGGGGTGCTCGAGCGACCACTTGGCGCCAGAAGCGACCTCACGCAGGTTGTGCGGCGGGATGTTGGTCGCCATGCCGACCGCGATGCCGGCCGAGCCGTTGACCAGCAGGTTCGGGAACCGCGCCGGCAGGATTGCCGGCTCCTGGGAGCGGCCGTCGTAGTTGGGCCCGAAGTCGACTGTGTCCTCGGTGATGTCGCGGACCATCTCCAGCGCCAGCGGCGCCATCCGGCACTCGGTGTAACGCATCGCCGCAGCCGGGTCGTTGCCGGGCGAACCGAAGTTGCCCTGGCCGTGGATCAGCGGGTTGCGCATCACCCACGGCTGCGCCAGCCGGACCAGGGTGTCGTAGATCGCGGTGTCACCGTGGGGGTGGTAGTTACCCATTACCTCACCGACGACACGGGCGCACTTGGAGAACCCGCGGTCGGGACGGTAGCCACCGTCGTACATCGCGTAGAGGACGCGCCTGTGGACGGGCTTGAGCCCGTCACGTACGTCAGGCAGCGCCCGACCCACGATGACGGCCATCGCGTAGTCGATGTAGCTCGACTGCATCGAGGCCTGGAGTTCGACGGTCTCGATCCGGCCGCCGGCAGCGGTCTGCCAGGAGCCTTCCGGAGGAGTCTCGGTCACGATTTCACTTTCTGCGTGCGTCTATCGGTATCTAGGGCCTCGGCGAGACTCAGATATCGAGGAATCGGACGTCCTTGGCGTTGCGCTGGATGAAGGAGCGTCGCTCGGCGACGTCCTCACCCATGAGGATGGAGAAGATCTCGTCGGCGTGGGCGGCGTCCTCGAGGGTCACCTGCAGCAGCAGCCGCTGCGAGGGGTCCATCGTGGTCTCCCACAGCTCGTCGGCGTTCATCTCGCCCAGACCCTTGTAGCGCTGGACCGGGTTCTCCTTGGGCAGCTTCTTGCCCTGCTCGATGCCGTCGCGCATGAGGGCGTCGCGCTCGGAGTCGGAGTAGACGAACTCGTGCTCGGCCGGCTTGTTCCAGCGCAGGCGGTAGAGCGGCGGCTGGGCGAGGTAGACGTAGCCCTGCTCGATCAGCGGCTTCATGAACCGGAACAGCAGCGTCAGCAGCAGCGTGTTGATGTGGTGGCCGTCGACGTCGGCGTCGGCCATCATCACGATCTTGTGGTAGCGCAGCCGGTTGATGTCGAAGTCGTCGTGCACGCCGGTGCCCAGCGCGGAGATGATCGACTGGACCTCCTGGTTGGCCAGCACCTTGTCGATCCGGGCCTTCTCGACGTTGAGGATCTTGCCTCGGATCGGGAGGATCGCCTGGATGCGCGGGTCGCGGCCGGACTTGGCCGAACCACCCGCGGAGTCACCCTCGACGACGAAGATCTCGCACTCTTCGGGGTTGGTCGACTGGCAGTCGGCGAGCTTGCCGGGCAGGCCGCCACCGCCGCCGATGCCCTTGCGGTTGCGGGCCAGGTCACGGGCCTTGCGGGCCGCGATCCGGGCCGAGGCCGCGGCCATCGACTTGCGGATGACCTCCTTGCCCTCGGCCGGGTTCTCCTCCAGCCAGGCGCCGAGCCGGTCGTTGACCGCGCCCTGCACGAAGCCCTTGACCTCGGTGTTGCCGAGCTTGTCCTTGGTCTGGCCCTCGAACTGCGGCTCGCTGATCTTGACCGAGATGATCGCGGTGAGACCCTCACGGATGTCGTCACCGGTGAGCCGGTCCTCCTTCTTCTTGATCAGGCCCCACTCCTCGCCCCAACGGTTGATCAGGGTGGTGAGCGCGGCGCGGAAGCCCTCTTCGTGGGTGCCGCCGCCGGGGGTGTTGACCGTGTTGGCGAAGGTGTGGACCGACTCGTTGTAGGAGGACGCCTGCCACTGCATGGCGATCTCGACGCTCATCGGGTTGGACGCCTTCTCGTCCGTCTCGGTCTCGAAGGCGATGATGCTGGATACCGGGGTCTTGCGCTTGTTGAGGTGGTCGACGTAGTCGGCCAGACCGCGCTCGTAGTAGAAGGACTGCTCCAGCACCCGCTCACCGTTGCCGGAGCTGTGCAGCTCGTCGGCGCTGTCGGTGTCGGACTCGATCGTGCCGTCCTCGACGGCCTCGGCGAGGGCGGAGGCCTCCGGACGCTCGTCGCGCAGCTCGATCCGCAGCCCCTTGTTGAGGAACGCGGTCTCGCGGAAGTGGCTCGAGATGGTCTCGAGGTTGTAGTCGGTCGACTCGAAGATGTCGCTCGAGGCGTTCCAGGAGATGGTGGTGCCGGTGCGCTCGCCCTCCTCGAGCTCGCGCACCTCACGCAGGTCGTAGTCGGGTACGCCGCTGGTGAACTCCTGCTCCCACAGGCGGCCCCGGTTCTTGATCTCCATGTGGAGGTTGGTCGAGAGCGCGTTCACCACGGAGGAGCCGACGCCGTGCAGACCGCCGGAGACCTTGTAGCCGCCACCACCGAACTTGCCGCCGGCGTGCAGCACGGTCAGCGCCAGTGTCGCGGCGGGGATCTCCTGGCCGGCCGCGGTGTCGGTCGGGATGCCTCGGCCGTTGTCGGAGACGCTCACCCAGCCGTCCTCACGCAGCGTCACCTTGATGGTGTCGCAGTAGCCGGCGAGCGCCTCGTCGACCGCGTTGTCCACGATCTCCCAGATCAGGTGGTGCAGGCCGCGGGCACCGGTCGAGCCGATGTACATACCCGGTCGTTTGCGGACCGCTTCGAGTCCTTCGAGGACCTGGATGGCAGACGCGTCGTATTCGACTCCGTCTGTGGTCTTGTCGTCCGGCATAGGAGTCGTCTGGTCGGCAGCGGTCACCGGTGCGATCCACCTGTCATTTCGGTCCGGATTCGGACATGGTGTCGGTCGGGCATGCAACGGGCCGATCAGCGCCGGGAAGGTGAAACCTTGGACGATCGACCCAATCCCTATATTACCCCGTAGAACCCCGGATTCCACGCACGCCGCCGTTCCTGAGGGGGAACTGTGATCGAAATGAGCGTCTGTACGTCTCCTGACGGTGTCTCTGCGCCCCCAGCAGGGGGCTCGGTGAGTCCCTATACGTCCTCGGGGCGCTTAGAGCGGCAGATCGCGGCTCACGCGCTGAGCCTCGAACACGTGTTCACGCTCTGCTCTCGGCTGGGCTCTCAGCCGTAGGTGTCGCGGGGCCCGCGGCCATCTCGTACGCCTCGGGGACCCTTCTTCCACGAGGGCAGATGCGGGCCGAGCACCTCGATGACGAGGACGGTTCCGTGACCGAGCTCCTCGTTGAGACGCTTCACCAGGGTGGGTGCCAGCAGCTTGAGCTGGGTGGCCCAGGCGGTGGAATCGGTGCGTACGGAGAGCTTGCCGTCGGCGTACGACTCCGGGGTGGTGTGGTCGGCGATCTCCTCGCCGACGATGTCGGGCCAGCGGGCCATCACGCCATGGACGCGCAGCGAGGTGTCCCAGCCGTGGTCGTTGACCATCCGGCTCACCACCGATTCGATCATCTGGGGGTCGCGGTCATCAGGCCGCGCGCCGGAGACCGTGCCGCGTCGGGTGGCGTTGTCCGGCGTACGCCGCTTCTTGCGCATCCCTGCCTTGGGTGCGGGCATCTTCGCGGTGGCTCGGGTCAGGGAACGGGCCAGGTCGAGGCCGTCGGCGCGCTTCTCCGGTTCCTCTTCTTCTGGGGTGGTGGTCTCGACAGGCTCGACCACCTCGGGGTCCTCGTCACTCATCGCGGGTCACCTCGCCTGCCTTGACGTGGTAGCGCGCACCGGCGAGAGCAGCAGGTACGTCCTCGGGGACCGCCGCGGTGACCAGGACCTGCTCGGCGTCGGCAACCAGCTCGGCCAGCTGGACCCGGCGCTGGCTGTCGAGCTCGGCGAAGACGTCGTCGAGGATCAGGATCGGGTCGTCGCCGTCGGCCCGGAGCAGGTCGTACGCCGCCAACCGGAGCGCCAGCGCGAAGGACCAGGACTCGCCATGGCTGGCGTAGCCCTTGACCGGGAGGCGCTCGGCGCCGGCTCCGTGGCCGAGGAACAGCAGCAGATCGTCGCGGTGGGGGCCGACCAGGCTGATCCCCCGGTCGAGCTCGTCCTTCTGTCGTCTGGCGAGCTCGGACAGGATCGCCTGGCGGAGGGTCTCCACGCTCGGGGTGGTCTCGACAGGCTCGACCACCGATTTATAGGTGATCTCGGCGTCGTCGCGGCTCGCGCCGCGGGCGACCGTCTCATAGGACTTGCCGACGTACGGCCTCAGCGCTTCCACCAGGGCGAGCCGCTGGGCGAGGATCTCGGCGCCGATGGCGGCGAGGTGGTCGTCCCAGACGGCCAAGGTGGCGAGCGCACCCTCGCGGGCGGAGCCGCGCGCGAGGCCGGCGGTCTTCAGCAGCGAGTTGCGCTGCTTGAGGACGCGGTCGTAGTCGCTGCGTACGCCTGCCAGACGGGGTGCGCGCAGGATCATCAGGTCGTCGAGGAAGCGCCGCCGGTCGGAGGGGTCCCCCTTGACGAGGGTCAGGTCCTCGGGGGAGAAGACGACGGTGCGGACCAGGCCGACCAGGTCGCGGGTGCGGGGGAGCGGGCTCTTGTTGATCCGGGCCTTGTTGGCGCGGCCGGCGTTGATCTCGACCTCGAGCGTCGCGGTGCGACCGTCGCGTACGACGGCGGCGCGCACGACCGCCTGCTCGGCGCCGGCCCGGACCAGCGGCGCATCGGTGGCGACCCGGTGGGACTGCAGGCGGGAGAGGTAGTCGATCGCCTCGACCAGGTTGGTCTTGCCCTGGCCGTTTCTCCCGACGAAGGCGGTCACGCCCGCCTCGAGCGGGACCTCGACGCTCGGATAGGAGCGGAAGTCGTGGAGAGAGAGGTGTGAGACGTACATCGGGTTTCCTCTCTCGTTAAGGTGCCTGCATGACCCAGTCTCCCAACCCTTACGGCCCGCCTCCAGGGCAACCCGCCTATAGCGAGCCGGCCGGGCCTTTCTATCTGTCGGTGATGGGCCAGGTCCACGGGCCGTACCCGGTCCAGCAGCTCGCCCAGATGGCCGCCGCGGGCCAGATCAAGGCGGACACCCCGGCCAGCCTCGGCACCGACCAGCAGTGGTTTCCCGTGAAACAGATCCCGGGCGTCTTCTCGAGCCGCGAGTGGCTCGTCACCCTGCTGCTCTCGATCTTCCTGGGGTCGCTCGGCGTCGACAGGTTCTACGTCGGACAGATCGGCCTCGGCGTCCTCAAGCTGATCACCTGTGGTGGCTTCGGAATCTGGACGATCATCGACATCATCCTCGTCATCGTGCGAAAGTTCCCGGATGCCGACGGCAAACCCCTCGCCTGACCTGCATCAGCGCATCGCGGCGGTGAGCTCCACGGAGGTCACCGCCGCCATCGGCGTCTGCGGGATCGTGATCGCGTCGCTCCTGCCGGCCGGCGGCATCGAGGACGGCCCGGTGCTCTGCCCGTTCCGTGCTCTCACCGGGCTTCCCTGCCCCGGCTGCGGTCTGACCCGGTCGTGGGTCTACATGATGCACGGAGACATCGGCTCGTCGCTGGCGAGCAACTGGTTCGGACCGGTGCTCATCCTGGCGATCATCGTCCTGGCCGTCGTCTCTGTGCGCGCCCGGCTGAGCCGGAGACGCCCCGCCGACCTCGACAAGCTGGTGCGAAGCCCGATCATCCTCGGCTTCTTCGCCCTCTTCGTCGCCTACGGCGCCGTACGCCTGATCCTCACCATGACCGGAGCAATCCCCGCCATCTAGGTGGTCGAGCCTGTCGAGACCACCCGCGCAGCGGAAGCTCAGGCCTCCGACTCAGAGATCACCGCGTGCCCACCGAACCCGTTGCGCATCGCGGCGATCGCCTTCATGGCGTGGTCGTCCTCCTGCCGCGACACGAACCGCGCGAACAGCGAGGCCGAGATCGCCGGCATCGGGACGGCGTTCTCGATCGCTGCCTCGACGGTCCAGCGACCCTCGCCCGAGTCGTCGGCGTAGCCCTTGATCTTGTCGAGGTGCTCGTCGGCGCGCAGCTGGTCGACGAGAAGATCGAGAAGCCAGGAACGTACGACGGTGCCGGTGCGCCACGAGGCGAAGATCTCGGGGACGTTGTCGACGATGTCGACCTTGTCGAGAAGCTCCCAGCCCTCGGCGTAGGCCTGCATCATCGCGTACTCGATGCCGTTGTGGACCATCTTGGAGAAGTGGCCGGCGCCGGGCGTGACGCCGCAGTGGACCAGGCCGTCCTCTGTGCCAGTCGGCTTGAGCGCCTCGAAGGCCGGCATCACCTTGGCGGCGTCCTCGTCGGAGCCGCCGTACATCAGCGCGTAGCCGTTCTGCAGACCCCAGACGCCGCCGGAGACACCGCAGTCGACGAAGCCGATGCCGTTCTCGGCGAGGCTCGCGGCGTTCTTGGCGTCATCGGTGTACTTCGAGTTGCCGCCGTCGACCACCAGGTCGCCCTCGCCGAGGAGCTCCTTGAGCTCGGCGATCGTGGAACGCGTCGGGTCGCCGGCCGGCACCATCACCCAGACCACCTTGGGACTGGGCAGTGCCTCGACCAGCTCCGCCAAGCTCGCCACGTCGGCGAGATCGGGGTTGCGGTCGTATCCGACGACGGTGTGACCAGCCTCCCGCAGCCGGGTGCGCATGTTGCCACCCATCTTGCCGAGGCCGACGAGTCCGATGTGCATGCGAGGTTCCTTCAGATCCGGTGGTCGAGCTTGTCGAGACCACCCTACGAGCGAGGTGTGAGCGGGAGATGGTCAGGAGAGCAGGCGACGCGGCATCAGCAGGTAGCGGAACCCCGGCTCCTCGCCACCCTCGGCCGGCTTGCCGCTGATCACCACGGGCTTCGGAGCCTGGGTGAAGGCGAGCTCGACGACCTGCTCGTCGATGGCCTGCAGCCCGTCGAGGAGGAACTGCGGGTTGAACCCGGTGGTCAGCCCCTCGCCCTCCATGGTCGCCTCGATCGACTCGGACGCCTGGGCCTCGTCGCCGGAGCCGGCGTCGAGCGTGAGCACGCCGTCCTCGAAGACCATCTGGACCGCGGTGTTGCGCTCGGCGACCAGGGCCACGCGCTTGACCGACTCGATCAGGGAGGCCTTGTCGACCAGCGCGGTGGTGAGGTGCTCGGCCGGGAAGAGGCTGCGCACCTTCGGGAACTCACCGTCGAGCAGGCGCGTGGTGGTGCGACGTACGCCACCCGCGGCCGCGCCCTCGAAGCCGATGATGCCCTCGCCGGTGCCGGTGGTGGACAGCGCGAGGGTGACCTCGCTGCCGCTGGTCAGCGACTTGGCGGTGTCACCGAGGACCTTCGCCGGCACCAGGGCCGCCAGGCTCTCGTCGGGAGTCGCCGGGTTCCACTCGAGCTCGCGGTGCGAGAGCCGGAAGCGGTCCGTGGCGAGCAGCGAGATCGTGGATCCCTCGATCTCGAGCCGCACGCCGGTCAGCACCGGGAGCATGTCGTCGCGACCGGCGGCGGTCACGGCCTGGGCCACGGCGTGGGCGAACAGCTCCGACTTCACCGTGCCGGCGGCGGTCGGCATCTCCGGCAGGGTCGGGTAGTCCTCGACCGGCATGGTCTGGAGGCTGAACCGCGCGCTCCCGCAGGTGAGCGAGACGCGGGCACCATCGGTGACCATCTCGACCGGCTTGGCCGGAAGGCTGCGGCAGATGTCGGCGAGCAGCTTGCCCGAGACCAGTGCCTTGCCCTCGTCGGCGACCTCGGCCGACAGGGTCGCCCGCGCGGAGGTCTCGTAGTCGAATGTCGAGAGCACCAGGCCCTCGTGACCCGCCTCGATCAGCAGACCTGAGAGCACCGGGGTGCTGGGGCGGACCGGAAGGCTGCGGGCAGCCCAGGCGACGGCATCCGCGAACACGTCGCGGTCGACGCGGAACTTCACGATGACCTGTCCTTCTTCTAACTCGACATCGGGGCGGTTGAGGACATGCGGTCCGGGGAAGGGAGACGACACCGGTTCCGGAACGCCCCCGCGTTGACATGACCTGGAGTACGCATCCTGCCACGGACCGCCGACAACCGGTAAGCGCTCAGCAGTGTCGGGTCTGCACAGGCGTCCTTGTGGACTCCGCTCGCCGAGTGGGTTGTCCCCAGGGAAGGGCGTTCGTGGAATTTCACGGAGGATCCATGGATCTAAATAGTTTCGTACGTCGTAAGAGCATCTGTGGGAAATGTGGATGAGCGGCGTCTTCCCTGGTCATGCCCGGAAATGTGATTCCACAGGGGATGTGGACGCCATGCTGAAATGACGCACGTCACTGTGGGCTGTGGAGAGTTGTGGGCCCGTTCGAGTGTTTTGTGCACAGGCCATCCCCTTTTCCATCCCATTTGAACCGCCGGTTCTCCACAGGTTCCACCCAGCCTGTGGGCTGTGGACAACCTGGGAAATCTCGTCCTGTGGGTTTTAGAAATCCCAAAACGCGAAACGGCCGCCGGCCCGGAAGGGGCGGCGGCCGCGTACGACTGCTGGTTCGGTCAGGCCTGGCGGGCCTGCATCTTGACGCGGTTGGTGAGCTCGGAGACCTGGTTGAAGACGGCCCGGCGCTCGGCGAGCAGCTGGTTGATCTTGCGTTCGGCGTACATGACGGTGGTGTGGTCGCGGCCGCCGAAGTGCTTGCCGATCTTGGGCAGGGAGTCCTCGGTGAGCTCCCGACACAGATACATGGCGATCTGGCGGGCCATGACGAGGTGACGCCCGCGGGAGGGCCCCGTGAGCTCGTCGATCGACAGCCCGAAGTAGGCCGCAGTCTGGGCGATGATCAGGCCGGCGGTGATCTCGGGCTCGCCACCCTCGGGGATCAGGTCCTTGAGCACGATCTCGGCCAGGGTCAGGTCGACGTCCTGCCGGTTGAGGTTGGCGAACGCCGTCACCCGGATCAGCGCACCCTCGAGCTCACGGATGTTGGTCTGGATCTTGCTCGCGATGAACTCGAGCACGTCCGGCGGCGCGGTGAGCCGCTCCATGGCGGCCTTCTTCCGAAGGATCGCGATGCGGGTCTCGATGTCAGGCGGCTGGACGTCGGTGATCAGACCCCACTCGAACCGGTTGCGCAGCCGGTCCTCCAGCGCCTCGAGCCGCTTGGGCGGCCGGTCGGAGGTGAGGACGATCTGCTTGTTGGCGTTGTGGAGCGTGTTGAAGGTGTGGAAGAACTCCTCCTGCGTCTGGGTCTTCCCCTCCAAGAACTGGATGTCGTCGATCAGCAGGACGTCTACATCGCGGTAGCGCCGTTTGAACCGGTCCTGCCGGTCGTCGCGGATCGCGTTGATGAACTCGTTGGTGAACTCCTCCGAGCTGACGTAGCGCACCTTCGCCCCGGAGTAGAGACTCCGCACGTAGTGGCCGATCGCGTGCAGCAGGTGGGTCTTGCCCAGACCCGACTCTCCATAGACGAGCAGCGGGTTGTAGGCCTTGCCCGGCGCCTCGCTGACCGCGACCGCGGCCGCGTGCGGGAATCGGTTGGAGGACCCGATGACGAACGTCTCGAAGGTGTACTTCGGGTTCAGGCGGGTCTCGAGGACGTTGTGGCTCGGCTCGCTCGGCCGCGTGGGCGGACCAGGGACGAGCGGCCGCGGCGGAACCGGCTCCTCGACGGGGGCCACCGGAGGCGCCGGGGGATTTGTCGACATGTCGCCATACCTAGGACGTACGTCGTCGTGAGCCGCGGGCGGAGCCGGCTGCTGAGTGGGCGGCGGAGCGATGGGAGCCTGCGGCGCCGAGTACGCCGCGGGCGCGCCCGGGTCCTCGTGCGGCGCGGTCGCCGGCGGGATGCCGGGGATCAGGCCGGGCGAGTTCGGCGGGTAGACCGACTGGTGCGGGAACGCCGACTGGTTCGGGGCTGCGCTGTTCGAGAATGGCGACTGCTGCTGCAGGGCAGCGGCTGCGGCAGCGTCCGCGGCGGCGATCTCCCGCTCGGAGATCATGATCGCCTGAGTGTCGGGATCCGGCGTGACGTCGAGATCGGGGTTCACGGTGACCGCGATGCGGATCTCCCGATGGAAGATCTCGCCCAGCGACCTCTCGAGGGACCCACGCAGGCGGCCCTCGATCTGGTTGCGGGTGAAGTCGTTGGGGACCTCGACGATCGCGGTCGACCCGTGCAGAGTGAGGGGCTCACTGTCCCGGAGCCAGGCCCGCTGGTTCGGCGGAAGCTCGGCGACCACCTTCGTCCATGCGGACTGGAGATCTGGCTGTGGTTCTGGCGCGAGGCCGGAGTGCTCCACAGGTTCCTGCCTTCCCTGATGGCTCGGGTGGGTGGTCTTTATTGATGCAGCCTGGATTCATGCAGCGGTCCGGTCTACATCCTCCACAGACTTTTCCACAAGCTGTGGAGCATCCCCGAATGTAGGCATCGGAGACCAACCGAGACACGTCGCCGTCCTCGAGAATCCGACCGTTTCGGCAGGTCAGGCGGGAAAACTAGTTCCCTGCGTGGCATCCCCCCGAATGCGGCCGATGCTCCTGACGATGTGCAGGGAAACCTCGGTAGAGGACGAAACTACCGGCTGGCGAGGGTCATGGGCAACCCGTCCTCCACAGGGGGAGGGCAAATCACAGGTCTGTGATAGGGCGCGAGTTTGACCGTGGTTTCGCCGTCCACGTACCGTTACTAGGTCGCCCGTTCCACGGGTGCGTGATTCTTGGTCCTAGTAAGCAGGACAGCCGGAAGAGCGACCGGCCACCACACCACACACTAAGGAAGCACCCGTGAGCAAGCGTACTTACCAGCCGAACAACCGCCGCCGTCACAAGACGCACGGTTTCCGCCTGCGCATGCGCACCCGTGCCGGCCGCGCGATCCTCGCTGCGCGCCGCGGCAAGGGTCGCAAGAGCCTGACCGTCTGAGGCCGCGGCCTCAGCCACCACGCGCGTGTTGCCACGTCGCCACCGACTGGTCGATTCGTCGGGCTTCAAAGAAGCAGTACGACGAGGCAAGCGCGCGGGCTCGAAGAGCCTGGTGGTCCACCTGCTCGTCCCCGGCACCGGCCCAGCTGCCGACCGGGAGGGCGAGCCGCAGGTGGGCTTCGTGGTGAGCAAGGCCGTCGGTCCGGCCGTCGTCCGGAATCGCGTGAAGCGCAGACTGCGTCACCAGGCCCGGGAGTCCCTGAGCGGACTCCCGGGCTCTGCTGTGCTTGTGGTCCGTGCGCTTCCTGCCGCCGCCGACGCCGACTACGACGCCCTGGGCGCCGATCTGCGGCGCTGCCTGGAGCGAGTGCTCCGATGAGTACTGCGGTCCGCGTCGTACGTGGCGGTGTCGACAAGTTCAACCACCTGGTCGCGGCCGTCCTGATCGGACTGCTTCACGTGTGGCGGACTCTGATCAGTCCGCTCTACGGCGATGTGTGTCGCTACTACCCGTCGTGCTCGGCGTACGGGCTCGAGGCCGTCAGGACGCACGGCCCCTGGCGCGGGAGCTGGCTGACGGCGCGCCGTCTGGCCCGTTGCGTCCCCTGGGCCAAGACCCGGGGCTTCGATCCCGTACCGACCCCGAAGAAATTTTGAAGAGACCCTGAAGACCTGGTCCGTGTAAGTGCGGACTCCCCAAACCGAGGAGCCTGATTCCGTGGGAGCCATAGGCGATCTGTTCGGATGGATCGCAACACCGCTGTATTACGCCATCTCGGGCATCCTGCTCGTCTGGCAGAAGGCGTTCTCGTACGTCATCCCGTCTGAAGGTTGGCAGTGGGCCCTGGCCATCGTCGGCCTGACCGTGACCATCCGCGCGCTGCTGATTCCGCTGTTCGTGAAGCAGATCAACTCCAGCCGCAACATGCAGCTGCTGCAGCCGAAGGTCAAGGAGCTGCAGAAGAAGTACGGTCACGACCGCGAGAAGCTCGCCAACGAGACCATGAAGCTCTACAAGGACTCGGGCACCAACCCGTTCGCGTCCTGCCTGCCGCTGCTGCTGCAGATGCCGATCTTCTTCGTGCTGTTCCGCATGCTCGAGCACGCCTCGAAGGGTGACGGCAAGGGCTTCCTGACCGACGCGGCCGCGCACGAGTTCGCCACCTCGACCTGGCTCGGCTCGCTGCTCTCCGACCAGTTCACGACCGCCGATCACATGTCGACTCGGATCCTCACCGGGTTCCTGGTCGTGGCGATGATCGCCACCACCTTCCTCACCCAGCGTCAGCTGATGTCGAAGAACATGCCGGCGGACGCCATGACCGGTCAGTACGCCCAGCAGCAGAAGCTCCTGCTCTATGTGCTGCCCGTCGTGTTCGCCGTCGGCGGTATCGCCTTCCCGGTCGGAACGATCCTCTACTGGACCTCCTCCAACCTGTGGACGATGGGCCAGCAGTTCTACGTGATCCGCAACAACCCCGCACCGGGGACGCCGGCGTTCGATGCCAAGCAGGAGCGCGACCGGGAGAAGCGCCGCAAGAAGGGTCTGCCCGACGCGGAGATCGACATCGCCGAGGCCAACGAGGCGGCGGCCGAGAAGCGGCCTGCGAAGCGCACCCAGCCCAAGAGCCAGACCAGGAGCCAGCGGAAGAAGGCCGGCACGAGCGCCGGTCGCTCCACGACCCAGAAGGACGGGGGAACCAAGTGACGACTCAGGATGTGAGCGAGACCGAGACCGAGACTGTGGAGGAGGTCAGCGAAGAGACGCGCCTCAAGCAGCTCGAGCAGGAAGGTGACATCGCGGCCGACTACCTCGAGGAGCTCCTCGACATCGCCGACCTCGATGGCGACCTCGACATGGACGTCGAGGGCGACCGTGCCGCCGTCTCGATCGTCGGTGGCGACCTGCAGCAGCTGGTCGGCCGCCACGGCGAGGTCCTGGACGCGCTCCAGGAGCTGACCCGGCTCGCCGTCTACCGCGAGACCGGCGAGCGGTCCCGCCTGATGCTGGACGTCGGTGGCTACCGTGCCGACCGTCGCTCGACGCTCATGGCGCTCGCCGAGGAGACCGTCGCGAAGGTCAAGGAGTCCGGTGCCCCGGTCTCGCTCAAGCCGATGTCGCCCTTCGAGCGGAAAGTCGTCCACGACGCCGTCGCCGCCGCCGGGCTCACCTCCGAGTCCTCCGGTGTCGAGCCGCAGCGTTACGTGGTCGTCCTGCCTGAGTGACGCTGACACAACAAAGAGATCGCCCCTCGTGCCGTGTGGCACGAGGGGCGATCTCTTTGTTTCACGTGGAACGGGCTGGATCGGTGGTCGAGCTTGTCGAGACCACCGGGGCAGCTAGGACCAGTAGACGACGACCCGGTCACCGACGCGGATCTGGTCGAAGACCCACGCGATCGACGACTTGTTGCGTACGTTCACGCAGCCGTGGGAGCAGCCGTTGTAGCCGCGGGCAGCGAAGTCGGACGAGTAGTGCACCGCCTGGCCGCCGTTGAAGAACATCGCGTACGGCATCGGCGTGTGGTAGATCGAGGAGACGTGGTTGCGGCTCTTCCGGTAGACCTTGAACGCGCCCTCGCGGGTCTTGGTGTCGGAGCAACCGAAGCGAGCATCCATCGCCCGGACGATCTTGCCGGCGCGTACGTAGCGCATCCGGCGGTCGGTCTTGTCGACGCAGAGCACGCGGCCGGTGAGGCAGCGACGGTCGAGGTTGTAGAGCTTGGCATCGGTCGGGGTGCTCGTCACCGAGCGGAGCCGGTCGAGCGTGCGCTGGTTGACCTTGCCGGTGATGGCCAGACGCTGGTTGCGCTGGAAGACCTTCACAGCGCCGGTCGTCTTCGAGCCGTAGTTGCCGGTGACCCGGCCGCTGTAGATGCTCCGCTCCTTGAGGCGCGCCTGGATCTTGCGCACCCCGAGACCGGTCGAGCCCTGCTGGTAGAGGACGGTGTACGCCGTGTGCAGGCCGATCTGCCCGACGGAGGCCGACGGTGCAGTGGCCTGGGCGCTGCTCGGCGCCGCGATCGAGCCCAGGGAGAATCCCAAGGCGAGGATGGTGGTGAGGAAGATCGCCACCGGGGTTCTACGGACGTTCACATCAGCTCCGTGGGTCATGGATGGTGGCCCGGTCGCACGGGCCGCTGGAGTCGCACCCCGAGTGCGACGTTCTACGACTAAGACGTTCGAGCAGCGTGCGCGGTTGCATCAGATTCGCGAGGCTGCTCGCGGACTTTAGCGCACCTGACGCCCCGACGACGCCTTTGGGAACCCTTCTGCGGATTCGTTGGGCTGACGTTCTTCCAGGCGTCTCCAAAGGGGTGTGTTTCACGTGAAACGGGGTGGTCATCGAGCCTGTCGAGATGACCATGCGCGCGTGCAGGACGTGGTCTCGACAGGCTCGACCACCGGGTCGCCTACGACACCGCGCGGGTACACATGTTGTGGTCTCGGCAGGCTCGACCACCGCGGTCATCGAGCGCGTACGTGCGGTGGTCTCGACAAGCTCGACCACCGGTCATCGAGCTTGTCGAGATGACATCGCGCGCGACATGTAGGTCATCGAGCCTGTCGAGATGACCGTTGCTGCGGAGTAGGTAACGGGTGTGGGGTCGTCGACGTGTTGGCCAGGCGTGGGAGTTCGCCGAGCTCTCCTCGGATGAGCGCGAGCCGCTTGGCCCGACCCCAGTTCTGGATCTGTTTCTCCCGCATGAACGCGTGCTCGACGTTGTCGTACTGCTCGTACCAGACGAGCTCCACGGGTAGGCGATGTCGGGTGTACTCCGAACCGAGGCCGACTCGGTGCTCGGTCATGCGGCGTTCGAGGTCTGTCGTGCTGCCGACGTAGAGAGTCCGGTCGGCGCAGAGGAGCATGTATGTGTAAGCCATGTCCTCATCATGAGCGGCACCACCGACAGTCCCGGAGGTCGAGCTCGGCGAGACCTATGTTCATCGGGGTGGTGGTCTCGACAAGCTCGACCACCGGTCATCGAGCTTGTCGAGGTGACTCGGACGTACGCGGGATGGTCTCGACAGGCTCGACCACCGGGGTGGGGTGGTCTCGACAGGCTCGACCATCGGTCATCGAGCTTGTCGAGATGACCGGGACGTACGTGCTGTGGTCTCGACAAGCTCGACCACCAAGAGTTCTTGGTTGTGCGTTTCACGTGAAACAGTTTGTGTGTGAGCGAGGAACGTGGGGACTTGGCGGGTCTGGGCGAGGTGGACCCTCGGGCGGAGAAGGTCTTTCCGGCGGATCGGCTGGAGCTCGCGGAGAGGTATGCCGCCTGGCTGGCCGACGCGGGGGTCGTGCGCGGTCTGATCGGACCGCGGGAGGTTCCGCGGCTGTGGGATCGGCACATCCTCAACTGCGCGGTGCTGGGCGAGGTGATCCCCGAGGGAGTCGCGGTGGCGGACATCGGGTCCGGTGCGGGACTCCCCGGTCTTGTCCTCGCGATCGCTCGCCCGGATCTGCACATCACGCTGATCGAGCCGCTGCTGCGGCGTACGACCTTTCTCGAAGAGGTCGCCGAGGATCTGGGGCTCGAGAACGTGACGGTGCTGCGGGGGAGGGCGGATGCCTTCCACGGCGAGCTCGGGTTCGACGTGGTGACCTCGCGAGCCGTGGCCGGTTTGGGCAAGCTGCTCGACTGGTCGATGCCGTTGGTCGTCCCCACGGGCGCGCTCGTCGCGATGAAGGGGTCGAGCATCGAGGCGGAGATCGAGGAGGCAGACGCGACGTTGAAGAAGTGGGGATGCGCGCCGCCGGCGGTCTCCGAGCTCGGTGTAGGCGTTTTGGAGACGACAACTGTCGCGGTTCGGGTGGTTTGGTCGGATCCCGCACGGGTAGATTGGCCGCCGGTCCCGAAGGGCGGCCAGAAGGGGCCCAAGGGCGGGTCTCGAAAGAAGAAGCGCCGCCGCTGAAGGTGGTCGAGCTTGTCGAGACCACGAGATTTCGGGCGTGAGACGTCATCTCGACAAGCTCGATGACCGAACGATGAGGATGAGGAAACATGCCGTACGACGACGAGAGCGCACAGAACGCCGTTTCACGTGAAACCGACGAACCGGTGTCGATCAGGCTCCGTACGGCCGGGGACATCGCGTCCTTCGAGAACGACTTCGACACGGAGGCGACGCCGCTGGCGGCTGCTGCCGAGCACACGCTCCTGGCGCGTGGTGCGGCGAGCAACCGGCCGCCGTTGCCGCGCCCGGCGAGCACGCGCGTGATCGTCTCCGCCAACCAGAAGGGCGGCGTCGGCAAGACCACCTCGACGGTGAACATCGCCGCGGCTCTGGCGCAGCTCGGCCAGAAGGTTCTGGTCATCGACCTCGACCCGCAGGGCAACGCCTGCACCGCGTTCGACGTCGACCACTTCCAGGGCACCCCGGGGACGTACGAAGTCCTGGTCGAGGGGGCCAGCCTCGAGAACGTCGTGGTTCCGGTCCCGAAGCTCGAGGGTCTCGAGCTGGTGCCGGCGACCATCGACCTGGCCGGTGCCGAGGTCGAGCTCGTCGAGGAGGACGGACGTGAGCAGCGCCTGAAGGAGGCGCTGGCCAGGTCTCCCCGTGTGGGTGACGCGGAGGACCGGTGGGACTACGTCCTCATCGACTGCCCGCCGTCACTGGGCCTGCTCACGGTCAACGCGCTCGTCGCGAGCACCGAGGTGATGATCCCGATCCAGGCGGAGTATTACGCGCTGGAGGGTCTGGGACAGCTCCTCAAGACCGTCGAGATGGTGCGCGCCGCGCTGAACCCGACGCTCAAGGTCTCCTCGATGCTGATCACGATGTACGACGCCCGCACCCGCCTCGCGTCGCAGGTCGCCGAGGAGGTGCGTGAGCACTTCGGTGACACGGTCATGCGCACGTTCATCCCCCGCGCCGTGCGCGTGTCCGAGGCGCCGTCGTTCGGGCAGACGGTGATGACGTACGACCCCGGCTCGCCGGGTGCGCTGAGCTATCTCGAGGCCGCCAAGGAACTCGCCAAACAGGGCGACCAGTGACGATGAAGGACCCGGTGGTCGAGCCTGTCGAGACCACCACAATTGCGACATCAGACGTGGTCATCTCGACAAGCTCGATACACCGCTCGACAAGCTCGACCACCGACAATGGGGGACACAGAAATGAGTAAGCAGCCGCCGAAGCGTGGTCTCGGACGAGGGCTGGGATCGCTGATCCCGACCGCTCCACCCGCTGGCGGAAACGAGTCGGCGGACAGCGCTTCTGTCCAGCCGGACGTCCGTCATTCGGACCTTTCCGCTGGAGCGACTTCTGGCCCATCCCTGGACCCCAGGTCCACCGCCTCGGCGGAAGGCCGCCAGATCGAGAATTCGGATCTGGCGCCCGTCGACGGCGCATATTTCGCCGAGCTGCCGGTCAAGCAGATCCACCCCAACCACGTGCAGCCTCGTCAGGTCTTCGACGAGGACGCGATGGCCGAACTGGTCCATTCGATCAATGAAATCGGCCTTCTGCAGCCGATCGTGGTCCGGAAAGTGGCGGCCGACTCCTACGAGCTGGTCATGGGTGAGCGCCGGTGGCGCGCCACTCAGCAGGCGGGCCTCGACGTCATCCCGGCGATCGTCCGCGAGACCGACGACACCGACATGCTCCGGGACGCGCTCCTGGAGAACCTCCACCGCTCGCAGCTGAACCCCCTCGAGGAGGCGGCCGCCTACCAGCAGCTGCTCAACGACTTCGAGTGCACCCACGACGAGCTCGCCCAGCGGATCGGTCGATCGCGGCCACAGATCTCCAACACGATCCGGCTCCTGAAGCTGTCCCCGTCGGTCCAGCGCCGGGTCGCCGCCGGCGTGCTCTCGGCCGGTCACGCCCGGGCGCTGCTCGCCGTCGACGGCGAGGCCCAGCAGGACAAGCTGGCTCAGAAGGTGGTCGCGGAGGGCATCTCCGTACGCGGCCTCGAGGAGATCGTCGCCCTGGGCGATCCTGACGGCGACGCCTTCGCCACGCCGCGCGTGAGGCGAGCCAAGCCGACTGCTCCTGGGCTCAAGGAGATCTCCGACAAGCTCTCGGACCGCTTCGACACCCGGGTCAAGGTCGATCTGGGCCGCTCCAAGGGCAAGATCACCGTCGAGTTCGCCACCCTGGACGACCTGCGCCGGATCGTCGAGCTGATGTCGCCCGCGCCGGACGAATCCATTTAGGCATTAAGCGCTAAAGCGCTTTGTCGACAAATAGATTTCTCTGGTCCTCGAGCGCAGCCGCCCGGTCATCGAACTTGTCGAGATGCCCCTCGTGACCGGACGAGTGGTCTCGACAAGCTCGACCACCGGGAGTGCCCGGTCATCGAGCTTGTCGAGATGACCTTTGTGCCAGAACGGGTGGTCTCGACAAGCTCGACCACCTCGGCTGAGCTACTGCGTGTTCGTCGAGGGGTGCTCGGCGCCGCGGATGGGGAGACCTGGGATCGGGCCGGTGGCACCGAACGTCTCCAGGAGCTCCATCTCGGCCTCGATGACACCGGCCAGGCGGCGTACGCCTTCTCGGATCCGCTCCGGGGTGGGATAGCAGTAGGAGATCCGCATCGAGGAGGCGCCGAAGCCGTCGGCGAAGAAGCCGGTGCCGGGTACGAACGCGACTCGCGAGGTGACCGCGCGGGGCAGCATCGCCTTGCTGTCGATGCCGGAGGGCAGCGTCAGCCAGACGAAGAAGCCGCCGTCGGGCTTGGTCCACGTGCACGCCGCGGGCATGTAGGCCTCGAGTGCGTCGAGCATGGCGTCGCGGCGCTCGCGGTACATCTCCCGCATCTGCTTGATCTGGCCCTGCCAGTCGTGGTTGGAGAGGTAGGCGGAGACGGCCATCTGGTTGAACGGCGGCGGACAGAGCGTCGCGGACTCCTGGGCGAGGACCAGCTTCTCGCGGATCGCGGATGGGGCCAGCGCCCAGCCGACCCGCAGGCCGGGGGAGAACGTCTTGGAGAAGGAGCCGAGGTAGATGACGCCCGGGTCCTGGGCCCGCATCGCCGGGCGGGGCTCGTCGTCGAAGCCGAGGAGGCCGTAGGGGTTGTCCTCGAGGACCAGGATGTCGTGGCGCCGGCAGATCTCGAGAATCTCGGTGCGGCGCTCGGGCGTCATGGTGACGCCGGTCGGGTTCTGGAAGTTCGGGATCGTGTAGAGGAACTTCACCCTGCGGCCGGAGGCCTTGGTGGACACGATCGCCTGCTCGAGCGCGCTCGGGATCAGGCCGCTGGCGTCGACCTCGGCGTGCACGATGTCGCACTGGTAGCCCTTGAAGACACCGAGAGCACCGACGTACGAAGGAGCCTCACAGATCACGACGTCGCCAGGGTCGCAGAAGACGCGGGTGACCAGGTCGACGGCCTGCTGGGAGCCGACGGTGACGACGACGTCGTCGGGGTGGGCCTCGATGCCCTCCAGGCGCATGACCTCGCAGATCTGCTCGCGCAGGACCGGATCGCCCTGGCCGCCGCCGTACTGCAGGGCGGTCGGGCCCTGGGTCAGGATGAGGTCCTTGATCGAGTCGCCGACCACGTCCAGCGGGAGGCTGGAGATGTTGGGCATGCCGCCTGCGAGCGAGACCACCTCGGGACGGGCTGCCACGGCGAAGAGGGCCCGGACCTCCGAGACCGTCATGCCTGCCGTGCGCGCGGCGTAGCGGTCCGCGTACGGGTCGAGGCGGGATGATGTTGCGCGCTGGGGAAGATCAGTCATGGTGTCACCATCATGAAGGATCGCATACGCTGGTGACAGACCCTTAACCCAGGATCAATGGTGAGACATGGCACGCCGCATCCTGCCCCTGACGCTGGATCTCTTCTCCGAGGTCCCGGCGCCGTGCCGCGCGTGCCTGTTCTGGGAGCGTGATCCAGTCGGCCATCGCCGCGTCGACTCGTCGCAGTCGATCGGGGTCAAGGAGGCGTGGATCTCCGAGGTGCTTCGCGAATGGGGATCGTGCGGCCGGGTGGCCGTGGTGGACGGTACGCCGGCGGGGTTCGTGCTCTACGCGCCGCCGGTCTTCGTTCCGCGGGTCGCCTCCTTCCCGTCCGGACCGGTCTCCGCCGATGCCGTCCTGATGACCACGGTGTGGATCGACCCGCGTCGAGCCGGCGGCGGGATCGGCCGGATGCTGGTGCAGGGAATGGCCCGTGACCTGGTCCAACGCGGTCAGTTCCGGGCGATCGAGGCGTTCGGCGACGTGGGGCCGATGAGCGGGATCCACGGTCGCCGCTGCGCTGCCCCGGCCGACTTCCTCGGACGGGTCGGGTTCAAGACCCACCGGGACCACCCCACCGTCCCGCGGATGCGGATGGACCTGAAACAGACGGTCACCTGGATCGACGACTTCGAGTCCGCCTGGGAGCGGTTGCGGGAGGTCGTACGCCCACGCAGCCACCCGTCGCCTGCCTCCACCGAGCTTCATCGCGACGGCGAGTGAATGTTTCCCGTGAAACGGTGGTCGAGCCGGTGGTCTAGCCGGTGGTCGAGCCGGTGGTCGAGCCTGTCGAGACCACGAACCCTCGCGGTGGTCGAGCCTGTCGAGACCACGAACCCTCGCGGTGGTCGAGCCTGTCGAGACCATCAACCCTCACCCGGTGGTCGAGCTTGTCGAGACCATCAACCCTCACCCGGTGGTCGAGCTTCCGGTGGTCGAGCTTGTCGAGACCACTAAAGCCTCCGCCACAACTGCAGTCTCGCCCGCCGTTTGTGCCAACTCGCCCGCCACAACTGACGTCTCGGCCGACGCAAGTGACGTCTCGATGAAATGACGCTGGCCCGCCACCTCAACAGGTGGCGGGCCAGCGTGTGACAGCTGGTGTCAGCCGATGAACTCCTGCAGCTCCTTGAGGAGCGCGGCCTTCGGCTTGGCGCCGACGATGGACTTCACGACCTCGCCGCCCTGGTAGACGTTGATGGTCGGGATGCCGGTCACGCGGTAGGTGGAGGGGGTGACCGGGTTCTCGTCGACGTTCATCTTGGTGAAGGTGACCTTGTCACCGTGCTCGCCGGCGAGCTCCTCGAGGATCGGGGAGACCTGACGGCACGGGCCGCACCACTCGGCCCAGAAGTCGACCAGGACGGGCTTGTCGGACTTCAGGACCGTTGAGTCGAACTCGGCGTCGGTCACGGCGGAGATGTTGTCAGCCACGATGGGTTTCCTTCTTGGTAGGGACGGTTAGAGGAGGTCTGTGGTCAGAACGCTGGGCCTGTGTCGCACATTCCCGGCGCCCGGTCATCGAGCTTGTCGAGATGACAACCGTAGCCGCGGCGATCAGGCCGAGACGGCAGCCGCCTCGGCGTGGGCCTGGTGGGCGAGGAACTTCTCGGCGTCGAGCGCGGCCTGGCAACCGGTGCCGGCAGCGGTGATCGCCTGACGGTAGACGTGGTCGACCAGGTCACCGGCGGCGAAGACGCCCTCGATGTTGGTGGCCGTGGTGCCGTCCTTGGTGAGGACGTAGCCGTCGTCGTCGAGGTCGACCTGGCCGGTGAGCAGCTCGGACCGCGGGATGTGGCCGATCGCGATGAACAGGCCGGCGCACTCGAGGTCGCGCAGCTCGCCGGTCTTGGTGTCCTTGACGGTGATGCTCTCCACGGAGAGCTCGCCGTTGATGGACTCGACCACGGAGTTCCAGGCGATCTCGAGCTTCGGGTCGGCGAAGGCGCGCTCCTGCATGATCTTGGAGGCGCGCAACTCGTCACGGCGTACGAGCAGGGTGACCGAGGAGCCGAAGCGGGTCAGGAAGAGGGCCTCCTCCAGGGCGGAGTCGCCGCCGCCGACCACCACGATGGGCTTCTGCCGGAAGAAGAAGCCGTCGCAGGTGGCACACCAGGAGACGCCCTTGCCAGAGAGCTCGTCCTCGCGGGGCAGGTCGAGCTTCTTGTAGCCCGAGCCGGTCGCCAGGATGACGGACCTCGCGTAGTGGGTGTCGGTCGCGGTCTTGATGACCTTCACCGGGCCGGTCAGGTCCATCTCGATAACGTCGTCGGGCTCGAGCTCAGCACCGAAACGCTCCGCCTGGGCACGCATGTTGTCCATCAGCTCCGGACCCATGATGCCGTCACGGAAACCGGGGAAGTTCTCCACCTCGGTGGTGTTCATCAGGGCACCGCCGGCGGTCACCGACCCCTCGAAGACGAGAGGCTGCAGTCCGGCGCGGGCGCTGTAGACCGCTGCGGTGTAGCCCGACGGGCCAGAACCCACGACGATCACGTTGCGGGGGTCGGTCGGGGACGACGGGGTCGGCATCTTTGGCTCCTCAGGTGTGGCTGGCGAAATGCACAACAGATCGTAGGCCACGTACATTCCTTGGTCCTGAACGCGGAGACGCAGCACCCTCGGGGGCATGTCTGGACGTACGTGTGGCGATTGCACACTCGGCCAACCGGAGCGGAGTCGGATGTGTACATGGGTGGACAGTCAAGAACCGAGCGCGCCCGACCCGAAATTTTGCAGCAGTCCCAGGCCCGTCGGCACGCGAAGACGGTAGGGAGTAGCCGGGTTGCTCGCCATCGGTATCGCGACAGGACTGCAGCAAGCGGTACCACCATGCGTCCGCGCAGGTTCTGCGCCGCACTGATCACGCGAAAGTGCGTACAACAAGTCTTTTTGCCAGTTATCGTTCCGGGCCACCGGGTCACGGGCGAAACGTTCACCCGACCCCAACTGCATAGGAGGCCATCTTGAGAAGAAAATTCGCGGGCGCGTCGGCACGCCCCGTTGCGGCGCTGATCGCCGCTCTAGTGATGTGTGTTGGACCATCTGCATTTGCACCTGCATCTGCTGTGCCAGTCCAGGTCCCAACAGCCATCGCCTCGGGGGATCCATTTGCTGACTTGGCCGGCGACAGTTTACTGACTGTCAAGGAGGCCTCCGAACGCCTCGAGTCCGGGGGAATCGGGACCATGGCGAACACGAACGTGTATTGTGCCATCCTCGACGGCAGTTTCGGCTGCAAAACTGGCTACAACAATGAGGATGGGCTTGTCGTTGCAGCCGCCTACGAGAATCGCTGGTTCAACAGCCAGAACGACGGATTCGTTGTAATTATCTTCAACCCCAAGTATTCGGTGGGTTGCACCTCCACGACCAGCGACTTTGAGGGCGGGGCAAACTTCGGGTCCGCCTATCAAGACAGGGTTTCGTCCATCAAAACCTTCAGCGGCTGTGACATCAGCCTGTGGTCCCGTAGAGACCTTCAATTCGAGGGCACGTCGTGGATCGATTCGGAGGACGACCTGTCCCCCTCTGGTTGGAACAACCAGGCGCAATCTTTCGAGATCTCGTGACCTCGTAGCGTGAGTGCCCGTCCGCCAGCATCGGACGGGCACGAGCTCTACCAGACGTCGGGCTCCGGACATGCTCGACTCAATGGACCGAGGCGGTGTCCGCTCTCAGCCAAGCGCCAGCGATTCATGGTCCTGCGGCCGAGCGGGTGGCGCAATGTCGCGGCTGCCCGTGAGTGGGTGTATTGAGGTCGAACCGGGAAGATCTGGTCGCGCGGCTACAGGACCTATCGCAATGGCGAGGCGGTCGAGTTCGTCCCGCCGCCGACAACGTATCGCCTGGCCGTGCGGGAGATCAGCAACCGGTGCTATCTCAAGACGAGCGGATCCGTGTCGGCAACGCTCGAAAACGAAGCCGATGCGACGCTCGAAAACGAGGCCACCGGTTCGTCCGTTCCTAGTCTGCCGTGTCTTGGGTTCTGATGCTGGGTAGGGTCTCGATGCCGCGGTTGCGTAGCCGGTAGCTGGCGCCCTTCAGGGTGAGGACGTCGGCGTGGTGGACGACGCGGTCGATCATCGCGGCAGCGACGGCCTGATCACCGAACACGCCTCCCCAGCCGCTGAAGGGTAGGTTGGATGTCAGGATCAGCGAGGTGTTCGTAGCGGCTGCTGACCAGCTAGAACAGGTTCGCCGCGTCTTGCACGAAGGGCAGGTAGCCCACCTCGTCGACGATGATCAGTCCGCAGCGACGTAGCCGGGCCAGTTCGTTGGGAGTCGGCCTAGGACACCAACTCGGCGTACTTCTCAAGTGTGCGTCTGAGGCGCTGCCCTGATGGGAATCTGCTGCTTGCTTGCCATTTTCTAGGCCGTCGGCGTCCCGAAGACTTCGATCTCCTTGACTTCGGTGCGGTAACCGCCGGGGACCTGGGGCAGGCCGGTCATCCATACGAGTACGTAGTTGCCCTCGGGGGCGCCGTCGACCTTGATCTCGCCCTCGGTGCCAACGCTGCCCTTGGCGGCGGGTGCGCCGGTCGGGTCGTTGGTCCACGGGGAGTCGCCGACGTAGATCTCGACGTCGGTGGGCTCCCCGATCATGTTGAACTTCAGGGAGTCGATGGCGTACTCGTCCTTGAGGTTGAGCACCAGCCCGACACCAGGCTTGAGCGAGCGAGGACGGTCGCCGATCTGGTCGTTGTATCGGGCCGTACGCCACGCCAGCCCGTTCGGGTCGCCGTCGACCACGAGGTCGACGAGGTCGGGAGTCTCGGTGGGCGGGACGCCGTGAGGGTCGAGGTCCTTGGCGGCGATGCCCTTGATGGGGGTCGGCTTGGCCTCAGCGGTGGTGTCGCCGCCGTTGTTGCCGGTGCCGGGGTTCTCTGCGGTCGTTTCGGGGTCGTCGCCGATGATGTTCCAGGCGATCGAGCCGGCGATGAGGACGAGCACCACGAGGGCGACACCCATCGCGATGCGGAGCCAGCTGGCGCCGGGCTTGTCGTTGTAGTCCGGCTCCTCTGCAATCGGTACGTTGGCGCCGGTCCACGGGCCCTGCCAGCCGTTGTAGGAGGCATCGGGGGCCACCGGACGCCGGGCGGCGGGAGGAGCCTGCTGCGGGCGCTGCGGCGCCACGTAGCCCGGGGTCTCGTCGGCGAACAGCGGTTTCGACGGGGTCGGGTCCTGCATCGGCGGCGGCGAGGACGGACGCTGGCGCTGAGGGCGTACGGCATCGGGGGCCACGCCGATGGCGTTCGACGCCGCCTGGGCCTCGGCCGGCTCGAGCTCGGTCGGCGCGGCCATCGCCTGGGTCTCCTCGTTGACGGCCGAGGGCCGGTTGAGCGGAGCGGTCGGCTCCCCGGAGAAGCCGGCGAGCGCGGAGTGCAGCTCGGCCGCGGTCAGCGGCGGCATGTCGGCGCCGCTGCCCAGCACCCGGTCGCACAGGTCGTCGAGGGGACGCGGCACACCGGCGCGTACCTGCCGGGGACGGAGCACACGGCCGTGGTCACGCGGCGCGGGAGGCATCGAGGACAGCGTCTCGCCGGCCCACTTGCCGGTCAGGGCGGCGTAGAGGACGCCGACGGCGTCGACACGGTCGCGACGCTGGGAGTCACGCGTGTCGGGGTCGATCCCGTGCAGCGCGGCGTCGACACCGAAGCCGATGACGCGCACCGCGCCGAGGTCGTCGAGCAGCACGGCCTCGGGGTTGAGCCGGCCGTGGGCATGGCCCTGGTCGTGGGCCAGGACCAGCAGGTCGGCGACCTCGGAGGCGATCCAGGCGGCCTGCTGCGGCGGCAGCGGACCACCGGCGGCCAGCGCGTTCTCCAGCGACGCGCCCTCGCCCCACTCGTTGACGACGTACGCAACCTGGTCGGTCTGGGCGGCGTCGAGGACGCGCAGCATCCGGGGGTCACCGACGGCAGCGGAGTTGCGGGCCGCGGCCATCAGGCGCGGCGCTCGCTCGTCGCGGGCGTCGAGGACGTGCACGGCAACCGGGCGGCCGAGCACCGCGTCCTGGGCGCGCCAGAAGCGTCCCTCACGGGACTCGCTCAGCAGATCCGTCAGCTGGTATCTGCCGGCGAGGACGTCGCCTGATTGCGTGAACTCCATATCGGACCCATTCTTTCAGACCGTGCCAGACAGTGAGGAGGCTGTCCGATGGTGGTCAAGGACTGGTGCTCAACGACGCAGCCGTCGGGCGACCTGTTGCACCATCGTGTTCAGCTCCTTGACCTGGGCAGCCTGCGCCCCGAGGAGCAGCATGCCGAGATGTAGCGCCCCGACGATAGCGGCACCGATCAAGGCCAGCACCATCGTCGGCTCGTCGTTGATCATGCCCAGCGCCGTGCGGAGCAGCCATGCGGCGGCAGCGGCGACAGCTGTCACCATGACCAGGCGGGCGAGGAACCCGAGCAGCCCGCGACCGTCCAGGTCTCCGAGCGTGCGCTTCAGCACGACGTACGAGACGACGGAGCCGACCAGGTAGGACAGCGTGTAGGCGGCGGCGAGCGCGGGCGCGGTGTACTCCGCGGAGACGGCCCTGGTCAGCAGCAGCGCGGCGACGATGTTGGTGGTGGCGACCGAGCACTGGATGAAGAAGACGGTGCGGTTCTGCTCCAGCGAGTAGAAGCCGCGCAGCAGCAGGTAGTGGATCGTGAAGAAGACCAGCCCAGCAGCGAAGACCGACAGTGTCGGGGCGTATTGACGGTACGAGTCGGCGCCGGCGCCGTAGCCGAACAGGAGCTGGGCGATGTCCACGGAGAGCACTGGGAGCAGCGCGGCGATCGGGATCACGATGGCGAGCGCGTTGCGCAGCTGCCTGGAGAGCGTACGTCCCAGCTCGGACAGCTCGCCGGCGGCGCCGTACCGCGACAGTAGCGGCAGAATCGCCGTGGCCAGGGAGACCGTGATGATCGAGTGCGGGACCTGGGTGACCAGGAAGCTGTTGGTGTAAACCGTGTAGCCGGAACTGGCCTCCGCACCTTCCGAGGCGAGGTTGACCACGATCGTGTACGCCACCTGGTTCACGATCACGAAGAGCACCGTCCACACGGCCAGCCGACCGGTATGGGACAGACCGGCGCCGCGGAAGTCGAAACGCGGGCGGTAGCGCACGCCGGTCTTGTGCAGCACCGGCAGGAGCAGCAGGAACTGGAGGACGATGCCGAGAGTCGAGCCCAGACCCAGCAGGGCCTCCTGGCCAGTCGTGAACCCACCGGTCGATGCGGGACCGAAGACGAACAGGTAAACCGCCAGGGTCGAGATGGCGATGATGTTGTTGGCGATCGGGGCCCACATCATCGGGCCGAAGCTGCCGCGGGAGTTGAGAACCTGCCCTACCAGCACGAACATCCCATAGAAGAAGACCTGCGGCAGGCACCACCGAGCGAAGTCGATGGCCGACTCCAGTTCGGCCGCGTTCGCCGCGAGGTACCACCCGTCGCCGAGGTAGAGGTTCATCAATAACGGCGCACCGAGCACCAGGACGATCGTGACGACGCCGAGAAAGAGACCCGCCAGCGTGATGATGCGGTTGGTATAGGCCGCCCCGCCGTCTTCGTCCTTCTTCTGCGCCTTTACCAGCTGAGGAACGAGCACCGCGTTGAAGACGCCGCCCGCCAGCAGGATGTAGAGCATGTTGGGGACGGTGTTGGCGATGTTGAAGGCGTCGGCATGCATGCCGTTACCCAGCGCCGCGACCAGGAGCGCGGAGCGGATGAACCCGCTGGCCCGGGAGAAGAGCGTCCCCGCGGCCATCACGGCGCTGTTGGCCAGGACCGAGCTCCCGCCGGACTTCTGCTCGGTGGCTGTCACAACACTCCTGACGTACGTGCTTTCTTGGCTTTCATGATGCGCCGGGTGAGACGAACGGCGATCGCCGCGAACAGTAGCGCGCAGCCGGTCCCGACGAACCACCAGATCACTCCGCTCACCTGCGAGGGGCGGATCGGGACGGAGGCGTGGGCGCCCAGCGGGTTGCCCTTGGTGTCGGTGACGACGATCAGGGCGGTGTGGGTGCCGGTGTCGCGCATGCTCGCGGCGAGGTTGAAGCTGGCCTTGGAGTTGGCGTCGAGCTGGACGGGCTCGGAGGTCGCGACCCGCAGCGACTCGTCGGTGATCGCGTCCAGCCGCACCGTGACGGGCTCGTCGAGCTCGTTGCTCAGGGTGACCTGGAACTCGCCGCCCTTCATGCTGGAGAGGATCACCTTCGGCGGTACGGCCACGGTGACCGAGCTCAGCTCGGAGCTGACCTGGCTGAGCGCGTCGGCGGCCGGGTCGGCGTCGCCCTTGCGGGCGGAGTAGGAGGTCGAGGTCAGCGCCTCGTTGACGATGTCGGACGCGACCTCGTCGTTGTGGGTCAGGATCCGCTGCAGCATCTCGCCGGCGCCGATGAGCTCGTTGGCCGTGTCGATCCGGTCGGTGGAGATCTCGGCCTTCATCTCTCGGCGGGGGTAGCGGAGCTTGTCGGCGGTGATCGATGTCGGCTTGTGCCCGGCGACGGCCTCGTCCAGGGTCGAGGACGAGATCCAGGCGGCCTTGTTCCACGGGGTGACGAACGAGGCAGCGCTCTGTGGAGGGTGCCAGCCGTCGGGAAGGACTGCGATGAGCGGCTTGCCGGAGCCGCGGAGCAGGGCCGCCTCGGCGACGAGACGCTGGCGTACCGAGATCGCGTCGATGGGGTCGTTGGGTCCGGGCCCGCCGGCGGCGGCGCTGGAGGAGGTCACGATCATCTGGTGACCGTCGAGGTCGGCGATGACCGGCGTGGTGCCGCGGAGCATCCTGTCGCTGACCAGGTTGACCGCGCCTGGCTCGAGCAGGTTGACCGCGGCGCGGTCGAGGTAGCCGGTCGGCGGAGCGACGGCCGAGGTCGCCTTGATGCCGAGCTCGGCGAGCGCCTGGGCGGTGTGCTCACGCGCCGTGGCCAGCAGGTCGGGGTCGGTCGTGGCGAGCGCGGACAGGTCCGGATCGGCGTACGGGAGGGCGAGCAGGTTGTGGCCGGCGAGCGCGTCCTCGAGGCGACCCAGCCAGACCGTCGCGGCCTTCTGCGCGGCCTCGGCCTCCTCGTCGAGCGCCTTCTCGGCGTCGGTGTCGGTGCTGGGCGAGGGGCTCGGCAGCAGCGCGGAGGCCGAGGGCGAGGCACTCTGGCTGCCGCTCTCCTCCGGCTCCTCCTCACCCTCGTCCGTCGGCGCCAGGTTGCGGGCGGGATTGCCCTCGGCGAGGTTGCGTACGGCATCGATCAGCGCGGGGTCGATGGCCCAGGTCAGATCGGGCATCTCGGCGCCGGTCTCGAGCATCCGGAAGAGGCGTCCGCCGACGCCCAGGTCGCGGGTCCAGCCCGGGAGGTAGTTCACGCTGCCGTCGCCGTTGTAGACCACGCTGCGCCGCAGCGGCATGACCAGGGACACCTTCTCGGCCTTGGCCTTCTTGTTGGGCTCCTTGACCAGCGGCAGGAAGGTGCGTGCCCGACCGTCGGCGGTGTTCGGCGTGGTGGAGCCGAGCGCGTGGACCCCGAACCAGTAGACCCCGGGCTCGGTGACATCCAGCAGCTTGCGCGGCACCGAGAGCGACCACGAGTAGGTCTCGCCGGGCGCGAGGTCGGGGATCGCTGCGTACGTCCCCTCGGTCACGATCCGCTCGCCGACCAGCGAGTCCGCGGGCATCTCGGCGGCCTCGGCCAGCTCCTCGGAGGTGGTCATCGGCGTGTCGCCGACGAACGGGTAGACCTTGACGCCGTGCCACTCCTCATCGGTGGTGTTGGTGACCTTGCCGCGGAGGGTGATCCGGCCCTTGGTGCGGCCGTCGAGGCTGACCGTGTCGAGCTCGTCGATGCTCATCGCGAGCGGGTCGGGCTCGGCGGTCTCCTCCGCGGCCCGGGCAGGCGCGGCCAGCGTGGTCGCGGACAGCATCAGCAGAAGGGGTGCCAGCAGCACCAGGACGAGTGCGGCGGTGACTCGCCCACGTGGCCGTGGCGGCCTCGCCTGATGCTGGCGGACTGGCATGACTTCGAGAATATCTTTCAGGGGGTGCGGTCCTCGTAGACTGCGGCGTTGTGTCCGACAGCCAGCTTCCCCCGATCAGCGTCGCCGATGTTCAGCGATCGGTGACTGCTGAACTGGACCGTATCGCACCGGTCATCGACTCCCTAGGTGAGGTCTTCGCTCGCTCGGGCTTCGAGCTGGCGCTCGTCGGCGGCCCGGTCCGCGACGCGATGCTCGGCCGGCCGCACAACGACCTCGACTTCGCCACCTCGGCCCGCCCCGAGGAGACCGAGAAGATCCTGCGTACGTGGGGCGAGGCGCTGTGGGACATGGGCCGCGACTTCGGCACCATCGGCACCCGCAAGGGCCCGTGGCAGATCGAGGTCACCACCTACCGCTCCGAGGCCTACGCCGCCGACTCCCGCAAGCCCGCGGTGGCCTACGGGACATCGCTGGCCGACGATCTCGTACGCCGCGACTTCACCGTCAACGCGATGGCGGTGCGGCTTCCTGGCCGTGAGGTCGTCGACCTCTACGGCGGCGTCGTCGACCTGGCGACCCGGGTGCTGCGTACGCCGGGGACGCCGGAGGCGTCGTTCTCCGACGACCCGCTGCGGATGATGCGGGCGGCACGGTTCGCCGCCCAGCTCGGTTTCACGGTCGCGCCCGAGGTCGTCGCCGCGATGAAGGACATGGCATCGCGGATCTCGATCATCTCCGCCGAGCGGGTCCGCGACGAGCTGGTGAAGCTGATCTGCGCGCCGTACCCGCGGCGTGGCCTCTCGCTGCTGGTCGAGACCGGTCTGGCCGAGCTGGTGCTGCCCGAGCTGACCGCGCTGCGGATGGAGCGCGACGAGCACAACCGGCACAAGGACGTCTACGAGCACACGCTGACCGTGCTCGAGCAGTCGATCGACCAGGAGGCGCGTCTCGGTGGGGGCCCCGACTTCGTGTCGCGGTTCGCGGCGCTGATGCACGACGTCGGCAAGCCGCGCACCCGAAAGTTCCACGACGACGGGACGGTCTCGTTCCACCACCACGACGTCGTCGGCGCCAAGATGACCCGCAAGCGGATGAAGGCGCTGCGCTTCTCCAACGACGAGATCGAGGCGGTCTCCTCGCTCGTCGAGCTGCACCTGCGTTTCCACGGCTACGGCGACGGTGAATGGACCGACTCCGCGGTCCGTCGTTATGTGAGGGATGCCGGAGACCAGCTCCAGCGGCTCCACGTGCTCACCCGCGCCGACTGCACCACCCGCAACCGCCGCAAGGCCGACCGCCTCGCCCGCACCTACGACGCCCTCGAGGCCCGCATCGAGCGGATCTCCGAGGAGGAGGAGCTCGCCGCCCTCCGTCCCGCGCTCGACGGCAACCAGATCATGTCGCTCCTCGACATCCCTCCCGGGCGCGAGGTCGGGGCGGCGTACAAGTTCCTCATGGACCTACGCCTCGACGAAGGAATCCTCTCCGAGGACGAGGCCGCCAAGCGGCTCCTCGACTGGTGGTCCGAGCGTTCAGGATGACCCGTTCGGGCTATGTCCACGGGGGCATCTCGGCAATACGTTGAGCAGTCGCGCAGCCGTCGATCACCGAAGTGCGTGCGTCCCACCCTGATCCGGCTCGGAGGCCTTCTCGTGTCACGCCCTCGCATGTCGATGTACGCCGCGCTCGTGCCGCTCGGTGTCGCCGCCATCAGTTTCGTCCTCACGTCCCCGGCCGGTGCCGACGATGTGTCGCAGAGCACCTGTGCGGGCCTGGCGGTAACCGTCGACCTGAGTCAGGAGGGCGCGGCACCGACAGAAGGCGACGATGTCATTCTCGGCACGCCGAACGTCGACACCATCCATGGTCTCGGCGGCGACGATGTCATCTGTGGCCTCGGCGGAGGCACGGGCTCCACGACTCCGCTGAATATGGACCTGATCTACGGCGATGCGGGGAACGATCGGCTCATCGGATCCCCGGGCAATGACGCGTTGCTCGGTGGTCCCGGAAGCGACAAGATTGAAGCCGGATCCGGCGGAGACCTGTTCTATCCGGGGATGGGTGACGACACGATCACCGTTGAAGGCTCCGGCATGGCCGACCGAGTCCTCTATTCCGACGTGCCGGTCGGAGTCCGCGTCGACACCGCATTGTGTGGCGCTCAGATCGGTTCAGTGGCGACGTCCCAAGACACCGGTGCGGGCATGGACAGCATCCCGTGTTCGGTCACCCATGTGACAGGAAGCCCGCAAGATGATCACCTCGCTCGTCGAGACAACGTCCACGAGATGCTTTCAGGCGGGCTCGGTGACGACGTCCTCTACGGCGCGGACATGGTGGATCCCGAGTGGGTCACGAATGGCTCCTACTTCGGCGGGGAGGGCGCTGACACGCTCGACTTCAGCCGGGTCGACCATCCTGTGGAGCTGATCGCAGAGCCTCGGTCGGAGACCATCTATTACCAATCCGGTGCAGGGAAGATCAATGTCAACGATGTCGAGAACCTCGTCGGATCCCCGGCAGCCGATCGTCTTTATGCAGGGCCAGAGCCCGCGGTTCTCGACGGTGGCCCAGGAGATGACTGGCTCCGCGGTGGCCCTGCCGTAGACACGTTTGTGGATCCGACGGCAAACGTCGTCTCCGGAGCGACGACGGCAGTCACCATCGACGGCACCGTCGGCACCTTCAGCAGCGGGGACGCATTCACGGTGGCTCCAGGAGTCAAGGTCTGGGGATCCGGTGGCAACGACGTCATCTACTCGGGGCGGCTGTGCACTGTTCACGGCAATAGCGGGGACGACACGTTCGTGATCGATGCCGCAGTCGCGCCCGATTGCGCGCCCGGCGAGCAAGGAAGTCTCACCGGTGGCGACGTCGGGGATCGGCTCAGCCTGGCCGGTCTGACTGAGCCGGCGACGTACGCCTTGGGCGACGCTGCTCTGACCACTCCGACGAAGACCATCGCCATGCCGGCGGTCAAGGGCCTCGCGCTGGTCGGCACCCGCTTCGATGACATCCTCAGCGGTGACGCCGAAGACAACACGATCGATGGCGGACCGGGAAACGACGTCATCCGAGGTGGTGCGGGCCAGGACACCGCGTCGTATGAGTCGGCCGGGGCAGGTGTCACGGCCTCGGTGACGAAGGCGACTGGGGGCGGTGGCAGCGACACGATGGCCGACATCGAGAACCTGACCGGAAGCCGCTATCGCGACAACCTCACCGGTGACGCATTGGCGAATGTGTTGCGTGGCGGCGACGGCGACGATCTGCTGTCGGGTGGTGTGGGTGCAAACATGATCAGCGGTGGCGTCGGAAACGACACGGTGGTCAGCGGAAACGGCGATGAGAGCCTGGCGTGCGACACCGGGACCGACACTGTCTCGTACGCCACCGCCGGATCATCGATCAGGTTCACCGACGCGAGTCCCCATTCGGCGTTCAACGTCACTGGTGGTGGCGGCAACGACCGAGCGTTCAGCTGCGAGAACGTGACCGGCTCGAGCTTCAACGACCAGATCACCGGCAACGGCGGTAGCAACGTGCTGAGCGGTGGCGGTGGCCATGACACCATCAACGGTGGTGGAGGCGCAGACACGGTGTCTGGTGGCGACGGCAATGACACGCTCTACGGCAGTACGGGCAATGATCGGGTGCTCGGTGGGACGGGCAACGACAACCTTCGTGGCAACGCTGACAACGACGCGGTCGACGGCGGCAGCGGAACCGATACCGCCTTCTACGACTACGCGACGGGCCGAGTCACGGCTTCGATGAGCCGCGCCACTGGTGGCGGCGTCGGTAGCGACACGGTGGCAGGCGTCGAGAACATCACCGGTGGCGGGTACGCGGACAATCTGACGGGCAACGGCGCTGCCAACGTGATCGTCGGCGGCGCCGGCAACGACACGCTGGTCGGTGCCGGGGGCAACGACAGGTTGCTCGGCGGCAGTGGAAGCGATGTCCTGCGCGGCGATTCCGGCAACGACTCGGTCGATGGCGGATCAGGCACTGACAGGGCGAGCTTCACCACTGCGACCGGGCGTGTCACCTCGACCATGACGTCGGCATCCGGCGGGGCCGGTTCGGACAGGATGTCCGCGATCGAGAACGTCACCGGCGGTGCGTACGCCGACCGGTTGACCGGTAGCGGCGCCGCGAACATGATCCAGGGTGGCGGGGGTGCCGACTATCTGTACGGTGCCGGCGGCGCCGACAGGCTCTACGGCAACGGGAGCGACGACCGTCTGTACGGCGGCACCGGCAGCGACTACGGCGACGGCGGGACCGGACGTGATGTCGCGTACTCGATCGAACGTCGCCGGAACATCCCCTGACCGAACGGTTCCGGCCCGGTTGACATCTGGTCGCATACTGTCCATCGAGCCATACTGACGGTACGGTTCCGCGTATGACGACGATCACAGATCTCGAGGCAACGACCGCCATCAATGCGACCCCGGCTCAGGTGTGGGCCGCGATCACGGACCTGCCGCGGATGGCTTCGTGGAGCCCGCAGGTGGTGAAGACCGTGGTGTTCGGCCAGGTCAAGGACGGCACTCGCTTCTTCAACATCAACCGTCAGGGCTGGAAGCACTGGCCGACCAATGCCAAGGTCGTACGCTTCACGCCCCACTCCGACTTCGCGTTCCGAGTCGCCGAGAACACGACGATCTGGTCCTTCCAGATCGAGGAGGCCGCTGAAGGGTCCCTGGTCACCCACCGCCGCGAGACCCCGGACGGCATCTCAGCGCTCTCCCGCTCGCTGACGAATGCGGTGCTTGGCGGTCAGGAGAAGTTCACCGAGGAGCTGCGTACGGGCATGGCCACGACGCTCGCCAAGCTCAAGGCCGACCTCGAGGGCTGATCCGATCGGCAGCGGTCAGGTGCGGGCGTTGGTGGTCCACCGGTAGACGGTGCGCTGGCTGACGCCCAACTTGGCAGCCACATCCGGCACCCGGGCGCCGGCGCGGACCAGGACCCTGGCGGCCTGGGCGTTGTCGTTTGGCAGATTCGCGAGCAGGTCGTCGATCTCATCAGGGAACGTGTCGGGGTAGTCCATCGCCGGCTCGGGGTCGGGGATGTTCTCGGGGAACGGGATCCGGTCGAGCAGGGTGCCGTCGGCCTCGGCAGGCTTGGTGGCGGTGCGGCCGTTGCTGAACTCGGGGGCCATCCCGGCGCCCGGGGCGACCTCGGCGGCGGTGCGGGCGGCCTCGGTCACCCGGCTCGAGACCCGCGGGCGCGTATCGGTGGTGGCGAGGGCGGAGGCCATCTCGCGGGTCCGGATCTCGCGTGGCGGCTGCACCTCACGGGGCATGTCGGCGAGGTCGTTCGGCACCGGCTCGTCGTTCGGCTCGTCGTGCTGCTCGGGCGGCTCGGTGATCTGCTCGGCAGAGACCCGCTCCACCACGGGCACGCTGAGCGCCTCGTGGATGTCGGGCAGGGTGATCGGGAGCCGGTCGGCCTGGCGGGTGCCCTCGGCGACGGCGGCGAAAGCGTCGACCCACTGGGTGATCTGGTCGCGCATCGCGCCCGGCGCGACCGACCGCAGCGCCACCGCCTCGGCGCGCCAGTAGCGCTTCTGCGCGCGCTCCAGCTTCCGGCGGGAGGAGGCCGTACGCTTCCGCACCGCCGTGTCGCGAGCCCGGCGCCACTCGACGCGGGTGGCCAGGAGGGCGTGCATCCGGGCGCCCATCCGCAGGTCGGACCAGGAGCGTTCCATGGCGAGGTGGCGGTCACCGACGAGCGCGAGGTGCCACATCAGAGCCGCCAGGAGCGGCACGATGAACCGGAACGCGGCGGCGGTGGCGGCGTGGCCGAGGTGGATCTCGTGCCAGCCGGCGAAGAACCCGGACGCCGCAGACAGCAGCCAGGTCAGGGTCAGCAGCGTCTGAGCCGGCCGGTCCTGCTGGGCCGCCTCGCGGGCCATCAGAGCGACGGTGACCAGCGAGAGCTCGAAGACGCCGGCGAAGGCATAGGCGTTGATCGCGCCCATGGCGAGCACGTCCCGCCCGAAGCCGACCATGGCGACGTACGCGGCGGCCGTCGAGATCAGCGCGACCGAGACCGCGCCGAAGAGGATGAGGCCGCGACCCCCTCCTGTCGAACTCCTGCCGGTCGGGGTCGTCCGTTCGTGGGTCGTGTCGTTGTCGGGACGCATCGTGGGGGTCTCCCGTGCCTGAGGCGATCGATCGTTCGGGTCCCGGAGTCTAGGGGATCAAACACGTGTTCGAGACATACGTGGATGGAGTGTTGACAAGCCCGGTGGAAATTCGGCGGCCGCGACCCAGATCACAGGGCTACAGTCCGTTCATGTCGAAGACGGCGGTGCGCCGCGTACTTTTCAAGTCGTTCTGGGCCGTGATCGGCCTGGTCATCGCGGTGAGCCTCTTCAAGCTGGCGTTCACCGGCTCGACGCAGGATGCCGACGGGGCGCCACTGACGCCGACCGGGAAGATCCCGCCGGAGGAGGTCGTCGTCGAGAAGGGCACCATCTCCAACGCGCTCACGGTCGACGGGACGATCGTGATCGACAAGCCGGTCTCCGCCACCAGCTCGGTCACCGGCGTGCTGGCGCACAGGTTCGCCGAGACCGGCGCCAAGGTGAAGAAGGGCGACAAGCTCTTCCAGGTCCGCGCCGAGGAGGAGCCCGCCGAGGCCGAGCCCGCCGAAGAGCCGGTCGAGGAGGAGCCCGGGAACGTCGATGACGCCGCCGGCGACGGCGATCGCGACGACGCACCGGTCGAGCCGCCGACGCCCAAGCCCGTCTATCACTGGTACACGGTCGTCGCGCCCGCCACCGGCATCGTCGGCAACTACGCCGCCGAGCTGATGGGCGAGGTGACCGAGGACGGGGTGGTCGTCTCGATCCGTCCCACGACCTTCCACGCGGTCGGCGCGATCTCGCCGCTGGACCGCTACCGGCTGGCCAGCAACCCGGACCGGGCCACGGTGACCATCGAGAGCGGCCCGAAGCCGTTCACCTGCACCGACCTGAGCATCGGCGACGCGGCGACCGAGACGATCACCAGCGACGAGCCCGAGGGCGAGATGATGGAAGGGGAGCCGGGAGCCGAGGGCGACTCGGGGGCAGGCGCCCGGATCAGCTGCCTGGTGCCGGAGAAGGTCACCGTCTTCGACGGTCTGACCATGACCATGGCCATCGACGCCGGCAAGAGCGACGGCGACGTCGTCACCATCCCCGTCACAGCAGTCACCGGTCTGGTCGGCGACGGCGCCGTCTGGGTCGTCGGTGAGGACGGAACCCCGACCGAGCAGCCGGTCAAGCTCGGTGTCACCGACGGCAAGCTCGTCGAGGTCACCAGCGGGCTGAAGGCCGGCGACTCGGTCCTGCGGTACGTCCCGGGCTCGAAGGAGTCTGGCGGCGGGATGGGCGATGGGATGACCGAGGAGATGCCGGCGGGGGAGATGTGAGCGCGGAGGAGCTGCTGAGGCTCACCGGCGTGGCCCGCACGGTCGAGCTCCCCGACGGCGAGGACCTGCACATCCTGACCAGCGTCGACCTCGACGTGAGCCGCGGCGACCATGTCGGCATCGTCGGCCGCTCCGGCACCGGCAAGTCGACGCTGCTGAACCTGCTAGGCCTGCTGGACCGGCCCACCGGCGGCACCCTGGAATGGGCAGGTCGCAATGTCACCGACATCAGCAACCACCAGGCCGCCCGGATCCGCGGCCGGGACGTCGGGTTCGTCTTCCAGCAGTTCAACCTGCTGCCGGGGCGTACGGCCCTGGAGAACGTGATGGCCCCGCTCCTGTACGCCTCGGGCAAGGAGTTCTGGCAGCGGCGCCGGATCGCGGCGACGATGCTCGACAAGGTCGGTCTCGGCGACCGGCTCGACGCGATGCCGCAGTTCCTCTCGGGCGGTGAGCAGCAGCGCATCGCGATCGCCCGCGCCCTGGTCCGGACGCCGTCGGTCGTGCTGGCCGACGAGCCGACCGGGGCGCTCGACGTCGAGACCGGCGCGATGGTGATGAAGCTGCTCGACCAGGCGACGTACGACTCCGGCGCGGCGCTGATCACGATCACCCACGACCAGAACGTCGCCGCCCTGGCCAGGCGGCGGTTCCGGCTCGCCGAGGGACGGCTGCACCCACTGACCGAGGAGGCAGCGGCGTGAGAAGCAACCTGGCGCGTCTCGTCACCGGCCTGGCCGCCTCGACCGTCGAGGCATGGCAGGAGCTGCGCATCCACCGGCTCCGGGTGCTGTTGTCGCTGGTCGGGGTGGCGGTGGCCGTCGCCTCGATCACCGCGACCGTCGCGGCCGGCCAGATCGCGAAGCAGATGTTCACCGAGTCCTACGAGGTCGACGGACGGCCGGCGCACATCTCGGTCATGGCCTACGACCCCCAAAGCGGCATGCCGCTCTCCGTCGAGCGGGTCCGGCCCGCGTTCCAGACGGTCGCGGAGCGGTTCGACGTGAAGTACGCGTCGGCGAGGATCTCCGCCTACGACATCAAGGCGACCACCGCGAGCAGCAGCAAGCGGGTCGAGCTGATGGGGGTCGACCCTGCGTATGCTGCCATCCACCGGGTCGTGGTGCCGCAGGGCCGCTGGCTGCAGGCCTCGGACGAGGAGCGCCTCTCCCCGGCGCTCGTGGTCGACGAGACGTTCCTGAAGAAGCTCGGTCTGCGGGGCACGCAGCTGCCGACGTCGGTGGACCTGAAAGGCCAGGGGATGTCGGTGACCGCCACGATCATCGGCGTCACGAGCCTGCGGGGCTACGGCACGCCACGCGCGTTCATGCTGGCCGACTCGCTGGAGCACTGGCAGGCCGGAGCCCCCACGGACGCCAGCTACGAGATGTGGGTGCCGATCGACGGCGCCGACGAGCTCGCCGGCGAGATCGGCATGGCGATGCGCGCCGAGCTCCCGGGACTCCAGGTCGATGCCCAGCGCGACGACTACATGGCGTGGGGCGGTGAGGACCCGATCGGCCCGATCAAGTGGGTGATCATCGGGATCGCCGGGATCATCCTGCTGCTCGGCGCCCTGAGCCTGCTCAACATCGCCCTGGTCACCATCCAGCAGCGGATCCGGGAGATCGGGATCCGGCGCAGCTTCGGGGCGACCACGGGGCGGGTGTTCTTCTCGGTGCTGATGGAGAGCGTCGTGGCCACCGTCGTCGCTGGCGTGGTCGGCGTGCTCCTGGCCGTGGCCGCCGTCAAGAACCCGCTGGTGCAGAAGTATGTCCTCCAGGGCATCGACGACGTCCCGCCCTTCCCGCTCTCGGCGGCGTTCCTCGGCCTCGCCGTCGCCCTCGCGGTCGGCGCGATCGCGGGCATCCTCCCGGCGATGATCGCCGCGCGGGTGAAGATCATCGACGCGATCCGCTTCTGAAATGCGACTGCCCCGGGTGCCAGGCACCCGGGGCAGCTCAACAGCAGAGGGTCACTCGCCGCGGATGAACGCCTCCAGCTGAACGCGACCCTCGGTGTCCTCGATCTGAACCGGCGGGCTCTTCATGAGGTAGGCCGAGGCCGGGATGATCGGGCCGCCGATGCCGCGGTCCTTGGCGATCTTGGCGGCACGGACGGCGTCGATGATGATGCCGGCGGAGTTGGGGGAGTCCCAGACCTCGAGCTTGTACTCCAGGTTGAGCGGGACATCACCGAACGCGCGGCCCTCGAGCCGGACGTACGCCCACTTGCGATCATCGAGCCACTGCACGTAGTCGGACGGGCCGATGTGCACGTTCCGGCTGTCGATCTTGTCGGCCAGCTCGCCGGTCAGGTTCGACGTCACGGCCTGGGTCTTGGAGACCTTCTTGGACTCCAGGCGCTCGCGCTCGAGCATGTTCTTGAAGTCCATGTTGCCGCCGACGTTGAGCTGGTACGTACGGTCCAGCGCGACGCCGCGGTCCTCGAACAGCTTGGCCATGACGCGGTGGGTGATGGTGGCACCGACCTGCGACTTGATGTCGTCACCGACGATCGGGACGCCGGCGGCCTCGAATTTCGCGGCCCACTCGGGGTCGGAGGCGATGAAGACCGGCAGCGCGTTGACGAAGGCGACGCCCGCGTCGATCGCGCACTGGGCGTAGAACTTGTCCGCCTCTTCCGAGCCGACCGGAAGGTAGGAGACGAGGACGTCGACCTCCTTCTCGCGAAGGATCGAGACCACGTCCACGGGGTCGAGGCCCGACTCGGAGATGGTCTGCCGGTAGTACTTGCCCAGACCGTCGAGCGTGGGACCACGCTGGACCTCGACGCCCTTGAACGGGACGTCGGCGATCTTGATGGTGTTGTTCTCGGAGGCGTTGATCGCCTCGGAGAGGTCCTTGCCGACCTTCTTGTCGTCGACGTCGAAGGCGGCGACGAACTCGACGTCAGAGACGTGGTAGTCGCCGAACTTGACGTGCATGAGGCCCGGGACGCTGCCCGCCGGGTCGGCGTCCCTGTAGTACTCCACACCCTGGACCAGGGAGCTGGCGCAGTTGCCGACTCCCGCGATTGCTACACGAACCGAACCCATTCGGGGCTCCTTCCAATACTCCTGGCCGTCACCGGCCAGGAGGTCATCACTCGTTCTCTTGGCTGCTCTGCGCTGTGCGCGAGACGTCCGCTTCGTCGCGTACGCCATCGTCATCCCCCAGATCCCCCCGACCCGCTGCCTGCTCGTCGTTCGCAGGCCTGGGGTTGCGTTCGGCGTCGATCAGAGAGGAGAGCCATCGGACCTCCCGCTCGACCGACTCGACGCCGTGACGCTGAAGCTCGCGGGCGTAGGAGTCGACCTCTTTCTGGGTCATGGCAAGCTCGCGTTGAACCCGGTCGAGCCGCTCCTGGAGCCGGCTGCGACGTCCTTCGAGGACGCGAAGCCTGATCTCCATGTCGGTGCGACCGAAGAACGCGAACCTGATGTCGAAGTTGTCGTCCTCCCAAGCCATCGGACCGACCTCGGACATGAGCTGGGTGAACTCACGCTCTCCGGCAGGCGTCAGCTGGTAGACGATCCGCGGCCGCCGGGTCACCGGCGTGACGGACTGCGCCTCCTCTTCGATGAGGTGCTTGCGCAGCATCTTCTTCAGAGCCGGGTAGAGCGAGCCGTACGACAGCACTCGCCCCCAGCCCAGCATCAGGTTGAGCCGCTTGCGCAGCTCGTAGCCATGCATAGGCGACTCGTGCAGCAGCCCAAGGACTGCCAACTCGATCGTCTCTGCGCGACGTGCCATACGACCTATCGTACCGATATATCCGTGATGGCAAATAGAGACCTAAGTCTTGTCTGATTACGTCTGAAGAGACCACTTCGATGCAACCGTCACCGAACTGTTGACGTCGGGTGACTTGGGGCGCGCTGGGCGTGGATGCGGGAGCGCTAGCGTCGATTGCGTACGCTGATGGCTGCCGTTCACCTACCCGAGGAACCACCCGGGGAAGTCAGGCAAGCGTCGCGCGTCAGGTTGATGGGATTCCCTCGGGGGGATTCAGCGACGTCGGGGGATTGTCAGTGTCAGCCCGTCCGGTCACGTGCCGGGCAGTCACAGGAGCAGTGCAACACCCGTGAGCGACCCATCCGGCGGCTTTTCTCAAAGGCCCAGCCCCCGTAGCGCCAGTCCCCGTCGATCCAATCTCGGTGGGCAGCAAGGACGACCCCAGGGCGGACCGCGCCCACCGCAGGGTGGTCCGGGCGGTCGTCCGCCGGCACCGCGCCGCCCCCAGGGCGGTCCGCAGGGTTCTCCGCAGGGCCAGCCATCAGGCGGCCGTCCTCAGCCCCGTGGCGCCCAGCGCCCGATGCCTCCCGGTGGTCCCCGTCCCGGGCAGCGCCAGCCCTACCCCGGCCCCCGTCGTCCCGGCGAGCCGCCGGTCGACCGCCTCGGCCAACGGCCCGCGGGTCCCGATCAGGGTGGTCCCGGTCGCCAGAAGCGTGACCCCAAGGCCGCCTTCGGCGCGGCGTTGGACCGGTTCAACGACCCGGAGGTCGACAAGAAGGGCCTGGCGGTCCGGATCGGCAAGGCCGCGGCGATCTTCGCCCTGGTCATGGCGCTGATCGGCAGCGCGGCGGTGATCATCTCCTACAACATGATCTCGGTCCCCAGCGCCAACGCGGCGTTCCAGGCCGAGTCGAGCTTCGTCTACTACGCCGGCGGCAAGAAGGAGGTCGGCCGTTTCCAGGCGGGCGACCAGAACCGTGACGCGCTGAGCGTGGACGAGATGCCCGCGCTCGTGAAGGACGCGGCCGTGGCCGCCGAGGACCGCAGCTTCTACGAGAACAACGGCATCGACCTCAAGGGCATCGCGCGCACGCTCTTCTCCAACGCCACCACCGGCAGCCAGGGCGGCGCCTCGACGATCACCCAGCAGTACGTCAAGAACCTCTACCTGACCCAGGAGCGCACCTACTCGCGCAAGGTCAAGGAAGCGGTGATCTCGCTCAAGATCAGCCGGCAGAAGTCCAAGGACGAGATCCTCACCGGCTACCTCAACACCGTCTACTTCGGACGCGGTGCCTACGGCGTCCAGGCCGCGGCGAAGACCTACTTCCGCAAGTCGGCCCAGGACCTCGACATCAAGGAGGCCGCAGCCCTCACCGCGATCCTCAACAACCCGAACGGGTTCGACCCGGAGAAGGCCGGCGCGGACGCCGGTGGCACCGAACTGTTGGGCCGCTATCAGTACGTCCTCAAGGGCATGGGCGAGCTCAAGGCCCAGGGCAAGGCGCTCAGCGACTACGACGAGGCGACCCTCGAGAAGGCGAAGGCGGCGCTGCCCAAGTTCCCCAAGCCGAAGGGCGACAGCCGTCTCGGTGGCCAGAAGGGTCACGCGCTCACTCTGGTGAAGAACGAGCTGAAGTCCCTCAAGAACGAGAACGGCGAGCCCCTCTTCACCGAGGAGGAGATCGACAGCAAGGGACTGAAGGTCACCACCACGCTCAGCGCGAAGGCGATGAAGGCCGCGGAGGATGCCGTCAGAGACGTACGTCCTGAGGACAAGAAGGCGGTCAACGCCAAGCACCCGGAGAACGAGCTGCACGTGGGCGCCGCCACGGTCGATGTGAAGACCGGTGCGCTCAAGGGCTTCTACGGCGGCCAGGACTACCTCGACTCCCAGATCAACTGGGCGGCCTCGGGCGGCATGGCCGGTTCGACGATGAAGCCGTTCACGCTCGCCGCGGCGCTCGAGGCTGGCTACTCGCTCAAGGACACCTGGACCGGTGAGGGTGGTCTGGAGTACGCCGGGGGTGGCACGGTCCGAAACTCAGGTCAGAGCGACGCGGACCCAACGGGTCACAGTTACGGCAAGCACATCACCGGGATCAAGGCGATGGAGGAGTCGGTCAACACCTCCTTCGTCCAGATGTCGGCCGCGCTGCCCAACGGCAGCGAAGATGTCTACGACATGGCGGTCAAGGCCGGCCTGCCACCGGACGAGCAGCACGCAGAGAACGCGCCTGCCGACTACCGCTCGATCCCGGCCTACTCGGTCGACTTCGACCCGAACAACTATCTGCTCACGCTGGGTCGTCAGGCGATCAGCCCGATCAACATGGCCAACGCCTACGCGACCATCGCCAACGGCGGCGTGCGCAACACCGTCCACCTCGTCTCGAAGGTGGTCAACGCGGAGGGCGAGGTCGTCTACGAGTGGGACCAGCGTGACGGCGAGGAGCGGGCGATGTCCGAGGACGCCGCCGACGACACCTCCTACGCCCTGCAGCAGGTCGTGAAGGACGGCACCGGCCAGACGGCCGGCGTGATCAACCAGCCGGCCGCCGGCAAGACCGGCACCGCGACCAACCAGAACGACGACGTCTCGTCGGCATGGTTCGCGGGCTACACGCCCCAGCTGTCCACCGCAGTCATGTACGTTCGCGGCAAGGGCTCCGGCAAGCTGGACGGCTGGCTCGACTCCTATTTCGGAGCCGGGTACCCCGCCGAGACGTGGGCCAAGATCATGGGCACGCTGACCGACGACCTCGACCTCGAGGAGTTCCCGGAGCCGGCCTGGATGGACGGCGAGGCGCCCCAGGACGGTCACGAGCCGTCGCTGACCACCACCCCGACGCCGACTCCGACGCCGTCTGAGGACTGCTCCAAGAAGGACGAGCGCAAGGGTCTCTGCATCCCGATCGAGGAGCCTGAGGAGACCCAGAGTCCCACGGACGGCGCCACCGATGGCGAGCCGGGCGCGACAGCGACCCCGGATGAGCCCGAGGCGACCGACCCGACCGTCACCGAGACCGCGTGTGACTGGTTCGGCGACTGCGAGTCGTCCTCCCCGCCGGCTGATGGCAATAATGGGGGCGGCAATGGCGGAACCACCACCGAATAGGGCACTACTTTCGTGACAGATGGTCCAGTGACCGCCCCGGCGGCGGAGGATCCGGTCGTCAGGACCGCCTCCACCGCGGTGGGCGGTCCTCTCGGCGGGCTCGCGCACGGCCGACGGCGCTGGTTCAGCGCGGTCGGCCTGGTGCTGCTCCTGACCGCGCTGACCTTCGCGATCGGGATGGTCTCCAAGCAGACCTGCTACAACGCCACCTGGACCAACGGCGACACCAGATACACCCACTTCTGCTACTCCGACCTGCCCTATCTCTACGTCGACCGGGGCCTGGCCGAGCACGAGTGGCCCTACTCCTCCGATCCCGAGGTCCGGGCGCGCTACCAGCAGGTGATGGAGTATCCGGTCGGCATCTCCTACTACGCCTGGGCCACGTCCCACGTCACCGACTGGCTGACCGACACCCCCGACGAGGACGAGCGCCATCTCGTGGAGACCTCGAGCTTCTGGGGCCTGCCCGGCATGCACCACGAGATCCGGGTCTTCATCATCGTCAACGTGATCGGCTTCGCGGTCGCGGCGCTGCTCTCCGCCTGGTTCCTGGCGCGTACGCACCGCCGACGGCCCTGGGACGCGGCCGCGTTCGCGCTCGCTCCGGTGCTGGCGGCGACCGGGATCATCAACTGGGACATGTTGGCGGTCGTCTTCGTGGCCGGCGCGCTGTGGGCGTGGTCGCGCGACCGGCCGCTGCTGACCGGCATCCTCATCGGGCTCGGCTGCGCGACCAAGCTCTACCCGCTCTTCCTGCTCGGCGGGCTCGTGGTGATCTGCGTCCGGCGCCGCCGCTACTACGACCTGGCGGTCGCCGCCCTGGCGACGGTCCTCGCCTGGGTGCTCGCCAACCTCCCCGCGATGGCCACCGGCCTGGAGGAGTGGAAGGTCTTCTGGAGCTTCAACTCCGAGCGCGGCCCCGACCTCGGTTCGCTGTGGCTCGTGTTCCAGCAGGCCACCGACGCGACGATCTCGGCACAGACGGTCAACCTCGTCTCCTGGGCCTTCTTCATCGCCTGGTGCAGCGGCGTACTCATCATCGGTCTGACGGCCCATGAGACACCGCGGCTGGCGCAGCTCGGCTTCCTGATCGTCGCCGGGTTTCTCCTGGTCAACAAGGTGTATTCACCGCAGTACGTCCTGTGGCTGCTGCCGCTGGCCGTACTCGCCGTGCCGCGCTGGCGTGACCAGCTCATCTGGCAGGCCGGTGAGCTCTTCTACTTCGTCGCGGTCTGGTGGTATCTCGCCGACCTGCTGGCCAGCAGCGGCGGTGACCAGCCCGTCTACTGGTTCGCGATCATCGCCCGGGTCGCCGCCGAGATCTACCTGATCGCGGTCGTGGTCCGAGAGATCTATGAGCCGTGGCGCGATCCGGTCCGGTGGACCGAGGCCCGCGCGGAGACTCAGGAATCCAGGACGATCTCGTCGAACGAGGTCGCGGTGTAACGCACCCGCACCTCGAGCTCCTCGCCGACCTCCGGCACACGCGCGCCCGACGGAAGCATGAGCATCGACTCCTGCATGTGCGGCGGCTCGGCGAACCAGAGCGCCTTGCCGTCGAGCGTGTACGGCGAGCGCGACTGCCCCATGGCGTCGAGCCCACCGCGGGCGACCGCGAGGGCCCGGGAACGCAGGTGGGTGTCGCCCAGCGGCGCCTCGAGCCCGATCCCGTGGGCGGTGCCGCCGGAGGCGACGACCAGATGACCCGCGCGCATCGCGGTGCGGCCGCGGTAGCCGTAGGAGTATCCCCGCTCGAGCGGGTGCACGTCCTCGACGGTCGCGGTCACGGTGAGCGCGCCGCGGTCACCGAGCCAGAGCGCGGTGCCGACGCGGGGCCGGAAGGTGATGTCGCCGTAGGCCGCGCGCAGCTGGGCGAGCTCGTTGGCGCTCAGGTGGGAGACCCACACCGTCTTCGCCTCGGCACCCACGACGGCGTCCATCTGGGCGCGTACCTCGGCAAGCGAACCGCCGTCGAGGCCGAAGTGCATGGTGATGCCCTCGAAGCGGGCGTGCTCACGGGCGACCGTGGCGGTCGGCCACAGGTCGCTCGGCGTCATCCCGTGGCGCCGCATCGAGGTGACCAGCTCGAGGATGACGCGCGCGCCGGGCTGGCGCTCCAGCAGCAGCGGAAGGTCCTCGGGGCGGCTGATCGTGTGGATCACCCTGTCGGCGATCTCCGGGTTGATCTCGGGCGAGTAGGGCCGCCACGGGGTCAGGACGTAGATCGATCCGCTGAACCGGGTCGCGACCTCCCACACCTCGTTGTAGGTGCCGACCGCGAGCGTGTCGACGCCGGTGCCGAGGCTGGTGAGCCACTCGGTCTGGTGGGCGAGCTTGCGCAGGGTGAGGCCGTAGCCGTTGCCCTTCGCCACCGGGACCAGGCCAGGCGTCGCCTCGGCGAAGGTCTGGACGTGCTTGCGCCAGCGATCGGCGTCAACGGTCAGTTTCAGCGGCATACGGAGATCAGCGCCTCTTCATGTAGACATCGAAGGCCGTGTAGATCGGCTTGTTCAGCGGCAGGTCCCACTCCCCGGCGTACTCCACCGCCTGGCCACCGGTGCCGACCTTGAACTGGATCAGCCCCACGTGGGAGTCGTCGGTGGAGAGCGTCGGAGTGATGCCGCGCAGGTCGTAGGTGGTCGCGCCGGCGGCCATGGCGTCCTGGATCATCGCCCACTGGAGGGCGTTGGAGCCACGTACGTCTCGCTTCTCGGTCGAGGAGGCGCCGTAGGAGTACCAGGCGTACTGACCGACGCGGACCATGATCGTGGCGGCGACCAGGTCGCCCTCGTGCCGCGCCAGGAAGAGCTTGATCCGCTCCGGGTCCTCGTTCGACATCGCCCAGAACATGGTGCTGAAGTAGCTGCGCTGCCGGGGCGTGAAGTGGTCGCGGGCCGCGGTGTGGACGTAGAGATCGTGGAAGGCGCTCAGGTCACCCTCGAAGTCGCCGTCCGCCGGGTCGACGGGGGAGGCGACGGTCACCTCGACGCCCATCTTGGCGGCCTTCTTGATGTTGCGGCGCCAGAGCTGGTTCATCCCCTTGAGGACCTCGTCCTCGGTCTTCGGGGTGCCGTCCTCGTGGGCCAGCGGAATGACGAAGTTGTATTGCGGCTGCCCTGCGCCGAAGCCGTCCTCGGGGGACTGAAGCCGCCAACCCGCCGCCCTGAGCTGCGAGACGACGCGCGCGCCGGTGGCGTCGCGATGTGTCGGGGTGAGCTGGTTGAGTCGTTGCACGGTGTCGTCGGCGATGCCGTCCTTCACCTGCGCCGCGCTCCAGGTCGCCGTGGTGACCGGCGGGCCGATCCGGATGCCGAAGGCACCGTTCTTCTTCAGGTACGCCGCCAGCGGATCCAGCCACGGAGCGAGATCGCCCGACCAGTCGATGCTCGGACCTTCCGGCAGGTAGGCGAGGGTGAACCGCTCCAGCTTCGGGACCGGCCGGTGCAGCACCAGCGCGGCGCCGACGAGGGCTCCGCCCTGCAGGCTGTCGAACCATCCGATCGACTCCGAGCGCCACTCGGTCTTGACCCTGGCCCACGACGGGGTCTGGAGGAAGCTCACGCTGGGTTGCTTCTCGATGAAGGCGAGATGCTCCGCAGCGGTGATGGGGCGCACGGTGAGACTCACCCGCAGAAGGCTACCCGCTCCGGCGGTAGGGTCGAATCCGCCCCAATGTGGGGACAATCGGCGGCAATCGCGCCGCTCCCTAGTGAGTCATGCCCGCTGAGCCGCTATTGTCGGCGACCAGATGTATCACGGCTGGCGCCTGGGCCTCCTTATAGTCGTGACAGCAACTATGACCACCACGATGGCGCGCCCGCGCGTCGTCTGGCCCCCCAACGGCTCGCCGCCGATGCGGAGGCCGCCGGTCGAGGAGGGGACTGTGACACGGGTACCACGGGGGATCGGTCATGCCGACGCACCCGTGACCGTATGGTCCCGGGCCACGGCCGACTTCGACCGCTGGCTCAGCGGTGACTCCGCCGCTCTCGACGAGTTGGTCGCGACGATGACCCCCGTCCTGTGGCAGGTCGCCCGCTCCTACCGGCTCACCCAGGAGCAGGCCGAGGACGTCGTCCAGAACACCTGGCTCACCTTCGTACGCAAGCACTCCTCGATCCTCGACACCGCGGCCGTCGGCGCCTGGCTCACTCTGACCACGCGCCGCGAGGCCTGGCGGGTCGCGAAGCGATCCGGGCGTGACGTACCTGTGGAGGACGAGGCGCTCGAGTCCCGCGTCCCGACACAGCGCTCGGCGGAGTCGCTGGTCGTCGAGGGCGACCGCAACTCCCTCATCTGGGCGGCCGTGGAGGGCTTGCCCGAGCGATGCCGGCGGTTGCTGCGTGTGATCGCCTTCTCCGACCGGCCCGACTACGCCGGCCTGGCCGAAGAGCTCCAGATGCCCATCGGCAGCATCGGCCCCACCCGCGGCCGCTGTCTCGGGAAGCTGCGGGACGCACTTCGGGCTGTGCTCGATGAAGGGGAGGTGTCGTGATGGGTCGCTCGGAGGAGCCCACTCGCGAAGAGCTGTTGGGTCTGGTTCGACAGGCTTATGTTGCCGGTGATCCGGTTCCTGGTGGCCTGATCTCCCGGATGCAGGCGGCCGCCGCCGGCGCCGCCGAGGAGTCCGGGCTCGGTCTCGACCTGGAGCTGATGCTCCTGGTGGAGTCCTCGGGTGCCGAGGCGGCCGGAGTACGCTCCGCCGCCCCTGCCTCCGCCCGCTCTGCCTACACACTGCGCTTCGCGCAGTCCGGCGTCGACGTGCTCGTACGCGTCGCATCCGACACCGACACCACCGCCCGCCTCGACGGCTGGGTGGTCCCCGGCTCGCCCATGACCGTCCGCGCCGTCCGCGCCGACGACGTCCGTACGCCGATCGTCGCTGTCACCCTCGGGGCCTCGGGTCGCTTCGAGCTCACCTCGTTGCCCGCCGGCCTCATCCGGCTCCGCTTCGAGCCCGCCGACGGTTCGTCCGCCTTCCTGACCCCCACGTTCGAGATCTGACCCAGGAGTAACAGTGCGTCCCAAGCGTGAGCCCCGACTGTCGGTGCCGTACAGGTCCGACGCCCGCATCCTCGACCCGACCAATGCCGTGGCTGTGGACGGCGTCACTGCCGGTACCACGATCTACTCCTCGACCACGCTCCTGATCTCCAAGTCGGTCGACTTCGAAGACACGTTCCGGCGGATCAAGAACATTGCTCGGTCTCTGCATTGGCGTGTCGACGCCGAGCCGGAGCCTGCGCACGCCGTTGACCTCCGTTTCGGTGTCCGGCGAGTCAGCCTCGGAGTGGTCCCTGGAAAGGCAGTTGCGGCCCCGGACGCTTGGACGCTCCTTCAGTTTCTGCGCGCTGAAGGAGAAGACGGCGCGCAAGGGGTGAGCTTGGAGCACGTTCTCGTTCCGGTGCCGCTCAATGACCCGCACCCGCTCAATGACCCGCACCCGCTGAACGACCCGCACCCGCTAAACGATCCCCACCCCCTCAACGACCCGCACCCGAGCTCCGGGTACGACCCGTTGGGAACAGGCGGTCGTCAACCGGTAGCGTACGTCGGCTCGGCTCCTTACCGACGAAGCGATGATGACCTTGACGGCCGGTCGCGACCCGTGGTGGCCGTTCTCGACACGGGGTGCGGCCAGCACCCGTGGCTCGACTTCGTCGATCGGGACGTACGCCTCGGCGACCATCAGATCGGATGGCCCTCAAGTGTTCCGGACTCGGAGATCGACGGCGACCAGGTTGGCGGACTGGACGGGCTGATTGATCCGATGGCGGGTCACGGCACCTTCATCGCAGGCCTCGTTCATCAGGCATGTCCCAACGCCGACATCTATGCGTGGCGAATCGTTCCGCCGAATGGCCCCGTTGCCGAGTACGGCTGGCTGACGGCCCTCGCTCAGATTGCTGACCTGGTGCACCTCTATCGCCAAGGGGATCCGCGTGGGCGTCGGATCGACGTGCTCAGCCTGTCGATCGGTTACTACCACGAGACTCCCGAGGATGCGCTCTTCGATCCGATGCTTCACGAGATCCTTGCCGATCTTGCGGCCAACGGGACGCTGGTCGTTTGCTCCGCCGGCAACGACGCGACATCGAGGCCGAACTTCCCCGCAGCCTTTGCGCCATGGAGCGAGGGAGAGGGTCCTTGCTCGGCGTCGGACAAGGCGTTGCCGATCGTCTCAGTGGGAGCCCTCAACCCCAACGGGACGGACGCGATCTTCAGCAACGCTGGACCGTGGGTGCGTGCGTACGACATCGGGGCTGGAGTCGTGAGTACCTTCCCCGCCAGCTTCGACGGCGGTTATCAAGCGAGCGTCGCATCCGAGTTCTCTGGTCGAAGGCGGGAGACGTTGGATCCTGACGACTTCGGCGGCGGATTCGGAACCTGGAGCGGTACGTCGTTTGCGGCACCGTTGCTCGCCGGCCGAATTGCTCAGCACCTCTTTGACAATGGTCACCCCGGGGATGTCACGCAGGACATCGATCGCGCCTGGGCCGCCATCGAAGTCCTCACTACGCTCAAGCAATGACTTCCGACGATCCGGACGAGCTGCACAAGCAGGGCGTCGCGGCGCTCAGGTCAGGCGATTTCGACAGCGCGAGGGCGCTCTTGGGACGAGCCCTGAGTCTCGCAACCGCTCCTGAAGTCCTCGCTCGGATCGAGTCGTCGCTGGCGTACCTCGAAGTCGATGACTCCAACCTGAGCGTGGCGTTGGAGAAAAGTGATCGAGCGCTTGAGTTCGACGTTGAGGGCTCCACACGAGGTGTACTTCTCGCGCAGCGTGCCCTGCTCTTACGGCGGGCCGGCCGTGCGGCGGAAGCATTGGAGACCTTTGGCGACGCCATCTCATCACTCGAAGGTCTCGACCTGGCCAAGGCTTACCTCAACCGAGGCACGGTTCATCTAGATCGCAATGACATTGTGCGAGCCATAGAGGACTTTGACTCGGCTGCAGATCGATACCGATCAGTTGGCGAGCAGGTTTTGGCTGCGCAAGCAGATCACAACCGGGCGTACGCACTGTTTCTTTCGGGCGACCTTCCAGGGGCACTTGCCTTGATGGAGGCTGCCTATCGCCTATTGGCCGATGCCGGATATCTGGTGACGGCGGTGTGCAACGCGGACCGGGCCGAGGTGCTGATGGCGGCGGGGCTGACCCGGCAGGGTGGCGAGATGCTTAGGCAAGCGGCCGAGGCGTACGGATCGAAGGGGCAGCGCCAGCGGCAGGGGGAGGCAGAGCTGGCGCTGGCGTCGCACCTGGTTGCGACCGACCCGGCCGAGGCGAAGCGTGTGGCGCGCTCCGCGCTGGGATGGTTCGAAGAGGCCAAAGCGCCAGGGCTGGCGTTGCGGGCGCGGGCCGTGGCGTTCGAGGCGGCGGTGACCGCCCGCGAGGATCCGAGTGAGGACGGCGAGGCGCTGGCGGGTCCGCTCGAGGAACAGGGCCTGAATTGGCCGGCGCTCCGGGTGCGCTTGCAGGCCCGGCTCGCGCGCATTCGTTCGGCTGAGAACGCTGGCCTACCGACGAGACCGGCGAGCGGCCGGGTCATCGGCCCGGTCCCGCCGGAGGCGCCCATCGACATCCGTCTGCTGGAGCGAGAGCTCCGAGCCGAACTGGCGGTAGCCGCGGGACGAGCCGTTGCTGGGCTCCGCGAGCTTCGGGCCGGGCTCGACGACTTCCATCTGTGGCAGAGCTCGTTCGGCAGCCTGGACCTGCAGACCAACGTCGCCGGACACGGACGCACGTTGGCCAGGCGCGGCTTGGAGTTGGCCGTCGAGTCCGGCGAGACCGACGCGCTCTTCGAGTGGTCGGAGCGATCGCGGATGGTGGCCTCGCGGGTCCAGCCAGTGCGGCCACCGTCCGACCCCCAGCTCGCCGCCGACCTGGCCGAGCTTCGCGGTGAGGTGACGCCCGAGCGCGAGGCCGAGCTGCGTGAGCAGATCCGGCAGCGGGCCTGGCGGGTCAAGGGGTCGGGCCAGGTCTCTGAGCCGATCTCCTTGCCTGACCTGCGCGAACGCATCGGCAACCATGCGCTCGTCGCCTATGTCGTCGCCGCCGGACGGATCGTCGCCGTCGTCGCGACCGACGACTCGTCCACCCGGATCGATCTCGGCGAGCAGGCTGCGCTTGGGTCCCTGCTCGGCGGCCTGTTGCCCGACCTCGACGTCGCTGCGACCGACCTCCCGGGCCCGCTCGGCGCCGCGGTGCGGGGTGACCTCACCGCTCGGCTCCAGCAGCTATCCGATCTGCTCGTCGCCCCGGTTCTCGACAGGATCGGCGACCGTCCTGTCGTCCTGACTCCCTCCGCCGTTCTGGCGACGGTGCCGTGGACGTTGCTGTCCGGCTTCACCGGCCGACCGGTGACGGTTGCCCAGAGCGCCACCGCGTGGCTGAGTCGCGCCGACACCCCGCTGCGAGCCACGACGGCCGGGTTCGTCGCAGGGCCGCGGGTCATGCGAGCCGCCGACGAGGTCACCAAGAGCGCCACCGCCTGGTCGACCGCGCACACGCTCATCGGCGCCGACGCCACCGCGACAGCGGTCTCCGCGCTGGCGGCCGAGGTCGACGTACTTCACCTGGCCGCCCACGGCCACCACTCCGCCGACAACCCACTCTTCTCGGGTCTCGAGCTCGCAGACGGGACCTGGTACGGCTACGACATCGACGGCCTCTCCGCCGTACCCGACGTCGTGCTCCTCTCCGCCTGCGAGGTCGGACGTTCGACCATCCGTTGGGGCGAGGAGCTGATCGGGCTGGTCGGAGCCTGGTTGCATGCCGGTGCCCGCGCTGTGATCGCCTCGCCTGCCGTCGTGGCCGATGAGGCAGCGTACGAGGTCTTCAGCCGTCTCCACGGCGCCCTCGCGAAGGGCCTGGCCCCGGCCGAGGCCCTCGCCGAGTCCCTTCCTGCAGCAACCGCGGACGCTCCGCCGGCGCCGTTCGTCTGCTTCTCGTAGGTCGAGGCTACGAGGATCGGCGTCGTGGTGGGCAAGGACCTTTTGGCCCCGCCCACCCGACGTGCTGCTCTAGTTGGGCTCGTTGTGTGGGGCTGCGAGGGCGTAGATCGCCAGCGCAGTTGGCACGATCGTGGCGCCTGCGAGGTACATACGTGCCTTCAGGTCGTCGAACTTCATTGGTTCCTCCTCTCGTGGGGTAGAGATGGAGATCGGTGCGAGATCACACCGACGGCTGGACGGACCCGTCACTGGCGTTGACTGGACCTGACACTGCCTCGGCGCGGGGCCGAGAGCAGGCGACGATCAGCAGCACGAGGCCGAAGAACAGAAAGACGTCTCCGATGCTCAAGACCTTCATCAGCACGGGGACCGGGATCAGGTCTGCGAGCGGGGTCCAGAACGGCGACACGTCCTCGAGGCGGATGTAGCCGGGCGCATCGGTGGCCAGATCCGCGTGGGTGTAACCAGCAATACGTGCCCCGGAAATGCTGTACGGCATCGCCCCGAGGAACGCGATCGGGATGGCGTTCGACATTGTCCCGAGCGGGATCAGCGACAGCGCCCAGCGACCCGTTGCCTGATTCCCTAGCGACCGGTTCAGCCAGGAGAAGGTCAGGGCGACGACGATGATGAAGACGGCGTATATGCGCCGCTCGGTGGCCTCCGGAACCTGATCCGGCCACCAGCCGCGGTAATGCACGAACTGGAGTGCAGCAGCGATGGCGATCAGCCACGTACCGCGGATTCTCTTCAGTGACAGCGCGACGTTCGGGCGGGCGACGATGATGAGACCGACGATTGCTGGCAGCACCATCAGCGTGAGCATTCCTGGGCCGGGCATGCGAAGCAGGCTAGTGGCGTTGCGCCGCACCCGGGGGAGGAACGAGGCAACTCGTCTCGGGCTGGCGGAGGTGCTGACGGTCGGCCTGAGCACGGCGGCGAGAAAATTCTTGAAGACCTTGTATCAACAGGTCTGCCGCGTACTCCTTGGGACTGTCCGGACCGAGATTCGGGGGAATTCGGTTCGGACGCTGGCGCCGCCGCCTTGGGGGAGGCAGGCGGTTTCGGGGCCGCAGCGTGGGTTGGGCAAGAGGGGGATGCCCAACCTGCGTCGGCCCGAGACGTGGGCCGGGCGGGGCGGTGAGGGGATTGACTGCCCCGCCCGGCAACTTTCGATTCTCCCGCTCCGGAACCGCTACGGCAATGGTTCCGTCAGCCCAGAACTGAAATGTGTTCTAGGCGGAACGGTCGAGACGGCCGAGGCGCTTCCCGAGCGCCGGGGTGACCCGGTCGACCCAGGTCGCGGTGATGTGGGAGTCGTCGTAGTAGGTGACGACGTCGCCGACGACGAGCGGGCAGCGCTCGGAGCAGACCAGGTCGACGATGTCGACGTACGCCGCCTCGGTCCCCTTGAGCGCGTCCTGGGTCACCTCGTTGGAGTCGACCTCGGTGCCGTCGGCCTTCACCACGCAGTCCTCGAGGAGGTTGCGGGCGTCGGAGAGGCACTCCCCGGGGTCGTTGTCGACGGAGGGGACGTCGGCGAAGACGCGTACGTCCGGAGTGATCCTCTCGAAAGCACTGACGCCGTGGCGCACGCCCTCACGCCACTGCTCCTCGGTCGAGACGCCGTCGCGTTCCTCCATGTCGAGCATGCCGCGGGCGCCGACGACGATCGTGTCCGGGTTCAGCTCGGTGATCTGCTCGTTGGTCCACTTCCGGAAGTCCTCGCACTCGGCGACGGTCATCTTCGAGGACTTCTGCTTCACGCCGTACGCGGCGCAGCCGAGCTTCACAAACGGGACCAGCTTCACGTGCTGGCGCTCGGCGAGGGTGTCGAGGGCGGGCAGCCACATCCCGATGTGGGAGTCGCCGACGACTGCGACGGTGCGATCGGCCTTGCCATCGCCGTAGATGCAGTCGCCGTCGAGCTTCGTCTCGCCGTAGCCCGCATAGCAGTAGCCACCGCGCTCGGCCCACGAGTCGGTCGCGTCGAACTCGACCTCGGGCGGCAACGGAGCACCCTCCTCGGCGGCCTCGACGGTGGTCTTCAGTACGCCGGTGACCGGCTTGTCGTCGGTCTCGAGAACGTCCGGGTTCTCCTGGAACCATTCCTCTGCGTTGGCCTTGGCGACGTCGACCTGATAGCCGGCGTACGCCTGCGAGCTCGTGCCCGCGACCAGTGCGAGGGCAGCGGCGGCGGGCCAGAGGGCGAGCGCGCGACGGCCCTTGGTGAGATGCGGGAGCTTGTGGCGCTGGAAGGGCATCTCGATCCAGTGGTAGCTCGCCGCGGAGGCGGCCAGGATGAGCGCCATCATGATCAGCAGCTGGCGTACGCCGCCGCCGGGGATCGCCTCGGGGGCGAGGATCAGGATCGGCCAGTGCCACAGGTAGAGGCTGAACGAGATGTCACCCAGGTAGCGCAGCGGCTGCTTCGAGAGCAGCCAGCCGGTCGGGGTGGCGGGGCCGGCGACCAGGAGCGCGACCGTGGCGAGCACCGGGACCAGGGCGTGCCAGCCCGGGAAGTGAGTGGCCTCGCTGAAGTTGGCGGTGGCGTAGACGAGGGTGCCGACCCCGGCGACGCCGAGGGCTGCCGCGGCGAGCCGACCGGTCCGCGTCGCGCTCGTCGCGACCTGCAGGCGACCCGCGAGGCAGGCGAGCAGGGCGCCGGCGGCGAGCTCGAACGCCCGGGCGGGGGTGGAGAAGTAGGCCGTGGTCGGGTCGACGCTGGTGGCGTGCAGCGACCAGGCGAGGCTGACCACCGCAACGAGCGCGGCGAGCGCGGTGATCGCGCGACGCCGGTGGTGCTTCGGGATCCAGAGAGCAACGGCGAGCACCAACAGCGGCCAGACGACGTAGAACTGCTCCTCGACCGAGAGCGACCAGTAGTGCTGGAACGGGGAGGGCGCGGCGTTGTTGAAGTAGTCGACGGCCTCCTTGGCGAAGTGCACGTTGGCCAGGAAGACCGCCGCCCAGCCGGCGTCGCCCGCGATCTGGTCGGTGCGGGTCTGGGGCAGGACGATCGCGCTGTAGGTGAGTACGACCAGCATCGTCGCGGTCGCCGCCGGCAGGATCCGGCGGGCGCGGCGGGCGTAGAACTGGCTGATGCTGACCGTGCCGCTGCGGTCGGTCTCACGCAGCAGCAGGGTGGTGATCAGGAACCCGGACAGGACGAAGAAGACGTCGACTCCGACGAACCCTCCCTCGAACCCCGAGAGCCCCGCGTGTCCTGCGATCACCAGACCGACAGCGACGGCACGGAGACCTTGAACATCGGCGCGCCAGTTCGAACTCATTCGGAGGACGATATGTCAATGGCCCTGTTGGGTCATAGCCGACGGTCCCACTGGGCGGTCCAATTCTCAGCCGAATCTTCAGTTCTGGCGAGCGAAACCGCAGCTGTGGCGAACGAATCTTCGGTCGTGGCGGACCAATGTGCTGATTCGTCCGCCAGAACTCAAGACTCGGCTGACAGAAGTGAAGATTCGGTGAGAATCGGTCAGAGTCGGTCGCGGAGCCAGGCGAAGTCGCTCGCGTGCTCTGCGGCGCCGCCCGGGGTCTCGCAGATCACCGGGGCGCCGGCGTCGCGGACCACGCCGGCCAGCAGGTCGGGGTCGATGCGGCCGGCGCCGAAGTTGGCGTGGCGGTCGGCGCCGGAGTCGAACTCGTCGCGGGAGTCGTTGCAGTGGACCAGGTCGATCCGGCCGGTGATCTTGCGTACGTCCTCGACGACCGTCTCGAGCGGGTTGCCACCGGCGTGGGCGTGGCAGGTGTCGAGGCAGAAGCCGACGTTCTCTGCGCCTTCGGCGGTGGAGATGGCTTCCCAGACGCCGGCGATCCGGTCGAGGTAGCGCGCCATCGCGTTGTCGCCTCCCGCGGTGTTCTCGATCAGGAGCGGGACCTTGATGTCGGTCGCCTCGATCGCCTTACGCCAGTTGTCGAAGCCCTTCGACGGGTCGTCGTCCTTGTTGACGTGGCCGCCGTGGACGATCAGGCCCTTGGCGCCGACCTCGGCCGCGGTGTCCATGTGCTGCTGGAGGAGCTTGCGGCTCGGGATCCGGATCCGGTTGTTCGTCGTGGCGACGTTGATGATGTAGGGCGCGTGGACGTAGAGATCGACACCCTGCTCCTCCGCGCGGGCCTTGAGGGCGGCTGCGCCGTCGGCGTACGTCACCACCGGGCCCTTGTAGGACTGGGGATCGCCCAGGAAGAACTGCACCAGCCTCGCGCCGCGCGCGGTCGCCTCGGCGACGGGGTCGGTCTGGTCTACGTGGGCACCGATCGCAACAGCCATGGGCCCAGTCTAGGACGCGGCACCGACATCCTTCGGCTTGACTTCATACCTTACGGGGGTATGGTAGGCGGCATGGACGAGCACACCGGGCCCGAAGGCCACGCGGATCACGGATACCTCCACAACAAGAACAAAGAGGCCTATCTCAAGCGCCTCAAGCGCATCGAAGGTCAGGTGCGCGGGCTGCAGCGGATGGTCGAGGACGAGGCCTACTGCATCGACATCCTCACCCAGGTCTCCGCTTCGACCAAGGCGCTCCAGGCGGTCGCTCTCGGACTGCTCGACGAGCACCTCGGTCACTGCGTCGCCGGCGCGGTCCAGAACGGTGGCGCCGAGGCCGACGAGAAGCTCGCCGAGGCCTCCGCTGCCATCGCCCGCCTCGTCCGGTCCTGATTGTCAACAATCCAACAACCCAGAGAGACTCTCATGAGCACCCAGAACTTCACTGTCGTCGGTATGACCTGCGGACACTGCGCCTCCTCCGTCACCGAAGAGGTCACCGAGATCGCCGGCGTGAGCAACGTCGACGTCGACCTGGCCTCGGGCAACGTCACCGTCACCGCCGCTGAGCCGATCTCGGACGACGCCATTCGTGCGGCCGTCGAGGAGGCCGGCTACTCGCTGGCCTGATCATGATGACCCCCACCGCCGCGAACCCGACCGAGCAACAGCTCGAGATCGAGGGCATGACCTGCGCGAGCTGCGTGCGCCGCGTCACCAAGGCCATCAGCCGTGTCGAGGGTGTCGAGGACGCCAACGTCAACCTCGCCACCGAGACCGCCCTCGTTCACTTCGACCCCACCCGCACCGACCTCGCCGAGATCAGCGCCGCCATCGAGAAGGCGGGCTACCAGGCTGTCCTGAGATCGTCGACTGTCGACAATCCACAGGAGCCTGAGGTCGAGGGCGACCGGGACGTACGCCGCGAGACAGAGCTCGTCCAGCTCAAACGGCGGTGGGTCACGGCCCTGGCGGTGGGGCTCGGCCTGATGGCGTTGATGTACGTCCCGCTCCCCGTCGACGCCATGGAGCCGGTCATGTCGATCGTGCTCGTGGTCGCCGCGGTCACGCAGTGGTGGGCGGGCCGTGACATCTACGTCGCGGCGGTTCGAGGCGCACGCCACGGATCGGTCGACATGAACACCCTGGTCACGCTCGGCACCGGCATCGCCTTCGCCTACAGCGCCTTCGTGACCCTGTGGATGGGGCAGGCCGAGGCGTGGGGCCTGCCGCTCCACCTCTACTTCGAGACCGCCCTGGTCATCGTCGCGCTGGTGCTGATGGGCCGCTGGCTCGAGGCCCGCGCCAAGTCGCGTACGGCCGATGCGGTCAAGGCCCTCGTCGGTCTGATGCCGGAGACGGCCACGGTGATCCGCAACGGCCGTGACGTCACGGTCCCGGTTGCGAACCTGCAGGTCAGCGACCGGATTCGCGTACGCGCCGGGGAGAAGATCCCGGTCGACGGCCGCATCGTCGCCGGGGCGTCCTACGTCGACGAGTCCATGCTCACCGGTGAGAGCGACCCGGTGCGGAAGACCGAGGGCGACATCGTCATCGGCGCGACGATCAACCAGACCGGCTCGTTCGAGATCGAGGCGACAGCGGTCGGCGCCGAGACCACGCTGGCGCAGATCATCGCGATGGTCGAGTCGGCCCAGGGCTCCGGCACCAAGCTGCAGCGCCTCGCCGACCGGGTCTCGGCCGTGTTCGTGCCTGCTGTCCTCGTCGTCGCAGCGCTGACCTTCATCGGTTGGCTGGTCCTCGGCCCCGACGCCGAGCGTCTGACCAGTGCCGTCACCGCAGCCATCGCGGTCCTCATCATCGCCTGCCCCTGCGCCCTCGGCCTGGCCACGCCGGCCGCCGTCATGGTCGGCGCCGGCCGCGCCGCCGAGCTCGGCGTACTCGTCGGCTCGGGCGAGACCCTGGAGCGCGCCCGCTCGGTCACCGCCATCGTCTTCGACAAGACCGGCACGATCACCCACGGCAAGCCCGAGGTCTCCGACATCACCCCGGCTCCGGGCTGGACCCACGACGAACTGGTCCGGATCGCCGCAGCCGCCGAGACCGGCAGCGATCACCCTCTCGCCACCGCCCTTCGAGCGCGCGCCGGGGCCTCGTCCGACGCCGTGGACGTGCAGGTCTCGGCGTTCGAGGCCCACCCGGGCCGCGGGATCAGCGCGTACGTCGACGGGCGCCGGGTCGTCGTCGGCAACTCGGCGATGCTGGCCGAGGAGGGCGTCGACGCCACCGACAACGGCTCCGTCCTGATCGCGGTCGACGGTGCGTACGCCGGGTCGATCCGGGTCGCGGACCAGGTCCGCGACGAGGCGAAGGAGACGGTGCGCCTGCTCGAGGACTCGGGCGTCGAGGTGCACATCCTCAGCGGCGACGCCGCCGCGACGGTGGCGAAGGTGGCCGACGAGGTCGGCGTACGTCACGCCGCCGGCGGTCTGCTGCCCGAGCAGAAGCTCGCCCGAATCCAGCAGCTCCAGGACGAGGGCAAGGTCGTCGCGATGGTCGGCGACGGGATCAACGACGCCCCGGCGCTGGCCCAGGCCGACGTCGGGATCGCGATCGGCACCGGCACCGACGTCGCCCTGGCCGCCTCCGACATCACCCTCGTCGGCGGCGACCTCCGCGGCGTGGTCACCGCGCTGGCGCTCTCCCGCCGCACCGTCGCGACGATCAAGCAGGGCCTGTTCTGGGCGTTCGCCTACAACGTGCTCCTCATCCCCGTCGCCGCGCTCGCCCTTCTCGACCCGGTCCTCGCCGGCGCCGCGATGGCGATGAGCTCGGTCAGCGTGGTCACCAACGCGCTGCGCCTGCGTGGCTTCCGCCGTCCCGAGACGCCCGAGGCGTACGCCGGCCGGGGCTTCGTCACCCGCGTTCGCGACGGTGGATATCTCCTGGTCACGGCCGTGATCGCGATCTCGATCGGGGCCGGCCTGACGTACCTGTCACGCACCGAGCCGGCGCAGCGCGGGATGAACGGCATCCTGGAGTGGGCGCAGGGGATGAGCCCGATGCGGCCGTCGATGACGGAGATGCACGAGGTCGACATCGCCCCCGTCGCCTCCGCCGAGTCGGGCATCGACGTCGCGATCACGCGGCGCGAGGGCGGGCTCCGGTTCCTCGTCACGGACGCCGCGACCGGTGATCCGGTGACCGACCTCGGTCGCACCCACCAGGCCTGGATGCACGTCATCGTGACCAGCCAGGACCTCTCCTGGTTCCGCCACCTCCACGCCGAGCCGACCGGCCGTCCGGGCGAGCTCGAGACCGACGTGACCTTCCCCGCCGGAGGCACCTACCGCGTCGACACCGAGTTCCGCCGCCGGGCCGACATGGCCGATGTGCTCGACCGGCAGCAGCTCACCGTCGAAGGTACGCAGCCCCCGGCCGTTCCGCTGGAGGCGAGCCCGAGATCGTCGACTGTCGACAATCTCACCGTCACGCTCGAGGGCACGCCCGTTGCCGACCAGCAGAGCGACCTGCACTTCGGGTTCGAGGACAGCACCGGGAAGGTTGTCGACGATCTACAGCCCTACCTCGGCGCGGCCGGCCACGTCGTGGTCATGAGCGCGGACGGCGAGACGTTCGTGCACGGCCACGCCGAAGGCGACGAGCTGGCGGTCCCCGGCGCCTCGTTCGGGCCCGAGCTCGGGCTCCACCTGGACGTACCGAAGGCTGGTCTCTACCGCCTCTGGGCCCAGTTCCGGCTCGGCGACGGCGAGGTGATCACGGTGCCGTTCACGGTCGAGGCCGTGGATTCGGCCACCGAAACCGCTGGTTGATACCCTGACTCGTCCCTCTCCACAGACGGAGATGGGACATCGCATCAGCCCTCCTGCCATGGAGAGACCATGGCCGCCGAGTCCGTAGGAGGTGGAGAACGCTATGCGCGCCTATGAAGTAATGGTGATCCTCGAGCCCAGCCTCGATGAGCGCACCGTCGCCCCGACCCTTGACAAGTTCCTGAAGGTCGTCACCACTGATGGTGGCACCGTCGAGAACGTTGACGTCTGGGGCCGCCGTCGTCTGGCCTATGAGGTCAACAAGAACGCCGAGGGCATCTACGCCGTCGTCAACCTGACCGCCGAGCCCAAGACCGTTCTGGAGCTCGACCGCCAGCTTGGCCTCAACGAGCAGATCCTGCGTACGAAGGTCATCCGTCCGTCCAAGTGACGCGGATGTCACCGTCGGTAATTGTCGGTGCGGGGTCCTATGTTTGGACCCACACGGCCAGTTCACATTTATTTGGAACTCCTGAACCGACACCGACACCCAGATCAGACTCAAGGGAGATCTCATGGCAGGCGACACCGTCATCACCGTGATCGGCAACCTCACCGACGACCCGGAGCTTCGCTTCACGCCGTCGGGTGCAGCCGTTGCCAACTTCACGATTGCTTCGACGCCCAGCAGCTTCAACCGCCAGACCAACGCGTGGGAGGACGGGGAGACCCTCTTCCTGCGCTGCTCGATCTGGCGCCAGGCTGCTGAGAACGTCGCCGAGTCCCTGCAGCGCGGCATGCGTGTCGTCGCTCAGGGTCGCCTGAAGTCGAGGTCCTACGAGACGCGTGAGGGCGAGAAGCGCACTGTCTTCGAGCTCGAGTGCGACGAGATCGGTCCCTCGCTCCGCTACGCGACCGCCAAGGTCACCAAGGCCAGCCGCCAGTCCGGCGGCCAGGGTGGCGGCGGCGGTTACAACCAGGGTGGCGGCGGCGGTGGCTACAACCAGGGTGGTGGCTATGGCGGCCCCCAGGGTGGTGGCGGCCAGCAGGCTCCGGCCGGTGGCAACGACCCGTGGGCCTCGCCGGCTCCGCAGCAGCCCGCCAACGCGGGCGGCGGCGCGCCGGCCAACGACCCGTGGGCGACCCCGGGCGTGGGCAACGACGAGCCTCCCTTCTGATCAACAGATCCACATTCCGAATCCCTCAACCATTCCGGCGCTCGCCGGGCTTCTAGAAAGGAAGCACCACAATGGCCAAGGCAGTGATTCGCAAGCCTAAGAAGAAGGTTTGCCAGTTCTGCAAGGAGAAGGCGACCGGTGTCGACTACAAGGACGCCACCCTCCTCCGTAAGTTCATCTCCGACCGCGGCAAGATCCGTGCCCGTCGCGTGACCGGCAACTGCGTCCAGCACCAGCGCGACGTGGCCATCGCCGTCAAGAACGCGCGCGAGGTTGCTCTGCTGCCCTACACCTCCACCGGTCGCTGAGGAGGATCGACATGGCTACCAAGATCATCCTTCAGCAGGAGGTCACCGGGCTGGGTTCCGCCGGTGACGTCGTCGAGGTCAAGGACGGCTACGCCCGCAACTACCTGATCCCGCGTGGCGACGCCATCCGTTGGTCCCGCGGCGCCGAGTCGCAGGCCGACTCGATCAAGGCTGCGCGCTCGGCTCGCTCCGTGCGCGACGAGGCTCACGCCGCCGAGATCAAGGGCAAGCTCGAGGCCAACACGGTCAACGTGAAGGTCCGCTCCGGCAAGGACGGCCGCCTCTACGGCGCCGTCACCGCCGCCGACATCGCCGCCGCGGTCTCCGAGACCACCGGCGAGTCGATCGACAAGCGCACCATCGCGCTGGGCAACCCGATCAAGGCGCTCGGTGCTCACGAGGTCTCCGTCAAGCTCCACGACGAGGTGTCCGCCAAGCTGGCCCTCAACGTGGTCCCCGCTTGATCTAGGGATTCACTCAGGCCCGCCTCCTCAGGGAGGCGGGCCTGTTCGTTTTCAGAACTTGTTCGCGAGGTCGGTCAGCTTGGCGACGTACGCCGGCCAGTCGTACGCCGGCGGGACGTTGTCGCCGGGCTTGCGCCAGCCGACGGCGCCGTCGGCCTCTTCCCGGAGGATGTCGGCCTGTCCGCCGTGACCGGCGAGGTCGGCGAAGAGGTGCACCAGGATCTGGTGGAGGGTGACTTCCTCGTTGCCCCAGTGCGGCACATGGCCGATGGCGTCCAGCGGCAGCGCCTCGACCGTCTCGTCACCGTGGGCGATGACCCGGCGGTAGAGGTCGATGATGCCCTCGATCGTTTCGTCCTCGGTGGCATACCAGTCCGCCTGCGGGTCGATGTCGAACCGCTCGTCCGGGATCAGCTCCTCGGGATGCGGGAACGGACGCCCGAACGTGTCCCCGAGATAGACGGCCTCGACCCCGGTGACGTGCTTGATGATGCCGAGAAGGTTGGTGCCGGTCGGCGTACGCGGCAGCCGCGCGTCCCGCTCCGAGAGGCCCTCGACCTTGGAGATCAGCGCCTCGCGGCGAGCGTCGATGTACGTCTTCAAGGTGGTCTTCGGGTCGGTCGCCATGGGACGACCTTGGCGTGCGCCCGGGCTGGGCACAAGTGAGTATGTGGGACCGATGCCTAGAAACGGGGCTCAGGCGCCGGTGACCAGCCAGCGGTCGCTTCGCGCACGGAGCGTCAGCACCACGAAGCGGGCGCCCATGAAGCCGACCGCGAAGGTGATCCACACCCACACCAGCCCGCCGCCGAGGGCGACGGCCAGCGCGACGAGCGGGACATAGGCGACGAGGGTCCAGACCCCGCCCCAGGCCAGGTAGCGCCCGTCGCCGGCGCCGATGAGCACCCCGTCGAGCACGAAGACGACGCCCGCGATCGGCTGGGCGATCGCCGCCACGATCACCACCGGCACCAACAGCTCCCGCACCGCCTGGTCCTCGGTGAAGAGTGCGCCGAGGAACGGGGACAGAGCAGCCAGGAGTACGCCGGCCACGACTCCGATCACGACGCCCCACCACACCATCCGGGCCGTGATGGCCCGGGTCTCCCGGGTGTCGCCGGCCCCGAGCGACCGCCCGGTCAGCGCCTGCGCGGCGATCGCGATCGCATCGAGCACGAACGCCAGGAAAGTCCACAGCGTGAAGGCGATCTGGTGGGTCGCCAGGGCGACGGCCTGGTCGCCGACGGCGAGATGGGTGACGGCGTACGTCGTGACCAGCAGCGCCATGCGCAGCGTCAGCGTGCGGACCACGAGGGCCACGCCGGCCCGCGCGGAGGCCCGGATCCCGGGCGCATCCGGGCGCAGCGGCACGCCTTGGCCGCGGGCGGCCCGCACCACGACGTACGTCAGCATCCCGGCCGCCAGCACCTGCGCGATCACCGAGCCGATCGCCGAACCGGCGATGCCCAGCCCGGCGCCGTAGACGAGGGCGAGGTTGAGCACGATGTTGAGTACATTGGCCACGACCGCCGCGACCAGCGGCGTCTTGGTGTCCTGCAGTCCACGGAGCACGCCGGTGGCCGCGAGCATCACCAGCAGCGGTGTCACCCCGAGGACGGCGATCCGGAGGTAGGTGGTCGCGGGGCCGACGACCTCGTCGCCTGCGCCGACCGCCCGGCTGAGCGGCTCGGCCAGGACCATCACCGGGATCGTGACGACGACCCCGATGATGACTGCGAGCCAGATCCCGTCGATGCCCTGCCGGAGCGCCCCGGCGGTGTCGCCCGCGCCGATGCGGCGGGCGACCGATGCTGTGGTGCCGTACGCGAGGAAGACGCAGAGCCCGACGATCGTCTGGAGTACGACGCCCGCGACACCGAGGCCGGCGAGCTCGCGGGTGCCGAGGTGGCCGACGATCGCGGAGTCCGCCAGCAGGAAGAGCGGCTCGGCGACGAGGGCCAGAAAGGCGGGGATCGCGAGCCGCCAGATCTCCTTGTCGAGGCCTCGGCGGTCGGTCTTCGAGTAGCTCTTCGCATCCGCCCGGCTCGTCACGGTCTCAAGGTTAAACACCGTCGGCGCGAGGCGTTGTTCAGGGCAGGTGGAAAACCTGTGGAAAACGTCGTTGCGGCGCTATGTCGACAAAACGCCCAAGGGGGTACGACGATCTCGGCGGAGAATCCCGGCGGGGTGCCGACTTTCTTTCGTCCACAGCCTATGGATTGTAAAGTTGCAGGTCAGGCCGACTTTACCAATCCTGTGGAACCAGTTATGCACAGGCACTTCCCCAGGCTGTTCACATTGACCAGGGTGTCGTCCACCGCTATCCCCTGGTTATCCCCAGGGCCTGTGGATAACCCTCTGTCGCCGATGTGGTCTGCGACGTAGGGTCGCGGAGACTTGAGGGTGTCGTCGACGGTCGGCCCAGAACTGTGTGAGCAGAACTGTCGGTGCCCACCCGTAGCGTGGGACCGAATCGACCGAGATCACGCCGCGACGATCCGCAGACCACGGAGGGGCAAGGGAATGAGCGTCACTGAGACCGGCTCGATGGGCGGTCCGGGCGACTTCCCGGAGCCGCCGTTCGAGGAGTGGGGCGACGGCCCCGCGGCGTACGAACCGGGCAACGCCCCGCGCGCGGTCAACGACCGCACGCCACCGCAGGACATGGCTGCCGAGCAGGCTGTCCTCGGCTCCATGCTGATCTCGAAGGACGCCATCGCCGACGTCTCCGAGACGCTGCGCGGCACCGACTTCTACCGCCCGACGCACGAGACCATCTACGACGCGATCATCGACCTCTACGGTCGTGGTGAGCCCGCCGACATGGTCACCGTCGCCGACGAGCTGCGCCGCAAGGCGGAGCTGGAGCGCATCGGTGGCGCCCCTTACCTGCACACCCTCGCCTCCAACGTCCCGATCGCCGCCAACGCGGGTTACTACGGCGAGATCGTCCGGGAGAAGTCGGTCCTGCGCCGGCTGGTCGAGGCCGGCACCAAGATCGTGCAGATCGGCTATGCCGGCGAGGGCGAGGTCGACAACATCGTCGACGAGGCCCAGGCCGAGGTCTTCAAGCTCACCGACAAGCGCTCGGGTGAGGACTACTCCCCGCTCGCCGACATCATGGACGGCGTCCTCGACGAGATCGAGGCGATCTCCAACCGCGAGGCCGGTCTCTACGGCGTACCCACGGGCTTCGCCGACTTCGACGAGCTCACCAACGGCTTCCACGGCGGGCAGATGATCATCGTCGCGGCTCGACCCGCGATGGGTAAGTCGACCCTGGCTCTCGACTTCTGTCGCGCGGCCTCGATCCACAACAACCTGACCAGCGTCTTCTTCAGCCTGGAGATGAGCCGCTCCGAGATCACCATGCGTCTCCTCTCGGCCGAGGCCAAGGTGCCGCTCAACCACATCCGCAACGGCAACATGTCCGACGACGACTGGAACAAGCTGGCCCGCAAGATGGGCGAGGTCTCCAGCGCGCCGATGTTCATCGACGACAGCCCGAACATGACGATGATGGAGATCCGGAGCAAGGCCAGAAGGCTCAAGCAGCGCCACGATCTCCGGCTCATCGTCATCGACTACCTCCAGCTGATGAGCTCCGGCAAGAAGGTCGAGTCCCGTCAGCTCGAGGTCTCTGAGTTCTCCCGTCAGATCAAGCTGCTGGCCAAGGAGCTCGAGGTCCCGATCATCGCGCTGTCCCAGCTCAACCGTGGTTCCGAGCAGCGCGCCGACAAGCGCCCGGCCGTCTCCGACCTCCGTGAGTCGGGCTCGCTGGAGCAGGACGCCGACATGGTCGTCCTCCTCCACCGCGACGACGTCTACGAGAAGGAGTCGACCCGCCCCGGCGAGGCTGACGTGATCATCGCCAAGCACCGCAACGGCCCCACCCGAGACCTCGTCGTCGCCTTCCAGGGCCACTACAGCCGTTTCGTCGACATGGCCCACTGACTCCGGCGAGGACCCGCCAGAGCCGCGCTTCAGTTGCGTTGCTCGAGTGGCACGTACTCGAAGGACGGACCGGCGGTGGTCTTCCCGTCACCGGTCGGCATCTTCATCAGCGCCATCGCCTGCTTGCGGAGCCCGAACATGGCGCCGACAGCGTCCTGCATCTGGCTGGGATCGCCGTTGAAGGCCTGCTCGAGCAGGTAAAGAACCAGGCTGTAGGTCTGGTTGAACTCCTCTTGGGCGACGCGGATGGGGCTGCCCTTCGGATAGTCCGCGGTACGCGGGTTGGGCCGCATCGGCAGGACACCGTCGAAGTCGATCGAGATCTCCTTGCCGGTCGGTCCGGACTGCGGTGTGTCGCCGGTCTGGTAGCGGCGGCCCAGGCGGAGCTCCTGGAACCTGTAGTAGTGCGCGACCTCGTCCCGGTCGGGGTGGAAGACGTCGCGATCGCCGTCCCACACGTTCGTACGCGCAGCACCCTCGCCCTGCTCGACGATCTCCGCCAGCGCGGCCGACGCGGACTTCAGGTCGACGACCGGCAGCACCCCGCCGCCTCCACCCCTGAGGTGGAACTCGCCGATCTGCCGTGCCGGGTCGCCGCTGAACACGTTCTCCTCGCCCAGCTGGTCGCACAGTGTGCGCAGGCCAGCCTCGATCGCGGCGTAGAACTGCCCGATCGTCTGATACTCGTCGCTCTGCGCCGGCGCGTCCACGGATGCCGGCTCCTCGATGCGTAGGAACAGGTCGAGCGCTTCGGGGCCGAACGGGACGAGATGGACGTGGACGGACCGGTCGCCGTGGGGCAGCGGATGGGGGTACGCCGGCAGCAGCTCCGGCGCGTCCAGCTTGGGAGAGCCGCCGACGGCGTTGAGCAGGTTCGCGGCCAGCGCCAGATGGATCATCTCCTCGGCAAGGACCGTGCCGACGACCTGGGCGGCCTCGGGGTTGCGGGCCGGGTCCAGGGAGTAGAGCGCGCACAGGTAGGGCGGAATCGTCGCGTGCTCGAGCTCGATCGCCCACTGCAGGTGGCGGCGGAGATCGTCGATCGTGTCGATGGCGTGGGCGCCTTGGGTTTCCATGAGGTACCTCGGTTCGTCAGGTCGGTGTCTCCAGTCAGGACCGGACCGGCCCTCGGTTTGTGACGAAGACCGGAAGAGGACGGCCGATCGCATCCGCCGCCGGACCTTCTGTCACAAACCGCAGGCCTGTCCGGTCCTGACTGGTGAGCGACGTTCCGGATCGGCCGGGGCGCGAGATGGAAGGAACACCATGAAGATCGTCGTGATCGGCGGAACTGGCCTGATCGGCTCGAAGCTCGTCCGGAAGCTGGCCGAGCACGGCCACGAAGCGGTGCCCGCGTCACCCGACTCGGGCGTGAACACCCTGACCGGCGAAGGGCTGGCCGAGGTGTTGGAGGGCGCTGAGGTCCTGGTCGACGTCTCGAACTCGCCCTCGTTCGCCGACGATGCCGTGCTGCACTTCTTCCGTACGTCCACCGGGAACCTCCTCGCCGCCGAGGAGGAGGCCGGGGTCGGACACCACGTCGCGTTGTCGGTGGTCGGCACCGAGCGCCTCGCCGAAAGCGGCTACTTCCGCGCGAAGATCGAGCAGGAGAGGCTGATCAAGGAGTCCGGACGGCCGTACTCGATCGTGCACGCCACGCAGTTCTTCGAGTTCGTGGGCAGCATCGCCCAAGCGGCTACCGAGGGAAACACGGTCCGTCTCTCGGATGCGCGGATCCAACCCATCGCAGGCGAGGACGTGGCCGCCGCGGTTGGCCGAGTCTCCGTGGGTACGCCGCTGAACGGCACTGTCGAGGTGGCCGGCCCCGAGCAGTTCGGTCTCGACGAGCTGATCCGCACCGGGCTGAGCTACCGCGGTGACGCCCGCGAGGTCGTCGCCGACCCGGAGGCGCGCTACTTCGGTGCGCTGCTGGACAAGGACATGCTCCTGCCGGGTCCCGACGCGCAGTTGTCGGACACCCGGTTCGCCGACTGGCTGCCGCTGAACCCGCCGCCGGCGAAGTGACCACGAGCGATCACGATCGTCGTGCGGCGGCACTCTGAGAGCCTCTAGAGTTTGGCTGGTGCCGGACGGCGATCGAGAGATGACGGTGGGGGCGTGGGATGACGGATTCCGAGGTGCGTGAGCTCGGTGACGCGGAGGATCTCGAGGCGGCCACCGCTGTCTTCACCCAGGTGCGGCCGCGCCTGTTCGGGATTGCGTATCGCATGCTCAGCAGCGTCACCGAGGCCGAGGACCTGGTGCAGGACGTGTGGCTGCGCTGGCAGGCGTACGACCGGTCCACGGTGGTCAACCCGGAGGCGTTCTTGGCGACCACCACCACCCGGCTGGCCATCAACGTCCTCCAGTCGGCGTGGAAACGGCGCGAGACCTACATCGGGCCGTGGCTGCCCGAACCGGTCGACACCGGGTCGGACCCGTACCTGGGTGCCGAGCGGGCCGAGGCTCTGCAGTTCGCCTCCCTGCTGCTGATGGAGAAGCTCACCCCGAGCGAACGCGCCGCCTACGTCCTGCGAGAAGCCTTCGAATACTCCTACGCGCAGATCGCGGACATCCTGTCCTCGACCGAACCAGCCGTACGTCAGCTGGTCAGCCGGGCACGCAAGCACATCGCCAGCGAGCGGCGGGCGCCGGTGGCCGTGGAAGAGCAGCGGGAGCTGCTGACCACGTTCCTCACCGCTGCCCGCGCCGGCGACCTGACCGCGTTGGAGCGGCTCTTCACACCGGATGTGACCAGCCTGTCCGACGGCAACGGCCGGACGGGTATCGCCCGTACGCCGCTCGTCGGCGCGGAGCGGGTGGCGAAGTTCCTCAAGGCGATCTCCACCTGGTTCTGGGACGGCGTCGAGGTGCGCTGGACGACCACGAACGGACAGACGTCTGCCGTGCTCGTCCGCGACGGCTCCGCGTACGGCCTGGTCACCGTCGGCGCCACTGCCGAAGGCATCGATCAGGTGCTCTGGCTGGTCAACCCCGAGAAGAACAAGGGCGTGTCCGCCGCAGGCTGAGTCGCCGATGGACACACCTGCGACCGCGAGAGAACGGGGCACGATGTGCGCACATCCTGGGGTCCGCTCGATCGACACGACCTGGTCGTCCGCAGGTTCGCCGAAGCCTGTGGCAGGGGAGACGTCACCGCGCTCACCGCCGTCCTGGGCGTCGAGGTCGTCGGCACCTGCGACTCCGGTGGACTCGTACCCGGCCCTGACGAGCCTCTGCACGGTCAGGCGGAGGTCGCCCGCTTGGTCACGACGCTGTGCAGGCGGGCCGGTGTCGACCTGGCCGTCGAGTCCGTCAACGGCCGCGCCGGGCTGGTCCTGCGCCGTGGCTCTCGTGCTGTCGCGGTCATCGGCGCGGAGACGGCCGGGTACGAGATCGCGACGCTGTGGATCGTGCTCAATCCGACCAAGCTGGGCGACTGGCATCGCAGTTGACCGGGCCCGTACGGCGCACGCCGTACGGGCCCGGTCAGTTCAGTTCAGTTCAGCTCCGCGACCATCCCTTCGCCTGGAGCTCCTGCTCGGACACGAACTCGAGCATCGGCTTGCCCGGATCGCAGAGCATCGTGACGGTGAACCGCACCGGGATGTCGTCACGGCTGTTGCCGTCCTGGTAGTGGATGACGTCCCCGCCCGGCTCCCAGAACGCCTCGCCGGCACGGACGACCCGCGGCGGCTCGCCCTCGAGCTCGAACACCATCTCGCCCTCCAGTACGTAGCCGAAGGCCGGTCCGGGGTGGCGGTGCGGCGGGGTGCCGGGGTCGCCCGGCGGGTACTCGATGACGATCGTCATCGCGTGCGCCCCCTCCGGGATGAAGGGCGGTTTCGCTTCCTGAAGCACGGTCAATGACATGGGAGTCCTCCTCGATGAACGGTGCACCCGATAGACCGGACAGCGAGGCGATCTGTGACTCCTGAGAGCGACGGCTACGCCGCGGCGTGCCCCGAATCACTCCCAGACGGCCACGCTGCGCCTGACAGGCACCTTGCCGTCGTCGGTGACGAAGAGTTCCGGCGAGCGCTGGCGGACCTTCTCGATGTCCTCGAAGACGAGCCGCAGGTGGACGCGCATCGCGTCGCGTGCCGCGCTGAGGTTGCCGGACCTCACCGCGTCGAAGATCTCCCGGTGCTGCACGACGAACGGTTGTGGGCTCGTCTCGTAGAGCCCCAGCCGGCGGGCTCGGTCGAGGTGGCCCTTGGCTGCTACGACAGTGGACCATGCGCGCCCGTGGCCGCTCAGGCGCAGCAGCCCGTGGTGGAAAGCCTCGTCGAGGTTGAAGAACTCCTCGTTGTCGATCGAGGGCGATGACTGGCGCGCGAGGTTGGTCTCCAGGTCGGCGACGATGTCGGGATCGAGCTGGTCGGGGACATCGTCGAGAGCGGCGAGCTCGACGGCCTCGCGGAGGAACTGCGCGTCGGTGACGCTCTCCTGATCCACCCGCGAGACGAAGGAGCCCACCTTCGGGAAGACGCGGACCAGACCCTCTTCGGCGAGCAGGATGAGGCTCTCGCGAACCGGTGTGCGGCTGACTCCGAGAGCAGCCGCGAGGTCGTTCTCGGACAGCGGAGTGCCGGGCGGCAGCTCCAGAGTCAGCACCTTGCGTCGCAGCGTCTCGTAGACGATCCGCCGGTTGGACCGCTTGGTGGCTTCCCCCATGCCCTCAGTCTATGGCCATCGATGCCCACTGACACACATGTGACGGTTGACACAGCCTGGATGGCAGTGCTTGTATACAAGTACTGCACACAACGGGACGAAGGAACGAGAGAGGTTGTCCATGGCCAAGATCGAGCGTGCCGAGGTCTTCATCGCCTCCCCAGGCAGGAACTTCGTCACCCTGAGGATCACCACCTCCGACGGAGTCACCGGCTTGGGCGATGCGACGCTCAACGGTCGCGAGCTGGCCGTCGCCAGCTATCTCCGTGACCACGTGGTGCCGCTCCTCATCGGGCGTGACCCCGACCGCATCGAGGACATGTGGCAGTACCTCTACCGAGGTGCCTACTGGCGGCGCGGCCCGGTCACGATGACGGCCATCGCCGCGGTGGACACCGCCCTGTGGGACATCAAGGGCAAGATCGCCGGCCAGCCGGTCTACCAGTTGCTCGGCGGCCGGTGCCGGGACGGCGTGATGGTCTACGGCCACGCCAGCGGGGCCGACGTACCCGCCCTCATCGACGACGTGGCGCGCTTCCGCGACCAGGGCTTCAAAGCGATCCGGGCGCAGGCGGCGGTGCCGGAGATCGGGGGCTCCTACGGCGTACGCAAGGGCAGTGTCTACGAACCGGCCGCCACGTCGCTACCCGACGAGCAGCCCTGGTCCACCGAGGCCTACCTCGACTTCGCCCCCACCTACCTCGAGGCGGTACGCGACCGTTTCGGGTTCGACTTCCACCTGCTCCACGACATCCACCACCGGCTGAGCCCGATCGAGGCCGCACGGTTCGGGAAGAGCGTCGAGGACTGTCGACTGTTCTGGATGGAGGACCCCACACCCGCAGAGCACCAGGATGCCTTCCGGCTCATCCGGCAGCACACCACGACGCCCATCGCTGTGGGGGAGGCGCTCTCCTCGATCTGGGATGTGCAGCACCTCATCACGGAGCAACTGATCGACTACGTACGCACGACCGTGGTCCACGCCGGCGGCATCACCCACCTGCGCAGGATCTTCGACCTGGCCGCGCTCTACCAGGTCCGCACCGGTTCCCATGGTGCCACCGACCTGTCCCCGGTGACGCTGGCCGCAGCCGTGCACGTCGACCTCTCCGTACCGAACTTCGGCATCCAGGAGTGGATGCCGCACGTGCCGGAGACCATGGAGGTCTTCCGCAGCACCGTCTCCTACTCCGACGGCATGCTCGATGTCGCGGAGGCGCCCGGCCTCGGTGTGGAGTACGACGAGAAGGCGGCCGACCGGTTCCCCTACGACCCGCGCTATCTACCCGTAGCGCGTCGCCTCGACGGCTCCGTCCACGACTGGTGACCTGACGTGGACCGCCTCTCCCTGCGCACCCTCGCCCGGCTCGCCCCTGAGCAGCGCCCGCGCGTCGACCCCCGCGAGTTCAAACCACGGATCCTCCATTTCGGACTGGGCGCCTTTCACCGGGCCCACCAGGCGGACTACACGGAGGAGACCGCCGCCCGCTCCGGTGACGGCCGTGGCATCGTCGCGGTCGTGCCCCGCCAGGCAGGTCTGGCGGACCAGGCAGCGGCGCAGGACGGACTGTTCTCGCTCACGACGCTGGCCGCCGACGCCCGCCCTGCGCGTGTCGTCGGCTCGGTCGTGGAGACCCTCGACATGCAGCGTCGGGGAGGGGCGGTCGATGCCCTAATGGCCGCTCCCGAGCTCGCGACCGTCACGATCACCGTCACCGAGAAGGGCTACGCCCGCCGTCCCCGCGGGGGCCTGGACCGCAGCGCCCCGGGTATCGAGCAGGACCTCGCCGCCACGGCTGGCGACGGACCGATGACCACGGTCGTAGGGCGGCTGGCCTCCGGGCTGCTCGAGCGGTTCCGCGGCTCGGGCGCCGCCATCGACCTGGTCTCCTGCGACAACACCGCGGACAACGGAGCCGCGCTGCGCGGGGTGCTCGGAGACTTCGTACGAGCCTCGAGCTGGCCCGAGCGCGATGCGCTGCTGGAATGGTTCGACTCTTCGGTCGGCTGCCCCGACACCGTCGTCGACCGGATCGTGCCGGCCACCACGTCGGCCGATCTGGACGCCGCCTCCAACGCGCTGGGCCTCCGCGACGACCTCGCCGTGGTCGGGGAGCCCTACCGTCAGTGGGTCCTGGAGGACGCCTTCCGAGGTGACCGCCCGCAGTGGGAGCTCGCGGGAGCCCTCTTTGTCGACGACTTACGTCCCTATCAGCAGACCAAGCTGCGCCTGCTGAACGGCGCCCACTCCGCGCTCGCCTATCTCGGTCTCGCTGCCGGCCGAGCGACCGTGGCCGACGTGATGGCCACCGACTGGGGCGAGCGCCTGGTGCGCTCGCTCGGCGACGAGGTGGGCCCGACGATCGCCGGCGGCCCGGACAAAGAGGAATACGCCCAGGCACTGGTGACCCGTTTCGCCAACCCCGCTGTCCGGCACCGCCTCCAGCAGATCGGCAACGACGGCTCATTGAAGGTCGGCGAGCGCTGGCTGCCCGCGCTACGGCAGCTCCGCACCGCCGGGGCTTCCGCCACCACCCTGGAACTGGCCCTCGCGGCATGGGTCAACGCGACCCGGCCTTCGGCAGACAGCTCCTCCCCCCGAGGCTCCGCGGCGCTCCGGTTCGGCACCACCGACCCGGCCGCTGCCGCACTTGCGGCGTGCTGGGGCGCCGGCGACCTGACGACGGTCGTCGCGCGCCTCCTACGCACCATCGGTGCCGACGACGTCGCCGAGGACCCGGCGATCGTCGACGCGATCACCTCCCGTCTGCCCGCTCTGGCGGCTGGACGCATCGAGATCTGAGGAATCACCACCCGGTCTACGGCTTAGACCGCGACATCCCCACGGGCGATCCGCCCCCCGGGTCGACCACGCGACCGCAGCGACGGTCCAGAATGCAAGGAGTACTACCGATGGTGGACACAGACATGACGCCGGAAGGCATAGCGACCAAGCGCTCGACCCGGGACCTCACCCGGGCGGCCGTCTCCGGCTGGCTCGGCACGGCCATGGAGTTCATGGACTTCCAGCTCTACTCACTGGCCGCGGCCATCGTCTTCAACCAGATCTTCTTCCCCGACGTGAGCCCGGCCATCGGCCTCATCGCGGCGATGGCCACCTACGGGGTCGGGTACGTCGCGCGGCTCGCTGGGGCCATCTACTTCGGGCGGATGGGCGACCGCATCGGCCGCCGGCGGGTGCTGTTCCTCACCATCGCCCTGATGGGCGCCTCGACGACCCTGATCGGTGTCTTGCCGACGTACGCCCAGGTCGGCCTCATGGCCCCGATCCTGCTGGTGGTCCTCCGGCTCATCCAGGGCTTCGGCGCCGGCGCCGAGATCGCCGGCGCGACGGTGATGCTTGCCGAGTACGCGCCGCCGAAGCGCCGCGGTCTCGTCGCCTCACTCGTCTCGCTCGGGACCAACTCCGGCACCCTCGCCGCGACCGCTCTGTGGACCGTGCTGCTGGCGGTGCTCTCTGAGGAGCAGCTGCTCTCGTGGGGTTGGCGCATTCCCTTCCTGCTCAGCTTCGTGCTGATGCTGTTCGCGGTGTGGGTGCGGACCCACGTCAAGGAGAGCCCGGTCTTCGACGCGCGGCCGGACGTCGTGGACGGTGTCGCACTCTCCAAGGCGGAGGTGCAGGAGGTGGCCGACAAGAGTGTCCTCGAGGCCGCCCTCAAGCAGCGCAAGGGCAAGGCCTTCGCGCTCGCGCTTGCCCTCCGTTTCGGCCAGGCTGGCAACTCGGGCCTGATCCAGACCTTCCTGGTCGGCTACATCGCCACCACCCTCCTGCTCGACAAGGAGGTCGCGACAGAGGCGATCATGTACGGCTCCATCGCCGGCTTCGCGACCGTGCCGTTGGTCGGCGCGCTGGGCGATCGGTTCGGTCGCCGCACGATCTACATCGCGCTCTCCCTGGCCACCATCGTCTTCGCCTTCCCGATGCTCCTGCTCGTCACGGGCGGTACGACCGCGGGCCTGATGTTCGGCATGATCGCCGGTCTCAATCTGGGCGTTCTCGGCCTCTTCGCGCTGGAGAGCGTCACCATGGCCGAGCTGTTCGGCGCACGCACCCGCTTCACCCAGCTCGCGCTGGCCAAGGAGATCGGCGGGATCCTGGCCACCGCCATCGGCCCGGTGATCGCAGCCTCTCTCACCGCGGCCACGGGCAGCTGGTGGCCGATCGCGGCGATGCTCGTCGTCTACTCCACGATCACCCTCGTCGCCGCGGCTGTGGCTCCGGAGACCCGCGGCCGCGACCTGGTCCGACTGGAGGACGCGGCGTGAAGGCCGTGGTCGTCCACGCCGCCGGCGACGTCCGCGTCGAGCAGCGGCCCGACCCTCGGCCCGAGCCTGGTGAGGTGGTCGTGGCGATGGAGTGGGGCGGGATCTGCGGCTCCGACGTGGCCTACTGGCGCCACGGTGCCTCCGGCACCGCGGTGCTGAAGCAGCCGCTCGTGCTGGGCCACGAGGTGGCCGGCCGGATCGCGGCCTTGGGCCGGGGCGTCACCGGGGTCGAGGTGGGCCAACCGGTGACTGTCCACCCCGCCAGCCCCGCTGCAGGCTCGGAACTGCCGGCCCGGCTGGCGGGTTGGACCAACCTCCACTCCCGCGTCCGCTATTTCGGTTCGGCGGCCTTCGACCCGCACACCGAAGGAGGCTTCAGCCAGTTCCGCGCTGTGCCTGTCGGCCAGCTGCGACCGCTCCCGGACGGTGTCTCCACCCAGCAGGGCGCACTGGCGGAACCGCTGGCCGTGGCGCTGCACGCCGTCGGTCGCGCTGGCGACCTCACCGGCCGCGATGTCGTGGTCAATGGCACCGGGCCTATCGGTGCGCTGGTCGTCGCCGCGGCGAAGCACCGCGGCGCCCGCTTCGTCACGGCGATCGACGTCTCCGACACCGCCCTCGCCGTGGCCAAGGAACTCGGGGCAGACGAGGTGCGCAACCTCGCTGCGGGCGACGCCCTCCCCGAGGACGCCGAGCTCGTCTTCGAGGCCTCCGGCGCGGCTGCTGCTCTCGGCGGCGTTCTTCGTGCCACGGCTCGCGGCGGAACGTTGGTCTCGGTCGGCAACCTGCCCGGCTCTGCGGTCCCGGCCGTGCTCGGCGATCTGGTCACGCGCGAGATCACGTGGATCGGCTCGTATCGGTTCGTCGAGGAGATGACCGACGCCCTCGACGCCCTCGCCGGTGGGCTCGACGTCTCGGCATTGGTCACTCACCGCTTCGACCTCGCGCACGCTGAGGAGGCGCTCGCCACCGCCGCCAGGCAGGACAGCGGCAAGGTGCTGCTCCGTCTCACCGACGGTTCGTCCGACGGGGATGCCTCGTGAGCCGGCCCGCCCACGTCGTCACCCTCGGGGAGACCATGGGGCTCATCGAGCTGGAGACCTCGGCACCCATGACGACCAGCATCGGGCAGTCGCTCCGCTTCGGCGGGGCAGAGTCCAACGTGGCGATCGGACTGAGCCGGCTCGGCGTACGCTGCACCTGGCTGAGCCGGCTCGGCGACGACGCCCTCGGTGAGTACGTCGAGGGGCAGCTCACCTCGGAGGGCGTCGTCGTCCGAGCGGCGAGGGATCCGCAGGCCCCCACCGGCCTGATGCTCAAGGAGATGAACGGCGGTCGGCCCGTCCGGGTCCGCTATTACCGAAGCAGCAGCGCCGCCTCTCGACTGAGCGTTGCCGACATGGCGGAGGCCGGCAACCGGGCCGCGATCGAGACCGCCGACGTACTCCACGTCAGTGGGATCACAGCCGCGCTCGGCCCGGGCCCCGCAGCCACCCTCGCCCGCGCCATCGAACTCGCCCGGGCGTCGGGCACGACCGTGTCCTTCGACGTCAACCACCGGGCGTCGCTGTGGTCCGACGAGCAGGCGGCTCCGGCCCTTGCTCGCCTGGTCGCCGCGGCGGACCTGGTCTTCGCCGGCCAGGAGGAAGCCGCGCTGGTGCTTGGCACGGTCGCGGGGGAGGCCTCGTTCGAGCGTGCGGAAGAGCTGGCCCGCGAACTGCGGAGCCTCGGCCCGGCCACCGTCGTGATCAAGCTCGGTGCGCTCGGAGCGCTCGCGGTGACCGGCGACGCGGTTCATCGGGCACCCACCGTGCCGGTCGACCCGATCGATCCCGTCGGCGCCGGCGACGCATTCGTCGCCGGCTATCTCGCGGAGCTCGTGTCCGGCCGTCAGGAGGTCGAGCGACTGGCCACCGCGAACCGCACCGGCGCGGAGGTCTGTTTGGAGCGTGGCGACTGGGAGGGTCTTCCGACCCGGGCCACCTTGGCCGGGCCGCTCAGGCCCCCGCGAGCGATGGCCGCCGCTGCCGGACGAGCGGAGGTCGTGCGATGACCGCACCACCCGCTGACTCCCTCCCGGTCGCCGACAGGTCGGCACTCGGCGTGCTCGCCCGCTGCCCCGTCGTACCTGTGCTCGTCATGGACGACCCTGGCGACGCGGTGCCGCTCGCGCACGCACTGCTGGCCGGGGGCGTCACAGTGGTCGAGGTGACCCTGCGGACACCTGCCGCGGAGGAGACACTCCGCCGGATGGCAGCCGTCTCCGGCCTGCTCGCGGGCGCAGGCACAGTGATCACGCCCGCTCAGGTGGACCTCGTGGCCGCGGCGGGTGCCGGGTTCGTGGTGAGCCCGGGACTGTCGGTCGAGGTGGTCGACCGCTGCCTCAGCCACGGGCTACCCGTCATCCCCGGGGTGGGTTCGGCGACCGACTCGATGGCCGCGGTCGCGCTCGGGCTGGAGGCCGTGAAGCTGTTCCCGGCCGACCTGCTCGGCGGAACCGCGGCGATACGCGCCCTCGCCGGACCGTTCCCCGACCTACGTTTCCTGCCGTCGGGCGGCATCGGTCCTGACACCATGGCCGACTACCTCGACCTACCTTCCGTCGGTGCCGTCAGCGGCTCGTGGATCGTCGAACCCGAGCTGATCCGTCGCCAGGACTGGCCCGAGGTCACCCGCCGAGCTCGAGCCGCCCTCCGGGTGGCGGCCGACGCAGGCTGGGTCGGTCGGCCGTCATGATGCAGGCGAGAAGAGCCTGTCCAGGTGCTGGTCGATGGCCGCGAGCGCGGCCTCGGGTTTGACCACGCCGAGCTCCAGCAGGGGCGTGAATCCGGTCAGCGAGAGGATGAGGTCGGTCTCGATCGCAAGGTTGCGGTCGGCGGAGATGTGCCCATCGGCCATCGCCTCTCGGATGAGACGCTCGACCATGTCGCGCCCCTCGCGCAGGCCGACGCCGGCCACCTCGCGCAGCGCGGGGTCGTGCAGCGCCTCGAGGACGTACGCGGCGTTCATCCGGCTGGTGGCGCGCGCATCGGGGTGCAGCGGGAGCATCTCGGTGAGCACCACCCGGAGCACGTCCCGGGGGTGTGGAGGCTGCGCGACCCCGGTCAGGCCGCGCGCGACCCGGTCTGACATCTGTTCGGCGGCGAACTCCATCGCGAAGGTCAGCATCGCGGTCCGGGACGAGAAGTAGTGCTGAAGCTGCCCGAGAGAGACATCCGCTTCGCGGGCGACCTCGCGCATGGTCGCTCGTGGCCAGCCCTGTTGCTCGACCACCCGCCACAGCGCGTGCGCGATCGCTTCTCGTCGCTCGCGGTGGTCGACCTGCTTCGGCATCGCCGCCTCCTTTCGGTTTTCAATACGCGTGACATAATACAGATGACTTTTATCCGCTGTCGACGGAGGGATGGTGACGAGCGTGCAGCCCCACGACCCGTACGCCTTCGCGATCGACGACGCCATCGCCGTCGCTCTGCTCGCCGACTTCCAGGTCCGGAAGGCGATCGCACGTGGCGACTTCGACGACCTGCCCGGCAGCGGTGAGCCGATCGACCTACCGGACCAGCACGATCCGGAGTGGTGGATCAGGAGCCTCATCGAGCGTGAGCACGTTGCGCTGCTTCCGCCGTCGATCCAGCTCCGCAAGGACGACGCCGCCCTGGACGGGCGCCTGGATCAGCTGGCAGACGAGAAGGCCGTAGGTCGCGAGATCGACGACTTCAACGCACAAGTGATCCGCGCCCGCTATGAACCTCCGGCGGGGCCGCCGCTGATCACGATGCCACGCGACCCCGACACCACGGTGGCCGAATGGGCCGCCCGCCGCGCGGCGCGAGAGAGGAGACCTCGCGAACCGACAGCCACGGATGATCGGCGAAGCCGTCGGTTCCGGCTCTTCCGTCGCCGCTGAGCGCCTCGGTGAGCGCCATGCGTTCGATACGCTCCCTCAATGGCCGACCTCGATGCCGTCGAAGACCGGATCTGGGCGCTCCTGGCCCGTTACCGCAACGAGCTCGAGGACGCGACGATCTACGGGATGCCGTCGTTGCGCTGGCCGGGTTCGGGCGCCCATGACTACTTCGCGGCGGTCAAGCGGAGCGCGCAGAAGGTGAGCCTCTACGCGATCGCCGTCGACACCTGGCCGGAAGCGCTCGAGGGCTCATCGGACGCGTTCCGCAAGCGGCGTACGGGCAAGGCGACCTTCTCCTTTCCCGCGTTGGACGAGGAGATGGCCGCCGAGCTCGAAGGGTTCCTGGAGCGGCTCTACCGGCGCTACCGCGAGCATCACGCCGGCTAGCGGACTGCCCGCTTCACCAGCTCGGTGAGCTTCTCCTCGACGGCCGGGGTCATCGACGTGACTGCGAAGACGGTCGGCCAGATGTCGCCGTCGTCGAGGTTCGCCCACTCCTGGAAGCCGACCTCGGCGTAGCGCATCTTGAACTTCCCGGCGCACTTGTAGAAGACCACGACCTTGCCGTCGGAGTTGGCGTAGGCGGGCATGCCGTACCAGGTCTTCGGGGCGAGGTCGGCCGCGTGCGTGGTGACGATCCGGTGGAGCGTCTCGCCGATCGCGCGGTCGTTGTCGTCCATGGCCTCGATCTTCTCGAGGCAGTCAGCGAGGTCGGCCTCGGCCTTCTTGCTGCCGGTGCCACGCTTGGCGGCCGTCCGGCGCTCGGCGGCGGCCTCCTTCATGGCCGCCTTCTCTTCCTCGGTGAACGTGGTGCTCTTCGCCATCGGTCTTTCCTTCCTGTCGGGTCCGTTGAGACGAGCCTACGGAGGCAGAGGCTCCGTACGCTTCTTCGTTCCTGATCAGTCCGAGAGAGGTTTCCCGGCGAAGACGATCGCGCCCGGGACCTCGTCGTCGGGCCGCATGAGGAACTCGGCCTCGATGTCGAACCCCGCCCCGCGCAGCCACCGGGAGATCTGCTCGGGCGTACGCCGGTGACTGTCGACGTTGATCGGTCGCCCGGTGTAGCCGGTGGTCGAACGCCGGATCTCGTCGCCGACGTGGAACCCGACCAGCACCGAACCACCGGGCCGCAGCACCCGCCGGAACTCCTCGAACACGCCGGGCACCGCCGCGTCGGGGATGTGGATGACCGACCAGAAGGCGAGTACGCCGCCGAGAGACCGGTCCGCCAGTGGCAGATCGGTCATCGACCCGACCTCGAACCCGAGATCGGGATGGTCCTGCCGGGCGATGGCGATCATCTCGGGGGAGAGGTCGATCCCGAACGCGTCGACTCCGAGGTCGTGCAGATGCCGGGTGACGTACCCCGGCCCGCAGCCGACATCGGCCACCGGCCCGCCCTCGCGCACAGCCTCCGCGAACACCGCCAGGCCGGCGCGGAGGTACGGACGATCGTCCAGCAGGCCGCGCACCTTCTCGGCGTAGCCGGCGGCATCGGTGTCGTACGACTCGCGGGTCTCGTTCAGCCAGTTGTCGGGCATCGGAAACGACTCCAGTTCAGCCCAGGCGTGAGGTGAGGGCACCGGCGGCCTGGCGCACCTCGTGCCCGAGGGGAGTGGGGTCGGCGAATGCGGGGTTGTTGGTCTGCCCGGCGACCTGGATCGCCGCGAGACATTCGCCATCAGCGCTGATCAGAGGAGCCGCGACGGAGGCCGCGCCGACCACACGCTCGTCGTGAGAGGCCACCCAGCCTCGTCGACGGATCTCCTCGAGCTCGTTCCGGAAGTCGTCGGGGGAGATCTGGGTCCCGTCGGCGCGGGTGAACTCGTTGACGCCGTCGAGCGCTGACTCGAGCTCGTCCGGATCCATGTACGCAGCGATGACCTTGCCCGCACCGAGGTGCAGCGGGAGCCGCTCGCCGATCGGGAGGACATAGCGCAGCGGGTCGTTGCCCTCGACCCGGGCGATCACGGCGCGGGACGAGCCGGCGCGCACGAACACGGACGCAGTGAGTCCGGTGGCGGCGGCGAGCTGCTGCAGGATCATCGGCGCCGTGGCGGCCAGTCGGTTGGTGGCCAGGTAGGCGTGGGCTCCGAACAGCATCGCGACGCCGGTGCGGTAGCCGGTGCCGTCCTGCTCGACGCGCCCACGTGCCTCGAGTGTGCTGAGGATGCGCTGCGTCGTCGCGACGTGCAGGCCCGCTCGGCGTGCGACCTCGCTCAGCCGCAGTGGCGTACGTGTCGCCTCGAGGACCTCGAGGACGTCGATGGCTCTCTCCAGAGAGCGCATCGTGCTTGACGGTTTCTCCTCGCTCACGTGCCTCCTCCGTTTCGTCGCGACGCATCGAATCCTCGCACCCCCGAGCACGCGGGCTTGACAGGGTGACGGCCGTCACGGATAGTTCCTCATGCCGTGATACACCTTATCACAGAATGAGAAACATGAGCGACAACACCAACATCTCCGCCTCTACGGCGGCCAGCGGTCCAGCGACCGTCGACGAGCACCGGCGGCCGGTCCTGTCGCTGCTCGTCGCAGCGCTCGTCGTCGCGATCGGAGCCGCCGCGTTCATCGGCTCGCGCTCCCTCGGCTACTGGGACGACCTGGGGCCGGGCCCTGGGTTCTTCCCGCTCTGGCTGGGCGTGCTCCTGGTCGTGCTGGGGCTCGTCTGGTTCGGCCAGGAGCTGCGAGCACGACTCCGCCCGGAGATCCCGAGCAAGCCGGCTGTCGAGGAGGAGACTCCCGAGTACTCCCTTTCGACCGTGCTGGCCATCCTGGTGAGCCTGTGCGTGCTCGCCGCCTGCCTCGAGCCGGTCGGCTACCAGGTCAGCATGCTGGTCTTCCTGCTCTTCCACCTGCTGGTGGTGGGGCGCCGGGGGCCGCTGCAGTCGCTGGTCATCGCGGTGATCGGAAGCTTCGGCGTCTTCTACGCCTTCACCCGGCTGCTGACGGTTCCGCTACCGGTCTCCAGCATCCCGTTCCTGCGCGACCTGGGGCTGTGAGGTCATGGATTCCTTCACCGCACTCCTCGACGGCTTCGCCTCCGCACTGACGCCGCAGAACCTGCTCTTCGCCCTGATCGGCTGCCTGCTGGGCACGATCCTGGGCATCCTTCCGGGCATCGGGTCGACCGCCGGCATGGCGATCCTGATCCCGCTCACCCTGACGATGGACCCGGCGAGCGCGATCATCATGCTGGCCGCGATCTTCTACGGCGGTGCGTACGGCGGGACGATCACGAGCGTCCTGCTGAACATCCCGGGCGAGGGCGAGTCGGCGATCACCTGCATCGACGGCTACCAGATGACCTTGCGTGGCCGCGCCGGAGCGGCCTTGGCCACGGCGGGGATCGGCTCGTTCATCGGCGGGACGATCGCCACCCTCGCGCTCGTCCTGGCAGCGAAGCCGCTCTCGGAGCTCGGCCTGCGTATCGGGCCTCCGGAGTTCTTCTCCCTGGTGCTCATCGGCCTGGCACTGCTTGTCGGCCTGGTGGGGCGATCGGTCCTCAAGGGGCTCATCTCGGCCTGCCTGGGGCTGCTGATCGCGATGGTCGGCATCGACCCGGTGATGGGCCTGCCGAGGTTCACCTTCGACCAGCCGCACTTCTTCGACGGCATCAGCTACGTACCGGTCCTGGTCGGCATCTTCGGGCTCGGTGAGCTGCTCGCCACCAGCGGTGGCGCGGCCCCCAAGCCCACGGCCCCGACTCTTCGCCAGCTGCTCCCGACGAGGACCGACCTGCGCCGTGCGGCGCCCGCGATCGGACGAGGCGCGTCGATCGGCACCGTCATCGGTCTCATCCCGGGCGTGAGCTCGGCGATCTCGTCGCTGCTGGCCTACAGCACCGAGAAGAAGGTCTCCCGGCACCGCAAGGAGCTCGGCACCGGCGCGATCGAGGGTGTGGCCGCTCCCGAGACCGCCAACAACTCGCACAGCAACGCCGCCTTCATCCCGCTCTTCACCCTCGGGATCCCGGCCTCGCCGGCGATCGCGGTGCTGATGGGCGCCTTCCTCCAGAACGGGCTCACCCCGGGACCGCAGCTCTTCACCGAGGCACCGGATCTGGTCTGGACGGTCATCGCCAGCCTGTTCGTGGGCAACCTGCTCCTGCTGGTGCTCAACGTCCCCATGGTCGGGCTGTGGACCCGGATCCTCGCGATCCCCTACTCGGTCCTGCGCGCGGTGATCTTCGCCTTCATCGTGATCGGCTCGTACGCCGTCAACAACAGCGTCATCGACATCTACGTGATGGTGTTCTTCGGGCTCGTCGGCTTCGTCTTCCGGCAGGTCCACCTGCCGCTCGCGCCCCTGGTCCTCACGCTCATCCTCGGCCCGTTCATCGAGAGCGCACTGCGGGAGTCCCTGCAGATCTCCCAGGGCGACTTCGGGGTCTTCGTCGACCGTCCGCTGTCGCTGGTGTTCCTGCTGGTCGCCCTCGCGATCCTCGTCGCCTCCGTGTTCAGCGCCGGACTGAAGAGAAAGGCAGGGCTGCCCACCGACGCCGAAGTCTGACCCAACCACCTCTTCACGACGAAAGGTCATCACCATGAACCGCGCACCTCGCGCACTCACCCTCGCCGGCATCGGGCTCGCGTGCCTCTCGCTCGCAGCCTGCGCCCAGTCCGCAACCAGCGCCTCGACCGGCGACTACCCGGCCAAGCCCATCGAGCTCGTCATCGGGTACGAAGCCGGGGGCCCGACCGACATCGGTGCTCGCATGCTCGCCAAGGAGCTCGAGGACAAGCTCGACGCCACCATCACAGTCGTCAACAAGCCCGCGGCGAACTCCCAGGTCGCCTACACAGCGCTGACGCAGGCCGAGCCGGACGGCTACACCATGGCCGCCACCACCTTCCCCTCGGCGATCATGACCGTGCTCGACGAGAGCCGGAAGGCATCGTACGAGCGTGACAGCTTCGCCCCCGTGGCACTTCAGGTCGTCGACCCCACCGCGGTCGCGGTCGCGCCCGACAGCGACATCAAGACCCCGAAGGACCTGGTCGAGGCCGCCAAGGCCGAGCCCGGCAAGCTGCGCGCCACCACGACTGGCGTGGCGAGCAACGAGCACTTCGCCCTCGCCAGCCTGAAGGAGGTCTCCGGCGCCGACCTCGCCCCGGTGCACTTCGCCGACGGAGGCACCGCCGCCACCACCGCGTTCCTGGGCGGCAACACCGAGGTCCTGCTCACCAACGTGAGCGACCTGCAGCCGCTGGCCGACTCGGGCAAGGTTCGCATCGTCGGCGTCATGGACGCCGAGCGCGCCCAGTCTCTGCCCGACGTACCGACGTTCAAGGAGTCCGGCTACGACGTCGAGATCTCCTCCTCGCGCGGCTACTCCTTCCCGGCGGGCACGCCCGACGAGGTCGTCGACGAGATGTCCACCGCCATCGGCGAGGTGATGGAGGACCCGGCCTTCCAGAAGAAGATGACCGACGCCGGCCTCGCCCCGTCCTACCTGGACGCCGATGAGTACTCCGCCTACTGGGACGAGACCGAGAAGACCTTCGGTGACCTGTTCCCGCTGGTGAAGGCGGACAGCTGATGACCGACAGCATCATCGCCGACCAGCAGTTCAACCCTGGCGGTCGCCTCGCCACGGCCCGGCCCGAGCGCCCCGACGAGGTCCTTCTCGACCGCTTCCGCCGTCTCCCGACGGCCAATATCGGCGACGCCATGGATCGGCTGGGCTCGGTCGACTCCGTCATCGCGCCGGCCTGGCCGGGCGCCAGCATGGTCGGGACCGCGTTCACCGTTTGGACCCGCCCAGGCGACAACCTCGGCATCCACGAGGCGCTCACGCAGGTCGAGCCCGGTGAGGTGATCGTCGTGAGCGGCGGCGCCGACGAGTCGCGCGCCCTCATCGGTGAGCTCATCGGCGGCAAGGCCAAGGCACGCGGCGTCGCCGGGTTCCTCCTCGACGGTGCCGTCCGCGACGCGGAGGGGCTGGCCGAGTACGACATGCCAGTCTTCGCCCGCTCCCGCACGCCCGCCGGCCCCTACAAGGACGGCCCGTACGCCCTCTCTGTCGACGTCGCCGTCGCCGGTGTGGTCGTACGCCCCGGCGACATCATCGTCGGGGACGCGGACGGTGTCGTCGTGGTTCCGCTCGAGTCCGCGGCTGTGATCGCGGACCGGGCCGAGGCCAAGTTCGCCGCCGAGGAGGCGACCCGCCGAGCGATCGAGGCTTCCCTGGGCCTCGTCGGCCCCGAGGGGCAGCAGCCATGACGATCCTCGTGGGCTACATGCCCGGCGGCGCCGGCGAGCGGGTTCTCGCCGGCGCCGTCCGGGAGGCCCGGACCCGTGGCGGCTCCCTCGTGGTCGTGAACTCCTCGACGGGCGGCGCCTACGCCGACCGAGGGCTCGTCCCAGCCGCGGAGCTCGAGGCCGTGCGGCAGCGACTGGCCGACCAAGGCCTCGAGGTCGAGGTACGCCAGTACGCCGAGGCCGTCTCCGTCGCCGAGACCCTCATCGACGAGGCGGAGAGAGTGAGCGCCGACCTCGTTGTCGTCGGCCTCCGCCGCCGCTCGCGCACCGGGAAGTTCCTCCTCGGGAGCACGGCTCAGACCGTGCTGCTGCGCGCCCCCTGCGACGTCCTGGCCATCCGGATTCCCGCAGACGACTGATCCCTGATCCTCCCCAGCACCGAAAGTTCGACGATGTCACACAGCACAATCTCCGACAGTCCGCTCCAGGATGCCCGCGTGGCGATCCTCGGTCTCGGCGAGGTGGGCCGCATCTACGGCACCGCCCTCGCCGATGCCGGCCACCGGGTGACCGGCTTCGACCCCTACCTCCAAGAGGCGCCGGCGGGCGTCGAGGTCGCGGACACGCTGGAGGGAGCGGTCGCGGATGCGCAGCTCGTGGTCACCCTGACCGCGGCCTCCGCGAGCCGCTCGGTCGCCGAGGCGGCCGTCGCCGCGCTGGCGCACGATGCCGTCTACGCGGACTTCACCTCTTCTGGCCCGACGGAGAAGCGGGCGTTGGCCACGGTTTTCGAGGGGCGTGAGGACGTACGCCTGGCCGACGTCGCCATCCTCGGTCCGGTCATCCAGCTGGGCACAGCCACGCCACTGATGGCCGCCGGACCGGCGGGCGATGCGGTGGCGGCGCTGATGCGACCGCTGGGGACGCCGGTCGAGGTGGTGGGTGGCGACCTCGGCGACGCCATGGCGCACAAGCTGCTGCGCAGCGTCTTCATGAAGGGGCTCGCCTCGGTCGTCGTCGAGGCGGTCGGTGCCGGTCGCGGTGCAGGGATGGAAGAGTGGGTCCGTGGTCAGATCGCGGGCGTTCTCGCCGGGGACGGACAGGCGGTCATCGACCGCTTCCTCACCGGAACGGCGAAGCATGCCGCCCGGCGGGCGGCGGAGATGCGCTCGACCAGTGCCTACCTCTCCGACCTGGGGGTTCACGCCGAGATGACCGACGCCTCTGTGGCAGCGATGGAGCGGATGGCCGCTGACGGGATCCGGTCGTGATCGGCGTATGGGCGCTCGGCGTCTACCTGGCGGTGATCCTGGCCTGGACGACCGTTCTGCGCCGCAACGTGGGTGAGGCGATGGTGGTGGGGTTCGTCGTCGCCGCGGTGTTCAACGGCAGTCAGTTCCTCAGCGCGGGCTGGGACGCCCTCTACGCCGCGCTCATCGACGAGATCGTCTACGCCACCGTCATCTTCGTCTTCATGGGCTACGTCCTGGAGAAGGCAGGCGTCACCCACCGGATGATCGATCTGCTCGACGCCCTGATCGGTCATCGCCGCGGCGGTCCGGCGTACGTCTCGACTGTTGCCTCCGCGGGGCTCGGCAGCATCGTCCACAACCAGGCGGCGATCGCCGCCACCGTCGGGTCGGTGACGATCCCGTGGATGGAGCGCACCCGCGTCGACCGCACCACCGCCGCCACGATCGTGGCCGGCAACGCGGGCATGGGCATCACCTTCCCGTTCAGCGCCTCGATGTTCGTCCTGGTCGGCTCGTCGGTCGGCGGTGCCCTCGTCGACATCGAGTCGCTGATCGTGCCGCTGCTGATCGGTGGCCTGTGGTGCGTGCTGCACCGTCTGATCGTCACCTACCTGCTCGTACGCCGCTCCACGAACGGGAGCGGTCCGACCGTGTCGCGGAGCGGCCGTGACGTACGGGCCGCCTTCTCCAACGGCTGGCCGACGCTGCTGTTGTTCGCCGGGATCGCGATTCCGATCGTCCTCACCACCGGTGCTGTCGCCGAGGCGCTCACCGAGCGGATCGACACCGATGTGACCGAGGCGCTGAGCCCGATCTTCTGGATGCCGGTGATTCTCATCCTGATCGGTCTGTTCCTCGGCCGCGACCGGCTGCCGCGCAACAGCAGGGGATGGGTCGAGCTGATCGGCAGCTCGGCTCCGCGGTTCGGGGTCGTCGGGCTGACGGTCCTGTTCGCGTTCTCGGGTGCGAACGCGCTGGCGACGACCGGGCTGCCCGAGCAGCTCGCCGGGCTGCTCGGTGGCCTCGACCTGCCTGTGTGGCTGCTGGCGCTCGTCATCGGGATCATCGTCGTCGCCGTCGCGGCCCCGCTCTCGAGCACTGCCACGATGGCGGCCGTCGGCGTGGTCGGTGTGGCCGCGCTCGCGGCCGCGGGGGTCCCGGCGACCACCGCAGCGGTTGCCGTCCTCATCTTCTCCTCCTGCGAGGCCGCCGTGCCGCCGGGCGGAGCGCCGCTGTACGTCGCCTGCGGGATCGCCGGCGTCGACCCGCTACACACCTTCCGCAGGATGCTCGTCTACTACGCACTTCCGCTGCTCGGCATCGGCGTACTCGTGGCTTCTGGCATCCTGCCGGTCTGAGAAAGGGACGGAACCATGACCCAATCGATCCTCCGCACCGTCTTCACCGCGTCACTGGTCGTCGCGCTGCTCGGCGGTCTCGCGCTCATCGGCCTGCAGGCCGTGGGGCTGGCTGTCGGCAGCCAGGCGCTCGTCGTCGGCCCCAACGGCCCGTTCAAGACGATCCTGTGCGTCGCCGCCTCGATCTCGGCCGTCACGGCCTACCTCCTCACCCACGTCGGCTCCGAGGCAACGGTGCGCGACGACGCGGAAGCAACGAGATGACCACGCACGACCGCCCGAGCAGGGCCGAGCTCCACGACCGCCCCGGGACGCTTCGAGGCACCTCCTGGGAGCTCTTCGAGGACCCGTGGCGTGGCACGCCGTCCTTCGCGGACGAGGAGAGCGTGGTGGCCGCGGCCGGTCTCGTCCAGCTGGGCGAGACCTTCGGGCTGGACTACCCGATCAACGCGTTCATGCCCGGGATGTCCAAGGCCAGGAAGCCTGCCGAGCACATCATCTACGGCAACCACCCGGCACACCGCGACGACTATCTCGACGGCTACTACCTCCAGTCCTCGACCCAGGTCGACGGGCTGCGGCACCGGCGGGCCGACGACGTCGGGTTCTACGCCGAGACCGCCGACGAGCTGATCATCCCGGGGACCGAGGAGATCGGCATCCAGGTCTGGGCCGATCGCCCCATCGTCAGCCGGGGCGTCCTGGTGGACATCGCCGGTCTGCTCGCCCGGCGCGAGGAGACCCTCGATCACGAGGCCGGCCAGCCGATCCCGTACGAATACATCGACCACGCTCTCACCGCGCAGGCGATCGAGCTGCGTGCCGGTGACATCGTCATGCTCCACACCGGGTGGTGCGAGTGGTTCCTCGAGCTCACCGCCGAGCAGAAGCTGGCCCAGCAGGCCCTCGGCCGCGCCACCGGCATCGAGCAGAGCGAGGAGGTCCTCGACTGGGCCTGGGACTCCGGTCTCGCTCTGCTCGCGGCGGACACGTTCGCGGTCGAGTGCCTGCCGCCCGTGCCCGGCTCGCCCTTCGTCCAGTCGGCGCCGAACGACCGCGGCATGATGCACCAGGAGTTCCTGGCCAAGCTCGGCATGCCGCTCGGTGAGCTGTGGCGGCTCGGGCCGTTGGCACGCCGCATGGACGCGCTGCAGAGGTGGGAGGCCTTCCTCAGCGTCAAGCCGCTCAACGTCACCGGCGCGACCGGCTCACCGGCGAACGCCATCGCGATCATCTGACGGCTCTTCCGGTGCGCGTCGCATGCCGGCCACGTACGTTGGAACGCAGCCGTCACCGGAGCGAGGGGAGTGCCGTGCGCAGCTGGGTGCGCAGGTCGTTGTGGGACGTCGTCCCGCGAGACCACCGTCAGAGCGACGCCGGCCTGCGGCGCCGCCAGGCGATCACGGTCGGCTTCGGGGTGCTCGGCGCGTTGGTGCTCGGCGTCTCGCTCCGCATCGAGCCGGGCAGCGCCTGGTTCTATCCGGCGACCTTCGCCCTGGCTGGAGTCTGGGCGATCGGCGCCTTCGCGTCCGGGCCGCTACATCTCGGACGGATCGGCGCCTGGCCCCGGCAGGAGAGGCAGCCCGAGCAGCGGCTCGTACGCCCGGTGCTGCCGCCGATCCTGCTCGGCCTCGGTCTGGCCGGGGTCTTCGTGATCGGCGGTCTCGTCGTGCGCGAGATCCCGTGGCTGGACCGGCAGGTGCGCTCGGTGCTCGACTTCGCCGACCAGGGCTCGCTCCCGATCCTGGTCGTGGTGACCGCCGTCAACGGGGTGGCGGAGGAGCTGTTCTTCCGCGGCGCGGTCTACGCCGCCCTGCCTCGCCACCCGGTCGCCTGGACGTCGGTGGCCTACGTGATCGCGACCCTCGCGACCGGCAACGTGATGCTGGCCTTCGCCGCGATCCTGCTCGGGGTCGTGGTCGGCCTCGAGCGGCGTGCGTCCGGCGGCGTACTCGCGCCGATCCTCACCCACTGTGCGTGGTCGCTGTCGATGCTGCTGGCGCTGCCGCTGCTCTTCGGCTGAGGTCTCAGACCCCCTTGCCCTCGGCCAGCCGCTCGGCCAGGGCACGTCGCACCGCCTCGCGGTAGGGCAGCGGCTCGCCGGGCACGACCTCGAGGATGCGCCGGTCCTGCGCGACCACCTCGGTGCTCATCGAGTCGATCAGGTTGCGCCCCGTGGTCAGGTCGATGTCGGTCACCAGCGCCAGCCAGTACGACGACAGCCGCGGCGTCAGCACCGGCACCGGGACGACAGGGATCGTTCGGCCGGTGGCCACCTTGGAGGCGACGGTCAGCATGTCGAGGTACGTCATCGCCTCGGGACCGCCGATCTCGAAGACCTCGCCGACCGCGTCCTCGTGGTCGATGACACCCGCGAGATAGCGGATCACGTCGTCGACGGCGATCGGCTGGGTCCGGGTGGCGGTCCACCTCGGCACCACCATGGCGGGAAGGTTCTTGACCAGCTGCCGGGTCAGCTCCCAGGAGACGCCGCCGTGGCCGACGACGATCGCGGCCCGCAGCACCGTGACCGGGACGCCGGCCTCGCCGAGCAGGGCCTCGACCTCGCGGCGAGAGCGCAGGTGAGGAGAGAGGTCCCCGTCATCGTCGCCGAGGCCGCCGAGGTAGACGATCTGGCGCACCCCGGCCCGAGCTGCGGCGGCCCCGAAGGACCGTGCGGCCCGGGCGTCGCGCTCCTCGAAGTCGTCGTGGTCGAGCGAGTGCACCAGATAGACCGCCACGTCGACCCCGTCGAGCGCGGCCGACAGGGTGGCGGGGTCGTCGACGTCGGCGCCCACCGGCTCACCGGAGCCGTCGTAGTCGTCCGGGCGCCGGGTCATCGCACGCACCGTGGTGCCGCTTCGGGTCAGCTCCGCGACCAGCCGCCGACCGATGAAACCGGTCGCGCCGGTGACGAGCACGGTGGGCGAGGTCTCCATGGGTCGAGCCTACGGACGCGCCGGGTCGACCGGTCGGCAGTCCTGCCCGCAACCGTCCTCGGGAACGGGTCCAGAGGCGTGCGATGCCGGCCGGTGCAGCACGGCGCCGGTCGGCGTCACGAGGACATCGGATCCCTCGACACGGCCGGTGCCGTCGACGATCAGCGCGTGGTCGCGCGGCGTGAGCGGGGCGTACGTCAGCGTGAGCACCGGGTTGGTCGCGAGGTTCGCACGGGTGCCGCCGCCGGGATCCGAGATCCGCAGGGTCGAGCCCTCGACGACCGGATCCACGACCACGACCTTGATCCGCTCGCCCGCGGTGGTCAGCAGGAAACCGCTGCCGAACCGCTCGAGGGTCGAGGCGAGATCGGGCAGCGCGACCGGGATGCTCATGTCTCTCACCCTAGTTCGCGGCGAGGACCGCGAGAGCTGCTTCGGTCGACGAGCCGGGTTCGGGAAGGTACGTCACCAGGTTGGTGCTGCTGCCCGGATCGACCGATAGCGACTCGAACGGCAGGTCGAGGTCGCCGACCACGGGATGATGCAGCTTCTTCACCCCGGTCGTGTGGATGCGTACGTCGTGCGCAGCCCAGCGCACCCGGAACTCCTCGCTGCGGGTGCTGAGCTCGCCCACCAGATCGGAGAGCTCGCGGTCGTAGGGGTTGCGGCCCGCCTCTGCGCGAAGCAGGGCGACGGTGTCGTCAGCGGCGTGCTCCCACTCGCGGAAGAAGGTGCCGGCGGTCTCCTCGAGGAAGACCATCCGGGCGGTGTTCACCGGCTCGCCGGCGTCGTACCACGGGGAGAACACCGCGCGACCCAGCGAGTTGACGGCCAGCACGTCGAGGTGTCCGTTGAGCACCATGGCCGGCACGCCGTTCATGGAGTCCACCAACCGATCGATCGTCGGACGTACACCCCTGGGTGCCGAGGACCGGCGGCGCCTGGCGACCTGCGCCGGACCGCCCGCGGTGCGGATCAGGTCCATGAGATGCGCACGCTCGGCCGCGTTGAGCTCGAGCGCCTGGGCGATGCCGTCGACGACGCTCTCCGAGACCCCGGTGGCATCGCCGCGCTCCAGCCGGATGTAGTACTGCGGCGAGACGCCGACGAGGAGGGCGGCCTCCTCGCGACGTAGGCCGGGCACTCGCCGCCGCTCACCTCCGTAGCTCGGAAGACCCGCCTGATCAGGGGTGATCCGGGCACGACGCGTGCTCAGGAACTCCCGGATCTCGGCTCGCGCCGCATCGCGGCGACTGGGCACGTCGGAGGTCATGCCCTCCACTGTAGGAGCCTGCGAGCCCGGGAGAGGGTCACTGCCGGTGACCCTTCCGAGCGGGCCTTCTTGCGACCCTTCCGCGCTGGTTCAGTGATAGGTGGCGCCCAGCAGGGAGCCGACGAACGAGAGGGAAAGCGCATGACAGGGAAGAACAAGAAGAACGTCTGGCTCGTGACGGGTGCGGGCCGCGGCCTGGGCGTCGACATCACCCGCGCAGCCCTGGCCGCCGGGCACGCGGTGGTCGCCACCGCACGGAACCCGAAGAGCGTCACCGAGGCGTTGGGCGAGCACGGCGATCTGCTGCCCGTCGCCCTCGACGTCACCGACCCGGCAGCGGCCGAGGCCGCCGTCCAGGAGGCGGTCGAGCGGTTCGGTCGCCTCGACGTACTGGTCAACAACGCCGGCAGCTTCCAGGCCGGCTTCTTCGAGGAGATGACGCCCGACGCGTTCCGCTCCCAGATCGAGACCACCTTGTTCGGCCCGATCAACCTCATCCGAGCCACCCTGCCTCAGCTCCGCCTGCAGCGAGACGGCCTGGTGATGACGATCTCCTCCACCGCAGGCATCGCGCCGGCCGGCGACTTCCTCACCGCGTACGCCGCCTCGAAGTTCGGTGTCGAGGGGTTCATGGAGGCGCTCGGTCCGGAGATCGCTCCGTTCGGGATCCGGACCATGCTCGTCGAGCCCGGCTTCTTCCGCACCGAGCTGCTCACCCCGCAGTCCACCCACTACGCCGCGCCGTCGATCGCGGACTACGCCGACCGCTCGGCCGCGACCGTGGAAGCCTGGCGAGGCATGGACGGCAAGCAGAGCGGTGATCCCGCGAAGCTCGCCGACGCGCTCGTTCGGCTAGCGGCTCTCGACGAGCCTCCGCTGCGCTTCGCGGCCGGTGCCGACGCCGTGGAGACCTTCGAGACCAAGGCTCGTACGTTGCAGGAGCAGGCCCACGCACACCTCGACCTCTCCACCAGCCTCTCCCGTGAGGTCGGGTGATCTGTGCCACCGCGGCTCTTTTTAGAGCATCGCTCTGTTACTCTCGGTGGCCTACACCCAGGCCCGGCGTGGACGCGGGTCATGACTTGAAGGAGCAGCATCGTGGTCACCATCTCCAGCGACGGACCGGTATGGACACTCGACCTCGGGGACGACGAGAACCGCTTCTCGCCCGACTGGCTCGAGGCGGTCGGCTCGGCGCTCGACCAGATCGAGTCGACGACCGAGCCGGCGGTGCTGGTCACGATCGGCGGCGGCAAGTTCTACTCGAACGGGCTCGACCTGGAGTGGCTGGGGCAGAACTTCGACCAGCACGACACGTACGTCGCCCGGGTCGAGGACCTCTTCGCGCGCATCCTCACCTTGCCGGTCCCGACGGTCGCCGCGGTCAACGGACACGCGTTCGGCGCCGGCGCGATGCTGGCGATGGCGCACGACTACCGCGTGATGCGTGAGGACCGCGGCTACTTCTGCTTCCCCGAGGTCGACATCCACATCCCCTTCACAGTGGGGATGAATGCCCTCGTCACCAGCAAGCTGACCCCGCGCACGGCGCTCGACGCGATGGCGACCGGGCGGCGCTACGGCGGAGCCGACGCCACGGCCGTGGGCATCGTCGACGCCACCGCCTCGTCGGAGAAGCTGTTCGAGGCGGCCGCAGGCTTCGTACGCGATCTGGCGGGCAAGGACCGCGCCACCCTCGGCACGATCAAGGCCCGGATGTTCGCGGACGTCGTCACGGCGCTCGGCGCCGGCAACGACGACCCTGCCTGATCCCGGCATGGGACGTCCACGGCAGTACGACCTCGACGACCTTCTCGCGCATGCCCGGGATCTCTGGATCGGGCGAGGCGTCGACGGCCTCACGATCCGAGCGCTGAGCGCGGCGTCGGGTGCGTCCAACGGGGCGGTCTACCACGCGTTCGGGTCGCGCGACGGCCTCCTGGCCCGGGTCTGGGCCGAGGAGGCCGGCCGCTTCCTCACGTTCCAGCGCGACCGTGTGGCGGACGCGATGCGCGAGGGCGATGCGACCGAGGCCCTGGTCGCAGCTGCGCTCGCCCCCGCGGCGTATGCGAAGGACAACGAGGACGGCGCCCGGCTCCTGCTGGCCGCGACCGCGGACGATCTGCTGACCTCGGAGCTCGACGAGGAGGGACGTACGCAGCTGCTCGGGCTCCAGAAGGAGCTCGGTGGGCTCCTCGTCGAGCTCGCCTCGGCGCTGTGGGAGCGGCGCGATCGTGCCGCGGTCACGGTCGTGCGCCACTGCGTCGTCACCCTGCCCGGGGCACTGCTGCTGAACGCCGACCGCATCACCGACCCGCTTGCCCGGCACGCCCTGGAGCACGCGGTCCGTGGCATCGCGGCCGCGTCGCCACCGGACCGGCCGAGCGCTACGCCCAGGATCGCGTCCACGGCAACGCCCGCGGGAGGATGAGGAGGTGACCCGTCCCGACTCCGCGTACCGCTCTGACTGCTCCCGTTGCGTCGGCCTGTGCTGCGTCGCGCTGTCCTTCACCCGCTCGGCGGACTTCCCCGAGGACAAGGCGGCCGGCGATCCGTGCCGTCACCTCGGCCCCGACTTCGGTTGCGGGATCCACGACCGGCTGCGCGACCGCGGGTATACCGGGTGCACGGTCTTCGAGTGCTCCGGCGCCGGTCAGCAGGTCACGCAGGTGACCTTCGGCGGTGCGGACTGGCGTACGGAGCCGGACCTGCGGCAGAGCATGTTCGACGTCTTCGACGTGATGCGGCAGCTCCACGAGATGCTCGCCCTGCTCGAGGAGGCGGCATGGCGCGGCACCGCGACCGACCTCTCCGAGGCGACCGAGCTGGTGTCAGCGGCGACGGGCGGCGCTGCCGAGCAGGTCCTCGCCACCGACATCCCCGCGCTTCGCGCGGTCGTCGGGAATGCGCTCCGGCAGGTGAGTGCGGAGGTACGCCGACCCGCGGGCCCTGCGCTGAGCGGTGCCGACCTCGTCGGCCGGGACCTGCGCAGGCGAGACCTGCGGCGCGCCGACCTCCGGAGCGCTCTCCTGATCTCCGTCGACCTTCGCGGTGTGGACCTGGCCGATGCCGACCTGCTCGGCGCCGACCTCCGCGATGCCGCGGTCGCCGGTGCGGACCTGTCCCGAGCGCTCTTCCTCGGCCAGGCGCAGGTCAACGCCATGCGTGGGGACGCGAGCACGCGCCTGCCGGACGGCCTCGCCCGCCCCGCGCACTGGAGATAGGCCGAAATGGCGAGAGCGGCAGCCGGACCTGGATCCGGCTGCCGCTCTCGAATGGTCGTGACGGATCAGGCCAGTGTGGCCGTGTCGATCACGAAGCGGTAGCGCACATCGGAGGCCAGGACCCGGGCGTACGCCTCGTTGATCTGGTCCGCCGAGATCACCTCGACCTCGGAGCCGATGCCGTGCTCGGCGCAGAAGTCGAGCATCTCCTGGGTCAGCGCGATGCCGCCGATCATCGAGCCGGCGAAGTTGCGCCGGTTGGTGATCAGCGAGAACACGTTGACGCTCAGCGGCTCCGCGGGCGCGCCGACGTTGACCATCGTGCCGTCCACGGCGAGCAGGCCGAGGTAGGCGTCGAGGTCGATCTTCGCGCTGACGGTGTTCACGATCAGGTCGAACGAGCTGGCCAGCTGCTCGAAGGTCGCCGGGTCGGAGGTGGCGTAGTAGTGGTCCGCGCCAAGGCGCAGCCCGTCCTCCTGCTTCTTCAGCGACTGCGAGAGCACGGTGACCTCGGCGCCCATCGCGTGGGCGATCTGGACGCCCATGTGGCCGAGGCCGCCGAGTCCGACGATCGCGACCTTCTTGCCGGGGCCGGCGCCCCACTTCTTCAGGGGCGCGTACGTGGTGATGCCGGCGCACAGCAGCGGCGTCGCGGCCGCGGCATCCATGCCCTCGGGCACCTTGAGCGCGAAGTGGGCGTCGACGACGACGTGGGTCGAGTAGCCGCCCTGGGTGAACGAACCGTCGCGGTCCTTCGCGGCGTACGTCCCGACGCCGCCGCCGGGGGTCGAGCAGTGCTGCTCGTCGCCGTTGCGGCAGTTGTCGCACTCGCGACACGAGTTCACGAAGCAGCCGACGCCGACGCGGTCACCGACCTTGTGGTTGGTGACCGACGAGCCGACCTCGGTGACGCGGCCGACGATCTCGTGGCCCGGGACGACCGGGAACGGCTGCGGGCCCCAGTCACCGTTGACGGTGTGGATGTCGGAGTGGCAGATGCCGGCGAACTCGATCGCGATGAGGACGTCGTTGGCGCCCACCTCACGGCGCTCGATGGTGATCGGGGCCAGCGGCTCGCCGGCGGAAGGGGCTGCGTACGCGTTGACGCGCATGGGTGTCTCCTGGGTCTGAGATGGGTGGTGGATCAGTGGTTCTCGCGGCTGCGGATCTGGTCCGCCAGGGTGTGTGCCTGCGCGCCGATCTCCTCGGCGCGGACCTGCTCGCCGGCGGCGACAGCTCGCCAGTAGTCGGTCTTGAGACCGACGTACGCCCGTCGCAGCTCGAGGTTCTCGGCCTCGCGGGCGAGGTGAGCGGCGTGCTCGGTGAGCATGTCGATCTGCTCGGCGGCACCTTCGCTGCCGAGGCGACTGTTGGTGACGTACGTCCTCATGTCGTCGATCGAGAGGCCGATCGCGGCCAGGCAGGCGACGCCGGTCAGCTGGTCCAGGTCGGTCTCGTCATAGACCCGGTGGCCGCTGCTGGCGCCGCGGCTGACCGGCGAGATCAGCCCGATCGTCTCGTAGTAGCGCAAGGTGCTGGCCGGCAGTCCGGTCAGCGTCGCCACCTCTCGGATCGTGTACGTCCGAGTCGTTGATGCAGTCACACCAAAGACGCTAAGAACTTCAAGTACTTGAAGTCAAAGGGATGATTTATCGACATGTGTATTTGGCTTGCCGGGCGCCCGCAGCCCGGGCGTACATTGCGATCATGGCCATCCGCACCCATGCCGGCGTCGACAGCTACCTCGACGGTCTGCCGGAGTGGCAGCGCGACATCTGCCGCGATCTGCGCGAGATCATCCACGACGCCGACCCGGAGATCGAGGAGACGATCAAGCGGACGGTCCAGCCCTACTTCGTGCTGCAGGGCAACGTGTGCGCGCTGCTCGCCACCAAGGACCACATCAACCTGTTCCTCTACGACCCGACGGTCCCTGACCCGGCCGGGATCATCAACCAGGGTCACGGCAACGCCACCGGGCGTGCCATCCAGATCTACCGGGACGACCCGATCGACCGTCCGGCGCTGACCGAGCTGCTGCGCGCCATCGTCGCCAACAACCGTGCCGGTGGCTGGCGCCGCCTGCAGAAGGACTGACCGCGCGACCAGCGCATTTCGCGCTCCTGTCGGGTCCGATCAGGCCCAGCGGAAAAAGATCCAAACTTCCGCTTGACCTTGACCCAGCGTCAACCCTCGACGCTATTCGACATGAACCCGACACCAGCAATCCAGATCGCCGGACTGGCCAAGTCCTACGGCGACGTACACGTCCTCCAGGGCGTCGACATGAGCGTCGAGAAGGGGAGCATCTTCGCCCTCCTCGGCTCCAACGGCGCAGGCAAGACCACGACCGTGAAGATCCTGGCCACGCTGCTCAAGGCGGACGGTGGCCAGGCGACGGTCAACGGCTTCGACGTGGCGACTCAGGCCAACGACGTACGTAGGTCGATCAGCCTCACCGGCCAGTTCGCCGCCGTCGACGAGATCCTGACCGGTCGCGAGAACCTCATCCTCATCGCCAAGCTGCTGCGCGAGAAGGACCCGGGCGCGGTCGCCGACGAGCTCCTCGCCCGGTTCTCGCTCACCGAGGCCGGCAACCGCAAGGTGGCGACGTACTCCGGTGGCATGCGCCGCCGGATCGACATCGCGATGAGCCTCATCGGCAACCCGCCGGTGATCTTCCTCGACGAGCCGACCACCGGTCTCGACCCGGAGGCCCGGATCGAGGTGTGGCAGGCGGTCAAGGAGCTCGCCGAGAGCGGCACGACGGTCCTGCTCACCACGCAGTACCTCGAAGAGGCCGAGCAGCTCGCCGACCGGATCGCGATCCTCCACGAGGGCCGCATCATCGCCAACGGAACCCTCGCCGAGCTCAAGGCGATGTTCCCGCCGGCCAAGCAGGAGTACGTCGAGAAGCAGCCGTCCCTCGAGGAGATCTTCCTCGCCATCACCAGCAAGTCCAACGGCAAGTCCGCCAGCACGAACAACGTGAAGGAGTCACGATGACCACCCGATTCTTCGGCGACACCGCCGTCCTGCTCGGCCGTTCCCTGCGACACATCGGCCGCAGCCCCGACACCATCGTCACCACCGCCATCACGCCGGTCGCGATGATGCTCATGTTCGTGTACGTCTTCGGCGGCGCGATCGACACCGGCTCCCAAGAGAGCTACGTCAGCTATCAGCTACCCGGCATCCTGTTGATCACCATCGCCTCCGGCATCGCCTACACCGCCTACCGTCTGTTCCAGGACAAGAACGGCGGCATGTTCGACCGGTTCCAGTCGATGCCGATCGCCCGGTCCGCGGTGCTGTGGGGTCACGTGCTCACCTCGGTGGTCGCGAACATGATCTCGCTGGTCGTGGTGGTGCTCGTCGCCCTGCTGATGGGCTTCCGCACCGGCGCGAGCGTGCTCGACTGGCTCGCGGTCGTCGGAATCCTGGCCCTGTTCACCCTCGCGCTGACCTGGCTCGCGGTGATCCCGGGACTGACTGCCGGCACGGTCGAGGGAGCCAGCGCGTTCTCCTACCCGCTGATCTTCCTGCCCTTCCTCAGCTCGGCGTTCGTGCCGACCGACACCATGCCCGGCCCGGTGCGAGCCTTCGCCGAGCACCAGCCGGTCACCTCGATCGTCGACTCCATCCGGGCGATCTTCGCCGGTCAGCCGCTGGGCAATGAGCTGTGGATCGCACTGGCCTGGTGCGTCGGTCTCCTGGTCGTCGCGTACGTCCTGGCCACCGCTGCCTACCGCCGCAAGTTCGCCTAAACCACGCGACAAACCCGGGTGTTCCCGCCACTATTCGGGGATGCTCACGATCAGCCAGGTGGCTGCCGCCGCCGGAGTCACCGTCCGGGCAGTGCGTCACTACCACGCCAAAGGTTTGCTGGTGGAGCCCGAGCGCGACCACTCGGGCTACCGACGCTACGACGCAGCTGCCGTCGTCGACCTGATCAAGATCCGCATCCTCGCCGACGCCGGCGTCCCGCTCTCCCGTGTCAAGGAGCTGCTGGACGCCGGCGACGACGATTTCAAGAAGGCTGTGGCCGAGATCGACAAGCGCCTCCGTCTCGAGATCCGCGAGCGACAGGGCCACCGCGAGCGGATCGCCCGGCTCGTCCACGGAGACGGGCTGGCCCTCCCGCCCGAGGCGGTCGCCTATCTGGAACGGATGCGGGAGCTCGGCATCCCGCAGCGGATGATCGACGGCGAACGCGACGCCTGGATCCTCGTCGCGGCCCAGCAGCCACAGAGCATGGAGGCCTTCATCCGCAGCAAGGTCGGCCAGCTCGACGACCCTTCGGTCGTGGAGACCTACCAGGAGCTGGATGCCATGCTCGACTGGCTGCCCGGCGACCCCCGCCTGGAGGCCATGGCCGACCGGATCGTCTCGCAGCTCGAAGCGATCTCTCCCGAGGACTGGGCCGCCTACGTCGAGGACGACCAGGCCATGCCCCCCGAGCTCGTCTCCCTGCTCGACGCCATGTTCGTCGAGCAGGTCCCCGTCGCCCACGACCTCATGCGCCTGGTCGAGAAGCGCGGCTACACCGGCTGGACCAAGCTCGAGCGGATCCAGAAGTAGAGGGCGTACGCCGCCGGGTCGGATATGCAACTAGAAGGTTGCAGATGGGTCGTTGAAGTGCAACACTGAGGTTGCACTTCCGCTACCCGAGGAGGACCCATGGTTCACAGCACCGAAGAGCTCGCCGAGCTCGACAGCATCCGACGCCAGATCGACATCGACGCCAGCGCCGAGAAGGTCTGGTCCCTGATCACCCGCCCGGGGTGGTACGTCAACGACGGCACCGTCCTCGACGACCCGGACACCCGCGTCGAGACCGCCGATGACGGCACCGAGGTCGCCGTGGTCACCCACCCGACGATGGGCGAGTTCCGGTTCCGCACGATCGAGCTCGATGAGCCGCGCTACGCCGCGTTCCGCTGGCTCGGCACGCCCTACCGCGACGCCACCGAGGGCACGCTGGTGGAGTTCCGGATCGAGGAGAACCCGGCCGGCGGCGTGACCCTCGAGGTCCTGGAGAGCGGCTTCTCCACCCTGTCCGAGGACCCCGCGGTCTGGCTCAAGGAGCGCGAGGGCAACGACAACGGCTGGGCCCAAGAGCTCGAGGCGGCCAAGACGTACGTCGAGGCGCGCGCGTGAGCGCGACGCCCACCCTTCCCGAGATGTGCGCGGCGCTGGGCGACCAGACCCGCTGGGACATCCTCACCCGGCTGGGGCAGGAGACCATGTCCGCCTCCGCCCTGGCCCGGGTGCTCCCGGTCAGCCGCCAGGCGATCGTCAAGCATCTCGACGTACTCTCCGAGGCCGGCCTCGTCACCGCCGAGCGCCGCGGCCGCGAGATCGTCTACGCCGCCCTCGGCTCCCGCCTCAACGCCCTCGCCCACGAGCTCGACCGCATCGGCAACGCCTGGGACACCAGACTTCGCGCCCTCAAGTCACTCGCCGAGTCGCCGGACGGCGGGCATCCCGACGGCCGATAGCCGAACCCGCCGGGCGGTGCGCTCGGCGGAACCGGCACCTACCAGATGTTGATCTCGCGTTTCGTTCCCTCCGAGGAGGAAGGTGGGGAGGTAGGAACGTTTTCGACCCAGACACGGAGAGGAACGATGACATGCCCGACTACGTCGCAGCCATCGACCAAGGCACCACGAGCACCCGCTGCATGATCTTCGACCACGGCGGCAAGGAGGTGGCCCGCCACCAGTTGGAGCATCAGCAGATCCTGCCGAAGGCCGGCTGGGTCGAGCACAATCCGGTGGAGATCTGGGAGCGCACCAGGGCGGTGATCCAGATCGCGCTCGGCAGCAAGGGCCTGACGGACAAGGACATCGCCGCGCTCGGCATCACCAACCAGCGCGAGACCACCGTGGTGTGGAACAAGAGGACCGGACGGCCCTACTACAACGCGATCGTCTGGCAGGACACCCGCACCGACCGGATCGCCTCCGCCCTCGACAAGGACGAGCGCGGCGACATCATCCGCCGCAAGGCCGGGCTGCCGCCCGCGACGTACTTCGCCGGAGGCAAGATCCAGTGGATCCTGGAGAACGTCGACGGTGTCCGCGAGGCCGCGGAGAGCGGCGATGCCATCTTCGGCACCACCGACACCTGGATCGTCTGGAACCTGACCGGCGGTCCCAGCGGCGGCGTACACGTCACCGACGTCACCAACGCCAGCCGAACGATGCTGATGGACCTCGAGACCCTCGACTGGGACGAGGAGCTGCTCGGCTTCTTCGACATCCCGCGCCAGATGCTCCCCGAGATCCGGCCCTCCTCCGATCACAACGCCTACGGCACCACGCTGGAGAACGGCCCGCTCGGCGGCGAGATCCCGATCACCGGCATCCTCGGCGACCAGCAGGCCGCCATGGTCGGCCAGGTCTGCCTGGACGCCGGCGAGGCCAAGAACACCTACGGCACCGGCAACTTCCTCCTCCTCAACACCGGCCAGGAGCTCGTGCGCTCCCAGAACGGCCTCCTCACCACGGTCTGCTACCAGTTCGGCGACCAGCCACCGACGTACGCCCTGGAGGGGTCGATCGCCGTCACCGGCTCCGCGGTGCAGTGGCTGCGTGACCAGCTGCGGGTGATCAGCAACGCCACGCAGGTCGAGGCCCTGGCCAAGGAGGTCGAGGACAACGGCGGGGTCTATTTCGTCCCGGCCTTCTCCGGTCTCTTCGCCCCCTACTGGCGCTCGGACGCCCGCGGCGTGATCGTCGGCCTGTCCCGGTTCAACAACAGCGGCCACATCGCCCGCGCGGCCCTGGAGGCGATCTGCTACCAGAGCCGTGACGTCGCCGAAGCGATGGAGAAGGACTCCGGCGTACGCCTCGAGGTCCTCAAGGTCGACGGCGGCATCACCGCCAACGAGCTGTGCATGCAGATCCAGGCCGACGTCCTCGGCGTCGAGGTCAGCCGTCCTGTCGTCCCCGAGACCACCGCGCTCGGTGCCGCCTACGCGGCCGGGCTCGCCGTCGGCTTCTGGAAGGACACCGACGAGCTCCGCCAGAACTGGAACGAGTCCAAGCGCTGGAAGCCGGTCTGGAGCGAGGAGCAGCGCGAGACCGGGTACGCCGGCTGGCGGAAGGCCGTCGACCGCACGCTCGACTGGGTCGAAGTCGACTGACGGCGTCGCTTCAAAAACGCCTGTTTGGGGTATGTGCGGGGCGACCCTTCAGACGTACGTTGCGAGAGGGCCTGGCCGGGGCCCGGCAACAGCCTCGACCGGTCCGTTGGCACACCAACGACCGAGGAGGCAGCAATGTTCATTCAGATGATCCAGGGTCCCTGCACCCGGCAGGACGAGGCCCACCAGTTGCTCGACGAGTGGCGGCGTGACCTGGCGCCGAGCGCGACCGGGTGGCTGGGCGGCACCTACGGATTCACCGACGACGGCCAGCTCGTCGGGGTGGTCCGGTTCGAGTCACGCGAGGCGGCGATGGCCAACTCCGACCGTCCCGAGCAGGGGGAGTGGGCCGCGAAGATGGCCGAGGTCATGGACGGGCCGATGGAGTTCCACGACTGCGACGACGTCACGCTGCTGTTCGACGGCGGCTCCGACGACGCCGGGTTCGTGCAGATCATCCGCGGCCGCGTCGACGACCCGAGCCGGCTCAAGGCGATGATGACGACCGACACCACCCAGCTGCACGAGATGCGCCCCGAGATCCTCGGCGGCACCCTCGCGATCGAGGCGGACGGCAGCTTCATCGAGACCGTCGCGTTCACCAGCGAGGCCGACGCTCGCAAGGGCGAGCAGGTCGAGCCCCCGGAAGACGTACGCCGCGAGCTCGACTACGCGATGCAGGGCGCGACCTACTACGACCTGCACCGCCCCTGGTTCGAGAGCGCCTGAGGAGGCCGACGATGTTGACCGACAGCAGTGTGAGGGCGAACATCCCGGCCGCCGACCTCGGCCGGGCACGCCGTTTCTACGCCGACAAGCTCGGGCTCGAGCCCAGCGAGGAGAGCGAAGGCTGGCTGGTCTACACGACAGCCGGTGGCACGTCCTTCCACCTCTACGAGACCGAGCAGGCGGGCAAGGCCGGGCACACGATCGCCCAGTTCCACGTGGCCGACGTCCACAAGGAGACCGAGGACCTGCGCGCCAAGGGGGTCAGCTTCGAGCACTACGAGATGCCCGGACTGACCTGGGACGGTGACGTCGCCGGCATGGGCGAGGCCGGTCACGCAGCCTGGTTCAAGGACAGCGAGGACAACATCCTCTGCATCGACGACGCGGTGCCTGCCTGAGGGGGAACAAGGAGGGGCCTGGCTCAGCCGGGTCCCTCGCCCGCACCGACGTGCTGGGCCAGGTACGCCTGGAGGCCCACGCGATCGATCGCGTCGAGCTGGGACTCGAACCAGTCGGCGTGCTTCTCCTCGTCGCGGACCATCTCCTCGAAGACGGCCGCGGTGCCGTGGTCGCCGAGCTGGTGGCACTCCTCGCCGCCCGCGTTGAACTGCGCGACCGCGGCGCGCTCGCTCGCCAGGGCCAGCGAGAGCATCTCTTCGGCGGTCTCGCCGACCTGGATGGCGTTGAGGCGCTGCACGTTGGGGTGGCCGTCGAACATCAGGATCCGGTTGATCAGGTCGTCGGCGTCACGCATCTCGTCGATGGAGAGGTCGTAGAAGACCTTGCCGAGCTTGGGCAGACCCCAGTTGTCGAGCATTCGAGCGTGCAGGAAGTACGTGTTGGTGACCGTGAGCTCGAACGTGAGCGCCTCGTTGAGGAGCTCGACGACGCGTGGATCGACTGGCTGCATGACGTACCTCCGGTAACGGGATCTGTCCCGATACTCGCACGGCACCCCGGGAGTGAGGACAGACTCAGTTTGTGACCGGTTGCGTACGTCAGCTCGCGGCGCCGTCGGCCACGAGGTGCGAGCACTCCTGCTCGAGATGCTGGCTGACCAGCTTCTTCACCGAGAAGATGCACGAGCCGCAGTCCTGAGCGGCTCCCGTGGAGCGGCAGATCGCGCTGACCGTGCGCGCCCCGTCGGCCAGCGCGGCATCGACGTCACGGTCCGTGACGACTCGGCACTGGCAGACGATCATGGGTTTAGGTTAGCCGAACCTAATCGCGATGACGAGCGGGCGTCCAACTTCTTACCTTTCGGTCCTGTCGCCGAGATTCACATTCTCCCGGTATGGTCCAGGTCACACCGTCGCTCCCTGCCCTCGGAGGATCTCTTGCGCATCGCAGTCATCGGCACCGGCTTCGGCGGCCTGGCCGCCACGATCGAGCTCAAGAAGCGCGGCCACGACGACATCGTCGTGTTCGAGAAGGCCGGAGACGTCGGCGGTGTCTGGCGAGAGAACACCTACCCGGGTGCCGCCTGCGACGTACCTTCCAGCCTCTACTCCTACTCCTTCGAGCCCAACCCGCACTGGCCCCACAAGTTCTCCCGCCAGCCCGCGATCCTCGACTACATCCACCGGGTCGTCGACAAGTACGACGTACGCCGCCACATCCGGTTCCACACCGAGGTGACCGCCGCCCACTGGGACGACGAGTCGAAGACCTGGCAGCTCGAGCTCAGCACGGGGGAGACGGAGACGGTCGACCTGTTCGTCCCCGCCGTCGGCCAGCTGTCCCGGCCGTCGATCCCGAGCATCCCCGGCGCCGACACGTTCCGGGGAGATGCCTTCCACTCCGCCGAGTGGAACCACGACCTGAGCCTCCACGACAAGCGGGTCGCGGTGATCGGCACCGGGGCCAGCGCCATCCAGTTCGTGCCCGAGGTGCGCAAGGACGCGGCGCAGGTGCTCCTCTTCCAGCGCTCGGCGCCCTACATCGTCCCCCGAAAGGACTTCGAGCGCACCGACGCCGCGAGCCCGATCCCGCAGCTCCTCAACCGCGCGAAGATCTGGGTCCAGGCCGAGTGGCTCACCACGTCCTTCCACGTCAAGCCGTTCGGTGCGGTCATGCGGGCCTGGTCCAAGCGCCACATGAAGGCGCAGACCGCGGCGAAGCCGGGGCTCTTCGAGAAGGTCTGGCCCGACTACCCGTTCGGCTGCAAGCGCATCCTCTTCGCCGACGACTACCTGCCGGCCCTCGCCCAGCCCGACGTGGACGTGATCACCGACGACATCGTCGAGATCACCCCGACCGGCGTGACGACCGCCGACGGACAGCACCACCAGGTCGACGCGATCATCTGGGGCACCGGGTTCAAGGCCACCGACTTCCTCGCGCCGATGACGATCACCGGCACCCAGGGCCGCGACCTGCACACCCATTGGAAGGACGGCGCCCACGCCTACCACGGCATGACCGTCCCGGGCTTCCCCAACCTGCTGATCATGTACGGCCCCAACACCAACACCGGTGGTGGCTCGATCATCTTCTTCCTGGAGACGCAGGCCCGCTACCTCGGCCGGTACGCCGACCACGTCGCCGACGCCGGCCCGCTCGAGGTGCGGGCGGAGGTCGAGGAGGCCTACGACGCGCGGATCCAGGACAAGCTGGCCGACAGCGTCTGGAGCAAATGCACCTCCTGGTATCGCGAGCGGAACGGCCGCATCACCACCAACTGGCCCAGCATCTCGGCCCATTACCGCCGCAGCGCCAGCTACGACAAGGCCGACTACACGCCGGCCTGAAACGATCTGATAGGCCATTGTGACCAACCTGTGCATTCCCTTATTCGTGTATGAGGCCACATACTCGAAGGGATGACTACCTCAACCCCCCGGCGGCGACACTTCGCCGCGAGTCCTTTCAAGGCAGATCCCGAGCCGGTCATTGAGCAGTTCGAGTCAGGGGACCTGGTTTCCCACGACTCCTTCGGCCTGGGTCGGGTCGTCAACAAAGAAACGGCCGCAGTCACTGTCGACTTCGGTCCCCGACTGGTGCGTATCGCCAGCCCCTTCCCCAAGCTTTCCAAGCTCTGACCACCGTCTGAGCTGCACGAGAATCGCCCTCCCCGAGCACTGCTCGGAGAGGGCGATCTCGTTTGTGAAGGGCCTACCTCCGTTTTGCCGGATAGGCCGCGTCGACCTCCACCTCGACGAGCCATCCGTCGACGGGCAGATTCTCGATCTCGAGCGCGAACCGCGACGGCCGGGCGGGGTTGACGACCATCGGTGCCGCCGGCGCAGCTGTGCCCAGCGGCACCGGGATCGCCTCGCCGGTCGAGACCGACGTGTTCGCGAAGAACTGCCGGTAGGCCCGGTTCCAGCCCGCGAAGTCCATCTTCGCCTCGCCCGCGGGGTTCTGCAGGAAGACGCGCATCGTGATCACGTCGTCGTAGGAGAGGCCGGCCGCCTCGAGGTTCTCCCCGATCCGGCGCAGCACGTTGATCCCCTGGGCCTCGGTGATGGTCACCCCCGGCGGCAGCTCACCACCCGGGAACACCGCGGTGTCGATGTAGGCCGCCTCGCCGCTCGCCCCGGTGTTGAGCCGGGAAGGACCGAGCCCGCTGGTCTTGTAGATCGCGGCCTCCGGCCCGATCGCGACGCCGTTGGCGATCGACGGGTTGTCCTGTCCCACGGGCAGCACGGAGATCGTCTCCCCGCCACGCGGCGGGCGGTGCCCATGAGAAGCGGCCGACCACGTGCTCCCGGCGACCGCCGCCGTCGGAGCGACCAGAGCCGCGGTCAACCCGACCACGGCCAGCACCTTCGTACGCGGCGACATCATGCCGTCACCCGCGCGTGCAGCTTCTCGACGGCTGCCCGGGCGGCAGTGATCGCTCCGTGCTGCCAGGCCACGGAGTGACTGAGGTGGTCACCGGCGAAGTACGTGTTGCCGGTGGCGTCCAGCAGCCGCGTGTAGAGCGGATCGGTGTCTGCCGTCGTCGAGTACGCCCAGGCCCCCTCGGAGAACTTCTGCGACTTCCAGTCCTGGCTGTAGGAGGCGGTGATGCCCTCGCCATAGACGTCCCCGAAGATCTGCTTGCCCATGTCCACCGCCCGCGAGAGCCGCTGGGCGGGGCTGAGCGCACCGTAGGTGTCGGCCGCGCTACCGGTGTTGTAGTAGCCGATCATCGTGCCCTTGTCCCCGTTGAACCCGTACGACGGGTGCCACATGTTGCGCAGGTCGAGGCGGGTGTTGGTGATGCCGCCGTAGATCCGGAAGTCCTCCTCCCACCAGCGCCGGTCGTACTCGATCCCGATCTTGCCGGCGTTCGAGGGCCCGAAGGACTTCAGGCTCGCGGTGATGTCGGCGCCGAGGTTGTGCTGGACCTTGGCCGCGATGTTCGGCGGCATGCAGTTGATCGCGAAGTCAGCCTTGATGGTCTCGGTCCTCCCGCGAGCCTTGTAGGCCACCGAGACGCCGGTCGAGGTGTTGTTCCACTCGACGACCTCGGCCCCGTAGCGGATGTTGCGCGCCCCGACGGCCTGGGCGAAGGCGGTGGGGATCGCGTCCATGCCGCCGACCGGCTGATACATCATCATCGCCTGGTCGTAGCCGAACTCGAAGGAGAAGTACTGACCCAGCCCGGCGGCGAGGACAGCGCTCATCGAGTTCGGGGCGACCTCGGTGCCGGACTCCTGCCCGGCCCCGGGCTCGACCGTGTAGCCCGCGCGGCTGGAACCGGTGTAGGCGTACCCCTCCGCCTTGGAGCCGAGGTCGCCGAAGTTCCTCAGGAAGGCGATCAGCGCCTCCTTGTCGGCGGCGGTCAGCTCCTCGTCCAGGGCACCCTTGTCGGTCGCCTTCGCGAGCAGCTCGGAGACATAGCCGTACGTGTCCGCCTTCGCCTGACGCATCTGCACCGCGCCGATGCCGTGGTCGCCGGGGTAGTAGAGCAGTGCGTTGGCGTTCTGGTTGGTGAACGCCTCGATCGGGACGCCCAGCTCCTTGCAGTAGTCGAGCGTGATGTGGCTCTGCGGCAGCCGCCCGGGCCCCGCGTTCATGTACTGACCCTTGGAGAACCCGGCCACCTGCGTGACCCCGTTCAGATCGGTCACCCGGGTGCCGCCGCGCACGGTGAAGTTGCGACCGCCCGGTCGCTCGCGCCCCTCGAGCACGGTGACCTTGTAGCCGCCCTTGAGCAGCTCGTACGCAGCGGTGAGCCCGGCGATGCCGCCGCCGAGGATGACGACCGACTTGCTGCCGGCCCGGGCGAGATCGGATGGCTTGGGAGGAGTGAAGCTGGGGGTCTCCGCGGCGTGAGCCGAGGTGAGCCCGAGAGCACCCATGCTGTGCAACATGACTCCCGCGCCGCCGGCGAGGCCGACGTTGCGCAGGAAGTTCCGACGTGACTGAGTCTGAGTCATGTGGGGGTATCCAATCTGTTGGGGACGCCCCGAAACGTAGGAAGCCTTTGTTGCACCGCGATTGCGATTGCGTCTCACTGGAATGCGCATTCCCGAACTGGCGAGTAGTCCTAGGATCGACCCGTGACCGTCACCATCCGCGATGCAGCTCCCGCCGACGTACCCGAGATCCTCCGCCTCGTCCACGCCCTCGCCGTCTATGAGAAGGAGCCCGACGCCGTCGAGGCCACGGAGACCGACTTCACCGCGGCGCTCTTCCCGGAGTCCGGCACCCCGACCACCCGCTGCCTCATCGCCGAGCTCGACGGCACGGTCATCGGCATGGCGGTCTGGTACGTCACCTTCTCCACCTGGACCGGCCGCAACGGCATCTGGCTCGAGGACCTCTTCGTCGACCCGGCCCACCGCGGCGCCGGCGCCGGCAAGGCCCTCCTCGTACGCCTCGCCGAGATCTGCGTCGAGAACGACTGGCGTCGCCTCGAGTGGTGGGTGCTGACGTGGAACGAGCCGTCGATCGCCTTCTACCGCTCCCTCGGCTCGGTCCCGCAGAACGAGTGGGAGGTCCACCGCATCGACGGCGCCGCGCTGAAGGAGCTGGGCGCCGCCGGCGGTAGCTGACCTCGGGCCCCCGACCTCAGACCCCGTACGCAGCGGCGAACCGCCGCGCCCACTCTCCGAAACCGCGGGCCGGCCTGCCGAGCACCTCCTCGACGTGCGGGCTGACCGCCTGCTCGTCGGCGGCCGGGTGCCCGAGGATGGCGAGCGTCCCCTCGACGACGGCCGGCGGCATGAACTCCAACATCTGACTCTGGGCCTCCTCCGGGGTCAGCTCGACGAACTCCAGCGGACGCCCGGTCGCCGCGGCGATCTCCTCGACCCGCTCCCGTGGCGTGGTCGCGGTAGGACCGGTGATCTCGTACGTCCGCCCGGAGTGACCGTCCTCGGTCAGGGTCGCCGCGGCGACCTCGGCGATGTCGAGAGGGTCGACCACCGGAAGCGCGACATCTCCGTACGGCGCGTGGACGGCGTTCGTCTCCTTGATCATCGGCACCCAGGCGAGCGCGTTGCTCGCGAAGCCGCCGGGACGCAGGATCGTCCACTCCATCGCCGAGCCCCGAACCGCCTCCTCGAGCTCGGCGAGCGGTGCGTGCGACGGCGTCCCCGGCCGGGTGCCGACGGCCTGCGAGGAGAGCAGGACAACGCGGCGTACGCCTGCCGCCTCGGCATGCTTCATCAGTGCCCGCCCGTCGACATGAGCGCCGGCGCCGCTGACGATCAGGAACAGCGCGTCGGCGCTGGCCAGCGCCGGCGCCAGGGTCGTGACGTCGGAGAGATCGGCCACCGCGGTGGCGACTCCCGGCCGGGTCGGCAGCGGCGCCGACATCCCGCGCGAGACGGCGGTGACGGTGTGCCCGGCGTCGGCCAGCAGCTCGACGAGCGGTTGCCCGACATTCCCCGTCGCTCCGGTGATGACGATCATCGAGGTCTCCATTCATGGGTAGTGATCTGGGTGCGGAACGACGTTAGATCCCTCGATACAGTGGGTTCCCCAAGGTAAGTATTGGAGCGATATGACCTGGCGTCCGAGCACTGACGAGCCGGTGGCGGCCTGTCCGATCACCCCGGCGGTCGAGCTGATCTTCAGCCGATGGACCACCCCGATCCTGTGGACGCTGCACGAGTTCGGCACCCAGCGTTTCGTGGAGCTGGAGCGCCGCCTCGGCACGATCTCCTCGAAGGTGCTGACCCAGCGCCTACGCCAGCTCGAGCGCGACGGCCTCGTCGAGCGCCGCTACCACGCGGAGGTGCCACCCCGGGTGGAGTACGACATCACCGACCTCGGCCGCAGCCTGCAGCCGGTCTTCGCCGCCGTCGGCAACTGGTCGGAGGCGAACATGCCCGCCGTGGAGACGGCGCGGCAGGCCTACACCGGTCCGCTACCCCGCTGAGGCCGGCTCCGGGGCAGCCCCTGGCCCGGGCAGCACATCGATGTCGTCGGCATGCATCGGCTCGCCGCAGTGGGAGCACCGCAGATCGACCCGCCCGATCTCCCCGCACGCGTGATGCCGGTAGAGCACCGGCGGCCCGGCCTCGCCCGCGAGCCACTTGTCACCCCAGCCGACCATCACCATCAGCACGTCGACGAGCTCGCGCCCCTTCTCCGTCAGCACGTACTCATAGCGCGGCCGGTTGTCGTACGCCTGCCTCTCCAGCACCCCGTGCTCGACCAGATGCCCGAGCCGCTCGGTCAGCACCTTCCGTGAGATTCCGAGATCCGCCTGGATCTGGTCGAAGCGGTTCATGCCCACCCAGATGTCGCGCAGCACGAGAGGCGACCACGGCTCACCGATCACATCGAGCGTCCTCGCGATCGAGCAGGCCATGTCACCGAAGTTCGTACGTTGCATGACCCGAATCTACCATTTGGGGTTCCCTGAGGGAACTCTGAGTGTTACGGTCGCCGAGTCTCTTCAAGAAACTCCAACCTCAGGGAGCGATCATGAGCAAGGTCCTCGCAGCACTCTCGGTCTCCGTCGACGGCTTCATCACCGGCCGAGACCCCGGCCCCGGGCGCGGCCTGGGGGACGGTGGCGTCCTCTTCGAGTGGTACTTCGACGGCGACACCCCCAGCCAGGTCTTCGACGGCTTCAAGCTCTCCGAGCCGAGCGCCCGCGTCTTCGACGCCCTGGCCGCACGCGACGGGGTCAGCCTCGCCGGCCGCAACACCTACGACGACTCCGGCTGGGACAAGGGAAGAGCGCCGCATCCCACCGCTCCGCTGGTCGTCCTCTCTCATCGTCCCGCTCCCGCGACCCACGACCGCCAGACCTTCGCCTCCACCATCGAGGACGCGATCGCCCTCGCCAAGGAGCAGACCGGCGGCAAGGACGTCGGACTCATGGGCGGCGGCGTCGTGACCGAAGCGCTGAGGGCCGGCCTCGTCGACGAGATCGTCCTCCACCAGGTCCCGGTGCTCCTCGGCTCCGGTCGCCGCTTCTTCAACGAGCTCCCCGAGCACATCTCGCTCGAGATCGTCGAGGTCGTCCCCGCGCCCGGCGTCACCCACCTCCACTACCGCGTCGTCCGCTGACCGCAGCAAGGAGAAGACCGATGATCAACCCCGACGTACGCCCCTTCCTCGAGGGGACCGCCCTGGCCCATGTCGCCACGATCGGACCCGACGGCGCCCCGCGCACCTCCCCGGTCTGGATCGGAACCCACGGCGACCACGTCGTCTTCCTCACCGGAAACCGCGGCCGCAAGTACCGCAATCTCCACACCGACCCGCGCATCGCGCTCTCCCTGGCGCCGCAGGAGAACGACTTCATGCCGGTCATCCTCCGCGGCCGCGTCGTCGGCTGGGTCGAGGACGAGACCCGCTGGGGAATCATCGACGAGCTCGCCACCCGATACACCGGCGCGCCCTACCCCCGCGATGTCGACGCGTACGGCGACCGTGCCGTCGCCCTGATCGACCTCGACTACCAGCACATCGGCGTCGGCTGACCCGGCTGCCGGATCACTTCTCCCCGAGAACGGTCGCCACCAAACCCTCGACTTCCTCCGTACGCAGCGGCACCGGCGTCATCAGCCGTCTATAGAACACTGCTCCCGCCAGCGCTTCCGCCGCCCGCTCCGGATCCCCGACATCCTGCCCCGCCGCCCGCAGCCGGGTGAGCGCATCGACCAGCCGCGTACGCCGCTGCGCGCTGTAGCGGTGGTGGAGCTCCCGCAGGCCCGGGTCACGCTCGGCCCCGTCGAGCACGGCGGGGAGACAGTCGGACATCAGTGACGACTGCATGGCTGAGGCGAGATGGGCGACGATCGCGACCACATCGCCTCGCGGGTCCTGTCCGCCGGCCTCCGGGCGCGGCTGCACGTTGAGCGTCTCCATGGCCGCGGCGACCAGGCTGAGCCGGTCGTGTCCCAGTCGATAGATCGTGCTCCGGGCGACGCCGGCACGTGTTGCCACCCCGTCGATGCTGAATCCGCCGTATCCCCGCTCGGCGAGCTCCGCGAGCGCCGCTTCGAGCACTCTTTCCCGGCTGCGCACCACTCGGGGATCCGTACGCCCTTGACGAGAAGCCATGCGAGGAGCCTACTATGCAACAGTAGTGTTGCAGAGAGGAGAGACAGATGATTCCAGGATTCCGCTACATCGTCGACGACATCACTGCCGCCGTCGCCTTCTATCGCGAGCTCGGGTTCGAGGACGTCGGTCCGAGAGCCGGTGGCTTCGCGATGCTCGAGGGTCACGGGCTGCGACTGATGCTGAACACCCCTGGTGCCGGCGGCGCAGGGCAGGCCGCCGACGACGGCAAGGTTCCGAGCCCCGGTGGCTGGAGCCGTATCCAGCTCGAGGTGGCCGATGTCGACCAGGAGCTCCGGCGTCTGAGTGAAGCCGGCGCTCGGGTACGCACCAGCCGCATCGATGGCCGGGGCGGTGCCCAGGCCGTGATCGAGGACCCGGCCGGCAACCCGGTCGAGCTCTTCGCCCCCGCCTGACCGGCGGGTCACGAGGCCCCTGGTGCCGGGTGGAGCAAACGGCCCATGGGCCTTGTCTCGGGGGTCTAGAGTGGAGCGCAGAACATCGCACGAAAAAAGTTGCCCTGGCGATTTGAAACGGCGTCAGGGTGTGTGTAGTGTTCTCCGAGTCGCCAGGGTGCGGCGGGAAGCAAGCGCGAGTCTTCGGGCGGGCTTCCGGCCCCGGAGCGGCCACCTCCACTCTTTCGAGCATCGCTCGATCCAGGGTGTTCTGGCAGCGGGTCTCAGGATCTGCCGAAGAACTCAAGATCTGATTCACGTCAGATCGTCATGGCTGTGTAGGTGTGGATATTGCTTTTATCCGAATGCGGTGTGAATACGCCGAATTGGACAACAAAGCGAGATCCGATAAAGTCCTCCAGGACGAGGCAGAAACACAGCTGCTAAACCAGGGAAAGCGCGGAACGCGCCGAATTGGGAAAGCGAAAGTGAGTCTGCTAAAGT